>NZ_JADABR010000001.1:0-109453 GCF_015672585.1 Enterobacter sp. Res13-Sevr-PEC09-46 | reverse complement strand
CGGCATGTACCGTCGCCGCACCACGACTGCCGCCCGGAGGATGAAAAGCCCACACTGCTGGTGGTTCACAATATTAGTCTCCCGCCGGGTGAGTTTGGCGGTCCGTGGATCGATGCGTTATTCACTGGAACGATAGATCCCGATGTCCACCCTTTCTTTGCTGAGATTGCGCATCTGCGCGTATCGGCGCACTGTCTGATCCGTCGTGATGGCGAAGTGGTTCAGTATGTTCCTTTTGATAAGCGTGCCTGGCATGCCGGCGTGTCGATGTATCAGGGACGCGAGCGGTGCAATGATTTCTCCATTGGAATTGAACTGGAAGGAACGGACACCGCGCCTTACACCGATGCGCAATATGAGAAACTGGTTGCTGTAACGCAAACGTTAATCGGGCGCTATCCCGCCATTGCAGACAATATTACAGGGCACAGCGACATCGCCCCGGAAAGAAAAACCGACCCCGGCCCGGCGTTTGACTGGGCCCGGTTTCACGCCATGCTTACCACGTCGTCAGATAAGGAGATAACATGACGTTGTTTACCATGCTGCTGGTTATGATCGCTGAACGCCTGTTTAAGCTCGGCGAGCACTGGCATCTGGATCATCGGCTGGAGGTGTTATTCCGCCGCATCAGGCATTTTTCCATGCTGCGCACGCTGCTGATGGCGGCAGGCGTGATGGCGATTACGTTCCTGTTGCTGCGCTCGCTTTACGGCCTCTTTTTCAACGTGCCGCTGCTGGTGGTGTGGATCCTGCTCGGCGTGCTGTGTATTGGCGCGGGCAAGGTGCGTTTGCACTATCACGCGTATCTGAAAGCCGCTTCCCGGGATGATGCCCACGCGCGCGGCGCGATGGCGAGCGAGCTGACGATGATCCACGGCGTACCGCCGGACTGCGATGAACGCGAGTTTCTGCGGGAGCTGCAAAACGCGCTGCTGTGGATCAACTTCCGTTACTACCTGGCGCCGCTGTTCTGGTTCGTGGTGGGTGGACCCTGGGGGCCGGTACTGCTGATGGGTTATGCGTTCCTGCGCGCCTGGCAGACCTGGCTTGCCCGCTATCTTACGCCGCATGAACGTCTACAGTCCGGCATTGATGCCATCCTGCACGTGCTCGACTGGCTTCCGGTGCGTCTGGTAGGCGTGGTCTATGCCCTCATCGGTCACGGTGAAAAGGCGCTGCCCGCGTGGTTTGTCTCCCTTGCAGACCGCCATACCTCGCAGTATCAGGTTTTAACCCGACTGGCACAGTTCTCGCTGGCGCGTGAGCCGCACACGGACAAAGTCGCAACGCCAAAAGCTGCCGTCTCGATGGCGAAGAAAACATCCTTTGTGGTGGTGGTGATTGTGGCGCTGCTGACGATTTACGGCACGCTGGTCTAAGCCAGCGCGCCGAAGCTGTTACGGCGTATCCGCAGGCGGGATGCCGAAGTCAGGCATCCCGTTTTCGTTCCAGCGGACGAGTTTCAGGCGAGTATGGCGATTGGGATCGTAAAGCGGATCGCCTTCAATTTCAGTGTAGTTTCGCGCGTGGTAGACCAGCATATCTTCGCCTTCCGGCGTCTGCGTAAAGCTGTTATGGCCTGGCCCATACTGACGGTTTTCGTAGCTGGTGACGAACACCGGGCGCGGGGATTTATGCCAGTTAGCCGGGTTTTGCGGATCGGCATTCAGGTCTGCCCACAGTAATCCCATGCAGTAGTTCTCGTCGGTGGCGCTGGCGGAATAGCTGATAAACAGCTTATCGCCATGGAACAGCACCGCCGGGCCTTCGTTGACCCAGAACCCACGGCACTCCCAGTCATATTCCGGTTTACTGAGCATCACCGGCTCGCCTTTCAGCGTCCACGGATTTTCCATTTCACACAGGTAAAGATTGGAGTTACCGGAAATGTCCGGGGCTTTTTGCGCCCACAGATACCAGCGTTTACCCTGATGAACAAAGGTGGTGGCATCCAGCGCGAAGGTGTCAAACGGGGTTTTGATTTGCCCTTTTTCCACCCACGTACCGGTGAGCGGATCGCGATCTGCACATTCAATGGCAAACATGCGATGCTGGAACATCCCGAGCTGATCGAGCGCCTGGGTATGCGTGGCGGCAAAATAGATGTACCACCTGCCGTCGATATGATGCAGCTCCGGTGCCCAGATCAGCTGGCTCATCGGGCCGGTGTCGGGCTTGCGCCAGACAATCACCTCTTCGGCATCGCGTAAACCTTCCAGCGAGTCCGCGCGGCGGATCGCCAGCCGATCGTACTCCGGCACGGAGGCGATAAAGTAATATTGCCCATCGTGACGCAGGATATACGGGTCGGCGCGTTGTTCAATAAACGGGTTTGGCCAGGTTTGCATTCGGCTTTCCTTATTTAGTCTCAGCGGCTTTGAGTTCCTGATAATCGTTCAGCTCGCGATAGTTGGTGCGACGCTTTTCCAGATCGGACTGGATCTGCTTCATGGTCTCACGGTCCACTTTCAGCAGACGTACTACGCCCGCGGTAATTAAGTATCCAATGCCGGGAATGACGGTAAACAGCAGCACGATCCCGTTGATGGCATCCGCGCTCTGCGCTTTTGCGCCCGCGTCGTAGCCGTACCAGGAGAGCAGGAAGCCGACCATTGCCCCGGCAATCGCCAGACCCAGCTTCAGGAAGAAGATGTTGCCGGAGAAGCTGATCCCGGTGATGCGTTTCCCGGTTTTCCATTCACCGTAGTCGTCCACGTCGGCCATCAGCGACCAGTGCAGCGGTGACGGGATCTGGTGCAGGATGTTCAGCAGGACGTAGAGCACGACAATGGTTGTCGTCGCTTTCGGGTCGAAGAAGTAAAAGGCGCAGGAGAAAATCGCCAGCACGATGTTGGTCCAGAAGAAGACCTTCAGCTTACACCAGCGGTCGGTCAGCACTTTCGCAAGCATACTGCCGAACATCATGCCGACCACGCCCAGGCTGATAAACAGCGTGGCGAAATGGGTGCTTTGCCCCATGACCCAGGTGACGTAATACATGGTGGCCGCCATGCGGATAAAGCCAGGGCAGACGTTGCACAGGGTCAGGAGCAGAATGCGCACCCACTGGTCGTTCTTCCACACGTCTTTCAGGTCGTTTTTCAGTTCGTCATGGGTTTGCACCGCCGGACGCACGCGCTCGCGCACCGTGGCGAAGCAGAACAGGAACATGCAGGTACCAATCAGCGCCAGCACGGTCATCGCCATCTGGTAGCCTTTGGCTTTGTTATCCCCACCGAACCAGTCGGCCATCGGCAGGAGCGTCAGCGACAGCAGCAGCGTGGCGATACCAACCATAACAAAACGGTAGGACTGGCAGGCAACGCGCTCTTTCGGGTCGTTGGTGATCACGCCGCCGAGCGAGCAGTACGGAATGTTGATGGCGGTATAGGTCAGCGACAGCAGGAAGTAGGTGACAAAGGCATAGATAACTTTGCTGTTATAGCTCCAGTCAGGCGTGGTAAACATCAGGATGCTGAACAGCGCGTAGGGGAAGGCAATCCACAGCAGCCATGGACGAAACCGGCCATATTTGCTGCGGGTACGGTCGGCAATCGCGCCCATAATTGGGTCCGTGACGGCATCAATGACGCGTACGGACAGGAGTAAAACGCCAACCAGTGCAGGAGCCAGACCAAAAATATCCGTATAAAAGTAGTTAACAAATAACATGATGGCGCCAAAGATAATGTTGCATCCGGCGTCACCCATGCCATAGCCGATCTTTTCTTTTACTGACAGTTTGTTGTTATTCATCGACAGCTCTCCGGGTTTCGGTATGGAGAGAATTATTCGCTGGCAAACGAATATATGCGTTGCAATATAAAGGCGGTGATATGGAGGATTTTGCTGTGGGCGCGAATTTGTGAGGAAGGTAACAAGACGCTGTACCCGCAACCGCGAGTACAGCGAGAAAACACTTAGTGCGCTTTCACCGTTTTGGCATTTTTCTGTTTCACCATATAACCCACGCCGAGGATCGCAATCCAGACCGGGATCAGGTAGACGGAAATCGCCATGCCTGGGGTGATGAGCATGATGACCAGCACAGCTGCCATGAACAGCAGGCAAACCCAGTTCCCCAGCGGATAGAGCAGGGCAGGGAAGCGCGTGGTTACGCCCTGCTGGTGCTTGGCGCGGCGGAACTTGATGTGCGCGAGGCTAATCATCGCCCAGTTAATCACCAGCGCGGAAACCACCAGCGCCATCAGCAGACCGAAGGCAGATTCCGGTGCCAGGTAGTTAATCAGAACGCACAGCGCCGTCACGACCGCCGACACGATGATGGTATTAACCGGTACGCCACGCTTATCAACGGTAAGCAGCGCTTTCGGTGCGTTGCCCTGTTGCGCCAGGCCGAACAGCATACGGCTGTTGCAGTAAACGCAGCTGTTATAAACGGAGAGCGCGGCGGTCAGCACCACGACGTTGAGCGCGTTCGCCACGAAGGTGTCGCCCAGCTCGTGGAAGATGAGCACAAACGGGCTGGTATCCGCCGTCACGCGCGTCCATGGCAGCAGGGAGAGCAGGACCGCCAGGGAGCCCACATAGAAGATCAGAATACGGTAGATAACCTGGTTAGTGGCTTTCGGGATGCTCTGCTCCGGGTTGTCGGCTTCCGCGGCGGTGATGCCCACCAGCTCCAGACCGCCGAAGGAGAACATGATAATTGCCATCATCATCACCAGACCGGTCATGCCGTGCGGCAGGAACCCGCCTTGCTCCCAAAGGTTGCGCACGGTGGCCTGTGGACCGCCGTTGCCGCTGAACAGCAGCCAGCCGCCGAAGATGATCATCGCTACAACGGCAATCACTTTGATGATGGCAAACCAGAACTCCATCTCACCAAACACTTTTACGTTGGTCAGGTTAATGGCATTGATAATGACGAAGAAGGCCGCCGCAGACGCCCAGGTGGGGATCTCCGGGTACCAGAACTGAATGTATTTCCCAACGGCGGTCAGCTCGGCCATGGCAACCAGAACGTACAGAACCCAGTAGTTCCACCCCGAGGCGAAACCTGCGAAGCTGCCCCAGTATTTATAGGCGAAGTGGCTGAATGAGCCTGCGACCGGCTCCTCAACAACCATTTCACCTAACTGGCGCATAATCAGAAATGCAATAAAACCCGCAATCGCGTACCCCAGAATAATGCCCGGACCGGCCGACTGGATAACCGATGCACTGCCCAGAAACAGGCCAGTACCAATAGCACCGCCCAGGGCGATGAGCTGAATATGGCGGTTTTTAAGGCCGCGCTTTAGCTGATCGCCATGCTGTTGAGCTTCCATTTGAAACCTCGTGTGTGGTTGTTATGTTCACGCTGTGCGTGTGTAATTATGAAAGTCCATATTCTGTATTTATTTCTTTACGGTTAACGATACCGAAAAAAGCGGAGATGGCTTCCGTTAGCGCAAGAATAGTGGTAAGCGCCAGCGAATGCACCTGCTTTATGAAGGGATGAAGACGACTTGAATAAAAAGAAACCAATTGTAAATCGGTACGTTAACCCCTCATACCCCAACCTATAGAATAGAAATGCGTCAGAAGAGGGCGAATTTTCATTTTTTGCCTTGTTGAATCGCTTCAGATTGCAAAAACCCTCGTTTCATTATGGTTAAAACTGCCTCTTTGGTAGTAACCATTTCATTTGTGCAAAGTTACATTCCTGAAACGTTAGTTCTGTAAGGTTGTTAAAATGTGCCGGGTTTACTGATTTCAATCAAAACCAATATGGACAGAAGGTGAATACTTTGTTACTTTAGCGATACGAACATGAAATTGGTAAGACCAATTGACTCCGGGCAAAAAGGCGTAAGACAGGGAATATGGCCTACAGCAAAATTCGCCAACCAAAACTTTCCGATGTGATTGAGCAGCAGCTGGAGTTTTTGATTCTCGAAGGGACACTGCGCCCGGGCGAGAAGCTCCCGCCAGAACGCGAGCTGGCAAAACAGTTCGACGTTTCACGCCCCTCTCTGCGTGAGGCGATTCAACGTCTCGAAGCAAAGGGCCTGTTGCTCCGTCGCCAGGGTGGCGGAACCTTTGTGCAAAACAGCCTGTGGCAGAGCTTCAGCGACCCGCTGGTAGAACTTCTCTCTGACCACCCAGAATCCCAGTTTGATCTGCTTGAGACCCGTCACGCGCTGGAAGGTATCGCGGCTTATTACGCCGCCCTTCGCAGCACTGATGAAGACCGCGTACGTATTCGCGAGCTGCATCAGGCCATTGAACGGGCACAGCAGTCCGGCGATTTAGACGCCGAGTCCAATGCCGTCGTCCAGTATCAAATTGCCGTCACCGAAGCGGCGCACAACGTGGTGCTCCTCCATCTGCTACGCTGCATGGAGCCGATGCTGGCCCAGAACGTTCGTCAGAATTTTGAATTGTTGTATGCCCGTCGGGAGATGCTCCCGCTGGTAAGCAACCATCGCACCCGAGTATTCGAGGCGATAATGGCCGGGGAACCGGAGCAGGCGCGCGAAGCGTCGCACCGCCATCTGGCTTTCATTGAGGAAATCTTGCTGGACCGCAGCCGTGAACAATCGCGTCGCGAACGTTCATTACGCCGCATACAGCAACGAAAGGATTAAGCGCCAGGTACTTTTAGAGCGCGGCAACTAAACGCAGAACCTGTCTTATTGTGTTTTCTGGCGAAAATACAATGGGACAGGTTCCAGACAAATCAACGTATTAGATAGATAAGGAATACCCCCATGTCAGAACGTCTCCAAAATGACGTGGATCCGATCGAAACTCGCGACTGGCTACAGGCGATCGAATCGGTCATCCGTGAAGAAGGTGTTGAGCGCGCTCAGTATCTGATTGATCAGCTGCTTTCAGAAGCACGCAAAGGCGGCGTGAAAGTGGCTTCAGGTGCAGGGGCTAGCAACTACGTAAACACGATTGCCGTCGAAGACGAACCGGAATACCCGGGCAATCTGGATCTGGAACGCCGTATCCGTTCTGCTATCCGCTGGAACGCCATCATGACCGTTCTGCGCGCATCCAAGAAGGACCTGGAACTGGGTGGCCACATGGCGTCCTTCCAGTCTTCTGCGACCATTTACGAAGTGTGCTTCAACCACTTCTTCCGTGCAGCTAACGAGAAAGATGGCGGCGATCTGGTGTACTTCCAGGGCCACATCTCTCCGGGCATCTATGCACGTGCCTTCCTGGAAGGTCGTCTGACTGAAGAGCAGATGAACAACTTCCGTCAGGAAGTTCACGGTAAGGGTCTGTCTTCTTACCCGCACCCTAAACTGATGCCTGAGTTCTGGCAGTTCCCGACCGTATCTATGGGTCTGGGTCCAATCGGTGCGATCTATCAGGCTAAATTCCTGAAGTACCTGGAACACCGTGGTCTGAAAGACACCTCTGAGCAGACCGTTTACGCCTTCCTGGGCGACGGTGAAATGGATGAGCCAGAATCTAAAGGCGCGATCACCATCGCGACCCGTGAGAAGCTGGACAACCTGTGCTTCATCATCAACTGTAACCTGCAACGTCTGGATGGTCCGGTAACCGGTAACGGCAAGATCATCAACGAACTGGAAGGCATCTTCGCAGGTGCTGGCTGGAACGTGATCAAAGTGATGTGGGGCGGTCGTTGGGATGAGCTGCTGCGTAAAGACACCAGCGGTAAACTGATCCAGCTGATGAACGAAACCGTTGACGGCGACTACCAGACCTTCAAATCCAAAGACGGTGCCTACGTTCGTGAGCACTTCTTCGGCAAATATCCTGAAACCGCAGCCCTGGTTGCAGACTGGACTGACGAGCAGATCTGGGCGCTGAACCGCGGTGGTCACGATCCGAAGAAAGTTTACGCTGCACTGAAAAAAGCGCGTGAAACCAAAGGTAAAGCGACTGTGATCCTGGCCCACACCATTAAAGGTTACGGCATGGGTGATACCGCAGAAGGTAAAAACATCGCTCACCAGGTTAAGAAAATGAACATGGACGGCGTGCGTTATATCCGCGATCGTTTCAACGTTCCAGTGACCGATGAGCAGGTAGAAAAACTGTCTTACATCACCTTCCCGGAAGGTTCTGAAGAGCACAAGTACCTGCACGAACGTCGTCAGGCGCTGAAAGGCTACCTGCCTGCTCGTCAGCCTAACTTCACCGAGAAGCTGGAACTGCCAGCGCTGGAAGATTTCTCTCAGCTGCTGGAAGAGCAGAACAAAGAGATCTCTACCACTATCGCTTTCGTTCGTGCCCTGAACGTGATGCTGAAGAACAAGTCGATCAAAGATCGTCTGGTTCCAATCATCGCCGACGAAGCGCGTACTTTCGGTATGGAAGGTCTGTTCCGTCAGATCGGTATCTACAGCCCGAACGGTCAGCAGTACACCCCGCAGGACCGTGAGCAGGTTGCATACTACAAAGAAGACGAGAAAGGTCAGATCCTTCAGGAAGGTATCAACGAACTGGGTGCAGGCGCATCCTGGCTGGCTGCTGCGACTTCTTACAGCACCAATAACCTGCCGATGATCCCGTTCTACATCTACTACTCCATGTTCGGGTTCCAGCGTATCGGTGACCTGTGCTGGCAGGCAGGCGACCAGCAGGCTCGCGGCTTCCTGATCGGTGGTACTTCTGGTCGTACGACCCTGAACGGTGAAGGTCTACAGCACGAAGATGGTCACAGCCACATTCAGTCTCTGACTATCCCTAACTGTATCTCTTACGACCCGTCTTACGCGTACGAAGTGGCAGTCATCATGCATGACGGCTTGCAGCGCATGTACGGTGAAGCGCAAGAGAATATTTACTACTACATCACCACCCTGAACGAAAACTACCACATGCCGGCAATGCCAGCAGGTGCCGAGGAAGGTATCCGTAAAGGTATCTACAAACTCGAAACCATCGAAGGTAGCAAAGGTAAAGTTCAGCTGCTGGGCTCCGGTTCTATCCTGCGTCACGTTCGTGAAGCAGCGCAGATCCTGGCGAAAGACTACGGTGTGGGTTCCGATGTGTACTCTGTTACCTCCTTCACTGAACTGGCGCGTGATGGCCAGGATTGTGAGCGCTGGAACATGCTGCACCCAATGGAAACCCCACGCGTTCCGTACATCGCTCAGGTGATGAACGACGCGCCAGCGGTGGCGTCTACTGACTATATGAAACTGTTCGCTGAGCAGGTTCGTACTTACGTTCCAGCTGATGATTATCGCGTACTGGGTACTGACGGCTTCGGTCGTTCTGACAGCCGCGAAAACCTGCGTCACCACTTCGAAGTTGATGCTTCCTACGTGGTGGTAGCAGCACTGGGCGAACTGGCTAAACGTGGCGAAATCGATAAGAAAGTGGTTGCAGACGCAATCACCAAATTCAACATCGATGCAGATAAAGTTAACCCGCGTCTGGCGTAAGAGGTAAAAGAATAATGGCTATCGAAATCAATGTACCGGACATCGGGGCTGATGAAGTTGAAATCACTGAGATCCTGGTCAAAGTGGGCGACAAAGTTGAAGCTGAACAGTCGCTGATCACCGTAGAAGGCGACAAAGCTTCTATGGAAGTCCCGTCTCCTCAGGCTGGCATCGTTAAAGAGATCAAAGTCTCTGTTGGCGATAAAACCGAGACCGGTAAACTGATCATGATTTTCGATTCCGCCGACGGTGCAGCAGCTGCTGCACCTGCGCAGGAAGAGAAGAAAGAAGCCGCTCCTGCTGCTGCTCCAGCAGCGGCCGCGGCAGCGAAAGAAGTGAACGTGCCTGACATCGGCGGTGACGAAGTTGAAGTCACTGAAATCCTGGTGAAAGTGGGCGATACCGTTGCGGCCGAGCAGTCACTGATCACCGTAGAAGGCGACAAAGCCTCTATGGAAGTGCCGGCACCGTTCGCGGGTACCGTTAAAGAGATCAAGATCAACACCGGCGACAAAGTGTCTACGGGTTCCCTGATCATGATTTTCGAAGTGGCGGGCGCTGAAGGTGCTGCGGCTCCAGCGAAAGCGGAAGCTGCTCCGGCTCCGGCTGCTGCACCAGCGGCTGCTGGCGGCGTGAAAGACGTTAACGTACCGGACATCGGCGGTGACGAAGTTGAAGTGACCGAAGTAATGGTAAAAGTGGGCGACAAAGTTGCCGCTGAACAGTCACTGATCACCGTTGAAGGCGACAAAGCTTCTATGGAAGTGCCTGCGCCGTTCGCCGGTACCGTTAAAGAGATCAAAATCAACACCGGCGACAAAGTATCTACCGGCTCTCTGATCATGGTCTTCGAAGTGGAAGGCGCAGCACCTGCCGCCGCTCCAGCTGCCGCGGCTGCTCCGGCACCGGCTGCTGCACCGGCTCAGGCTGCTAAACCGGCTGCTGCCCCTGCTGCTAAAGCAGAAAAATCTGAGTTCGCTGAAAACGACGCTTACGTCCACGCGACTCCGCTGATTCGTCGCCTGGCGCGCGAATTCGGTGTGAACCTGGCGAAAGTGAAGGGCACTGGTCGTAAAGGCCGTATCCTGCGCGAAGACGTTCAGGCTTACGTGAAAGATGCGGTGAAACGCGCCGAAGCTGCACCTGCTGCTGCCGGTGGCGGTATCCCGGGCATGCTGCCATGGCCGAAAGTGGACTTCAGCAAGTTCGGTGAAATCGAAGAAGTGGAACTGGGCCGTATCCAGAAAATCTCGGGTGCTAACCTGAGCCGTAACTGGGTAATGATCCCGCACGTTACCCACTTCGATAAGACCGATATCACCGATCTGGAAGCGTTCCGTAAACAGCAGAACGCCGAAGCTGAGAAGCGTAAGCTGGACGTGAAGTTCACTCCAGTGGTCTTCATCATGAAAGCGGTTGCCGCTGCCCTTGAGCAGATGCCTCGCTTCAACAGCTCCCTGTCCGAAGACGGCCAGAAGCTGACGCTGAAGAAGTACATCAACATCGGTGTTGCGGTTGATACGCCAAATGGTCTGGTTGTTCCGGTCTTCAAAGACGTGAACAAGAAGAGCGTCACTGAGCTGTCCCGTGAACTGACCACCATCTCCAAAAAAGCGCGTGATGGTAAGCTGACTGCCGGCGAAATGCAGGGCGGCTGCTTCACTATCTCCAGCATCGGCGGCCTGGGTACCACCCACTTCGCACCGATTGTGAACGCGCCGGAAGTGGCTATCCTCGGTGTGTCCAAGTCCGCGATGGAGCCGGTGTGGAATGGCAAAGAGTTCGTGCCGCGTCTGATGATGCCAATCTCTCTGTCCTTCGACCACCGCGTGATCGACGGGGCTGATGGTGCGCGTTTCATCACCATCATCAACAACATGCTGAGCGACATTCGCCGCCTGGTGATGTAATCGAAAAGCCGGCCAGTCGGCCGGCTTTTTTCTGATAATCTCATGGGGTTTTTGAGGTTATTGGTGAAAGCGATAATTCGTGAGCCGTTTGTTGTTTCAAAATTGTTAACAATTTTGTAAAATACGGGCGGATAGAACGACCCGGTGGACGACGGGTATACATTAAGAGGTCATGATGAGCACAGAAATCAAAACTCAGGTCGTAGTACTTGGGGCAGGCCCGGCAGGTTACTCCGCAGCATTTCGCGCCGCGGATTTAGGTCTGGAAACCGTCATCGTAGAACGTTACAGCACCCTCGGCGGTGTTTGTCTGAACGTCGGCTGTATCCCTTCTAAAGCGCTGCTGCACGTAGCGAAAGTTATCGAAGAAGCCAAAGCGCTGGCTGAACACGGTATCGTCTTCGGCGAGCCGAAAACCGACATCGACAAAATTCGTACCTGGAAAGAGAAAGTTATCACTCAGCTGACCGGCGGTCTGGCGGGTATGGCCAAAGGCCGTAAAGTGAAAGTGGTAAACGGTCTGGGTAAATTCACCGGTGCGAACACCCTGGAAGTGGAAGGCGAAAACGGTAAAACCGTGATTAACTTCGACAACGCGATCATCGCGGCAGGCTCTCGCCCAATCGAACTGCCATTCATTCCACATGAAGATCCACGCGTGTGGGATTCCACCGATGCGCTGGAGCTGAAAACCGTTCCTGAGCGCCTGCTGGTTATGGGCGGCGGTATCATCGGTCTGGAAATGGGTACCGTGTACCATGCGCTGGGTTCAGAGATCGACGTGGTTGAAATGTTCGACCAGGTTATCCCGGCTGCCGACAAAGACATCGTTAAAGTCTTCACCAAACGCATCAGCAAGAAATTCAACCTGATGCTGGAAACCAAAGTGACTGCCGTTGAAGCGAAAGAAGACGGTATTTACGTTTCCATGGAAGGCAAAAAAGCCCCATCCGAACCACAGCGTTACGACGCCGTGCTGGTGGCTATCGGTCGTGTGCCGAACGGTAAAAACCTCGACGCGGGCAAAGCTGGCGTGGAAGTGGACGACCGTGGCTTCATCCGCGTTGACAAACAGCTTCGCACCAACGTGCCGCACATCTTTGCTATCGGCGATATCGTCGGTCAGCCAATGCTGGCGCACAAAGGTGTTCACGAAGGTCACGTTGCCGCTGAAGTTATCGCCGGCATGAAGCACTACTTCGATCCGAAAGTGATCCCATCTATCGCCTACACCGAGCCAGAAGTTGCATGGGTCGGTCTGACTGAGAAAGAAGCGAAAGAGAAAGGCATCAGCTATGAAACCGCCACCTTCCCGTGGGCTGCTTCTGGCCGTGCTATCGCGTCCGACTGCGCAGACGGTATGACCAAACTGATCTTCGACAAAGAGACTCACCGTGTTATCGGTGGTGCGATTGTCGGTACCAACGGCGGCGAGCTGCTGGGTGAAATCGGTCTGGCTATCGAAATGGGCTGTGACGCGGAAGACATCGCGCTGACCATCCACGCTCACCCGACTCTGCACGAGTCCGTGGGCCTGGCGGCAGAAGTGTTTGAAGGTAGCATTACGGACCTGCCAAACGCGAAAGCGAAGAAGAAATAAATTTCTTCAGATGAAAAAAGCGGCCTGAGGCCGCTTTTTTTATGCGCCGCGTTCAGGGGGTGACAGGCTGCCAGGTTTTATCCGGGTGGTATGCAGCGAGCGCCTGCGCTTTTTGTGCCGAATCGTTGCCGAGATTTGCCTGATGCACCTTGTCATCCTGGTTAACGACAAAGCTCATTACCCCCGTCTGACCATAGCTCACGGGCCAGGCAACCATCGCAAAGCCATTTTTATCCGGCAGAATGCGGAACCGATAGCCGTGATAGCCCATACCCGGCTCCGGCGGGCTGAAGGCGGGACCCAGCGGGCTTGGCGCTTCGCCCGGCGAGATGGGCCAGTACAGGCCGTCTTTTAGCCCTGGCGTGCTGACAATCTTCTGCGCATAGCGGTGGTTCATGGCGTAGTAGCTCTGCTGTGCGTCGACGTAGGCGTGCAGCGCTTCGATAGCCGCGAGTTCGTTGCGGCCGATTTCGCGGGTCAGGATCTCATCAGCCGCTTTCTGCATATCAAATTGCCAGCCCTCTTTTTTCTTCACTACCGGTATGGGGAGTTGCCAGCCGTTATCGCCAACTGACAGATGGGCAATATCGCCGCTGATTTCGGTACGATGGTTAATCTTCCAGTCACGCAGGAATCGAGCTACCGCCTCCGGATCAACCCCTTCAGGTGGCAGATAGTCGCGCCAGTTATCCCCCAGCAGGTCGGCCATCGCGCTCTCATTCTGCTCGCTGATGGCCTTCGTCAGGGTATTGGCCGCCTGCTCAGGCGTGGAGAAAGATTGCTGGGCGCAGGCGAAGGTGGATACCATCAACAACAGCATTCCACCGATCGGTTTCATGTTCATAGCGGCTTCCTTAACGACGATGGAATTCACGGTGTTCGGTATGATGTTCGGACAGCTGCTGGCGGCTTTGCAGCCCGCGCTGGTGCTGGGCCTGCCAGTTGGCCGAGCGGCTGTCGTTGCCGCTCAGGGCGTTTGCCCGCAGCGGCTGATGCTGAACCTGCGTCGGGCGTCTGGTTTGCGCAAGAGTATTATTCATCTGTTGTGCGTGGGGCCGCGCGCTGTCGTAGCCGCGATAGTTGCTGCGCTGAGAGAGCTGCTTCAGCTGCTGCGCGGACGCTGAATGTTGCGGGAAATGCGCGTCGCCATGCTGTAGCTGTGTGAGGGTTTTGCCCGTCGACTGCTGTACCTGCGCCATCGCAGCCTGCCGCTGGCTATCGCGGTTGACCGGCTGCTGCCGGGTAGCGCTCAGCCCGCCCGGCACTGAAGTCTGATGATAGCGGCTGGCAAGCTGGCTATTGGCGTAGGGCACGCCGTTGCGGTAGGTCGGATTATGCTGCCAGACCTGATGATTATCGGTACGGTGCTCGCCGGTGATCTTATTGAAGTTATTAACATTAATATTAATGTTATCGCCGTTATGCGAATAACCGCCGTGGTGATCGTCATCATGATCGTGATGATGTTCGTCGTCATCGTCCCAGTCTATGTTACTGAACAGCGCATAGGTGGTGGCTACGCCGAGGCTATAGCCAAAGCCTCTGACAAAACTATTGGTAAACTGCTGGCCGGGAGACGGGGGCAGATACACAGGCGGATAGCTGGCGTTTGGCCACGTGCCGTAAACGGTGGAAGGGTTGTAGGTAGGGACATAAACCACCTGTGGATCGGCTGGCTCAATTTTAATCACCGTAGGACTAGCCGACGTTGACGTCGCGGCTGTACTGGTGGAGGCTGGCGCAGATTTTTTCACGGTGGTGACGGTCTGCTGCGGGGTGGATTGCAACGTGCCTGTCTGCTGCGCGAGCAGGCGCAGACGCTGCACGGAATCCATCACATCCTTTGGCTGGGCCAGAAAGGCGTCGCCGAGGCTCTGTACCCACGACGGGTTTTCTCCCATCAACGACATTAACTGCGGAAAGGCGACCAGCGATTTCACGCTGGCATCCCATGGCTGCCCGCTGACCGCCTGAATGGCGGTATCGCCCTGCATTTTAGGGTTGTCCTTTGACCACTGGGCGGCCTGAATCACGCTCGCCGGATAGGTTGAGGCCATCAGAATTTGCGACAGCAGCGCGTCGGGATAGAGCGCAATGGGCGCTGTCCACTGATCGATCTGCGCGGCGCTATAGGCCGGAGTCGCCACCGGGGCAGGTTGTGCTGTCGGGGCGGGGAGCTGCGGGGCTACCGGCGCAGGTGCGGGAGCGGGTTCCGTTGCGCGGCTTTTAACGAACATGACGCCTGAGGCGGCAAACAGCCCCGCACTGCAAAGCAGAACAAGAAGATGTGGTTTAAAAGGCAACTTCATAGATTGACTCCAACGAGACGAGTGCAGTGCCGTGAGGCGTTGCTGTTGCCGCGAGTATCATTCACTCGTGTTTTACAGTTTTGACTTTTGTTGGGAAAACCTCCGAAGCATCCGGATAAAGAGTGTGAGTATTTATTACACAATTATATCGGATGGCTGAGCAGGCGACGGACATTCAGAAGGCCGCTCTTGCGAGCGGCCAGCAGCTAGTTGCCGAAGTTGACGACAAACAGCACCATGATGTCGGATATATTCCAGCCACCATGCAGTGCGGTTAGCAGTAAACCGGTCACAACGATCAGCGCAGTGATTCGCATCTCCATTGCGTGCGTTCCTGTACAGGCTACGCGGGTTCATTCTTCACCGGGAAAGGCAGAACCAGGCAAGTTGGTGTTGCCGCGTAGGTTACGGAACTGCTCCCGGGCCCGGTGACTGGTTGCTACACCAGCGAAGCAGGCCGAGAAAAAGAGTAATCGACTCAGTGGGAATTCAGAAGGCGATAAATGAAGTTAACCGTTTTTTCATTCGAAACAGGAAGGCGCCACGCAAAATTGACATAATGGCTTGCAAGCCAGTGGGGCGTGATGCAAAATTCATTGCGTTGGGGTTGCCGCAAATCTGCCAACACGGTGTGCTACCACCGCAAGGCAACAAATAAACCGCTATCAGGCGGTTTTTTTGTGTCTGAAATTCGTCTCGTCTCCCTGCTATACCATGCTTAACGATTCAGCAAATTTTTTAATGTTGCTTTTTTGTAAACAGATTAACACTGTGCAGAAATCCTGCTATGCTGCCCGACGCGGTATCGGGCATTTACCCTACAAACTGCTGTCTCACAGGAGCGTGAAGAGAACGCCCGCCGCATATGACAATGAGAGCGAGGAGAACCGTCGTGCTAGAAGAATACCGTAAGCACGTAGCAGAACGTGCCGCCGAGGGAATTGTACCCAAACCTTTAGATGCAACCCAAATGGCCGCGCTCGTCGAGCTGCTGAAGAACCCGCCTGAGGGCGAAGAAGAATTCCTGTTAGATCTGCTGATCAACCGTGTACCGCCTGGCGTAGATGAAGCTGCCTACGTAAAAGCCGGATTCCTTGCCGCCGTTGCCAAAGGCGAAGCCACCTCCCCACTGGTTACTCCTGAAAAAGCGATTGAACTGCTCGGCACCATGCAGGGCGGCTATAACATTCATCCGCTGATTGACGCGCTGGATAACGACAAGCTGGCGCCAATTGCTGCCAAAGCGCTCTCTTCAACGCTGCTGATGTTCGATAACTTCTACGATGTGGAAGAAAAAGCCAAAGCAGGCAACGTTTACGCGAAGCAGGTGATGCAGTCCTGGGCCGATGCCGAATGGTTCCTGAACCGCCCTCAGCTTGCTGAAAAAATTACCGTTACCGTCTTTAAAGTGACCGGTGAAACCAACACCGATGACCTTTCTCCGGCGCCGGATGCATGGTCTCGCCCGGATATCCCACTGCACGCCCTTGCGATGCTGAAAAACGCCCGTGAAGGCATTGAGCCGGATCAGCCAGGCGTGGTTGGCCCGATCAAACAGATCGAAGCCCTGCAACAAAAAGGTTTCCCGCTGGCTTACGTCGGTGACGTGGTTGGTACCGGTTCTTCCCGTAAATCCGCCACCAACTCCGTGCTGTGGTTCATGGGCGACGACATTCCGCACGTGCCGAACAAGCGCGGCGGCGGCCTGTGCCTCGGCGGCAAAATTGCGCCAATCTTCTTCAACACCATGGAAGATGCGGGCGCGCTGCCAATTGAAGTGGACGTGAGCAACCTGAACATGGGCGACGTGATTGACGTTTACCCGTATAAAGGTGAAGTGCGTAACCACGAAACCAACGAACTGCTGGCCAGCTTCGAACTGAAAACCGACGTGCTGATCGACGAAGTGCGTGCCGGTGGCCGTATCCCGCTGATCATTGGCCGTGGCCTGACCACCAAAGCGCGTGAAGCGCTGGGTCTGCCGCACAGTGACGTATTCCGTCAGGCGAAAGACGTGGCCGAGAGCAACCGCGGTTACTCTCTGGCGCAGAAAATGGTGGGTCGCGCCTGCGGCGTCACTGGTATCCGTCCTGGCGCGTACTGCGAACCGAAAATGACCTCCGTGGGGTCTCAGGACACCACTGGCCCAATGACCCGTGATGAACTGAAAGACCTGGCGTGCCTGGGCTTCTCTTCCGATCTGGTGATGCAATCCTTCTGCCACACCGCGGCGTATCCGAAGCCGGTTGACGTAACCACGCACCACACGCTGCCAGACTTCATTATGAACCGTGGCGGTGTCTCCCTGCGTCCGGGCGACGGCGTTATCCACTCCTGGCTGAACCGCATGCTGCTGCCGGATACCGTCGGTACCGGCGGTGACTCCCATACCCGTTTCCCAATCGGGATCTCCTTCCCGGCGGGTTCCGGTCTGGTGGCGTTTGCCGCAGCGACCGGCGTGATGCCGCTGGATATGCCGGAATCGGTGCTGGTGCGCTTCAAAGGTAAAATGCAGCCGGGCATTACCCTGCGCGATCTGGTGCACGCGATCCCGCTGTATGCCATTAAACAGGGTCTGCTGACCGTCGAGAAGAAAGGCAAGAAAAACATCTTCTCTGGCCGAATTCTGGAAATTGAAGGTCTGCCGGATCTGAAAGTGGAGCAGGCGTTCGAGCTGACCGATGCCTCAGCCGAGCGTTCTGCGGCGGGCTGTACCATCAAGCTGAACAAAGAGCCGATTATTGAGTATCTGACCTCCAACATCGTGCTGCTGAAGTGGATGATAGCGGAAGGCTACGGCGACCGTCGTACGCTGGAGCGTCGTATTCAGGGCATGGAAAAATGGCTGGCGGATCCGCAGCTGCTGGAAGCCGATGCAGACGCAGAGTACGCGGCGGTGATTGAGATCGATCTGGCGGATATCAAAGAGCCAATCCTGTGTGCGCCTAACGATCCGGACGATGCGCGTCTGCTCTCTGACGTACAGGGCGATAAGATCGACGAAGTGTTCATCGGCTCCTGTATGACCAACATCGGCCACTTCCGTGCTGCCGGTAAGCTGCTGGATACCCACAAAGGCCAGCTGCCGACCCGTCTGTGGGTGGCGCCGCCAACCCGTATGGATGCGGCGCAGCTGACCGAAGAGGGCTACTACAGCGTGTTTGGTAAGAGCGGGGCGCGTATCGAAATCCCTGGCTGTTCCCTGTGTATGGGCAACCAGGCGCGCGTGGCCGACGGTGCGACGGTGGTTTCCACCTCAACCCGTAACTTCCCTAACCGTTTAGGAACCGGGGCGAACGTTTACCTGGCCTCTGCGGAGCTGGCGGCGGTTGCGGCGCTGATTGGCAAACTGCCAACGCCGGAAGAGTACCAGACCTTTGTGGCTCAGGTAGATAAGACGGCGGTGGATACTTATCGTTATCTGAACTTCGACCAGCTCTCTCAGTACACCGAGAAGGCTGACGGGGTGATCTTCCAGACCGCAGTATAAATGCTACCCTCTCCCGTGGGAGAGGGGCTGGGGGTGAGGGCACCAGACCGCTCCGCACCTGACCCATTGCCCGGTGGCGCTACGCTTACCGGGCCTACAAAACCCATCGCAACGTCGGTGGGTTTTTTATTTTCATTCCTCCCACCTCTCCCGCTTTTTTTCTTCCTCTCTGCTGCGATAATTACCCTAATGGCTTTGCAGAGGAAAACGCTATGGATTACGAATTTTTGCGCGACATCACCGGCGTGGTGAAAGTGCGAATGTCGATGGGGCACGAAGCCGTTGGACACTGGTTTAACGAAGAGGTGAAAGAGAACCTCGCGCTGCTGGATGAAGTCGAACAGGCGGCGGAAACGGTGAAAGGCAGTGAACGCTCCTGGCAACGCGCCGGGCACGAATACACGCTGTGGATGGATGGCGAAGAGGTGATGGTGCGCGCCAACCAACTTGAGTTCTCGGGTGATGAGATGGAAGAGGGGATGAGCTACTACGACGAAGAGAGCCTGTCGCTGTGCGGCGTGGAAGACTTTCTGAGCGTGTTGAACGCCTACCGCGATTTTATGCAACAGAAGTAACTCCCCGAAGCGTCCCTGCTCCGGATCACGTTTACACGGTCGGAATGTTACGGCCGTAGTAAATTTCGCGCATCTCTTTCCAGAGCAGGTCGGTAATGACCTTACGCTCTTCGTCACTTAAATCTTCCGGCCTGGTATGGAACATATAGTGCTTAAGATCGAACTCTTTAAGCATCATCTTGGTATGGAAGATATTCTCCTGATAGACGTTCACATCCATCATGTCGTACAGCGACTTCATGTCTTCGGACATGAAGTTCTGAATGGAGTTGATCTCATGATCAATGAAGTGCTTCATGCCGTTGATATCACGGGTAAAACCGCGCACGCGATAATCAATAGTGACGATATCGGATTCCAGCTGGTGGATTAAATAATTCAACGCATTCAGCGGTGAAATCACGCCGCAGGTCGACACTTCAATATCCGCGCGGAAGGTACACAGCCCGCCTTCCGGGTGGCTTTCCGGGTAGGTGTGCACGCAGATGTGGCTTTTATCCAGGTGGGCGACTACCACTTCCGGCAGCGGGCCGGGGTGCTCGGTTTTGTCGATAAGCTTCGGGTCAACCGGCTCTTCACTCACCAGAATGGTGACGCTCGCACCCTGAGGCTCATAATCCTGGCGCGCGATATTCAGGATGTTCGCGCCGATAATCGAGCAGGTCTCTGTCAGGATCTCGGTCAGACGGTTGGCGTTGTAGAGTTCATCGATATAGGCGATGTAACCATCGCGCTCTTCTGCTGTTTTGGCGTAGCAGATATCGTAAATACAAAAACTCAGGCTTTTGGTCAGATTGTTAAAGCCATGCAGTTTAAGCTTTTTCAATTAGTTCACCTCCTTTGAGGACAGCGCGTCTTGCAGATATTGAGGCAACGCAAAGGCTGCGGTGTGGATCGCCGGGTTGTAGTAGCGGCACTGGAGTCCGGCCTGGTGGAAGCGGGCCTGCACGATCTCGGTAGAGAGATGGCGCAGAACGTCGTTATCCGTCGCCCAGGCAAAGGTCATGATCCCGCCGTAGTAAGTGGGGATCGCCGCCTGGTAGAAGCTGACGTCAGCAAAATAGGTGCTCAGCTTACGGTGGCTATCAAGCGCTTCATCCTGTTGCAGGAAGCAAACGCCGTTTTGCGCCACAAAAATACCGCCAGGCTTCAAGCAGCGTTTGCAGCCTTCGTAAAACGACGAGGTAAACAGCGATGCGCCCGGGCCGATAGGGTCGGTACAGTCAGAGATAATGACATCAAACGTTTGCGTGGTCTGGTTAACAAAATTGACGCCATCGTCGATAACCAGATTAAACCGCGGATCGTCATAGCTGCCGGCATTGTGGTTGGGCAGATACTGGCGGCAGAACGACACCACACCGGCGTCGATTTCCACCATGGTGATGGTTTCGACATTCTGATGGCGAGAGACTTCACGCAGCATCGCGCCGTCGCCGCCGCCGATAATCAGCACGTCCTTCGCGTGGCCGTGGGCCAGCAGCGGGACGTGGGTCATCATTTCGTGATAGATAAACTCGTCGCGCTCGGTGGTTTGCACCACGCCGTCCAGCGCCATCACGCGGCCAAAGGCGGCGTTTTCGAAGATTATCAAATCCTGATGATCGGTTTTCTCATGATAGAGCACGTTATCCACGGCAAAATACTGACCAAACTGGTCATGCAGCGTTTCTTGCCATACCGTTTTTTCGGTCATGGGGAGCACCTCCTTCGTTAACATCCATTACATCCGGCAGATGGGCGCAACACAACACCGCCGTGAGGCGGTAAGCGGGTCAACAAGGGGCGTCGGGAAGGTTACTTCACGTAGGCGAGCAGGCTGAGTGAATCGCGAGCCAGCGCTTTGCATTTTTTAGCAGTGGGAATGCCAATACCGCTTAAATCACGGTAGCTGTCTTCACCGAGCGCCTTCATGTCGAAGCTGTCGTAGTTGCTGAGGTCCCATTGATTCTGCTGGGCAAAAAAGACCAGTGCGCGACGAATTTGCCCATTGGGTAAATTCTGGTAACCACAATCGTTTTTCAGAAAAACAAAAACTGCCGTCAGATCGGCCATATCTTCCGCTTCGTTTTCACTTAGCGCGTAACTGTTCGCACACATCGCCATCAGGCTGGCGAACAAAATTGTTCTGAAAAACGTCTTCATTGCCTTTACCACTGCATCACGGAAAATTAACGTTAGCATACTTGATGCCAGGCCGACGATCTTTATTATTGCCGCCGTGCTTGACCTTCCGGTAAGGGGAGGGTTTATGCTCAAAAGATCGCCTGCTGGAAATAAGGAAATGCACATGCAACGTCGTGATTTTTTAAAATTTTCTGCCGCGCTGGGGGTTGCCAGCGCGTTACCTCTCTGGAGCCGCGCCGTTTTTGCCGCCGACAGACCGGCTTTACCCATTCCTGAATTACTCTCCTCAGATGCCCGCAGCCGCATTCAGCTTGTGGTGCAGGCCGGTAAAACCACGTTCGGTCAGCACGACGCTACGACGTGGGGCTATAACGGCAATCTGCTCGGCCCGGCGTTGCGGTTACGCAAAGGGAAGGCGGTGACGGTAGACATTCATAACACGCTTGCGGAAGAGACCACGCTGCACTGGCACGGGCTGGAAGTCCCGGGCGAAGTGGATGGGGGGCCTCAGGGCATCATCAGGCCTGGTGGTAAACGCAGCGTAACCTTTACCCCGGAACAACGCGCGGCGACCTGCTGGTTCCACCCGCATCAGCATGGCAAAACGGGCCATCAGGTGGCGATGGGGCTGGCCGGCCTGGTGCTGATTGAAGACGATGAAAGCCGCCTGCTGCGCCTGCCGAAACAGTGGGGAATCGACGATGTCCCGGTGATTGTGCAGGACAAAAAATTCAACGCTGACGGGCAAATTGACTATCAGCTGGACGTAATGAGCGCGGCGGTAGGCTGGTTTGGCGATACACTCCTGACCAACGGCGCGATCTACCCGCAGCATGCCGCGCCAAAAGGCTGGCTGCGCTTACGTCTGCTTAACGGCTGTAACGCCCGCTCGCTGAACTTCGCCACCAGCGATAAACGCCCGCTTTACGTGGTGGCAAGCGACGGCGGCCTGCTGCCGGAGCCGGTGAAGGTGAGCGAGCTGCCGATGCTGATGGGGGAGCGCTTCGAGGTGCTGGTGGACATCAGCGATGGCAAAGCGTTTGACCTGGTGACCCTGCCGGTCAGCCAGATGGGGATGGCCGTTGCGCCGTTTGATAAGCCGCATCCGGTCCTGCGCATTCAGCCGCTACAGATCACCGCCTCCGGTACGCTGCCGGAGACCCTCACCACGCTGCCAGCACTCCCGTCGCTGGACGGGCTTACGCAGCGTAAACTTCAGCTTTCTATGGATCCGATGCTAGACATGATGGGCATGCAGGCGCTGATGAAGAAGTACGGCAATCAGGCCATGGCGGGAATGCATCACGGCCAGATGATGGGCCATATGAATATGGACCACGGTAAAATGGGCGGCATGGATCACGGCGGCCATGGTTTCGATTTCCACAACGCCAACCGCATCAACGGCAAAGCGTTCGATATGAACACGCCCATGTTCGCCGCCACGAAAGGGCAGTTTGAACGCTGGGTGATTTCAGGCGAAGGCGACATGATGCTGCACCCGTTCCATATCCACGGCACGCAGTTCCGTATTCTGTCTGAAAATGGTAAAGCACCGGAGGCGCATCGTGCGGGCTGGAAAGATACGGTGAGGGTGGAAGGCGGCGTCAGCGAGGTGCTGGTGAAGTTTGACCACGAGGCGCCGAAAGAGTTTGCCTATATGGCCCACTGTCATCTGCTGGAGCATGAAGATACGGGGATGATGCTCGGTTTTACCGTATAAAAAAAGCCGGGTGGCGGCTTCGCCTTACCCGGCCTACATAGGGCACCCGTAGGCCCGGTAAGCGTTAGCGCCACCGGGCTTTTTCGTTACTTAGCGTCGTCAGGCAGTGCATACGCGACAATATAGTCGCCCATCTTCGTGCCAAACGAACCGTGACCACCCGCAGAGATGACAACGTACTGCTTGCCATTCACTTCATAGGTCATCGGCGTTGCCTGTCCACCGGCTGGCAGACGGCCTTGCCACAGTTTCTCACCGTTGGTCATGTTGTACGCGCGCAGGTAGTTATCTGCGGTTGCCGCGATGAACAGCACGTTACCGGCGGTGGAGATTGGGCCACCCAGCATTGGCATACCCATATTGAAAGGCACTGGAACAGGCATCGGGAACGGCATGCTGTCCTGTGGCGTACCAATACGTTTCTTCCAGACGATCTTGTTGGTCTTCAGATCCAGACCGGAGATGTAACCCCAGGCAGGCTGTTTACACGGCAGACCGAACGGAGAAAGGAACGGATTCAGGGTCACACCATAAGGAACGCCATACTGCGGCTGGATACCGGCTTCGGTACCGCTGCCTTTCGCATCTTTCGGCTGCTCCATTGGGTTACCCGGACCACGAGGGATCAGGCGGGAAACGAACGGCAGCGCCATTGGGTTAGCGATGGCGACCTGACGGTTAGGGTCAACGGAGATCCCACCCCATTCGAACATCCCCAGGTTACCCGGGAAGACCAGCGTACCCTGCTCTGACGGCGGGGTGAAAATCCCTTCGTAGCGCAGCTGGTGGAACATCACGCGGCATACCAGCTGGTCAAACATGGTGGCACCCCACATGTCTGCACCGCTGAGATCTTTCTTCGGACGGAAGCTCAGGTCAGAGAACGGCTGCGTTTTGGTGACGTAGTCGCCTTTGGCCGCACCCTGCGGAACCGGTTTTTCCGGCGCAGGAACAACCAGCTTACCGTTGCTACGATCAAGCACGAAGATGTTACCGGTTTTCGCCGGGGCGTAAATCACCGGTACGGTTTTACCGTTAACGGTAATGTCCGCCAGCGTCGGCTGGGACGGCATATCCATATCCCACAGATCGTGGTGAACGGTCTGGTAGCTCCATGCCAGTTTACCGGTCGTTGCGTTCAGCGCCACGATGGAGCTGGCGTAACGTTCCTGCTCCGGCGTACGGTTACCGCCCCAGATATCCGGCGTGGTCACGCCCATCGGCAGGTAGACCAGGTCCAGCTTCGCGTCATACGCTGCCGGTGCCCAGGAGTTCGGTGAGTTGAAGGTAAAGGTGTGTTCATCCGATGGGATCGCGTTAGGATCTTTCGCGCCCGGGTCGAAGGCCCACAGCAGTTTACCGGTGTTCACGTCGAAACCACGGATAACGCCGGAGGTTTCACGGGTAGAGAAGTTATCCGTTACCGAACCGGCAATCACGATGGTTTTGTCGGTGATGATTGGCGGGGAGGTCGGCTCATACAGGCCCGGCGTGGTGTCCGGCATGTTGGTCTGAAGATTCAGAATGCCTTTATTGGCGAAGGTTTCGCACAGCTTGCCGGTCTCAGCGTTAATGGCAAACAGGCGGCCATCGTTCACCGGCAGCATAATGCGGCGAGGACAGTCGGCAATGACTTCCGGGCTGGCATTATCGGCGCGCGCTTCGTGGTAAGAGACGCCGCGGCAGGTAATGTGCTGGAACGACGGGTTGGAGTTCAGCTGTGGATCAAAGTGCCATTTCTCTTTACCGGTAGCCGCGTCGAGCGCGAACAGACGCTGGTGCGCCGTACACAGGTAGAGCATGTTGCCCACTTTAATCGGGGTCACTTCGTTGGTCAGCTCACCCGGATCGTTTGGCATCTTCAGGTCGCCGGTACGGAATACCCAGGCTTCCTTCAGGTTTTTCACGTTGTCCGCGTTGATCTGCTTCAGCGGGGAGTAGCGTTGACCTTCCTGATTACGACCATAAGCAGGCCAGTCCCCGTCCGCCACCTGCGAAATAGCCGCAGCCGGCGTAGATTCCGCGTTCAGCGTACCGTTGATCTCCTGCGGGTCGTTAAAACCGGCCCAGGTCAGGATGCCGCCACTAATCAGCAGGGCAACGACCAGACCGGCCACGGCGCCACTGGAAGGGACGATCAGACGACGCCAGACAAACGGCAGGATCAGCCAGATACCGAAGAAGACCAGAATGTCGCTGCGCGGCGTCAACGCCCAGAAGTCGAACCCGACTTCCCAGACGCCCCAGATCATGGTTGCGAGCAGTAACGCTGCGTACAGCCACAGAGCAGATTGTTTTCTGCGTAAAAGCAGGACGGTTACGCCAACCATAACCAGACCCGCAATCGGGTAGTACCAGGAGCCGCCAATCGCGACCAGCCATACGCCACCGATTAACAAATACAGCGCGCAGAATGCGGCAAACGCGGCTGTTAATGTCACCAGTAGACGCGGCTGTTTAGTTTTTGTTTCAGCCATAGAAAAGTACTCGTCAGTTTTGTTAATTATTTGCTAGCAATTAATTATAGGTATTAACAACTGTGATCGGAATCACAAATATTGCTTTTTATAACTCATACGCCAGGCTTATCCATTTACTGGTATAATGGCTGGCTTGCGTATCGATGCCGGAGCGAGAGTCATCCGCATTGAGAGATTTTCACTAAAATCATTTGGTTAGTAATATGAAACATACTGTTGAAGTGATGATCCCGGAAGCCGAGATCAAAGCGCGTATCGCCGAACTGGGTCGTCAAATCACCGAACATTACAAGGACAGCGGCAGCGAAATGGTGCTGGTCGGTCTGTTGCGTGGCTCTTTCATGTTCATGGCAGACCTGTGCCGTGAAGTGCAGGTGCCGCACGAGGTCGATTTTATGACCGCCTCCAGCTACGGCAGCGGCATGTCCACAACCCGTGATGTGAAAATCCTGAAAGATCTGGATGAAGATATTCGTGGCAAAGATGTGTTGATTGTTGAGGACATCATCGACTCCGGCAACACGCTCTCTAAAGTGCGTGAGATCCTGAGCCTGCGTGAACCAAAATCACTGGCGATTTGTACTCTGCTGGATAAGCCTGAGCGCCGTGAAGTGCAGGTGCCGGTGGAGTTCGTTGGTTTCTCCATCCCGGACGAATTCGTGGTGGGTTACGGCATTGATTATGCACAGCGTTATCGCCATCTGCCGTATGTTGGGAAAGTAGTGATTCTGGACGAATAATTGCGGGCTGATGCCCTCACCCCAGCCCTCTCCCACAGGGAGAGGGTGAAAACCCCCGGCTTTGTTATTTATGGTTAACGTGCTTAAGCTTGAGGTTGGCAATTCCCGAGCGGTAACGCTGTTCCAGCGTTTCGCGGTTGGTGGCGGTCACTTCCAGATTGCGTAGCAGGCCGTCGTGAATACCGTACGCCCAGCCGTGGATGGAGACCTTCTGTCCGCGTTTCCAGGCAGACTGCATAATCGTCGAGTGGCCCAGGTTATAGACCTGCTCCATCACGTTCAGCTCACACAGCGTGTCGAGACGGCGCTCCTGCGGCATTTCGCCCAGCAGTGAGCTATGTTTGAACCAGATATCACGGATGTGCAGCAGCCAGTTATCGATTAACCCCAGCTCTGTATTTTCGACCGCCGCCTGTACGCCGCCGCAGCCGTAGTGGCCACAAATAATGATGTGCTCAACCTCCAGAACGTCAACGGCATACTGAACAACCGAAAGGCAGTTGAGATCGGTATGAATAACGAGGTTAGCCACATTGCGGTGAACAAACAGTTCGCCCGGTTCAAGACCGGTCAGACGTTCGGCGGGGACGCGGCTGTCGGAACATCCAATCCAGAGAAAGCGCGGGTTCTGCGCCTGTGCCAGTTTTCCAAAAAATCCGGGGTCTTCCTCCACCAGCATTTTTGACCATAGTGCATTGTTGCTGATGAGTGTATCTATGTCGTTCATGGAGGTTAGCGACCTGTAACCAAGTGATTGCGTTGCGCTACTATAGGGTAACCCGACTTTTAATGAAACCACACAACGTGTGTCAGAACTTAAGGTAAGTTGAATTCATGGCGATTGCACTGGAGCTTGAACAGCTCAAAAAAACCTACCCGGGGGGCGTCCAGGCGCTGCGCGGGATAGATCTTAAAGTCGAAGCGGGAGATTTCTACGCGCTTCTGGGGCCGAACGGGGCGGGAAAATCGACCACCATCGGGATTATCAGCTCGCTGGTCAATAAAACGTCTGGCCGCGTTAGCGTGTTTGGCTACGACCTGCAAAAAGACGTGGTCAACGCCAAGCGCCAGCTGGGGCTGGTGCCGCAGGAGTTCAACTTCAACCCGTTTGAGACGGTACAGCAGATTGTTGTTAACCAGGCGGGTTACTATGGCGTTGAGCGCAAAGAAGCGCTGGAGCGCAGCGAAAAGTATCTCAAACAGCTTGACCTGTGGGAGAAGCGTAACGAGCGCGCGCGGATGTTGTCCGGGGGGATGAAGCGCCGCCTGATGATTGCTCGCGCGCTGATGCACGAGCCAAAGCTGCTCATTCTTGATGAACCGACCGCTGGCGTGGATATTGAACTGCGCCGTTCCATGTGGGGCTTCCTGAAGGATCTGAACGACAAAGGCACCACCATCATTCTGACCACGCACTACCTTGAAGAGGCAGAGATGCTGTGCCGCAACATCGGCATCATTCAGCACGGCGAGCTGGTGGAAAACACCTCGATGAAGAACCTGCTCTCCAAGCTAAAATCAGAGACCTTTATCCTCGATCTGGCGGCGAAAAGCGCCCTGCCGAAGCTGGAGGGGTATAACTATCGCCTGGTCGATACCTCGACGCTGGAGGTAGAAGTGCTGCGCGAGCAGGGAATCAACAGCGTGTTCTCCCAGCTGAGCGCGCAGGGCGTTCAGGTATTAAGCATGCGTAACAAAGCGAACCGACTGGAAGAGCTGTTTGTCTCTCTGGTGCACGATAAACAAGGAGACAAGGCATGACGCATCTTTACTGGGTCGCGCTGAAAAGCATCTGGGCGAAAGAGATTAACCGCTTTATGCGCATCTGGGTGCAAACCCTGGTGCCGCCGGTGATCACCATGACGCTCTACTTCATCATTTTCGGCAACCTGATTGGCTCCCGCATTGGTGAGATGCACGGCTTTACCTATATGCAGTTTATCGTGCCGGGCCTGATCATGATGGCAGTGATCACCAACGCTTACGCGAACGTGGCATCCTCATTCTTCAGCGCCAAGTTCCAGCGCAACATTGAAGAGCTGCTGGTGGCGCCAGTGCCGACGCACGTCATTATCGCCGGTTACGTGGGCGGCGGCGTGGCGCGCGGGCTGTGCGTGGGTATTCTGGTGACGGCGATTTCGCTGTTCTTCGTGCCGTTCCAGGTGCACTCGTGGCTATTCGTCGCGCTCACGTTATTGCTTACTGCGATCCTGTTCTCACTGGCTGGCTTGCTGAATGCCGTGTTCGCCAAAACGTTTGATGACATCAGCCTGATCCCGACCTTCGTGCTGACGCCGCTGACCTATCTGGGCGGGGTGTTCTACTCCCTGACGCTGCTGCCGCCGTTCTGGCAGGCGCTGTCGCACCTGAACCCGATTGTCTATATGATCAGCGGCTTCCGCTTTGGTTTCCTCGGCATTAACGATGTCCCGCTGTTCACCACCGTTGTGGTGCTGGCGGTATTTATCGTGGCGTTCTATCTGCTGTGCTGGTATTTGATCCAGCGTGGACGTGGGCTGCGTAGCTAATCTTCTGCCCGGCGACGTTCTGTTTGCCGGGCACTTTCTTTGACAGTTATCACCGTAAACTAACCTTCACCTGGATAAACTACTCGCCTGCTAAGGAGAGACGATATGCTGGGATGGGTTATCACCTGCCACGATGAAGAGGCACAGGAAATGCTCCTGAAGCTGGAGGCCCGATTTGGCCCTCTGGCGCAATGTCGTGCGGTAAATTACTGGCGAGGGCTGAGCACCAATATGCTAAGCCGGATGATGTGCGACGCGCTGCATGAAACCGACACCGGTGATGGCGTGATTTTTCTCACCGACAGATCGGGCGCGGCGCCTTACCGTTCAGCGGCGTTAATGAGCCATAAGCATGATAACTGTGAAGTGATCTCCGGTATCAGCCTGCCTTTACTCGAAGCGATGTATCCGCTGCGCGCAACGTTGAGTAGCGCTGAGTTTCGTCACGCCATTGTGGCGCAGGGCTCGCCGGGCGTGAGCAGCCTGTGGCACCAGCAGCAGAAGAATCCGCCTTTCGTTCTGCTTCACGATCTGTATAAGCATTAAACATTGGTATTGATGTCGCTTTTGCTACAATGGCGACTGATTTTCCGTATCGATTTATATCCCATGCTCATGCGCGTTATCTTTATCCTTCTGCTACTGGTCTCCGGTGGTGCGTCTGCCAGCCTGACCAGTCAGCAAGGCCTTCCTGCCCAATATATGCAAACCACCGAAGATGCGGCCATCTGGGCGCAGGTGGGAAATGCCGTCGTGAACGTGGGCAATGTCCGCGCCGGGCAGATCCTCGCCGTCTTTCCGGCCGCGGCGGATTACTATGAATTTCGTTTCGGATTCGGTACGGGGTTTATTGATAAAGAGCACCTGGAAAAAGTGCAGGGTAAGCAACGCGTTGAGGATAGTCTGGGCGATCTGAACAAGCCGCTCAGCAATCAAAACCTCATCACCTGGAAAGACACGCCGGTGTATAACGCCCCCAGCAGCGGAAGCGCGCCCTTTGGCACCTTAAGCGCCAATCTTCGCTATCCGATTCTGAATAAGCTGAAAGATCGCCTGAACCAGACCTGGTTTCAGATCCGCATCGGCAATCGTCTGGCGTGGATCAGCAGCCTGGATGCACAGGAAGATAACGGACTGCCGGTTCTGACCTACCACCATATCCTGCGTGATGAAGAGAACACCCGTTTTCGACATACCTCCACGACAACCAGCGTACGTGCGTTTAATAATCAGATGGCCTGGTTACGCGATCAAGGCTATACCACGCTGACAATGTACCAGCTTGAAGGGTACGTGCGTAACAAGATGAACCTCCCCGCGAAAGCGGTGGTGATCACTTTTGATGATGGCCTGAAATCGGTGAGCCGCTACGCGTATCCGGTGCTGAAAGAGTATGGCTTCAACGCGACGGCGTTTATTATTTCATCCCGAATCAAAGGTCACCCGCAGAAGTGGGATCCCCGATCGCTACAGTTCATGAGCGTTCAGGAAATCAAGGGCATCCAGGATGTGTTCGACATTCAGTCTCACACCCACTTCCTGCATCGCGTTGATGGGTATAAACACCCCATCTTATTGAGCCGCAGCTATCACGTGATCCTGTTCGATTTTGAACGCTCACGTCGTGCACTGGCGCAGTTCAACCCGCGCGTGCTGTATGTTTCGTACCCGTTTGGCGGGTATGACAATAAAGCGATTAAAGCCGCGAATGATGCCGGTTTTCATCTGGCGGTGACAACGGTGAAAGGGAAGGTGAAGCCGGGGGATAATCCGTTCTTACTGAAGCGACTGTATATTCTGAGAACGGATTCGCTGGAGACGATGTCGCGGCTGATCAGCAATCAGCCGCAGGGGTAGGTTATTCGTACGTGGTCTGAATGGTCACGGTGGTACCGAAAACACCGACGGTTACCGGATCGCTGCCGGTTTTGACCAACCTGGCCCAAAGTGATCTGTCAATAATACTAACAGGATCCCCAACAACCTCTCCTATAGCAATGACACGTTGGGAACTGTCTGCCGGCACGGGGTAATGATCATTTTCAGAATCCGTAATCATGACGCCGACGCCTCCTGCCGCAGTAACACCACCAGTATTCTCGACGGTATTGGTAAAATATTTTTTATCTGCGGTGGTATGTGTGGAGGATAACGTATAGTAAACAGCGGTTGTATTTACACATGTACCCGTAACATGGAACTCGACTTTGCTGGTATTCCCGTTTTCGACTTCTGCGGGATACCAGTCACCAAGATTTACCGTTGTGGGCGCACGTAAGACACAGGTCGGGCGATTTAAAGGCATGCTGAATGACATTTCGCTCATGTTCACATGGGGACGAGGGTGATCGGATGTATCCGGATTGCTTGGATCACCCAGAATGATCTGACCAATGGGGCCTGCACCGGCCGTTAAAAAATTAACATCCGAAGGAACACCCTGGAATCCGTTGGTTTGATAGATTTCCATGCGCACATGCCAGGTTTTTTCGTCAAGCAGCTCTTCGTGATCGTCATTAGGTGCGGTCATATACCAGGAGCCCGCGTTGGGCGGGAACCACGCGGTGACGCCGTTACCATCAGGATACATCGCCAGGGTATAGACAATACCCGTAATATTCGTCCGGAAGGTGGCTTTGTTGTCAATGTAGCCTGCCAGCATTGAGTTGTCGGTAATCTGATAGGTGTTTTCACCGTCCTTCCCGCCTGCACAATGGGATTTTAACGCAGGCGTTGTTTCCATTATGATCGTATTACTGATCTGTATGGGAGTTGTTACTGTGCCCACAGGCAGAGGAGTGATAATCGGTTGTGCGCCCGGAGACATAATCAGCAGGTCATCATGACCGTAAAATTTGCACTCTTCTAAATTAGCCTTTGCTGCGCCAGACATTCCGAGCGCCGCGAACGCTAATATGCTGAGATATTTTTTCATTCTAAATCCCTTTATTCGTAGCTGACATTAACCAGAACATTACTCATAACCACACCGCTGGTGATCGTTCCAATATTCTGATAACGTGCGTAAAAGCCATAATCCTTTATATAGTTCTCACTACTTCCACCGACATCGTAAATAACGTTTGATGTCCCGTCGCTGTTCAGGACGTTAGTTTTGAACGTATCTGAAAAAATAACGATACCCACATTTTCAGCCGCACCGGCTGTGGCATCGTTTTTAAACACCTGGTTGTGATTACTCCAGAAACCATTTTGCGGAGCAAAACTAAATTTTAGTTTGTTAATCGTTGCGCCTTCTGTACTGCTCGCATAGCAGTCATCTACGTGGATCGTAAAAGGCGTTCCAGCTTCATCATCGTTTGGCGATAAACGATCGCTCTTGTCGCTGTTATAAAACCAGTCTCGTGACACGGTCGGCAAAGCGATCTCTCCGCCGTTTTCGACGCTTAGCCGACAGGTATTATTAACGATGTTTGCTGTCAGGTTTACATCCATACCTGAACCTGCCTGGCTTACGCCAGGCAGAGTGCTACCAGCCAGACCGATAAGCAACACAAGACCGGGCTGGTGTAAATTAAACGGTGATTGTTGCATAATGGTTCCTGGAATTATTGATAGGTGACTGTGAAGGTTACTGGCGCAGTAACGGCACCTGTGCCAACATCGGCAATATTTCTGTCTTTCGCAATCACAATGCGTGAGTTCATCGGGAATTCCCCTACACCGTCAGCAATGGTGACCTCCTGTGCCGCCGGAGGCCTTTTGCAACTCAACATTACGCCAGTATCTACAACTCCTGACCAGATTTCGAAGCCTGTTGCTAACCCAGCAGAATAAGAATCTCCGTCAGTTTTCGGACCCGAGCATCCCCCACCTGCACCACTCGCTGCGGCTACCGTTGCCTTAGTTACACCAGAGCAGTTTGTAAAGGCAATTTTTAACGGCTCGACGCGAGTCTTATTCACCAGATCGGTTTTATATACGTCGCCAAACGCAATTTCAGTGGACGCAGTTCCTGCACCGTTAAGCACTTTTGCTGTACACGTGCCCGAGACTATATTTGATTTGATCGTTAATTTGACACTGTCAGTACCTGTAATTGCTGCGTTTGCCATTCCCGAATACAGAAGTGCAGAAACGGACAGGGCGATAAAAGTAGATTTAAATTTCATAATGTTGCTCCGTTTTCCTGCACCAATTACTCGTAGCTAAATTCAAAAGTCGCCGCGGCCTCAAAATCACCAACTGTCATGCTATTAACTTTGGTTTCACGTATTGTGGCTACTAAAGGAACTTCTTTATTCTGGATTTCTGTTGCACTCCAGACCAGTCGCTTAGCATCATCGTAAGAGTTGATGATAAAAGGGGCCTCCGGTGCGCTGGCTCTGGCAATTTCAACAGCAGAGAAATCTGCGCCTCCATCGGCTTTTGGTTTTTGATTAACAAGGCCGCTAAGCAAATAACCCGATTGGCTTCCTTTTACCGTGGCTTTCAGTGAGGTCAGAGAGGCCGGGCATTCAACAATCACAATTTTGAAATTGGCATTTGCGGTGCCAGCTTTGACATCGTCGAGACGCACCTGGCCGCCGTTACCAATGAGCAGTGTTTGATCCGTATCGGAACCCGTACCGCCCATCAGTTTCATATCACAAGTGGTTTCACGGATATTGGCCGTAAAGTTAACATCGAGATTCGTGCCCTCGGCGAGCGCCGAACCTGATAACGCCAGCATCGTTACGGCAACGACTGACAGGCTATAAAGATTTTTTTTCATACAAACTCTCGTCTATTTTCCCGAATAATTACATCTGGCACACTTGATTGCTGAGCACCGTTGTAAGTCCTACTTTTTGAGCATGTGATGAGACGTTATAATGCACGTCACATTTACTGTCTTTATCGCTTCCCCAGACAACATGAAGCGTGCCTTCATCCTCAACGCCGCGGACATAGGCTTGCCCCGCCTGTCCCACGGTGCCAATAGATTCATTTTTTTCATTTAAAACATCAGCGCCTAAAGGAATAAATCCGTTATCGGTGCGCTTAAGTTCTAAAATTAATGAACGACCTTCATCGGTTGCAAAATCAACCAGCACAACGGAACCACTGCGGGGAACCGTAATTTCACTGGTGTTTTTAATTTCAACGTCGTTTTCCAGCGTGCTGATATCAAGGTATACGCGGTTTTCACGGTAGGCAGACATATAAGGCAGAATGCCATAGCCGGAACTGCCTATTTCGCTGTTACCAAAGCCGATACCGGCGCCTTTCGCACCACTCGCTTTGACCAGTGCCAGCGCATCGTTGTCACCAATACTCCCTGGCGCAAATGCAATACCTCCTGAATGGATGACCATGCCACCGTTATAGGAGGCAGAATATTGTTTACTGTTGTCATCACCAAAAGAGGCAGATAACCCCAGCGGGCCATATTCACTGTTATAGGACCCGTAGCCGCTTATCTGATTCAGGTCACCATAATTACCACTGTTTGACGAGGCGCTAACGGAATAACTCACCTTATTATCTTGCGTATTTCCACCCGCGGACGTGTTAAAGCTTGTGCCGCCTTTAAGGTCGGAACGTAATCCCATATTGATGTTGGAGAATCCACCGGCATTCCCTCTATCTTTTGAGAATACACTTAATGGAATGCTTAGGCTTAAATAAACGCTATCGTCTTTCTTGCCGTTCTGATCATAGGTTCGCTGTAATGACAAGCTGTAGCTGCCGTAGGTGAAGCTATTGTTATACCCAATATTGTAATTGGAAGTAGAGCCCGTCGCGTTCCAGTAATCCTGCCAGGTGCCGCTTACATACAGGGAGCCAAAATTGTCTTCTCCGGAGGTTAGCGGTTGGTTAAGACTAATTTGCACCTGGTTTTTGGTGCGCTGATAGTCTGCATATAGCGCTTCGTTTGAGTCATAGCTACGGTTTGAGTACTTCTGGTGCCTAATACTGTCCTGAAGTTGCGCCGCATCGTTAAGCGTCAGGTAGTCTTCCGTCGAGAAACGATAAGCCGCAACGTTAAAGGAAGTATTCGTCGACTCAATCATTTTGCTGTAGGTTAAACGATAACTTTGCCCGCTTAATTTATCCAGCCCCTCAATATCTGCATAAGATTGCGTAACGTCGAATGCAAACGCACCAACAGGGGTGTTCATTGCCACGCCGAGAATACCGGCATAAAAATCCATGTCGGTATATTGCGCGCCAATATAACCCGTGAACGTATTATTCAGGCCATAGTAAAGCGTACCGTAACCCACTTTAGGCGCATCAATCAGTGAATCGTCATTTAATTCACCTAAACCGACGTCCCAGCGAGAGGCTCCCGGACGGAGCATCTGCGTGACGGATGAAAAGGGTACGGTAAAGGAGCGTTTGCTGCCATCCGCTTCTTCAATCGTTACCAGTAAATCATTTCCGTAACCTGTGGTACTCAGGTCGTTTATTTCAAACGCGCCTGGTGGCACCGAGGTTTCATAAATCTTATTGCCGCTCTGCGTGACGCTGACCTTCGCGTTACTGTTCGCGACACCCCGAATGACAGGCGCGTAGCCTGTGGACCCCATTGGCAACATGCGATCGTCACTGTACATGCGTGCGCCGCGAAGGCTCATAGAGTTAAATGCCTCGCCACGCGTGTAAGAGTCGCCGATGACAAACTGGGCACTCAATGGTGTGATATCGCGCTGCAAATAGACATCCTGACTGGAGTATTTTGTGCCGCTATCTTTGTCCCAGTTAAAATTGCCACGCGAGCGCAGGCGCCATGGCCCCATATTCAGACCATAGCGTAACCCTACATATGCACTTTCTGATGTACTGCCGTTGTTCTCGCTACGCCAGCCGTTCATGTCATAAGAGAGCAGAGCGGCAGGAATCCCGTTATCCCACAACGATGGATCGACATAGCCCGCCGGGCGTTTCAGCACATAAATCTGGGGAAAATTAAAATCCATAGCCTGCTTGCCACTGTCATAGCTAACCGTAGCGCCAGCGAAAGATTTTTTAATATCGACGCAGGTTTCATCGTCTTCCGGTCCGTCAGGCAATGTGCTGGTGTCGACACCCGATTGTGACAGCAGCAGTTTTGTTATGCACGGGGTCGCACGAGGTGTTCCGTTATCTTTAAACGTGACCTCCACGGTGGACTTCAGTTTACCGTTCAGGTTGATCTTAGTGCGATAGGTCCCCGGTAAAACCGGGTTGCCATGTGAAAAACGATTAATATCAATATTAGCGCTGCCATTTAAAAGAAATTGATCGTTAAACTCGACCTCTTCTTCATTATCAGGCAGATCTTTTGCTGGCGTGATATTTTCTGCACAGGCATAAAAAGGCAATGCTGCACTTATCGTAAGACATAAAAGAGAACGTTTAAATAACATGGCACATCCACTTAATCAGTGCAGAGAGGGTCCTCTCCACAGAGTTAATGCTATTAATTATTATATGTATTAAAGGGTGCTCTATTTTAGTCCCGCTTCGTGATGGTCTGTGCCGCCATAGTCATTAATAGAATCAAACTCTACTTTACCATTTATGGCAGAAGCTAAACCTTTAACCGTCATTGTGGTATCACTGAACGGTGGAACGGCCTTATGATCAACGTCGTATGTTTTTTGACTGGCTTTAATGGTTACCGCCGAAACGGAGACGTTATACGGTGAATTATTATGGGCAACAAGCTTAACCGCGTTTCCTTCTTTTTTCTGCGTCCATGTCAAATGCTCAGCTGCTTCACCTGCCGAGCCTTTTAACCCGTCAGGACGGTAAAAGAATTTAATACGTGTTCTGAATGCCAGCTGAAGCTGGTTAAGATTCTCTTTATCCGCAGCTTTTGATTTTGGTGGAATCTCCAGGACATTGAACCAGAAAAGCGATTCACGATCCTGTGGTAAAGGTGTACCTGTGTAGGTAATACGTACGGATTGGCCTTTTTTCGGGTCAATACGGGATACTGGAGGGGTAATGATAAAAGGAAGCTTTAACTCTTCCGGATTTACGCCATCACGCCCATCATCAAGCCAGGTTTGAACCAAAAGCGGTTTGGTTCCATGGTTATCGAGATTAACAACAACATCCTTCGATGACTGTGGATAGATAATACGGGTGCCGGAAATAACAATATCCGCACTTGCATTCGATGTGGCCAAAACGGCAGTTGCGAGCAATACGGCTTGAAAACTTTTAATGCAGACTGAATGAGACATTTTTCCACTTCCTTTTGGAATTACACAAGCAATCCCTCACTCACCATGAAGGATTGCTTAATTTAAAGTTTACGAATCTCTTATTCGTAAATCATGGTGAAGGCAACCTGTGCCTGCACGGTACCAGCAGAAACTGGATTACTTGTTGCATCCCAACCCTGACCCTGCGTGTACGCTACGCGGTAGTACAGGTTTCCTGCGCCAGAAGTTCCATCGATGGTTGCTTTCTGGGAGTTGTTAGTCTGGTCAATTTTGATCTGATCGGTAGCTGAGTTACCGTCGTTTGACAGCACCAGGTTAACGTTCTTAGCTGAACCCTGAGCATTGCTTGGTGGAACCAGCAGACCGCCTTCGGTAGAAGAGGAGCCAGCCCAGGAAGAGAACTGTGCAGATGCTTTCTTCACAGTTGCGGTATCACAACCGGTCAGTGAAAGGCTGAATTTCTTTTCACCCAGGGTGCTGGTGCTACCCAGTGCGTTTGCGAAATCACGCACAAATACGGTGTCCAGCGTTACGTCAAAATCGTTACCGTCTTGGTTGATTTTCTGGTCAAGGGAGACCTGGCAAGTGTTGTTAGAAACCATGCCGTGGAAAGTAATAGTGCCGGTGTCAGGATCTGCTGCTACCGCTGAACCCGCAGCCAATACGCTTGCCATAGCAATTGCCAAACCATATTTTTTAGAAATCATTTAAATATCCATATTCGTTGAGTGAATAATAAGTGCCCGTAAATCTTTTATTTGAAATTAAATTTCGTGGCGAATTATATTGTTAATCTCAATGAAATATAGATGTTGTGCGTGATTTAAACTAAATGAATAGTTTAGTAAATTTAAAATTATTTGTTATCAATGTGATGGGATTGTCTGGTTGTGCGGGGAGAGTTTGAATATTAATTCTATAAATGCTTTTTAAAGACCCATTCATTTAATAAATGCGCAGGAATGGGTCGTGGGATAAATATTATCAGGCAACCTGTACCGGAATCGCCTTCGCGGTACGTTTCATCTCATTGTCGCCTTCAAAGTAGGCTACTTTTGGCTGCCAGCGACGCGCTTCTTCGTCAGACATCATGACAAAGCTGGCGATAATCACGATATCGCCTACGTCCGCGCAGTGCGCCGCCGCCCCGTTGACGGAGATGATTTTGGACCCGCGCTCAGCGGCAATGGCGTAGGTAGAGAAGCGTTTGCCGTTATTTACGTTCCAGATATCAATGGCTTCGTTTTCGAGAATACCCGCCGCGTCGAGAAAATCCTGGTCGATCGCGCAGGAGCCTTCATAATGCAGGTCGGCCTGAGTGACTTTCACACGGTGAAGTTTACCTTGCAGCATTTTGCGAATCATTACGTTTACCTTTCATCTTCCGGGTAGAAAAACTACGCCAGCTCAACCACTTTGTTATCGATAAGGCGGGCCTGGCCGAGCCATGCCGCCACCAGAATTACCGCACGTTTGCTGGTCTCTGTAAGTGCCAGAAGCGTATCGGCATCCCGAATTTGAACGTCGTCAGCACGAAGACCTTTCTCGTTCAGCGCCTGTTCAGCCAGGGCGATGATCTCTTCTGCTGTTAACTCTTTTGCCAGCAGTTGCTCTGCCATGGTATTCATGACTTTGCTTAAGCCCGGCGCAATTTTACGTTGTTCGGCGGTCAGATAGCCGTTACGGGAACTGAGCGCCAGGCCATCTTTCGCGCGTACAATCGGCACGCCGACGATCTCGATGTCGTAGCCCATGTCGGCAACCATTTTGCGGATCAGCGCCAGCTGCTGGAAATCTTTCTCGCCAAAGCAGGCGATGTCCGGCTGCACCAGGTTAAACAGCTTGCTGACGATGGTGGAGACACCACGGAAATGGCCCGGGCGGCTGGCGCCCTCCAGCATAGTCGAAATACCCGGCACGTCGACGTAGGTCGATTCAGTGGTGCCCTGGGGATACACATCTGCGGGTGCCGGTGCGAAGACGATATCCGCATGACGTTTTTTGAGCTTCTCGCAATCTTCCTGCAAGGTACGTGGGTAGCGCGCCAGATCGTCTTCGCGATCGAACTGCATCGGGTTAACGAAGATACTAACTACCACGATATCTGCCCGGGCTCTCGCTTCATCGACCAGCTTCATATGCCCGTCGTGCAGATTGCCCATGGTCGGGACCAGTGCAATACGTTTACCTTCCTGACGTGCGCGGCGGATATGCTGACGTAGCAGCGGCAGAGTTTCTATGATTAGCACACCTGGACTCCTTAATGGAAACTGTGTTCTTCGCCCGGATAAACGCCGGACTCAACCTCGGCAATATACTGCCGCACAGCAGCACGCATGTCGCCTGCTTCTGACAGGAAATTTTTAGCAAATTTTGGAATATGGCCGCCGGTGATCCCGAAGGCGTCGTGCATGACCAGAATCTGGCCATCGGTGACGTTACCCGCACCGATGCCGATCACCGGAATCGACAGCGCCTCAGTGATACGCTTAGCCAGCTCAACCGGCACACACTCCAGCACCAGCAGCTGCGCGCCCGCGGCTTCCAGCGCCACGGCATCATCAAACAGCGTCTGCGCCGCATCGCCTCGGCCCTGCACCTTATATCCGCCAAAGATGTTGACCGACTGCGGCGTCAGCCCCAAATGACCACAAACCGGCACGGCGCGGTCGGTGAGCATTTTCACCGTATCGACCAGCCAGGCGCCGCCTTCGATTTTGACCATATTGGCGCCGGCGCGCATCACTGTCGCCGCATTTTCGAAGGCCTGCTCCGGGGTGGCATACGCCATAAACGGCAGATCGGAAAGCAGCAGGCAGGCGGGGGCACCCCGGCGCACGGCGCGGGTATGGTAAGCAATATCCTCGACCGTGACCGGCAGAGTGGAATCATGTCCTTGTACCGTCATCCCTAACGAGTCTCCGACCAGCATGACGTTGATCCCTTCTTCGGCAAACAGTTTTGCGAAGCTGTAGTCATACGCGGTGATAGTGGCGAAGCGTTTTTTTTCCTGTTTGCATTTCTGCAATAAGGAGATGGTGGTTGGTTTCATACTGTTTCCTGATGGCCCAAAAGCGAATCTTTGCGCATTCTAACAGTAACATTTGAGGGAACAATGATTTTAGGCAATCGATTAACCGCAAATAATGAATGGTTAATCGATGCGGAGGCGGGATTACCAGCGGGCCGGTTTATCCGCGTTGAGATTTTGCAGAACGGCTTGCAGCGAGGAGCCGTCAGGGAAGGTGAGATCGGGCGCGACTTCAAACAGCGGCCAGAGCATAAACCCGCGGTTTTTCATGTCGTAATGCGGAACGGTGAGGCGTTCGGTGTTAATCACCTCGTGAGCGAAAAGCATAATATCGAGATCGAGCGTGCGCGGTCCCCAGCGTTCGGCTTTGCGGACACGACCCTGCTGTAGCTCAATACGCTGGGTATTATCCAGCAGCGTTTCTGCGTCAAGGGTCGTTTCCAGCACCACGGCGGCGTTCAGATAATCAGGTTGATCCTGCGGGCCGAGCGGCGGCGTACGGTAAAATGAGGACAGCGCGACAATGCGGCTTTGGGGGATCTCTCCCAGGGCCTGCACGGCAGCGTTAACCTGCTCCAGCGGAGAGGCCAGATTGCTGCCGATGGCGATATACGCAAGGGTCATGCCGTGCCTTCACGACGCGGTGCGCGTTTGCGCGGGCGACGGTGACGACGGCGCGGTGCCGGTTCATCATCCAGATCCGTAAGCATATCTTTTTGCTCCGGTGGCGCAGAAACCTGAAACTCGCCCCACCACTGCGCCAGGCGCTGTAGTTCCGGGTTCCTTTCAACTTCAGCACGCAGAGAGAGCAGATCGAACGCGGCGCGGAACTTAGGATGCTCCATCAGCTTCCAGGCGCGTTTACCCTGACGGCGGGACATACGCAGCTGAAGCTGCCAGATATCACGCACCAGCGTGGTAATACGTTTCGGGATCGCCAGCGTGCGACAGCCTTCGTCCAGCACGTCGTTTGCCGCCAGCGCGAACGCATCATAATAGGCGAGACCGCTCTCCTGGGTAATGCGCTGCGCCGTTTCCAGCAGCGGATACCAGAACATGGCCGCGAACAGGAACGCCGGATTCACGCGCATATCGTTATGAATACGGGTATCGGTGTTCTTCAGCACCTGCGCAATTATCCGCTCCATTGCGCTGTCACCGTTTTCGGTGAAGTAGCGGGTAATGGTCGGGAACAGCGGCTGGAACAGGTTGTACTCACGCAGCAGGTTGTAGGTTTCAAACCCGTAGCCTGCCTGGAGCAGCTTTAACGACTCCTCAAACAGACGGGCAGGGGGCACGTCGTTGATCAGCGTCGCCAGGCGCGGGATCGGCTCTGCGGTTTCCGGGCTGATACGCATGTTCAGTTTGGCGGCGAAACGCACGGCGCGCAGCATTCGGACCGGATCTTCGCGATAGCGTGTTTCCGGCGTGCCGATCAGGCGAATCAGACCGTCTTTCAGATCCTGCATACCGCCGACGTAATCGCGCACGGTAAAATCCGCCACGCTGTAGTAAAGGCTGTTGATGGTGAAATCGCGACGCTGAGCATCTTCTTCAATAGAGCCGAAGATGTTGTCACGCAGCAGCATGCCGTTTTGGCCGCGCTGGGAAGTCGTGCGATCGTTAACGCCCGCTTCGTGGTGACCGCGGAAGGTCGCCACTTCAATAATTTCCGGTCCAAACATCACGTGCGCCAGACGGAAACGGCGGCCAACCAGACGGCAGTTGCGGAATAATTTACGCACCTGCTCAGGCGTGGCGCTGGTCGTCACGTCGAAATCTTTTGGTTTTTTGCCCAGCAGTAAATCGCGCACCCCGCCGCCGACGAGATAGGCCTCGTAGCCTGCTTTATTCAGACGATAGAGCACCTTGAGGGCATTTTCACTGATATCTTTGCGGGAAATATTGTGCTGCTCACGCGGAATGACCGACATGTGTGGCTGTGCAATAGCGTCGTTCGCCATGCTCTCTTCGCGGCTCAGCACTTTACGGCAAAAATTAGCGACTCGGGTAAAAATAGTACACCTCGTAGTGTGTTTTGTTATCAAAAAAGCGGCTAATCATAGCTCAGCGCAACGCATTTGAGAATGCTGGATTTTTGGCACGGCCATAAGCGCCCAGTCAGCAATGGCCGTTTTCAGCAATTCATCCAGACTCAGATCCTGCCATTCCTGCGTTACATTCTGGTTGAGAAATCGCAGCGCGTCGATCAAAACCGGGCGCGGATCGCCCTCAGGCAGCGCCGGGGCATGATTCTGTTTCGATAGCTTATTTCCCCGTTCATTGACTGCCAGCGGCAGATGGATGTAATCCGGCACCGCCCAGCCAAACTGCTGGTAAAGCGATATTTGCCGCACGGTAGGCTCAACCAGATCCGCCCCGCGTACGATTTCCGTGACGCCCTGGAAATGGTCATCGACAACCACCGCCAGGTTATAGGCAAACAAACCATCACGACGGTGAATAATAAAATCTTCACGCGCCAGGCGTTCATCCGCCTGAATTGTTCCTGAGAGAACGTCGGTAAACTGCGTCACCGGAGAACGCTGTATTAGCCGTACGGCGGCATTCTCAGGACCGTTGTGCCGCGTGCGGCAGTGGCCGTTATAAACGCCACCTACGCTCTGAATACGCGCCCGCGTGCAGGTGCAGTTATAGGAAAGGCCCTGTTCAGCAAGCCACGCCAGACGTTCACGGTAGGCATCATGGCGTTGAGACTGCCAGAGTACGTCGTCGTCCCAGTGAAGACCGTAATGTTCCAGCTGACGCAGAATAGTTTCTGCTGCACCGGGAACTTCACGCGGAGGATCGATATCTTCAATGCGGACCAGCCATTTACCCTGACGGGCGCGAGCCTGTAGGTAGCTGCCAAGCGCGGCAATTAATGAGCCGAAGTGTAATTCACCGGAGGGAGATGGCGCAAAGCGCCCGATATAGTGAGATTCAGACATATCAACGGTAACAAGGCGGGAGAGACTCCCGCCTTAGCTGAGTAGTGAGAGGGCAGGCGTTAGCCGGCCATCTGTTTTTCGCGGATTTCTGCCAGCGTTTTACAGTCGATGCACAGATCGGCTGTTGGACGCGCTTCCAGGCGACGAATACCGATTTCAACACCGCAGGATTCGCAGTAGCCAAAATCTTCGTCCTCGACCTTCTTCAGCGTTTTTTCGATCTTTTTGATCAGTTTGCGCTCGCGGTCACGGTTACGCAGTTCGAGGCTGAACTCTTCTTCCTGAGCGGCACGGTCGACCGGGTCCGGGAAGTTAGCAGCTTCATCCTGCATATGTGTAACGGTGCGATCGACTTCATCCCTGAGTTGATTACGCCATGCTTCAAGAATACGCTTGAAGTGCGACAGCTGGGCTTCGTTCATATACTCTTCGCCCGGCTTCTCTTGATACGGCTCCACCCCAGCGATGGCGAGAATACTCAGGGACGATGTTTTACGGTTTTGCCCTTCTTGCATGTTGCTTCTCCTTAACACGCACTATCGATCCCCGTGTTGGGGGAAAAATCAGGTCGCTATAAATAGCAGATGCTTTTCCGTATGGCAATTATCTAAACGTAACACTTGACAACCCTGTGAGGAAAAGCGTATTTGCGCACGCGGCCAGAACACTTATTAGTCAATCGTCTAATCCCTTATAAGACAATGGGAAGAGAGGATCTCAGAGTCATATTATCGGCAGAAAGTTCCGCTTTATAAGCGAAAATCTCTACCCCCTGCTTTTGTGCCTCATTCAACAATTGCGCGTATTTAGGATCAATATGACGGGCCGGGGAAAACCGTTCAATGGCTGAATGCAGAACCGCAAACAGCAACACGGCGCGCTTGCCCGCCGCCGCTACACTCATTAGCTCTCGCAGATGCTTCTGGCCACGTAGCGTTACCGCATCCGGAAAGAAGCCGTTTTCCTGTTCCGCTAACGTCACTGATTTCACTTCAATATAGCACTCAGGGCGGTCTTCCGCCTGTAACATAAAATCAATTCTGCTGCCTTCATCGCCATATTTCACTTCGCTTTTTTGCGTGCCGTAACCCACCAGTTCAGGAAGCATTCCATTTGTCAGGGCTTCCTTAACCAGCTGATTTGCGCGCAGGGTATTCACGCAAATAAATGCCCCGCTTTGCGTCTCGGTCATTTCCCAGGTATGAGGATATTTGCGTTTAGTATTTTCTGATGTGGAATACCAGACCGTGTCACCCGGCGTGGCGCAACCGGTCATGGCGCCGGTGTTAGGGCAGTGCAGCGTGAGCGTTTCGCCCTCAGGGGTGATCACATCAGCGAGAAAGCGTTTGTAACGCTGGATCAGCGTGGCGGGCTGGAGTGCAGGGCTAAACTTCATCAGGATTCCTTAACGTGTCGCCCAGCGTCCAGCGCTGAAGCGGAGTATAGCGGGTGCGTCCTTGTACAAAGGCAGATTCGTACAGCGCAAATTCATTCACCTGAAAGGACCAGTGAAAGCCCGGTGGCGGGATGGCAACGGCCTGACCCGCATCGCGCAGCAGGGTAATGTGGGGATGAAACGGCTGCGGGCTCTGATAACAGCCGCTGCGCGCGGCCTGCGCCCGCAGCATGTTGGCGAGCTGTAGCAGTCCGCGAGGGGGCTGCCGCGTCCCCAGCCAGACCACCCGAGAGCGCAGCCATTGCCCGGCATCGTCAAGATGCAGCGTAAACCCCGGCTGCGAAATGCGTCCGGCCATTGCGCTTAACGCGCGCTGCTTTTCAGCGCTTACTTCACCAAGAAAGGCTAACGTCAGGTGCATATTGGCGGCGACGACGGGGCGGCCCGCTTCCGCGGGGAAGTGGCTGGCGCGCCAGCGAACAATCTGCCGTTGAAGCGTGGTGGGTAATTCAATGGCGAAGAATAGCCGTTTTGACTCAGACATGCGCAAGACTCGGTAATGATATGCGCCGATGCTACAATGTACGCCGATTAATGTTAACCCTCTGGAGCCGTAAGTGTCCTCTTTGCCCGTCGCCGTCGTCCTTCCTGAGCTTCTCGCAGCCTTAGAACATGCGCCACAGGTTTTGCTCAGCGCGCCCACCGGAGCGGGTAAATCCACCTGGCTGCCCCTGCAAATTCTGCGCGAGGGGAGCATCAGCGGGAAAATTATCCTGCTGGAGCCACGCAGGCTGGCGGCGCGCAATGTGGCGCAGCGCCTGGCGGAACTGCTGAATGAAAAACCGGGCGAGACGGTAGGGTACCGGATGCGCGCCGAAACCTGCGTTGGACCGTCCACGCGGCTGGAGGTGGTCACCGAGGGTATTCTCACCCGTATGCTGCAAAACGATCCGGAGCTGACCGGCGTCGGGCTGGTGATCCTTGATGAATTTCACGAGCGCAGCCTCCAGGCCGATCTGGCCCTTGCGCTGCTGCTCGACGTTCAGCAGGGGCTGCGCGACGACCTTCGGCTGCTGATTATGTCGGCGACGCTGGATAACGAGCGGCTCCGGCAGACGCTCCCTGACGCGCCGATGATCTCCTCTGAAGGGCGTGCGTTCCCGGTCGAGCGCCGCTATCAGCCGCTGCCTGCCCATCAGCGTTTTGACGAAGCGGTTGCCATCGCCACCGCCGAATTGCTCCGCCAGGAGCCCGGCTCGCTGCTGCTGTTTTTACCCGGCGTAGGAGAAATCCAGCGCGTACAGGAGCAGCTGGCATCCCGGGTGAACAGTGACGTTATGCTGTGCCCGCTCTACGGCGCGCTGCCGTTGGCTGACCAGCGCAAGGCGATCTTTCCCGCACCGGCGGGGCAGCGCAAAGTGGTGCTGGCGACTAATATCGCGGAAACCAGTTTGACCATCGAAGGCATTCGCCTGGTGGTGGACAGTACGCAGGAGAGGGTGGCCAGTTTTGATCCGCGTACCGGGCTGACCAGGCTACTGACGCAGCGCATCAGCCAGGCCTCAATGGTGCAGCGCGCAGGGCGAGCAGGGCGTCTTGAGCCGGGTATTTGCCTGCATTTAACCAGCGCCGAGCAGGCGGAGCGTGCGGCGTTGCAGAGCACGCCTGAGATTTTACAAAGCGATCTCTCCGCGCTGGTGATGGATCTGATGCAGTGGGGCTGTCCGGACCCTGACCAGCTCACCTGGCTTAATCCTCCGCCTGTCGTCAACCTTTCCGCCGCGCGCAGCCTGCTGACCCAGCTTGGCGCGCTGGAAGGCGAGCGACTGACGGCGCACGGTCAGAAAATGGCGGCGCTGGGCAACGATCCGCGTCTGGCGGCAATGCTGGTGGCAGCACAGGGCGACGATGAAATTGCCACGGCGGCAAAACTGGCGGCTATTCTTGAGGAGCCGCCGCGCGGTGGCAGCAGCGATCTGGGACAGGCCTTTTCACGCCATCAGGGAAACTGGCAACAGCGCGCGCAGCAGCTGTGTCACCGCCTGAAGAGCCGGGGAGGATCGCCTGACAGCGATAAAGTTATCCCTCTGCTGGCCCAGGCCTTCCCGGACAGAATTGCGCGCCGTCGCGGGCTGGATGGTCGCTATCAGCTGGCAAATGGGATGGGCGCGATGCTGGACAGCGACGATGCGCTGACGCGACATGAATGGCTGATCGCGCCGCACTTACTCCAGGGCAGTCACTCCCCTGACGCGCGTATTTTACTGGCGGTTGCCGTGGATATTGACGCTCTGACGCGTGCCTGCCCGCAACTGCTTCAGCAATCTGACATCGTGGAATGGGATGATGCCCAGGGTACGCTGAAGGCGTTCCGTCGTAGCCAGATTGGCAAACTGACGCTCGGGACGAAACCGCTGGCGAAGCCGTCGGAAGAAGAGTTACACCAGGCGATGCTGAACGGCATTCGGGAAAAAGGGCTGAGCGTACTGAACTGGACGCCGGAGGCCGAACAGTATCGCATTCGCCTGCACTGCGCCGCGAAATGGCTGCCGGAACAGGGGTGGCCAGCGGTGGATGATGAGACGCTGCTCGCGACGCTTGAACAGTGGCTGTTGCCGCAGATGAGCGGCGTACACTCGCTGCGCGCCCTGAAGGCGCTTGATGTTAAGGCTGCGTTACAGAATTTACTGGACTGGTCGTTACGTCAACGTCTGGATAGTGAACTGCCTGGGCATTACACTGTGCCAACCGGAAGCCGGATTGCCATTCGTTATCATGAGGATAATCCACCGGCGCTGGCGGTTCGGATGCAGGAGATGTTTGGTGAGGCTACCACGCCGTCCATCGCTGAAGGGCGTGTGCCGTTAGTGCTTGAGCTGCTTTCGCCTGCGCATCGTCCCTTGCAGATCACCCGCGATCTGGGGGCGTTCTGGGCGGGGAGTTATCGTGAAGTGCAGAAAGAGATGAAGGGGCGATATCCCAAACACGTCTGGCCGGACGATCCGGCGAATACCGCGCCGACACGGCGCACAAAGAAATATTCGTAATGGATCGAAAAGGGGAGTGCGGCCTGATGCCCTCACCCCGGCCCTCTCCCACGGGGAAAGGGAGAAACAAACTTTGAGAGATTTCTTCTTTCACTGACCTGTGCAAGATAAGAAAATCTGGCCTTTGCGCCTGAATGTTGCGGAGAAAAAGCATGGCGGGGAATGACCGCGAGCCAATAGGACGTAAGGGAAAGCCGACGCGTCTGGCGAAAGAAAAGGTAAGCCGTCGTCGCCTCAGAGATGAGGAGTATGACGATGACTATGAAGACGATTATGAGGATGAAGAACCGATGCCACGTAAAGGAAAAGGCAAAGGGCGTAAGCCTCGTGGGAAGCGCGGCTGGTTCTGGTTGCTGCTGAAGCTGTTCATTGTTTTTGTTGTCCTGATCGCGATTTACGGCGTTTATCTGGATCAGAAGATCCGCAGCCGTATCGACGGGAAAGTCTGGCAATTGCCTGCGGCAGTGTACGGCCGCATGGTGAACCTTGAGCCGGACATGTCCATCAGCAAGAACGAGATGGTGAAGCTGCTGCAAGCCACGCAGTATCGTCAGGTCACGAAAATGACCCGTCCGGGTGAATTTACCGTCCAGGCGAAAAGCATTGAGATGATCCGCCGTCCATTCGACTTCCCGGACAGTAAAGAAGGGCAGGTGCGCGCGCGTCTGACCTTTGACGGCGATCGCCTGGAAACCATTGAGAACATGGATAACGATCGCCAGTTCGGTTTCTTCCGTCTCGATCCGCGTCTCATCACCATGCTGTCGTCCGCAAACGGCGAACAGCGCCTGTTCGTGGCGCGTAATGGCTTCCCGGATCTGCTGGTAGATACCCTGCTGGCAACCGAAGACCGCCACTTCTACGAGCACGACGGTATTAGCCTTTACTCCATTGGTCGTGCGGTACTGGCGAACCTGACTGCCGGGCGTACGGTGCAGGGGGCAAGTACCCTGACCCAGCAGCTGGTGAAAAACCTGTTCCTCTCCAGCGAGCGCTCTTACTGGCGTAAAGCCAACGAAGCGTACATGGCCGTGCTGATGGATGCGCGCTACAGCAAGGATCGCATTCTTGAGCTGTACATGAACGAGGTGTACCTCGGTCAGAGCGGTGACAACGAGATCCGCGGCTTCCCGCTGGCGAGCCTGTACTACTTTGGTCGTCCGGTAGAAGAGCTGAGCCTTGACCAGCAGGCGCTGCTGGTGGGCATGGTGAAAGGCGCGTCGATCTACAACCCGTGGCGTAACCCGAAACTGGCGCTGGAGCGACGTAACCTGGTGCTGCGTCTGCTGCAACAACAGCAGGTGATTGACCAGGAGCTGTACGACATGCTGAGCGCGCGTCCGCTGGGCGTTCAGCCGCGCGGTGGGGTGATCTCTCCGCAGCCTGCCTTTATGCAGATGGTGCGTCAGGAGTTGCAGTCTAAGCTCGGGGATAAAGTGAAAGATCTCTCCGGCGTGAAGATCTTTACCACCTTTGACTCCGTGGCACAGGACGCCGCAGAAAAAGCGGCGGTAGAAGGTATTCCGGCGCTGAAAAAGCAGCGTAAGCTGAGCGATCTGGAAACCGCGATGGTAGTGGTTGACCGTAACACCGGCGAAGTTCGTGCCATGGTGGGCGGTGCTGAGCCGCAGTTTGCGGGCTATAACCGTGCCATGCAGGCGCGTCGTTCAATTGGTTCACTGGCAAAACCGGCGACCTATCTGACCGCGCTGAGCCAGCCGAATCTTTATCGCCTGAATACCTGGATTGCCGATGCGCCAATTTCCCTGCGCCAGCCTAACGGCCAGGTTTGGTCACCGCAGAACGATGACAGACAGTTCAGCGGCCAGGTCATGCTGGTGGATGCGTTAACCCGCTCGATGAACGTGCCAACGGTTAACCTCGGAATGGCGCTGGGCCTGCCGGCCATTACCGACACCTGGCAGAAGCTGGGGGTACCGAAAGATCAGCTGCACCCGGTGCCAGCGATGATTCTGGGGGCGCTTAACCTGACGCCAATCGAAGTGGCGCAGGCGTTCCAGACCATCGCCAGCGGCGGTAACCGTGCTCCGCTTTCCGCTCTGCGTTCGGTGATTGCCGAAGATGGCTCCGTGCTGTATCAGAGCTTCCCGCAGGCAGAACGTGCAGTTCCGGCGCAGGCGGCCTATATGACGCTGTGGACCATGCAGCAGGTTGTCCAGCGCGGTACAGGCCGTCAGCTGGGAGCGAAGTATCCGGGCCTGCATCTGGCGGGTAAAACCGGGACCACCAACAACAACGTCGATACCTGGTTCGCCGGTATTGATGGTCGTGAAGTGGTCATCACCTGGGTGGGGCGCGATAACAACCAGCCGACCAAACTGTATGGCGCGAGCGGTGCGATGTCGATTTACCAGCGCTACCTGGCCAACCAGTCTCCGGTGCCGCTGAACCTGGTTGCCCCGGAAGATATCGTTGATATGGGCGTGGACGCATCGGGCAACTTTATCTGCGGTGGCGGGATGCGTACGCTGCCGGTCTGGACGACTAACCCGGATGCGCTGTGTCAGCAAAGTCAGCCAGAAGAACCGACAGGTAACCCGTTCGATCAGTCTTCTCAACCCCAGCAGCCGCAGCAACAGCCGCAGCAGCAGAATGAGAAGAAAGACAGCGACGGTGTCGCCGGCTGGATCAAGGACATGTTTGGCGGAAACTAATTAGTTTCCTGAATAAAAGGCCGCTTAAGGATTAAGCGGCCTTTTTTTATGTTTACATTCATTTATATTTAAAATTATTAAATTTAAAATGTAGAATTATTAATTTTTGCTTTTTTTCATCTAAAACAGAGAGTTGTGTCCGATTATTCGGGCATTATCATTTTGCGATCTAGACGTGATGAAGAATAATCTGATTAAATCCTCCCCAGAAATTTACTGACCTCACAGGATATTCCTTAGAGGACTTCCCAACATTTTTGTATATATCAAGAATGGATATCTTCATCATCACATATAAGGATATTGTTATGAGTAAATATGTTGTTTCAACGGTGCTGGCCAGCACGTTTATGGCTGCACTTTCTCTGCCGGTATTTGCAGCGAATGATTCTGGTACGGTAAATTTCGCCGGAAAAATTGTGGCGGATACCTGTGAAATTGATGTTGATGGCTCGGGGTCCAATACTTCCACCGTCACATTTGCAGATACTTATCCTTCTGATTTTGGTACTGACGGTCAGGTCGGGACGTCGAAGGCCTTTAAGATTGAAGTGAAAAAATGTGATCCGCTGGTTGCCAAACTGAACCTCAAGTTCAGCGGCACCACAACGGATGCGGAATACAAGCGCCTGAAGAACGATCTTTCCGGCGCTGGCAATGCGACCAACGTTGGCATCATTGTCAGTAATGAAAATGGGACTAAGGGGGACGTGGTTTTCAACGGATCAGAACCGGAAGCCGGTACCGATGTTGCGAACGATGCCACTGGCGCCACAGCATCTGTCTTTAATTACACCGCGAAAGTTATTCAGGTTGGTGATAACAAACCAACAGCAGGTCACTACTCCTCATCTGCAACGTTCGAGGTTGTTTATCGCTAAATCTATTTTGGCAGCCTGAAAGGGCTGCCTTCTGGAACGTAGTATGAATTATTTATTAAAATTGTTAGGTGGATGTTTGATTATCTCTTGCTGTTCAGTACAGGCAAGTGTGGTTCTCGGTGGCACGCGAATTATTTATCCATCGAATAAATCCGAAGTACAAATAGCACTCAAAAATAAAGACCCTCATACTCGATATCTGGTGCAAAGCTGGGTGAGTTACCCCAACGATGCAAAAGCACCTTTCATCATTACGCCGCCTGTCTATAAATTACAGGAAAATCGTCAGACCCTTTTGCACATCATTTTTACCGGCGATAAAAAAAATCTGCCCGCAGATCGCGAATCTTTATTTCTGGCGAATGTGAAATCCGTCTCGGCGTTATCACCTGACTTAAAAGACAAGAATACGCTGCAATTCGCGATGAAAACGCGTCTGAAGCTGTTCTGGCGTCCTGCTGATTTGAAAGAAACCGATGCGCTACAAGCCTATGAAAAAATCACCTTCCGCCGCCAGGGGAACAAGCTCATTGCGAAAAACCCAACGCCGTTTTACGTCTCCTTTGGCGAGCTGGCCGTGGGCGGGAAAAGTGTCCCTGTGACTGACACAAGAACAACGCCGGGGGCGATTTCAATGATGGTCGCACCTTTCAGCGAGCAATATTTTTCTGTGCCTCAATCTGCAAACGGGCCCGTGACGTGGACTGCTATTAGCGATTTCGGCGCGCAAACCTCCCAGCGCAAGCAGGCTCTTTAAACACACAATGCTGGTACCCTATGTCGTCATCTCCACTCTACAAACAGGTTCTGAAGGGAATCGCGTTAGCGCTGCTCGCGATGATCCAGCCTGTGAGTGCAGATGACGAATTTAACCTGCGGATCCTCGAGATGGACACTCCGCTGGAAAACACCTCAACGCTAAAAAATTTCATTAATGATAATGGCTTACTGCCCGGAAACTTTCTGACGACCATTATGTGGGATCGGGATGTTCTGGATAAACGCACGGTGAGTTGGATCTTGTCTGACGATAAGCAGCGCCTGTTACCGGAGCTGACCAAAGCGGATCTGCGTGCATTAGGGGTAAAAGTCGACACGATCCCGGACATGAAAGATCTGGATGATGCGGTGATAATCGATGACATCTCCCATTTTATTGATAATGCCCGCTACGATTACGACCAGGATAATCAGACCCTCAAGCTGGTGATCCCGCAAAAATACCGCGATCAGGCTGCGGCCGGGGCTATCGAGCCGAAATTCTGGGATGACGGTGCTCCCGCCGCCTGGACAAGCTACCAGTTTAGCGGCTCTCAGCAGCACTATCGTTCTGGTAAAACGTCATCTGCATGGCTTGGCCTGGAGTCGGGGATCAACCTCGGGGCGTGGCGGTTGCGTAACAACAGCACCTGGAGTGACAACGCCGGTTGGGATGCAATCGCCAGTACACTGCAACGTGATATCAAAACCCTGCAAAGCCAGCTTGAGATAGGCCAGACGTACACTAACGGCGAGCTTTTCGACAGCGTCCAAATGACCGGCGTGAAGCTGGAAACGGATACTTCCATGCTGCCCACCAGCCAGCAGGGGTTTGCCCCCGTGGTGCGTGGTATCGCAAATAGCGATGCAAAGGTCACCATCAGGCAAAACGGCTACACCATTTATCAAAGCAACGTCTCTCCGGGGCCATTTGAGATCCGCGATTTAAGCCAGGTCACATCCGGCCCGGATCTGGAGGTGACGGTGGAAGAGGCCGACGGCAGCGAACACAGCTTCATCCAGGCCAGCGCATCGGTACCGGTGCTACAGCGGGAAGGGGCATTTAAATATTCGCTGGCGGCAGGGCGTTATCGCGGTAATGAAGGTGAGGACGAGCCCCCTTTTCTGCAAGGGACGGTCATTTACGGCCTGCCTTATGGCGTAACAACATACGCCGGCGCGCTCGTTGCATCGTCGTATCAGGCTATGCTGGCGGGAACAGGGGCCGATCTTGGCCGTTTCGGATCGGCATCCGTGGATGTGACCGCCGCCCGTACGGCTTTTGATGATGGACGAGATGATGCCCGCGGGATGTCATGGCGTGCGCAGTATTCCAGGGATATTCCGGATACAGACACCACCGTGACGCTTGCCAGCTACCGTTATTCCACCTCAGGGTTTTATACCTTTCAGGAAGCTGTCGACCAGCGTGACAGCGAGATTGACGATGGGATTTATACCTATCGGCGAACCAATAATCGGCGCAGCCGCATGCAGGTTAATCTTTCCCAACGCGTTTCGGACTGGGGATCGGCTTACCTTAATGGTTATCAGCAGGATTACTGGAACATGGCGGGACACGAGCGCAGCGTCAGTGCGGGGCTAAGCTCCGGCTGGCGCGGTATAACCTGGTCGGTAAGCTACAGCCTGACGCGTACGCCGGACGCCAATACCGATCGGCAAATGGCGTTGATGGTCAACGTACCTCTTTCACGCTGGCTAGCGAACGCATGGTCAACTTACAGCGCCAACACTGCCAGCGGTGGATTCGTTTCGCATCAGGTAGGGATCGGCGGCACGGCACTTGAGAACAATAACCTCAGCTATAACCTCCAGCAGACCTATGCCAGTCAAGATACTGGCTATGGCGGCAGTGTATCCGGGCGCTACCGGGGATCTGCCGGTGATGTCGGGCTGGGGTATAACTACGGGGGCGATAACCGACAGTGGAACTACAGCGCGCAGGGTTCAATTGTTGCGCATGAACATGGAGTAACCCTGGGGCAATCCGTCCGCGACGCCTTTGCCATTGTCCATATCAAAGATGGCGATAACGTCAAAGTACAGAACGGGCGAGGGATCTACACCGATCGCTTTGGTAACGCGATTGTCCCTTCCCTGACGGCCTACCGGAAAAACGGTATTACGGTCAACACCCAGGATCGTGAAGATATTGAAATTGCCGCCGCTACCCAGGATGTTGTCCCAACAAAAGGTGCGGCCATCTCAGCGATTTTTGATGCACGAGTGGGGAAGCGTGCGCTTATCACGCTGCTTTTCCACGGCAAGCCGGTACCTTTCGGCGCCATTGTCACGCAGGAAAGCGCAACGGCTATCGTCGGTGATGAAGGAGAAGTCTGGCTTACCGGTCTGCATGAAGCGGTTTCCCTGAATGTGCAGTGGGGTGACGGGCGCGATCAACGGTGTGCGTGGGCGGGGGATCTCCCTCCCGGGCGCTCAGCAACTATTTTGAAAATGACGGTAAATTGCCAATGAGGCTTAGCAAAGAACTATTCATCAGCGCAATGGCTGGCCTAATCATGCTGTTTTCAGCTCCGGCCTTCGCAACTTGTACATTTACGGGAGGCGGAAGTAGCGGGGGAATTGTTACCTTCAACATTCCCGCTGTCATCCAGCTTGAGCCAGACGTTCAGGTCGGTACCATTATTTATGACGCCAGCGTGGAATCAGGTGAAATTGCGCAAAGATGTGATGGTGATTCCGTTCGGGTACGTAGAGGCTATCTCTCATTGAGTGATGCTGATGCACGTGAAGATGTTTTACCCGGAGTGTATAAAACCAACGTGGCCGGGATTGGCATTCGCGTTGCAGCGTCTACAACCCAGTTCCCCAGCTATACCGAAGAAGACATTATCAGGCCGGAAACTTATCTTGGCACGATCAGAAGCTTTTCAACGAATTACAATTTCCGGGCTACCGCTCAGTTGATCGTTATTGGTGAAGTCGAAGAGGGCGATCTTAATACGTCCCTGTTAACCTCACATGAAACTTACGATAACGACGTGATAGGCGAAATTCGCTTTTCACCAACCAGTGTGCACATTACGACAAACACCTGTAACCTGGCGGATAAAAACATCTACGTGCCGCTGGAAACGGTCAATGCGCACGATTTTAACGGTCAGTATTCTGACATCCTGACCGACAGTCGTTTCAGGATTGATATTACGGACTGCGCCGCCGGGACAAAAATTGATTATCAGTTCACCAGTGCAGGGTCGACTGGCGTAACGGATGGCAATATCCTCAATATTGCTACCGGAGACAACGCTGCAAGCGGCGTAGGCATTCAAATCCTCGACAAGAACGATGCGGTGTTACAGTTCGACCAGAGCTACACGGCAATAACCCGTACCCAGAACAACGTCCCGGTTGAGATCCCACTCAAAGCCCGTTACATCAAAACGGGAGAGGTTAAAGCCGGGAAAGTCGACGCCGTCGCGACTTTCGAACTCTTCTATCGTTAAGCCCTCCGGCCCGTTTCGGCGGGCTTTAGCGATCATTTCGCTAACTTCATTAACCCTCTATTTTCATCTGGTTAATTCTTAAACCCTTAAATCTTGTAGGGCCGCATACTGCTTGCTATGCAGCCAACGTTTCGCATATTATTCTGCGGTCATAATAATAATTCTCGTTTACGTTATCATTCACTTTTTCCATCAGAGATCCATCATGGCGCTTTCCAATACTGCTCAGCCAATTAACACGTCGCTGCGTAAAATCGCGGTCGTCGTAGCCACAGCGGTTGCCGGCATGTCTGCTTATGCTCATGCCGCCGAAACCCCGAAAAAAGAAGAAACCATTACTGTTACTGCCGCACCGGCTGCGCAGGAGAGTGCCTGGGGGCCTGCACCGACGATTGCAGCAAAGCGCACTGCAACGGCGACGAAAACCGATACACCGATCGAGAAAACCCCGCAGTCCATTTCCGTGGTCACACGTGAAGAGATGGACATGAAACAGCCGGGGACGGTTAAACAGGCGCTGGCCTACACGCCGAGCGTTTTCGCAACGCGCGGCGCCTCCACGACCTATGACGTGGTTTCTATTCGTGGTTTTACGACCTCCAGTACAGTGAACACCAACCAGTATCTGGACGGTATGAAGCTGCAAGGGGATAACTACTCTGAAGCGTCGATGGACCCATACTTCCTGGAGCGCGTAGAGCTGCTGCGAGGCCCGACGTCCGTACTGTATGGAAAAAGCCACCCTGGCGGCGTAGTGAGTATGGTCAGCAAGCGTCCAACCACGGAACCGTTAAAAGAAATTCAGTTCAAAATGGGGACGGATAACCTGTGGCAGACTGGGTTTGACTTCAGCGACGCGATTGATGATAACGGCGTGTGGTCCTACCGTCTGACCGGCCTGGGACGCAGTGAAAATGCGCAGCAGGAGATGGTGAAGTCTACTCGTTACGCGATTGCGCCGTCTTTCAGCTGGCGTCCTGATGATAAAACCGATTTCACTTTCCTGAGCAACTTCCAGAGCGATCCGGATGCGGGTTACTACGGCTGGCTGCCGCGTGAAGGTACCGTTGTGCCTTACTATGATGCTAACGGAAAGGCGCACAAACTGCCGACCGATTTCAACGAAGGCGATGAAGACAATAAGATCTCCCGTCGTCAGAAAATGGTGGGTTACAGCTTCGCGCATGAATTCAACGACACCTTCACCGTGCGTCAGAATCTGCGTTATACCAAAATCAATACGCTTTACCGTTCAGTTTACGGTAATGGCTATATCGCTCCGGCCCAGATCAGCCGTGCGTACGTGCGCTCAGATGAAGACCTCAACTCGTTCACGGTTGATACACAGCTCCAGTCGAAATTCGCGACCGGTGCCGTTGACCATACGCTGTTGACGGGGGTGGATTACCTTCGTATGCGCAATGATATTGATGCTGACTACGGTACCGCCGATCCGATCAGCATGAACAATCCGCAGCACGGCAATGCGAACGTCAATGTGAACTTCCCGTATGCCATGCTCAATCGTCAGGAGCAGACCGGGCTCTATGCGCAGGATCAGGCGGAATGGGATAAGTGGGTACTCACCATGGGTGGCCGCTATGACTTTGCAAAAACGTCTGCCTTTAACCGTAATAACGGGACCACCGCGGAAATTAACGATCAGGCATTTACCTGGCGCGGGGGGATTAACTACCTGTTCGACAACGGGATTACCCCATACTTCAGCTACAGTGAATCCTTTGAACCGCTCTCTGGCACCACCCAGGGCGGCAAACCGTTCGATCCGGCGCGCGGCAAGCAGTATGAAGCGGGCGTGAAGTATGTTCCGAAAGATCTGCCTGTTGTGGTGACGGCCGCGGTCTATCAGCTGACCAAGAACAACAACCTGACCGCCGATCCGGCGAACCCGACCAGCGGCTTTAGCGTGCAGGGCGGTGAAATTCGCTCCCGTGGCTTTGAACTGGAAGCGAAAGCGGCAGTGTCGGCTAACGTGAACGTGACGGCGGCCTACAGCTACACCGATGCGGAATATACCCACGATACCTGGTATGAAGGTCGTCGTCCGGCAGAAGTACCGCGCAACATGGCATCCCTGTGGGCGGATTACACCTTCCACGAGACGGCGCTGAGTGGCCTGACCGTCGGTGCGGGCGCGCGTTACATCGGTAACACGGTGACGTACTACTCCTCAGCGTCGCCTAAAGCCTATGAGTCCTTTAACGTCGCGGGTTATGCCCTGGCGGATGCGACCGTGAAATACGATCTGGCGCGCTTCGGTCTGCCGGGATCTTCCGTCGGCGTCAACGTGAACAACATCTTTGACCGTGAATACGTCTCCAGCTGCTACAGCGAGTATGCATGCTACTGGGGAGCAGGACGCCAGGTTGTTGCCACCGCGACCTTCCGCTTCTAACCTCTTTATGGGCACGGTTCGCCGTGCCCTTTTTATTTAAGTTGGCTGACATGCAGGATAATAAAACGCAATCCGACTCCACCTTCACGCTTAACAATCTCTCCTTTCGCGTACCCGGGCGCACCTTGCTGCATCCGCTCTCTTTGACGTTTCCCGCAGGTAAAGTGACCGGTTTAATCGGGCACAATGGTTCCGGTAAATCGACGCTGCTGAAGATGCTGGGTCGTCATCAGCCGCCGTCCGAGGGCGACATATTGCTGGATGACCAGCCGCTGGCGAGCTGGAGCAGTAAGGCCTTTGCCCGCAAGGTGGCCTATCTGCCGCAGCAGTTGCCGCAGGCGGAGGGGATGACGGTGCGCGAGCTGGTGGCGATTGGACGTTATCCGTGGCACGGTGCGCTCGGGCGTTTTGGCGTCGCTGACAGAGAGAAAGTGGAAGAGGCGATCGCGCTGGTTGGGTTAAAACCGCTGGCGCACCGTCTGGTGGATAGCCTGTCCGGTGGCGAGCGTCAGCGCGCATGGATCGCGATGCTGGTGGCGCAGGACAGCCGCTGCCTGCTGCTCGACGAACCCACTTCGGCGCTGGATATTGCTCATCAGGTTGACGTCCTGGCGCTGGTGCATCGCTTAAGTCAGCAGCGCGGCCTGACGGTGATTGCCGTTCTGCATGATATCAACATGGCGGCACGCTATTGCGACTACCTGGTAGCGCTGCGCGGCGGTGAAATGATCGCTCAGGGTACCCCTGCCGAACTGATGCGCAGCGAAACGCTGGAACATATCTACGGTATTCCTATGGGCATCCTGTCTCACCCAGCCGGGGCTGCACCCGTGAGCTTTGTCTACTGATGCTGGATTTAACATTCATTAGCCGCCGTCGCCTGCTGACGGCCATGGCGCTCTCACCGCTGCTGTTAAAGATGGGCCCGGCCCGCGCTGCGGCTATCGATCCGCACCGCATCGTGGCGCTGGAGTGGTTGCCCGTCGAACTGATGATGGCGCTTGGCGTGACGCCTTACGGCGTGGCCGATATTCCCAACTACACCCTGTGGGTGAATGAGCCAAAACTGCCGGACTCCGTCATCGACATTGGCCTGCGTACGGAGCCGAACCTTGAGCTTCTCACCCAGATGAAACCGTCTTATTTATTCTGGTCTGCGGGGTATGGCCCGTCGGAAGAGACCATGGCGAAGATTGCGCCCGGACGGGGCTTTTCCTTTAGCGACGGCAAAAAGCCGCTGACCATGGCAAAAAATTCCATCCACGAGATGGCGCAGTTTCTCAACCGTGAGGCTCAGGCGAAAAAACATCTCGATGAATTTGATGCGCTGATTGATTCCCTCAAGCCGCGCTTTGCCCACCGTGGCGATCGGCCTTTGCTGATGGTAACCCTGCTGGATGCCCGCCATATGCTTGTCTTTGGAAATAACTGTCTGTTCCAGGAAGTGCTCGACAGCTTTGGCATTCGCAATGCCTGGGAAGGCGAGATGACATTCTGGGGCAGTACCGCCGTGGGTATTGACCGTCTGGCGGCGTTTCGTGATGTGGACGTGCTGTGCTTCGATCACGGGAACGAGCGCGAGATGCAAACCCTGATGGCGACCCCGCTCTGGCAGGCAATGCCGTTCGTCCGCGAGCAGCGCTTCCTGCGCGCGCCAGCGGTATGGTTCTACGGCGCGACGCTGTCGGCAATGCATTTTGCCCGCGTGCTGGACAATGCACTGGGAGGCAAGGCATGAGCACGCGTATGGCTCGTTTCCCAATGTTGCTGTTAGCGCTCATTTTTCTGGCTGCCCTGATGTTAACCGGCTTTAACCTGAGCACGGCGTTACCGCGCGATCAATGGGCAGCCGCGTTTGCCGCACCGGATATCGATAATATTCAGCAAATGCTGTTCCACTACAGCCTGCTGCCGCGTCTGGCTATCTCCCTGCTGGTCGGGGCGGGACTGGGACTGGTGGGCGTACTGTTTCAGCAGGTGCTGCGTAACCCGCTGGCAGAGCCGACCACGCTGGGCGTGGCGACGGGGGCTCAGCTGGGGATCACCATCACCACTCTCTGGACCCTGCCGGGAGCGTTAACCTCGCAGTTTGCCGCGCTGGCAGGCGCATGTGTGGTCGGTGCGCTGGTCTTTGGCGTGGCCTGGGGAAAACGTCTCTCGCCGGTCACGCTGATCCTCGCGGGGCTGGTCGTCAGCCTCTACTGTGGGGCGATCAACCAGCTGCTGGTGCTGTTTCACCACGACCAGCTGCAAAGCATGTTTATGTGGAGTACCGGCACGCTCACCCAGACCGACTGGAGTATCGTCCAGCGCCTGTGGCCGCAGCTGTTCGGCGGCGTGGTGCTGACGCTGCTGCTGCTGCGTCCGCTGACGTTGATGGGCCTCGATGACGGCGTGGCGCGCAATCTGGGGCTGGCGCTGTCGCTGGCGCGTCTGGCGGCCCTGACCCTGGCGATTGTGCTGAGTGCGTTACTGGTTAACGCCGTCGGCATCATCGGTTTTATCGGCCTGTTTGCGCCGTTGCTGGCAAAAATGCTCGGCGCACGCCGTCTGCTGGCGCGGCTGATGCTGGCTCCGCTGATTGGCGCGCTGATCCTCTGGCTTTCCGACCAACTCATTCTCTGGCTGGCGCGCGTCTGGATGGAAGTTTCCACGGGCTCGGTGACGGCCCTGATCGGCGCGCCGCTGCTGCTGTGGCTGTTGCCGCGCCTGCGCAGCATTAGCGCCCCGGCAATGGATGCCGGCGATAAAGTACATGCCGAACGTCAGTCGGTGGTGTGGTTCAGCCTTGCCGGGCTGGCGGTGCTGGTTATCGCCTCGTTTGCCGCACTCTCGCTGGGACGTGACGCCACGGGCTGGCACTGGGCGACGGGGGATTTGCTGCATGAACTCATGCAGTGGCGCTGGCCGCGGATCTTCTCCGCGCTGATTGCGGGCGTCATGCTGGCGGTGGCCGGCTGTATTATCCAGCGTCTCACCGGCAACCCGATGGCAAGCCCGGAAGTATTAGGGATCAGCTCCGGAGCCGCGTTTGGCGTAGTGTTAATGTTGTTCCTCGTGCCGGGAAATGCGTTCGGCTGGCTGATGCCTGCCGGGAGTATCGGCGCGGCAGTCACGCTGATGATTATCCTGATCGCCTCCGGGCGAGGGGGGTTCTCACCTCACCGCATGCTGCTGGCCGGGATGGCGCTCAGCACCGCGTTTACTATGCTGCTGATGATGTTGCAGGCGAGCGGCGATCCGCGCATGGCGCAGATCCTGACCTGGATTTCCGGTTCAACGTACAACGCCACCGGCAGTCAGGTGGTGCATACCGGGATTGTGATGATCGTGCTGCTGGCGATTGTGCCGCTGTGCCGTCGCTGGATGACCATTCTGCCGCTGGGTGGAGATACCGCCCGCGCGGTCGGGGTGGCGCTGACGCCAACGCGTATCGCCCTGTTGCTGCTGGCCGCGTGCCTGACGGCGACGGCCACCATGACTATCGGCCCGCTCAGTTTTGTCGGATTAATGGCGCCGCACATCGCCCGTATGATGGGCTTCCGCAGGACTTTGCCGCATATCGTGATCTCTGCGCTGACGGGCGGAGCGATCCTGGTTTTTGCTGACTGGTGCGGAAGGATGGTGCTGTTCCCGTATCAGATCCCGGCGGGCCTGCTGTCGACCTTTATCGGCGCGCCGTACTTTATATATCTGTTGAGAAAGCAGAGTCGGTAATAAAAGTAAACGGCAATCCTTAGATTGCCGTTTTCGTGTTTGCTCCCTCTCCCAAGGGAAGATGGAGAACATCGTAGGCCGGGTAAGCGTTAGCGCCACCCGGCAATGCCCTTAGAGCTTCGCAAACACCTTACGCGCTGCGTCGATGGTGTTATTGATATCTTCTTCGCTGTGCGCCACGGACATAAAGCCCGCTTCAAACGCTGACGGCGCAAGATACACGCCTTCTTCCAGCATCAGATGGAAGAAGCGTTTGAAGCGTTCCACGTCGCATTTCACCACGTCCTGATAGCAGGTCACGGTTTTCGCATCGGTGAAGAAAATCCCGAACATCCCGCCGACGTGGTTTACCACCAGCGGAATACCCGCGTCTTCTGCGGCTTCCAGCAGGCCGTTTGCCAGCTGCGTCGTCCGGTCCGTCAGGGTTTCGTGGATACCCGGCTGCGCCACTTCGGTCAGACAGGCAAAGCCCGCCGCCATCGCAATCGGGTTACCGGAGAGCGTACCCGCCTGGTAAACCGGACCGGTTGGCGCCAGCGCGTCCATCACGTCCTTACGGCCGCCAAACGCGCCGACAGGCATGCCGCCGCCAATGATTTTGCCGAGGCAGGTCAGATCCGGCTCAACGCCGTAGTATGACTGCGCCCCCGCCAGCGCGACGCGGAAACCGGTCATCACTTCGTCGATGATCAGCAGCGCGCCGAACTCATCGCACAGCGCGCGCAGGCCCGGCAGGAAATCCGGCTGCGGTGGAATACAGTTCATGTTGCCCGCCACCGGTTCAACGATGATGCAGGCGATCTCCTGCGGATACTGCTCGAACGCGGCGCGAACGGTGTTCAGATCGTTATAGGTGCAGGTCAGCGTGTGTTTCGCGAAATCAGCCGGCACCCCCGGGGAGTTCGGTTGACCGAGCGTCAGCGCGCCGGAACCGGCTTTTACCAGCAGGCAGTCGGCGTGGCCGTGATAACAACCTTCGAACTTGATGATCTTGTCACGACCGGTAAAACCGCGCGCCAGACGGATAGCGCTCATGGTCGCTTCGGTACCGGAGTTCACCATACGCACCATGTCCATCGTTGGCACCAGCTCGGTGACCAACTCCGCCATTTTGACTTCCATCTCGGTTGGCGCGCCGAAGCTCAGGCCGCGCTGAGCGGCTTCAATCACCGCGTTGCGGATCGCCGGGTGGTTGTGCCCCAGTACCATCGGGCCCCAGGAGCCGACGTAATCGACATAGGCTTTACCATCCACATCATACAGATATGCCCCATCCGCACGTTCGATAAACAGCGGGGTGCCACCCACGCCGGTAAAGGCGCGCACGGGTGAATTCACGCCGCCTGGGATAAGCTCGCGGGCTGCGCTGTAGAGGTTTTCAGACTTGCTCATGGCGTCGTTCCTGGTTCGTAGAAATAAGTTAAGGCAACTATTCTAAGTGATTCGGAAGAGGTTATAAAATTTTTGCCCCTCAGAAGGCTTAACAATTGTTAAGTATTTTTCAGGGGACGAGGGGATTGTCTCTGGTAGAATCCCTGCGGCCTTTTGTATGACGAAACAGAACAGGTAATGAACGAGAACACACCTTCTTTTGAACAACAACAGTTTACGCGCGCGAAGCACCGGGTCAGTATCCGGCGGCTGCTCAACCGTGACAAAACCCCGTTAGCCATTCTGCTGGCAGCCGCCGTGGTCGGTACGCTGGCCGGGCTGGTGGGGGTCGCATTCGAGAAAGCGGTCAACGCGGTGCTCAACTGGCGCATAGGTACCGTCGCCAGCTTTGCCGATCGGGAATGGCTGGTCTGGGTGTGGGCCTTTGGCCTTTCGGCGCTGTTTGCCATGGTGGGGTATTTTCTGGTGCGTAAATTCGCACCTGAAGCAGGTGGCTCGGGGATCCCTGAAATTGAGGGGGCGCTGGAGGAACTACGCCCGGTTCGCTGGTGGCGGGTGCTTCCTGTGAAATTTATCGGCGGGATGGGAACCCTCGGGGCGGGCATGGTGCTCGGTCGGGAAGGGCCAACGGTACAGCTGGGCGGTAACGTCGGGCGCATGGTCGGCGATCTGTTCCGTATGCGCAGCGCCGAAGCACGACATACACTGCTGGCGACGGGGGCCGCAGCGGGGCTGTCTGCGGCGTTTAACGCGCCGCTGGCGGGTATCCTGTTTATCATTGAAGAGATGCGCGCCCAGTTCCGCTACAACCTGATCTCCATTAAAGCGGTGTTTACCGGCGTGATTATGTCGAGCATTGTCTTTCGCGTCTTTAACGGCGAAGGAGCGGTGATTGAAGTTGGCAAGCTGACCAATGCGCCGGTCAATACTTTATGGCTGTATCTGGTTCTTGGGATGATTTTTGGCGTCGTCGGCCCGCTTTTTAACACCCTGATTTTACGGGCGCAGGATATGTTTCAGCGCATCCATGGCGGAAATACCACGAAATGGGTGCTGGTGGGAGGCCTGCTTGGCGGCGTGTGCGGGATCCTCGGTTTCATCGAACCGAATGCGGCGGGCGGCGGTTTCGGCCTGATTCCCATTGCCGCGGCGGGGAATTTCAGCGTAGGCCTGCTGCTGTTTATGTTTATTTCTCGCGTCATCACTACGGTATTGTGCTTCTCCTCCGGCGCACCGGGCGGCATTTTCGCTCCGATGCTGGCACTGGGAACGCTGCTGGGTACGGCGTTCGGGATGGCGGCGGCGGCAGGTTTCCCGGCCTACCATCTGGATGCGGGGACGTTTGCGGTTGCGGGAATGGGGGCGCTGCTGGCGGCCTCCCTGCGCGCGCCGCTGACCGGGATCGTACTGGTGCTGGAAATGACCGACAATTACCAGCTCATTTTGCCAATGATCATTACCTGTCTCGGCGCGACACTATTAGCCCAATTCCTGGGTGGAAAACCGCTATACTCCACCATTCTTGCCCGTACCCTGGCGAAACAGGAAGCTGAACAGGCCCTGAAGCAGAATACTTGAATGAATTACCAGGGTATTAGATAATGACAAAAAGAATTGGGTGATTTTTGCCCAATAGCAGTCGCAGTATTCATGGGAGCATAAGATGAGTGATGACGTAGCGTTGCCGCTGGAATTTACCGAAGCAGCAGCGAAAAAAGTGAAAACCCTGATTGCCGACGAGGACAATCCGGATCTGAAACTGCGTGTTTATATTACCGGCGGCGGCTGTAGTGGCTTCCAGTATGGTTTTACCTTTGACGATCAGGTTAACGATGGTGATATGACTATCGAGAAACAGGGCGTCGCGCTGGTGGTTGACCCGATGAGCCTGCAATATCTGGTGGGCGGTTCAGTGGACTACACTGAAGGTCTGGAAGGTTCGCGCTTTGTGGTGACTAACCCGAATGCGACCAGCACCTGCGGGTGTGGTTCTTCGTTCAGTATTTAAGCCTGAACGCAGATTGTAGGCCCGGTAAGCGAAGCGCTACCGGGCTTATAAACGACGCCTATCTTGAATTTTCATCCAGCGCAAACGTCGGCAGCTTCAGGTGCCAGCGTATCGCCGCTAAACGGATCACCAGCGTGACCACCATCCCCAGCATCGCCGCATTCTCCAGCGGGACAGCAAAGGTGTAATACGCCGTGGCGTGAACAATCCCCCCGATGATACAGGCCGTCGCGTAGATTTCCGTTCGCAGGATCATCGGGACTTCTCGCGCCAGTATGTCGCGAATAATCCCTCCGCCCACGCCGGTTAACACGCCCATACAGATCGCCACCAGCGGGCCAGTCCCGGCAATAAAGGCTTTATTCACGCCTATTCCCACAAAGACCGCCAGACCGACGGCATCCAGCACCGGCAATATCCATTTTGGCAGTCTGCGAGGCTGACGAACCAGCACGATGGTTAACAGGCAGGTGACCATCGCCACCACCAGATCCGTGGGATCTTTTACCCAAAATACCGGGCCATTTGCCAGCGCCATATCGCGGATCGTTCCGCCTCCCACCGCCGTAACAACGCCGAGTACCAGTACGCCAAAAGGGTCCATGCGCAGTTTTCCGGCAAGCAAAACGCCGGAGATAGCAAAAACGGCTGTGCCAAGAATATCCAGCCAATACACGAGCATCGTTAAATCCTCGAAGGGGGTATTTATCTGTTTGAGTGACTCTCTGCCAGTTCGGCGCAGAGTTGTTTTGCGGCGAGGATAATACGCGGGCTGGCGCGTTCAAACCAGTCGCTGTTGAGTGCGATGACCGGAATTTTAAGCTGCCGATGCCAGAATTGTTCTATTTTAGGAATCTCGCTCGCATTTCCGACCACCACAATGGCCTGCGGTTGTCGCGCAAGAACCTGCTCACGACTGACCTGGGGCCAGGGAACCCGGCTTTCGGCAAAGATATTTTCACCTCCACAGGTTTCAAGCACCTGGTTCTGGATCGAGCCTTTCCCGGTAGTGAACAGCGGCTGGCTGCCAAATTGCAGAAAAACGCGTTGTTTCGGTTGCGTGCCGTATCGGGCTTTTAGCGCGGCATAGTCGTTGAGCATCTGCTGTGCAGCCTGCCCGGCGCGTTGGGGGGTAGGGCTGAAAGGCGCGAGGTCACGGAGGGTTTGCGCCACCTGTTCGATGCTCACCGCGTCCACCCATTTCACCGTTATTCCCAGCGAAGAGAGCTGGTTCACCTGCCGTTCGGCATTACCGCCGCGCCAGGCGAGGACCAGATCGGGCTTTAGCGCCACGATGCGTTCCAGGTTCATTCCCTGCCAGGTGGCAACCTGTTCGATATGGGCGGCCTGCGGTGGATAATCGGAAAAGCTGCTCACCGCAACGGGCGTGATCCCGGCGGCAAACGCCAGTTCCGTATTGGCAGGAGAGAGAGTGATCACCCGCGGCGCGGCGATGAGCCAGGCCGGAGCGAGCAGAAGCAGGGCGACCAGCGCCCTGAATGACACCTTACCCACGCGCCAGTTTCTGCACCAGGGTTTCCACCATCACGGTGGACTGTTTCGCCGCAACGGCCAGGAATTCGTCGAAGCTGATGTGGGACTGCTGGTCCGCCACGTCAGAGATAGCGCGAACGACCACGAACGGCACGCTGAAGTTATGGCATACGTGCGCGATGGCCGTGGCTTCCATCTCAACGGCCACAGCCTGCGGGAAGTTATGACGGATTTTCGCCAGACCGACAGAGCCGTTGATAAAGGCATCGCCGCTGACGATCAGGCCACGCACCGCATTGAGGTTCAGCTCGTTAATGCAGCTTTCAGCGGCGGCAATCAGCTTATCATCCGCTTTAAACCCGGCCGGGCAGCCCGGAAGCTGACCATATTCGTAGCCGAATGCGGTGACATCTGCATCGTGGTAACGCGCTTCGTCGGAAACCACGATATCGCCCACTTTCAGCGTCGGCGCCAGACCGCCCGCAGAACCCGTATTAATGATAACGTCAGGCTTGCAGCGCTCAAGCAGCAGGGTCGCGCCCAGTGCCGCTGCAACTTTACCGATGCCTGATTTCAGCAGAGCCACGTCAACACCGTTCAGCTGGCCGGTGTAGATCTCACAGCCACCGAGGGAGAGGGTCTGACGGTTCTCAATTTTGTCACGCAGCAGCGTAACTTCTTCTTCCATTGCACCAATAATGCCGATTTTCATAGATTTACTCGCGATGTGCCTTGTTAAGATGCATAGTCTATCATGCGGTTAAGGGGAAACGCATTCTCACGCGGGGGAGCACATGGCACCAATCGATTTTCGCACCAAAATTAACTGGCACCGACGTTTCCGTTCGCCACAGGGCGATAAGAGCGAACATGAGATCCTGCGCATTTTCGAAAGCGATCGCGGACGCATCATCAACTCGCCCGCCATCCGTCGGTTACAGCAAAAAACCCAGGTGTTCCCGCTGGAGCGTAACGCTGCGGTGCGTACGCGGTTAACGCACTCCATGGAAGTGCAGCAGGTGGGGCGCTACATTGCGAAAGAGATCCTCAGCCGCCTTAAAGAGCAACGTCTGCTGGAAACCTACGGACTGGATGAACTGACCGGGCCGTTCGAAAGCATCGTTGAGATGGCCTGCCTGATGCACGATATCGGCAATCCTCCCTTTGGTCATTTCGGCGAGGCCGCCATCAATGACTGGTTTAAACAGCGGCTTTTTCCCTCTGACGCCATAAGCCAGCCGCTCAGCGATGACCGCTGTGTGGTACGCGATTTATGCCTGCGTGAAGGCGAAGATAGCCTGAACGATCTGCGCCGTAAGGTGCGCCAGGATCTGTGTCATTTCGAAGGTAACGCGCAGGGGATCCGTCTGGTGCACTCCCTGATGCGGATGAATCTGACCTGGGCCCAGGTGGGCTGTATTCTTAAATACACGCGTCCCGCATGGTGGACCGGAGAAACGCCCGCCACGCATAGCTACCTGATGAAAAAACCGGGCTATTACTTATCGGAAGAAGCATACATCGCGCGGTTGCGTAAAGAACTGTCTCTGACCCCTAATGGCCGTTTTCCATTGACATGGATTATGGAAGCGGCTGATGACATTTCTTATTGCGTGGCCGATCTGGAAGACGCGGTGGAAAAAAGAATATTCAGCGTCGAGGAGCTGTATCAGCATCTTCATGATGCCTGGGGAGAGCATGAAAAAGGTTCTCTGTTTGCGCAGGTCGTCGAGAATGCCTGGGATAAATCGCGTTCAAATTCGCTGAGCCGCAGTACCGAAGATCAGTTCTTTATGTATTTGCGGGTGAACACGCTGAATAAACTGGTGCCGTATGCGGCCGCCCGTTTCATTGATAATTTGCCGATGATATTTAGCGGGGAATTTAATCACGCCCTGCTGGAAGATGAGAGCAGTTTTAGTCAGCTTCTTGAATTATATAAAAACGTGGCTGTTCGCCATGTTTTCAGCCACCCGGATGTCGAGCAGCTGGAGCTGCAAGGATACCGGGTTATCAGCGGGTTGCTGGAGATTTATGGCCCGCTGCTCCAGCTGACGGTCGATGAGTTTAGCGAGCTGGCAAATAATGAACGTGTTCGCCGCCTGCCGATTGAATCTCGTCTCTATCAGAAGCTTTCAACCCGCCACCGGCTGGCATACATTGAAGCCGTCAGTAAAATAGATCGCCATTCTTCCCAATGGCCAGTCATGGAATATTATTATCGCTGTCGTCTTATCCAGGACTATATCAGCGGGATGACAGATTTGTATGCCTGGGATGAATACCGCAAGCTTATGGCCGTTGAATAAGCCATGAGTTTTGTAAAGACGACCAATAAATTTTTACTTTTTCCATAAACTTAATCCCGGAACTAAGCGGTATAAAACGAATCTGAGTTACACAGCAATTTTGCGTTATCTGGTAAATCGAGATTGAGAAACATGAAAAAAACCACATTAGCAATGAGTGCACTGGCTCTGAGTTTAGGTTTAGCGCTGTCCCCTCTGGCGATGGCGGCCGAGACAGCTTCCTCGGCAGCGACTGCGCAGCAGATGCCAAGCCTGGCCCCGATGCTCGAAAAAGTGATGCCATCGGTGGTGAGTATTAACGTTGAGGGCAGCACGACCGTCAATACGCCGCGTATGCCGCGTAATTTCCAGCAGTTCTTCGGCGATAATTCGCCATTCTGCCAGGACGGCTCGCCATTCCAGAGTTCTCCGTTCTGTCAGGGCGGCGGCGCAGGGGATGACGGTCAGGGCGGCGGCCAGCAGCAGAAATTCATGGCACTCGGCTCGGGCGTTATTATTGATGCAGCGAAAGGCTACGTGGTGACCAATAACCACGTGGTAGATAATGCTAACACCATTAAGGTGCAGATGAGCGATGGCCGTAAATTCGATGCCAAAGTGGTCGGTAAAGATCCGCGCTCTGATATCGCGCTGATTCAGATTCAGGATCCGAAGAACCTGACGGCGATTAAGCTTGCCGACTCTGACGCGCTGCGCGTGGGTGACTACACCGTCGCCATCGGTAACCCATTTGGTCTGGGCGAAACCGTGACCTCGGGTATCGTCTCTGCGCTGGGACGTAGCGGCCTGAATGCGGAAAACTATGAAAACTTCATTCAGACGGATGCGGCCATTAACCGTGGTAACTCCGGCGGTGCGCTGGTTAACCTGAACGGTGAGCTGATCGGTATCAACACCGCTATCCTGGCACCGGACGGTGGCAACATCGGTATTGGCTTTGCTATCCCGAGCAACATGGTGAAAAACCTGACTGCGCAGATGGTGCAATATGGACAGGTGAAACGCGGTGAGCTGGGGATCATGGGTACCGAACTGAACTCCGAGCTGGCGAAAGCGATGAAAGTGGACGCTCAGCGCGGCGCATTCGTAAGCCAGGTCATGCCGAACTCTTCGGCGGCGAAAGCCGGCATTAAAGCGGGTGACGTGATCACCTCGCTGAACGGTAAGCCGATCAGCAGCTTTGCCGCCCTGCGTGCGGAAGTGGGTTCTATGCCAATCGGCAGTAAAGTGACCCTCGGCCTGCTGCGTGAAGGTAAGCCGGTTAACGTGAGCCTGGAACTGCAACAGAGCAGTCAGAATCAGGTCGATTCCAGCACCATCTTCAGCGGTATTGAAGGTGCCGAGATGAGCAACAAAGGGGCAGATAAAGGCGTGGTGGTGAACAACGTGAAAGCGAACTCACCTGCTGCCCGTATCGGCCTGAAAAAAGGTGATGTGATCATGGGGGCTAACCAGCAGCCGGTGAAAAACATCGCTGAACTGCGCAAAATTCTCGACAGCAAGCCGTCCGTGCTGGCACTGAATATTCAGCGTGGTGATACCTCTATTTATCTCCTGATGCAGTAATCTTCTTAAGCCCCTGTTCGCAGGGGCTTTCTCGTTTCTGTGACCTTTCCCACAACTCCATACATCTCTCTCTGCCTTTGGGCATCTGCACAATGCAGCCTTAGCTGAATTTCCCTATTCTTGAGCTCTGCTCACGGGAGGGTTATATGGCTGGCTGGCATCTTGATACCAAAATGGCGCAGGATATCGTGGCGCGAACCATGCGCATCATTGATACCAATATCAACGTAATGGATGCCCGCGGGCGCATTATCGGCAGCGGCGATCGTGAGCGTATTGGGGAATTGCACGAAGGGGCGTTGCTGGTGCTCTCTCAGGGGCGCGTGGTCGATATCGATGACGCCGTGGCGAAACATCTCCACGGGGTCCGTCAGGGGATCAACCTGCCGCTGCGTCTGGAAGGAGAGATTGTTGGCGTTATCGGTCTGACCGGCGATCCTGAATCGCTGCGTAAATACGGCGAGCTGGTCTGCATGACGGCGGAGATGATGCTGGAGCAGTCGCGTCTGATGCATCTGCTCGCCCAGGACAGCCGCTTGCGTGAAGAGCTGGTGATGAATTTGATTCAGGCTGAGGAGCACACGCCTGCCCTGAGCGAATGGGCGCAGCGTCTGGGTATCGACCTGAATCAGCCGCGCGTAGTCGCCGTTATTGAGGTGGATAGCGGCCAGCTTGGTGTGGACAGCGCCATGGTGGAGCTACAGCAGCTGCAAAACATGCTGGCGACGCCGGAGCGTAACAACCTGGTGGCGATTGTCTCTTTGACGGAAATGGTGGTGCTCAAGCCTGCGCTTAATCAGTTTGGTCGCTGGGACGCGGAAGATCATCGTCGCCGCGTTGAGCTGCTCATCGAGCGTATGAAGGAGAACGGACAGCTCCGTTTTCGCGTCGCGCTGGGAAATTATTTTACCGGGCCGGGAAGTATTGCCCGTTCATGGCGAACGGCGCGCACCACCATGATGGTGGGTAAACAGCGCATGCCGGAGAGCCGCAGTTATTTCTATCAGGATCTGATGCTGCCGGTCCTGCTCGACAGCCTGCGCGGCGGCTGGCAGGCCAACGAGCTGGCGCGTCCGCTGGTGCGTCTGAAAGCAATGGACAACAACGGGCTGCTGCGCCGCACGTTGCAGGCGTGGTTCCGGCATAACGTGCAGCCGCTGGCAACGTCAAAAGCGCTGTTTATTCACCGTAATACGCTGGAGTATCGGCTAAACCGGATCTCGGAACTGACGGGGCTGGATTTAGGGAATTTTGACGACCGGCTACTGCTGTATGTGGCGTTGCAGCTGGATGAACAGAGATGATGCTGTTTGCCGGGTGGCGGCTTCGCCTTACCCGGCCTACATGTGTTCGTAGGCCCGGTAAGCGAAGCGCCACCGGGCAATAAAACGGCTCATTTGTTACGCGTCAATTTCTCAAGATCCGCTTCAATCTCGCTGATCTTATTGGTGACTACGCTTTCCAGGTGACGCAGGTCGTCAAGGATCTTACGTTTCAGATCGACTTCGCTGCGATCGCGCTGGCAGATTTGATCGAGTTCGTCGATCACGTAGCGCAGGTTAGGGCTGATTTCCTGTACTTCTTTATATCCCTGACCGATACCGTCAGCGACAACGGTCTTACGCTGGCGAGGGTATTTAAACTTCACGCTTTTGGCGAAGAACTCTCCTTTGTCCTTGTGAAAATAGATTTTCAAAATATCGTTATTGGCTTCCTGGCGGAGACTATAACGATCAATTTCATCAGGATTGGTAATGCCCAGACTTTTCAGATTATCGTACATAGCGGTACCCTTGATCTCAACATAACCTATGAATAATTAACGAAAAAATCTATTTTCGCCACCTTCGGATATAAAAAAAGCGGGGTTGCCCCCGCTTTTTGTTATACCCGATTAATCGATGGTTCGCAGCAGTTCATTGATGCCCACTTTACCGCGCGTTTTTGCGTCCACTTTTTTCACGATGGCCGCGCAATACAGGCTGTATTTGCCATCTTTAGACGGCAGGTTGCCGGAAACCACAACGGAACCAGCTGGAACGCGGCCGTAGTGAATTTCACCGGTTTCGCGATCGTAAATACGGGTGCTCTGGCCAATATAAACGCCCATGGAGATCACAGAACCTTCTTCGACGATCACGCCTTCAACCACTTCGGAACGTGCGCCGATGAAGCAGTTGTCTTCGATGATGGTTGGGTTAGCCTGAAGTGGCTCAAGAACGCCACCGATGCCCACACCGCCGGACAGGTGAACGTTTTTACCGATCTGCGCGCAGGAGCCGACGGTAGCCCAGGTGTCCACCATGGTGCCTTCGTCAACGTAGGCGCCGATGTTCACGTAGGATGGCATCAGCACGGTGTTGCGTGCGATGAAGGCACCCTGACGAACGGCCGCCGGTGGTACTACGCGGAAGCCCTCTTTCTGGAAGCGCGCTTCGTCGTAATCCGCAAATTTCATTGGCACTTTATCGAAGTAGCGGCTTTCTGCTCCGTCGATAACCTGGTTATCGTTGATGCGGAAAGAGAGCAGCACAGCTTTCTTCAGCCATTGATGAGTAACCCACTGACCGTCGATTTTTTCTGCCACGCGCAGCGCGCCGGAATCCAGCAGGGAAATAACCTGGTTTACCGCTTCACGGGTCACGGTATCCACATTTGCCGGAGTGATGTCGGCGCGACGCTCAAAAGCGGACTCAATAACGTTCTGTAACTGCTGCATTGTTTACTCTTTCCATTTCACTAAAAAACACGTCACCCTTTATCGTTTGGATTGAGGGCTGCTGTCAACCGTTGTTGCACTTCAAGTTGCAGGTCATTATTAAGGGCACGCCGGTCGGCCGTCGCGATTATAAATAAATCTTCTACTCGTTCGCCAATGGTTGTAATTCGGGCGCCGTGAAGCGAAATTCCCAGATCGGCAAAAACCTGACCGACGCGGGCGAGCAGCCCTGGCTGGTCGAGCGCAATCAGCTCAAGGAACGATTTACGGTCGGTATGGGTCGGCAGGAAATTGACCTCGGTATCGACGGTAAAGTGGCGCAGTTTTGCCGCCTGACGACGCGGCTGCGGAGGTTGCCAGCTGCGCTGGGTAATCGCCTGCTCGAGGCCAAAGCGTATCCCCTCATGCCTGTCCGACGACAGCGGGCTGCCGTCCGGCTCCAGCACAATAAAGGTGTCCATCGCCATGCCGTCGCGGGTGGTAAAAATCTGCGCGTCGTGCACGCTCAGGTTACGCCTGTCCAGCTCGGCACAGACCGCTGCAAACAAATAAGGCCGGTCCGGACTCCAGATAAAGATCTCTGTCCCGCCGCGCGTGGCCTGCGGGCTGAGCAGAATCATCGGTTTTGTCAGGTCGTGCTTCAGCAGATGCCGGGCGTGCCAGGCAAGCTGGTTTGGGCTGTGGCGCACAAAGTAGTTGGCGCGACAGCGCGCCCAAATCTGATGCAGCGCCTCTTCGTTGATGTTATCCATGCGCAGCAGGGCCAGCGCCTGCAACTGATGGTGGCGCACACGCTCGCGCATGTCGGGGGTGTTCTGCATCCCGCGACGCAGCTGTTTTTCGGTGGCGAAGTAGAGTTCGCGCAGCAGGCTCTGCTTCCAGCTGTTCCACAGGGTTTCGTTGGTGGCGCAGATATCGGCTACCGTCAGGCAGACCAGGTAGCGCAGGCGGTTCTCCGTTTGCACTTCCTCGGCGAACTGCTTGATCACTTCCGGATCCTGAATATCACGACGCTGAGCAGTAACTGACATCAGCAGATGATGGCGAACCAGCCAGGCGATAAGCTGCGTTTCACGCGAGTTCAGGCCGTGCAGCTCGGCAAATTTCAGCACGTCCTGCGCACCGAGTACGGAGTGGTCGCCGCCGCGACCTTTGGCGATATCATGGAACAGGGCGGCGATCAGGATCAGCTCCGGGTGCGCCAGACGTGGCCACAGATCAACGCACAGCGGATGGCGGGATCGCGTCTCTTCTTTAGCGAAGCTTTCCAGCTTCAGCATGACGCGGATTGTGTGCTCATCTACCGTATAGGCGTGAAACAGGTCGAACTGCATCTGCCCGACAATATGCGACCACTGGGGCATATAGGCCCACAATACGCTGTGACGGTGCATCGGCAGCAGACCGCGGCTGACGGCGCCCGGATGACGAAGCATGCTCAGGAACAGCGAGCGCGCCTCCGGGATGTAACACAGCGGCTGCTTCAGATGGCGTCGTGCATGGCGCAGATGACGCAGGGTGGTGGAGTAGATCCCGGTGATCGTGCTGTTGCGCACCATGGTGTAGAACATTCGCAGGATCGCTTCCGGTTCGCGGATGAACAGCGTTTCGTCGCGCAGATCGATAAGCGTGCCGCGCAGCTGAAATTCGTCATCAATCGGACGCGGTTTTTCGTCTGCCGTCAGCGCGAGGATCGCCTCATCGAACAGCTGTAACAGCATCTGGTTTAGCTCAGAGACGCGGCGGGTGACGCGGAAGAAATCCTTCATCATTTGCTCGACCGGCTCGTTGCCCTCGCCCTGGTAATTCAGGCGCTGCGCCACGCTGAGCTGTCGGTCAAACAGCAGGCGGTTATCGTAGCGGGTGACTTCCAGGTGCAGGGCAAAACGGATGCGCCACAGCAGATGCAGACACTCATTGAGTTCGTTACGTTCGGCTTCGGTCAGAAAACCAAACCCGACCATTTCGTCCAGTGATGTTGCTCCAAAATGTCGACGGGCGACCCATTGCAGCGTGTGGATATCGCGCAGGCCACCGGGGCTGCTTTTAATATCCGGTTCGAGATTATAGCTGGTACCGTGATAACGCTGGTGGCGCTGGTTTTGTTCTTCGACTTTCGCGGCGAAGAATTTTTCCGAAGGCCAGAAGCCGTCGCTAAAGATGTGCTTTTGCAGTTCGAGGAACAGCGCAACGTCGCCAATCAGCAGGCGGGTTTCAATCAGGTTGGTGGCGACGGTCAGGTCAGATAACCCTTCCAGCAGACACTCTTCCAGCGTGCGTACGCTGTGGCCCACTTCCAGCTTTACGTCCCAGAGCAGGGTCAACAGTTCACCGATTTTCTGCGCCCGATCGTCCGGCAGTTTTTTACGGCTTAAGATCAGCAGGTCGATATCAGAGAGTGGATGCAGTTCACCCCGGCCATAGCCGCCGACCGCAACCAGCGCGACGTCGCTCACCTGTCCGAAACCGTAGTCGATCCACAGACGTTGCAGGAGCTGGTCGATAAATTCGGTGCGCGCTTCAATGAGCTGCTCGGCCGAAACGCCTGCGTCAAATGCGCTACCCAGCCAGCGATGGAAAACCTCCATGTGGGCTTTGATATGCGCGCAGGTCAGCTCATGCGGTGGCCAGACGCCCGGGTTATCAGGCTGGTCGGGGAGGGTGGGAAGTGCTGTGTTAGCATACTGTTCGGGTAAGAGATTACTCATCGTGCGCCACCCATAAGAAAAAGCTATCGCCATTAAAAAAGCCGGCATTCGCCGGCTTCTTATCACTCAATGTTCGTCAGTATCGCCGGGATGGTGTCATCCTTGCGCAACGTCATAATTTCGCAGCCGTTGTCTGTAACCACAATAGTATGCTCGTACTGGGCAGACAAGCTTCTGTCTTTGGTTTTTACCGTCCAGCCATCTTTCATGGTACGGATGCGGTAATCACCCGCGTTGACCATTGGTTCGATAGTGAAGGTCATGCCCTTTTGCAGCACTACGCCGCCGTCGTCTGCATCGTAGTGCAGAACCTGCGGTTCTTCATGGAACACACGACCAATACCGTGACCGCAATATTCGCGCACCACGGAGAAACCTTCCGCTTCCACAAATTTCTGGATTGCGGCGCCGATGGTGCGCAGGCGGATGCCCGGCTTCACCATTTTCAGCGCCAGGTAGAGGCTCTCTTGCGTCACTTTGCACAGACGCTCGCCCAGAATCGTTGGCTTGCCAACGATGAACATCTTAGAAGTGTCGCCGTGGTACTCGTCTTTAATCACGGTCACGTCGATGTTGACGATGTCGCCATCTTTCAGCAGTTTTTCGTTGTCCGGAATACCGTGGCAAACCACTTCATTAATAGAGATGCAGACGGATTTCGGGAAACCGTGATAGCCAAGGCAGGCGGAGACCGCGTGCTGCTCGTTGACGATATAGTCGTTACAGATGCGATCCAGTTCGCCAGTGCTGACGCCCGGTTTCACAAACGGCTCGATCATTTCCAGCACGTCCGCGGCCAGACGACCGGCGACGCGCATCTTTTCAATTTCTTCAGGTGTCTTAATAGAGATAGCCATGTAATCTGTCCATCGGTGTCGATTTTTTCGACAATACTAGTGTAAGTGTTGTCAATGGTATCAGTCAGGCGCACCCCGTGCCAAATTGAGAATCATTAACAGCACACTCCGCCAACAATTATTGGTTTCTGGCCGTGTTTTGTGATATAAAGCGCGCCGGACTTCCGATCCATCTCAGATACACAGGCTGGACGGGAGCGACAAATCTCACTTTGTGTAACAACACACACGTATCGGCACATATTCCGGGGTGCCCTTCGGGGTCGGTAATATGGGATACGTGGAGGCATAACCCCAACTTTCAATATAGAGGTTTTAAACATGGCAACTGTTTCCATGCGCGACATGCTCAAGGCTGGTGTTCACTTCGGTCACCAGACCCGTTACTGGAACCCGAAAATGAAGCCTTTCATCTTCGGCGCACGTAACAAAGTTCACATCATCAACCTTGAGAAGACTGTACCAATGTTCAACGAAGCCCTGGCTGAGCTGAACAAGATCTCTTCCCGTAAAGGTAAGATTCTGTTCGTTGGTACTAAGCGCGCTGCAAGCGAAGCTGTGAAAGATGCTGCTAACAGCTGCGACCAGTTCTTCGTGAACCATCGCTGGTTGGGCGGCATGCTGACCAACTGGAAAACTGTTCGTCAGTCCATCAAGCGCCTGAAAGATCTGGAAACCCAGTCTCAGGACGGTACTTTCGATAAGCTGACTAAGAAAGAAGCGCTGATGCGTACTCGTGAACTGGACAAGCTGGAAAACAGCCTGGGCGGTATCAAAGATATGGGCGGCCTGCCAGACGCGCTGTTCGTAATCGATGCAGACCACGAGCACATCGCAATCAAAGAAGCTAACAACCTGGGTATCCCGGTATTCGCTATCGTTGATACCAACTCCGATCCGGACGGTGTTGACTTCGTTATCCCGGGTAACGACGACGCAATCCGTGCTGTTAGCCTGTACCTGAGCGCTGTAGCTGCTACCGTTCGTGAAGGCCGTTCCCAGGATCTGGCTTCTCAGGCGGAAGAAAGCTTCGTAGAAGCTGAATAATAAGGTTTTACCCCTTATTAGTACCGTGTATGAATAGGGGCCCATTATCGGCCCCTTTTTTCAATTTATACTGTTTGGCTCCCGGCCGGGCAGTTCACATCTCCCGAGGATTTAAGAATGGCTGAAATTACCGCATCCCTGGTAAAAGAGCTGCGTGAGCGTACTGGCGCAGGCATGATGGATTGCAAAAAAGCGCTGACCGAAGCGAACGGCGACATCGAGCTGGCAATCGAAAACATGCGTAAATCCGGTGCGATCAAAGCAGCTAAGAAAGCAGGCAATGTTGCTGCTGACGGCGTGATCATCACCAAAATCGACGGCAACTACGGCATCATTCTGGAAGTTAACTGCCAGACTGACTTCGTTGCTAAAGATGCTGGTTTCCAGGCATTTGCTAACAAAGTTCTGGACGCAGCGGTTGCAGGCAAAATCACTGACGTTGAAATTCTGAAAGCACAGTTCGAAGAAGAGCGTGTAGCGCTGGTTGCTAAAATCGGTGAGAACATCAACATCCGTCGCGTTTCTTCCCTGGAAGGCGATGTTCTGGGCTCTTACCAGCACGGCGCGCGTATCGGTGTTCTGGTTGCGGCTAAAGGCGCTGACGAAGAGCTGGTTAAACAGCTGGCAATGCACATCGCTGCAAGCAAACCAGAATTCGTTAAGCCAGAAGACGTGTCTGCTGAAGTGGTAGAGAAAGAGTACCAGGTTCAGCTGGACATCGCGATGCAGTCTGGTAAGCCAAAAGAAATCGCAGAGAAAATGGTTGAAGGCCGCATGAAGAAATTCACCGGCGAAGTTTCTCTGACTGGCCAGCCTTTCGTAATGGATCCAAGCAAGTCTGTTGCTCAGCTGCTGAAAGAGCACAACGCTGATGTAACTGGCTTCATCCGCTTCGAAGTGGGCGAAGGCATCGAGAAAGTTGAGACTGACTTCGCAGCAGAAGTTGCTGCAATGTCCAAGCAGTCTTAATGATTGAAAAGGAGCCGCCTGAGGGCGGCTTCTTTTTGTCACCCGTCTCACGAAATCAGACAGGCTCCAGTATCGCTGTGCTGATTTGCGACATATCATGTCGCCAGAATTAACCCCATCTTAATCGTTGACAGTCTCAGGAAAGAAACATGGCTACCAATGCAAAACCCGTGTACAAACGCATTCTGCTTAAGCTGAGTGGCGAAGCGCTGCAAGGATCGGAAGGCTTCGGTATTGACGCAAGCATCCTTGATCGCATGGCACAGGAAATCAAAGAACTGGTCGAACTGGGTATTCAGGTTGGCGTGGTCATTGGAGGTGGCAACCTTTTCCGTGGTGCTGGTCTGGCGAAAGCGGGGATGAACCGCGTAGTGGGCGACCACATGGGTATGCTGGCAACCGTGATGAATGGCCTGGCGATGCGTGATGCGCTTCATCGCGCCTATGTGAACGCTCGCCTGATGTCCGCTATTCCTTTGAATGGCGTATGCGATAACTACAGCTGGGCAGAGGCCATCAGCCTGCTGCGCAACAACCGCGTGGTGATCCTCTCCGCCGGTACGGGTAACCCGTTCTTTACCACCGATTCCGCAGCCTGCCTGCGCGGTATCGAAATCGAAGCCGATGTGGTGCTGAAAGCGACCAAAGTAGATGGCGTGTTTACTGCCGACCCGGCAAAAGATCCTTCCGCGACCATGTACGATCAGCTGACCTACAGCGAAGTGCTGGAAAAAGAGCTGAAAGTGATGGATCTTGCCGCCTTTACGCTGGCTCGTGACCACAAACTACCGATCCGTGTCTTCAACATGAACAAGCCTGGCGCGCTGCGTCGCGTTGTTATGGGCGAAAAAGAAGGCACTTTGATCACGGAATAATTTCCGTCGGCGATAAATACAGGTAAGATTCCGCTTTATTTCGACGTGGTATCTTACCCGGGCGCGCCTTTGGCGTTGTCATGAATTAAACGCGACTATACTTAGCACACCTGTAGCGCTGTGCTGGCGGATAGTCTGCCTGAGACAAGTTTTCAAGGATCCGTAACGTGATTAACGACATCAGAAAAGATGCTGAAGTACGCATGGAAAAATGCGTAGAAGCGTTCAAAAACCAAATCAGCAAAATCCGTACTGGCCGTGCTTCCCCAAGCCTGCTGGATGGCATTATCGTAGAATATTACGGTACGCCAACGCCTCTGCGTCAGCTGGCGAGCGTGACGGTAGAAGATACCCGTACCCTGAAAATCAACGTGTTCGACCGCTCAATGAGCCCGGCCGTTGAAAAAGCGATCATGGCATCCGACCTGGGTCTGAACCCAAGCTCAGCCGGCGCGGATATTCGCGTTCCACTGCCTCCGCTGACGGAAGAGCGTCGTAAAGACCTGATCAAAGTAGTTCGTGGTGAAGCTGAGCAGGGTCGTGTTTCCGTACGTAACGTGCGTCGCGATGCGAACGATAAAGTGAAAGCCCTGCTGAAAGAAAAAGAGATCAGCGAAGACGACGATCGTCGTTCTCAGGACGACATTCAGAAAATGACCGACGCGGCCATCAAGAAAATTGATGCGGCGCTGGCAGAAAAAGAAGCGGAACTGATGCAGTTCTGATTTTCGCTGTACACTGATAAACGCCGTTCAGAAGGACATTGAGTCTTGCTGGCGGCGTTTTGCTTTTATCTGGTCTAACTTTTGGGCATCTCATGAAGCATCTCACTCTCCTCGGCTCGACCGGCTCTATCGGTTGCAGCACTCTCGACGTTGTACGTCATAATCCTGACAGCTACACCGTGGCCGCGCTTGTGGCCGGAAAAAACGTGCAGCGAATGGTCGAACAGTGCCTGGAGTTTACCCCCCGTTTTGCGGTGATGGATGACGAAGAGAGCGCCCGCCAGGTGAAAGCGTTGTTGCAGGAGAAGGGCTGCCGTACCGAGGTACTCAGCGGGCAACAGGCGGCTTGCGATATGGCCGCGCTTGATGAAGTTGATCAGGTCATGGCGGCAATCGTCGGGGCGGCGGGTCTTCTGCCAACGCTTGCCGCTATTGATGCGGGGAAAGATGTCCTGCTTGCGAACAAAGAGTCGCTGGTCACCTGCGGACGCCTCTTTATGGAGGCGGTAAAACAGCGTGGGGCGCGTCTTTTGCCGGTCGATAGCGAACACAACGCGATTTTTCAGAGTTTGCCTCAACCTTTTCAACAAAACCTGGGGTACGCTGACCTGGAGCAGAATGGCGTTGTGTCGATTCTGCTTACCGGGTCTGGTGGCCCGTTCCGTGAAACGCCACTGTCTGAATTGAGCGCAATGACGCCGGATCAGGCGTGTCGTCATCCGAACTGGTCAATGGGGCGTAAGATCTCCGTCGATTCGGCCACCATGATGAACAAAGGTCTGGAATACATTGAAGCTCGCTGGCTGTTCAATGCGTCGGCGAAACAGATGGAAGTGCTGATCCACCCGCAGTCGGTGATTCACTCGATGGTGCGCTATCAGGACGGCAGCGTGCTGGCCCAGCTGGGCGAACCGGATATGCGTACGCCTATTGCTCATACGATGGCGTGGCCAAACCGCGTAAAATCGGGCGTTAAGCCTCTCGATTTTTGTAAGCTGAGTTCACTGACGTTTAGCGAGCCTGATTATGACCGTTATCCCTGTCTGAAACTGGCGATGACGGCCTTCGATCAGGGGCAGGCGGCGACAACGGCGCTTAATGCAGCCAATGAAGTGACCGTTGAAGCATTCCTGAATCAGCAGATCCGCTTTACTGACATCGCCGCGTTGAATTTATCCGTGCTGGAGATGATGGATTTGCGTGAGCCGCAGAGCGTCGAAGAGGTGCTGGCCGTGGATGAACAGGCACGCATTGTTGCGCGTAAACAGGTGACACGTCTCGCAAGCTGGTGATAAAGCAAGCACTAGTCGTCGTGCTATTTGTTAGCGTTGGGCTTCAGTGATATAGTCTGCGCCACCTGATCGCAGGTATTTGGCTTTAAGTGGTCAGGTAAGCCGTGGTTTGACACGGCTTTTTTATGTATAGGCTTCAGTATTCCTGTGTACCGTTAAATCCTTTCAGGGACTAAAAACGCGTTATGTTGTCTGCGAATCAACCAATAAGCGAAAACTTGCCAGCACATGGCTGTCGCCATGTTGCAATCATCATGGATGGCAATGGCCGCTGGGCGAAAAGACAAGGGAAGATACGAGCCTTTGGGCATAAAGCTGGGGCGAAATCTGTTCGCCGCGCCGTCTCTTTTGCCGCCAATAACGGCATTGATGCGTTAACGCTCTATGCTTTTAGCAGTGAGAACTGGAATCGACCTGCGCAGGAAGTGACTGCGTTGATGGAACTGTTCGTGTGGGCGCTCGATAGTGAAGTAAAAAGCCTGCACCGCCACAACGTCCGCTTGCGTATTATTGGCGAAACCAGTCGTTTTAACTCACGTTTGCAGGAACGGATTCGCAAAGCAGAAGCGCTGACGGAAAATAATACCGGCCTGACGCTCAATATCGCGGCGAATTACGGCGGACGCTGGGATATTATCCAGGGGGTTCGGCATTTGGCTGAGCAGGTTCAGGAAGGGCTGTTAAGACCCGACCAGATTGATGAAGAGGCGCTGAGTCAGCAAATCTGCATGAATGAACTGGCACCCGTGGATTTGGTTATAAGGACAGGGGGGGAACATCGCATAAGTAACTTTTTGCTGTGGCAAATTGCCTACGCCGAACTTTACTTTACGGATGTTCTTTGGCCAGATTTTGATGAACAAGACTTTGAAGGTGCGCTGCATGCCTTTGCCAATCGAGAGCGTCGTTTCGGCGGCACCGAGCCTGGTGGCGATAACGCCTGATGGGGGTAGCTTTTGCTGAAGTATCGCCTGATTTCCGCTTTTGTATTAATACCCGTCGTCATCGCAGCGCTGTTTTTACTGCCTCCGGTGGGATTCGCTATTGTTACGCTGGTGGTGTGTATGCTCGCCGCGTGGGAATGGGGGCAGCTTAGCGGCTTTACCTCGCGCACTCAGCGGGTATGGCTGGCGGTACTCTGTGGTTTTTTACTGGCCCTGATGCTGTATACCTTGCCTGAATATCATCATGATGTTCACCAGCCGCTGGTTGCCGGATCCTTATGGATATCGCTGGCCTGGTGGATTGCTGCGCTTGTTTTAGTGCTTTTCTATCCGGGCTCTGCGGCGATCTGGCGTAACTCTAAAGTGTTGCGCCTTATTTTTGGTCTGCTCACGATTGTTCCGTTTTTCTGGGGTATGGTTGCGTTGCGCGCCTGGCACTATGACGAAAACCACTACAGCGGCGCGATATGGCTGCTTTATGTGATGATTCTCGTCTGGGGGGCTGACTCCGGGGCCTATATGTTTGGTAAACTGTTCGGTAAACATAAACTGGCGCCAAAGGTTTCTCCGGGTAAAACCTGGCAAGGCTTCATCGGCGGCCTGTTTACGGCAGCGATTATCTCCTGGGGCTATGGCGTCTGGGCGAATCTTGAGGTTGCCCCCTCGACGCTGCTGGTATGTTCGATTTTCGCGGCGCTGGCATCGGTGCTGGGTGATTTAACCGAGAGTATGTTTAAGCGTGAAGCAGGGATTAAGGACAGTGGTCACCTGATTCCAGGACATGGCGGAATACTGGATCGCATTGACAGCCTTACCGCGGCTGTTCCCGTATTTGCTTGCCTGCTTTTACTGGTGTTTGGGACGATATAACGGAAGGTTTTATGCTGAGCATTCTCTGGAATCTGGCGGCGTTCATTGTTGCACTGGGTGTACTGATTACCGTGCATGAATTTGGCCATTTCTGGGTTGCCCGGCGCTGTGGTGTGCGGGTGGAGCGATTCTCGATTGGCTTTGGCAAATCGCTCTGGAAGCGCACCGATAAGCATGGCACCGAGTTTGTCATTGCTCTGATTCCCCTGGGCGGCTATGTCAAAATGCTCGACGAACGCGTTGAGCCTGTCGCCCCGGAACTTCGCCATCGCGCGTTTAACAATAAAACTGTTGGACAACGTGCTGCCATCATCGCTGCCGGCCCGGTAGCCAATTTCATCTTCGCTATCTTCGCCTACTGGCTGGTGTTTATCATCGGCGTGCCTGGCGTGCGCCCGGTTGTGGGCGAAATCACCACGGGTTCTATTGCGGCAACGGCGCAAATTACACCGGGAATGGAACTTAAAGCGATTGATGGTATCGAAACCCCTGATTGGGATGCCGTGAGGTTACAACTGGTTGCCAAAATTGGTGATGAGCAGACAACCGTCAGCGTATCGCCATTTGGTTCCGACCAGCGGCAGGAAAAAGTGCTGGATTTACGCCACTGGCGCTTTGAGCCAGACAAAGAGGACCCTGTCGCTGCACTCGGGATTCGACCGCGCGGCGCGCAGATCGAGCCGGTATTAGCCGAAGTACAGGCCAAATCGGCAGCGAGTAAAGCAGGTTTACAAGCGGGTGACAGGATCGTTAAAGTCGATGGTCAGCCATTAACACAATGGATGACCTTTGTTACTCTGGTGCGCGATAATCCAGGCAAGCCGCTCGCGCTGGAAGTGGAAAGGCAGGGGAGTTCGCTCTCACTGACTCTCACCCCGGATACCAAATCGGGCGGCGGTAAGGCGGAAGGGTTTGCAGGCGTTGTGCCGAAAGTGATCCCACTGCCAGATGAGTACAAGACAATACGCCAGTATGGGCCGTTTAGCGCCATCGTTGAGGCCACGGATAAAACATGGCAGCTGATGAAGCTTACGGTCAACATGTTGGGGAAATTGATAACCGGTGATGTGAAACTGAACAACCTCAGTGGGCCAATTTCGATTGCTCAGGGGGCTGGGATGTCAGCGGAGTTCGGGGTGATTTACTATCTCATGTTCCTTGCGCTGATTAGCGTGAACCTGGGGATAATCAACCTGTTCCCGCTTCCCGTATTAGATGGGGGCCATCTGCTGTTTTTAGCGATTGAAAAGCTAAAAGGCGGACCGGTATCCGAGCGAGTTCAAGACTTTAGTTATCGCATTGGCTCGATTTTGCTGGTGCTGTTAATGGGACTTGCACTTTTCAATGATTTCTCTCGGTTGTAAGAGAGTTAGTTAGGAAGAACGCATAATAACGATGGCGATGAAAAAGTTGCTCATAGCGTCGCTGCTGTTTAGCAGCGCGACCGTATACGGTGCTGACGGGTTCGTAGTGAAAGATATTCATTTCGAAGGCCTTCAGCGTGTCGCCGTTGGTGCGGCCCTCCTCAGTATGCCTGTGCGCCCCGGCGATACGGTTAATGATGAAGATATCAGTAACACCATCCGTGCTCTGTTTGCCACTGGCAACTTTGAGGACGTCCGCGTCCTGCGCGATGGTGATACGCTGGTGGTTCAGGTAAAAGAACGTCCAACGATTGCCAGCATCACTTTCTCCGGTAACAAATCGGTGAAAGATGACATGCTCAAGCAGAACCTTGAGGCATCGGGTGTTCGTGTGGGGGAATCTCTGGACCGCACAACCCTTGCAGACATTGAAAAAGGTCTGGAAGATTTCTACTACAGCGTCGGTAAATACAGCGCGAGCGTTAAAGCGGTTGTTACACCGCTGCCACGTAACCGTGTTGACCTGAAACTGGTCTTCCAGGAAGGTGTTTCTGCGAAGATCCAGCAGATCAACATCGTGGGTAACCACGCGTTCAGCACCGACGAACTGATCTCCAACTTCCAGCTGCGTGACGAAGTGCCGTGGTGGAACGTGGTAGGCGATCGTAAATACCAGAAACAGAAACTGGCGGGTGACCTTGAAACCCTGCGCAGCTACTATCTGGATCGCGGTTACGCCCGTTTCAACATCGATTCAACTCAGGTGAGTCTGACTCCGGACAAGAAAGGTATCTACATTACCGTTAACATCACAGAAGGCGATAAGTACACGCTTTCGGGTGTTGAAGTCAGCGGCAACCTGGCAGGACATTCAGCTGAAATTGAATCTCTGACCAAAATTCAGCCGGGCGATCTGTACAGCGGATCTAAAGTCACCAAAATGGAAGACAGCATTAAGAAGCTGCTCGGCCGTTATGGTTATGCGTATCCGCGTGTGCAAACGCAGCCGGAAATTAACGACACGGATAAAACCGTTAAGCTGCACGTTAACGTTGATGCGGGCAACCGCTTCTACGTGCGTAAGATCCGCTTCGAAGGTAACGATACCTCTAAAGACTCCGTTCTGCGCCGTGAAATGCGCCAGATGGAAGGGGCATGGCTGGGAAGCGATCTGGTAGATCAGGGTAAAGAGCGTCTGAACCGTCTGGGCTACTTCGAAACGGTCGATACCGATACTCAGCGTGTACCAGGTCGTCCGGATCAGGTTGATGTTGTTTATAAAGTTAAAGAACGTAATACCGGTAGCTTCAACTTCGGTATTGGTTACGGTACTGAAAGTGGCGTGAGCTTCCAGGTCGGTGTTCAGCAGGATAACTGGCTGGGTACGGGCTACTCTGTCGGTATCAACGGGACGAAAAACGACTACCAGACCTACTCTGAGTTCTCCGTTACCAACCCATACTTCACCGTTGACGGTGTAAGCCTGGGCGGTCGTATCTTCTATAACGACTTTAAAGCGGACGATGCGGACCTCTCCTCGTATACCAACAAGAGTTACGGTCTGGATGGTACGCTTGGCTTCCCGGTTAACGAATACAACACCTTGCGCGCAGGTTTAGGGTACGTGCATAACGACCTGTCCAACATGCAACCGCAGGTGGCGATGTGGCGTTACCTGGACTCCATCGGTCAGTCGGCGAGTACGTCCAGCGATGACAACGGTTTCGCCGCGGATGACTTCACCTTCAACTACGGTTGGACCTACAACCGTCTTGACCGTGGCTACTTCCCGACGGAAGGTTCACGCGTCAACCTGAACGGTAAAGTGACTATCCCGGGCTCGGATAACGAGTTCTACAAGGTCACGCTGGATACAGCGTCCTACTTCCCAATTGATGAAGATCACAAGTGGGTTGTTCTGGGTCGTACCCGTTGGGGTTATGGTGACGGTATTGGAAGCAAAGAACTGCCGTTCTATGAAAACTTCTACGCCGGTGGTTCAAGCACCGTGCGTGGCTTCCAGTCCAATAACATTGGTCCGAAAGCGGTTTATTACGGCGGTAATGACGAAGATAACTGCGCAAGCCGTGATCCTAAGCAAGTATGTAGCTCTGATGACGCAGTAGGTGGTAACGCTATGGCCGTGGCGAGCCTCGAGTTCATCACGCCTACGCCGTTTATCAGTGATAAGTATGCGAACTCCGTGCGTACCTCCTTCTTTATGGATGCAGGTACGGTGTGGGACACCAACTGGGAGAACACCGCACAGATGCGTGCGGCGGGGGTTCCGGACTACAGCGATCCGAGCAACATTCGCATGTCCGCAGGTATCGCATTACAATGGATGTCACCGCTGGGGCCGTTGGTCTTCTCTTACGCCCAGCCGTTTAAGAAATACGATGGAGACAAAGCGGAGCAGTTCCAGTTTAACATTGGTAAAACCTGGTAATAATCCGCTGCAATGGAATGCGTTGGCAGTGTAGCGCTGACAACCGGCGATCGGTAACACGGTCGCCTTGCCACGCAAAGAACGGTACCCCTCGGGTGCCAATGGGATGGTAAGGAGTTAATTGTGAAAAAGTGGTTATTAGCTGCAGGTCTCGGTTTAGCGATGGCAACTTCTGCTCAGGCAGCGGATAAAATTGCAATCGTCAACATGGGTAATTTGTTCCAGCAGGTTGCACAGAAAACCGGTGTTTCTGCAACGCTGGAAAACGAATTCAAAGGCCGTGCGAGCGAACTGCAACGTATGGAAGGTGATCTTCAGTCCAAGATGCAGCGTCTTCAGCGTGATGGTTCTACCATGAAAGCGAGCGAGCGCAGCAAACTGGAAAAAGACGTCATGTCTCAGCGCCAGACCTTCTCTCAGAAAGCACAGGCTTTCGAGCAGGATCGTCAGCGTCGTTCTAACGAAGAGCGTGGCAAACTGGTGACGCGTATTCAGTCTGCCGTTAAAGCAGTAGCAGCCGATCAGAGCATCGATCTGGTTGTTGATGCGAACGCCGTTGCATTCAACAGCAGCGATGTTAAAGACATCACCGCTGATGTTCTGAAACAGGTTAAATAAGTAATGCCTTCAATTCGACTGGCTGATTTAGCTCAGCAGTTGGATGCAGAATTACACGGTGATGGCGATATCGTCATCACCGCTGTTGCGTCCATGCAATCTGCTAAAGCAGGCACTATTACCTTCATGGTAAGCCCTAAGTACCGTGAACACCTGGCCCAGTGCCAGGCGTCTGCCGTTGTGCTGACGCAGGACGATCTTCCGTTTGCCACTAGCGCTGCACTGGTAGTGAAAAATCCCTACCTGACCTATGCGCGCATGGCCCAAATTCTTGATACCACGCCGCAGCCGGCACAGAACATTGCAGCCAGTGCTGCGATTGATCCGACGGCTCAGCTGGGTAACAACGTATCAGTCGGCGCAAACGCCGTTATCGAATCCGGCGTTGTTTTGGCTGATAACGTGGTGATTGGCCCTGGCTGCTTTGTTGGAAAAAATACGAAAATTGGCGCAGGGACTCGTCTGTGGGCCAATGTCTCTGTCTACCATGAGGTTGAGATTGGCGAGAATTGTCTCGTTCAGTCCAGCACGGTGATTGGTTCTGACGGATTTGGTTACGCCAACGATCGGGGTAACTGGGTTAAGATCCCTCAGCTGGGTCGCGTGATTATCGGCGATCGTGTGGAGATCGGCGCTTGTACAACTATCGACCGCGGTGCGCTTGACGACACCATTATTGGTAACGGTGTTATCATAGACAACCAGTGCCAGATTGCACATAACGTTGTGATTGGCGACAATACCGCAGTTGCGGGTGGTGTTATCATGGCAGGCAGCCTGAAAATTGGCCGTTACTGCATGATTGGCGGTGCCAGCGTGATCAATGGCCATATGGAAATATGCGACAAAGTCACGGTGACGGGGATGGGTATGGTGATGCGTCCAATCACTGAGCCTGGCGTTTATTCCTCAGGTATTCCGCTGCAACCGAACAAGGTCTGGCGTAAAACAGCTGCACTGGTGATGAATATTGATGATATGAGCAAGCGACTCAAAGCGATTGAGCGCAAAATCGATCAACAAGACTAAGCGTTCATCCGTTTAACGCTAAATTTCCCGGCCTGTCGGCTTTGTTTATAAACCGGCAGGCCGTGTTATTATTGCTACTTAGTACATTTGACAGGAAGAGTATTTTGACTACTGACACTCATACTCTGCATATTGAAGAGATTTTAGAACTTCTGCCGCACCGCTATCCGTTTTTACTGGTAGACCGTGTGCTGGATTTTGAAGAAGGTCGTTTTCTGCGCGCAGTGAAAAATGTCTCCGTTAACGAGCCGTTCTTCCAGGGGCACTTCCCTGGTAAGCCTATCTTCCCGGGTGTATTGATCCTGGAAGCGATGGCACAGGCTACCGGTATTCTGGCGTTTAAAAGCGTAGGTAAACTGGAACCGGGTGAACTCTATTACTTCGCGGGTATCGATGAAGCGCGCTTCAAGCGTCCGGTCGTGCCTGGTGATCAAATGATCATGGAAGTCACTTTTGAAAAAACGCGTCGCGGCCTGACTCGCTTCAAAGGCGTAGCTATGGTTGACGGCAAAGTTGTTTGCGAAGCGACAATGATGTGTGCGCGTAGCCGGGAGGCCTGATACGTGATTGATAAATCCGCCTTTATTCATCCTACCGCCATTGTGGAAACGGGTGCCATCATTGGTGCCAACGTCCACATTGGCCCGTTTTGTATTGTTGGACCCCATGTCGAAATTGGTGAGGGTACAGTACTGAAATCTCACGTTGTCGTGAATGGTCATACCACCATTGGCTGCAACAATGAGATCTATCAGTTCGCCTCCATCGGCGAAGTTAACCAGGATCTCAAGTATGCTGGCGAACCGACCCGCGTGGAAATCGGCGATCGTAACCGCATTCGCGAAAGCGTCACCATTCATCGTGGTACAACGCAAGGCGGTGGATTGACGAAGGTGGGCAGCGACAACCTGTTTATGGTTAATGCGCATATTGCGCACGACTGTACCGTGGGTAGCCGCTGTATTCTCGCCAACAACGCAACGCTGGCGGGACACGTATCGGTTGATGATTTCGCCATTATTGGCGGCATGACCGCAGTCCATCAGTTCTGCATCATTGGTGCACACGTGATGGTCGGCGGATGCTCCGGTGTGGCGCAGGACGTCCCACCGTTTGTGATTGCGCAGGGCAACCATGCCACGCCGTTTGGCGTGAACATCGAAGGTCTCAAGCGTCGTGGTTTTAGTCGCGAAGCGATTACTGCCATCCGCAACGCGTACAAACTGCTGTACCGTAGCGGTAAAACGCTGGAAGAGGCTAAGCCGGAAATTGCCGAGCTGGCGAATAAGCACCCTGAAGTGAAAACGTTCATGGAATTCTTTGAACGTTCAACCCGTGGTCTGATTCGTTAATGGTCGACAGTCGTCCGCTTACCATCGCCCTGGTCGCCGGAGAAACCTCCGGCGATATTCTTGGTGCAGGTCTTATCCGCGCGCTTAAAGCCCGTGTACCCAATGCCCGCTTTGTGGGCGTGGCTGGGCCGCTGATGCAGGCCGAAGGCTGTGAAGCCTGGTATGAAATGGAAGAGCTGGCTGTGATGGGCATCGTCGAGGTGCTGGGGCGCTTGCGTCGCCTGCTGCATATTCGCGCCGACCTTACCCGCCGCTTTACCGACCTTAAGCCCGATGTATTTGTCGGCATTGATGCGCCTGATTTCAATATTACCCTTGAAGGGAACCTGAAAAAGCAGGGGATCAAAACTATCCATTACGTCAGTCCGTCCGTGTGGGCGTGGCGACAGAAACGCGTTTTCAAAATCGGACGATCCACTAATCTGGTGCTGGCTTTTCTGCCTTTCGAAAAAGCGTTTTACGACAGATTTAATGTCCCGTGCCGTTTTATCGGTCATACCATGGCGGATGCCATGCCGCTGGATCCGGATAAAAACGCGGCGCGTGACGAACTGGGCATCCCGCATGATGTGCACTGTCTGGCGCTGCTGCCAGGGAGCCGGGGTGCGGAAGTTGAAATGCTCAGTGCCGATTTCCTGAAAACGGCGCAAATTCTTCGCAAGACTTATCCCGATCTTGAAGTGGTCGTGCCGCTGGTGAATGCCAAACGCCGCGAGCAGTTTGAGCGTATCAAAGCCGACGTCGCCCCGGATCTTCACGTCCGCCTGCTGGACGGAAAAGGGCGGCAAGCCATGTTTGCGAGTGATGCCGCACTGCTGGCTTCCGGCACGGCTGCTCTGGAGTGTATGCTGGCAAAATGCCCAATGGTGGTCGGTTATCGCATGAAGCCGTTTACCTTCTGGCTGGCAAAACGTCTGGTAAAAACAGATTACGTATCCCTGCCAAACCTGCTTGCGGGTCGCGAACTGGTGAAAGAGCTCTTGCAGGATGAATGCCAGCCGCAGGCACTGGCTGATGCATTACTGCCGCTGCTGGCCAACGGTAAAACCAGCCACCAGATGCATGATACCTTCCGTGAACTGCATCAACTGATCCGCTGTAATGCTGATGAGCAGGCGGCCGATGCGGTGCTGGAGTTAGCACAATGATGGAATTTATTTATCCCCATACCCACCTCGTTGCAGGTGTGGATGAAGTCGGTCGTGGCCCGTTAGTGGGTGCCGTTGTGACCGCGGCGGTGATCCTCGATCCAGCCCGCCCGATCGTTGGCCTGAACGACTCGAAAAAACTGAGTGAAAAGCGTCGCCTGGCGCTGTTCGATGAAATTAAAGAAAAGGCGCTGGCCTGGAGTCTCGGGCGCGCAGAGCCGGATGAGATCGACGATCTGAACATTCTGCACGCCACCATGCTGGCGATGCAGCGTGCCGTCGCTGGCCTGAAGATTGTGCCTGAGTATGTGCTGATCGACGGTAACCGTTGCCCGGCGCTGCCGATGCCTTCCATGGCTGTTGTTAAAGGCGATAGCCGCGTCGCAGAAATCAGTGCGGCGTCAATCATTGCCAAAGTGACGCGCGATGCCGAAATGGCCGCGCTGGACCTCGCTTATCCCGCGTATGGTTTCGCCCAGCACAAGGGATATCCAACGGCTTTCCATCTGGAAAAGCTGGCTGAACATGGCGCAACTGAACATCATCGGCGCAGCTTTGGCCCGGTGAAACGCGCGCTGGGACTGGTGTCCTGAATCAAGACGCAAGCAATTAAGTAACGCGGGATCTGAAGATGGCTGAACCACGTTTCGTACACCTGCGGGTGCATAGCGACTACTCCATGATCGATGGGCTGGCAAAGACCGGGCCGCTGGTAAAAAAGGCGGCCTCGCTTGGCATGCCTGCGCTGGCGATCACCGATTTTACCAACCTGTGTGGCCTGGTGAAGTTCTACGGAACGGCGCATGGCGCAGGATTAAAGCCCATCGTCGGCGCGGATTTTCATGTGCAGAGCGACCTGCTCGGCGATGAGATGACGCAAATTTCCGTGTTAGCCATGAATAACACGGGTTATCAGAACCTCACTCTGCTTATCTCAAAAGCCTACCAACGCGGTTACGGCGCACTGGGTCCATGGATTGACCGCGACTGGCTGGCGGAGCTGAACGAAGGTCTGCTGCTGATCTCCGGTGGCCGTATGGGGGATGTCGGCAAATGTCTGCTGCGCGGTAACAACGCGCTGGTGGATCAGTGCGTCTCGTTCTACGAAGAGTATTTCCCGGATCGTTATTACCTGGAGCTGATCCGTACCGGGCGTGCGGATGAAGAGAGCTACCTGCATGCGGCCGTCGCCCTCGCGGAAGCGCGTGGCCTGCCTGTGGTGGCCACCAACGATGTGCGCTTCCTTGAGGCGGGTGATTTTGACGCGCATGAAATTCGCGTCGCCATCCACGACGGCTTCACCCTCGACGATCCGAAACGTCCGCGCAACTACTCATCGCAGCAGTACATGCGCAGCGAAGAGGAGATGTGTGAGCTCTTCTCGGACATCCCGGAAGCGCTGGAAAACAGCGTAGAGATTGCCAAGCGCTGTAACGTCACCGTGCGTCTCGGCGAATACTTCCTGCCGCAGTTCCCGACGGGAGACATGACCACCGAAGATTTCCTGGTCATGAAATCGAAAGAGGGTCTGGAAGAGCGTCTGGAATTCCTCTTCCCGGATGAAGCGGTCCGTAAAGAGAAACGTCCTGAATATGACGAGCGCCTGGATATTGAACTCCAGGTGATCAACCAGATGGGGTTCCCAGGCTACTTCCTAATCGTGATGGAGTTCATCCAGTGGTCGAAGGATAACGGCGTGCCGGTAGGTCCGGGCCGTGGTTCTGGTGCTGGCTCGCTGGTGGCGTATGCCCTGAAAATTACCGATCTCGATCCGCTGGAATTTGACCTGCTGTTCGAACGTTTCCTCAACCCGGAACGTGTCTCCATGCCCGACTTTGACGTCGACTTCTGCATGGAAAAACGCGACCAGGTGATTGAACACGTGGCCGATATGTACGGTCGTGATGCGGTTTCGCAGATCATCACCTTCGGTACGATGGCCGCGAAAGCGGTTATCCGCGATGTGGGCCGCGTTCTGGGCCACCCGTACGGTTTTGTCGATCGTATCTCTAAGCTGGTGCCGCCCGATCCGGGCATGACTCTGGCGAAAGCCTTTGAAGCTGAACCTCAGCTGCCGGAAATCTACGAAGCCGACGAAGAGGTCAAAGCGCTGATCGACATGGCGCGCAAGCTGGAAGGCGTCACGCGTAACGCCGGTAAGCATGCGGGGGGTGTGGTTATCGCCCCGACCAAAATCACCGACTTTGCGCCGCTGTACTGCGATGAAGCGGGCCAGCATCCGGTCACCCAGTTCGACAAGAACGACGTAGAATACGCCGGGCTGGTGAAGTTCGACTTCCTCGGCCTGCGTACGCTGACCATCATCAACTGGGCGCTGGAGATGATCAACGCCCGTCGCGAGAAGAACGGCGAGCCGCCGCTGGATATCGCGGCTATCCCGCTTGATGACAAGAAAAGTTTCGACATGCTGCAACGCTCGGAGACGACAGCCGTCTTCCAGCTTGAATCCCGCGGCATGAAAGATTTGATTAAGCGTCTGCAACCAGACTGCTTCGAAGATATGATCGCGCTGGTGGCCCTGTTCCGTCCGGGGCCGTTGCAGTCGGGGATGGTAGATAACTTTATCGACCGTAAACATGGGCGCGAAGAGATTTCCTACCCGGACGTGCAGTGGCAGCATGAAAGCCTGAAACCGGTACTGGAGCCAACCTATGGCATCATCCTGTATCAGGAACAAGTCATGCAGATCGCCCAGGTGCTTTCTGGTTATACCCTTGGCGGCGCAGACATGCTGCGTCGTGCGATGGGTAAGAAAAAGCCGGAAGAGATGGCCAAGCAGCGTTCCATCTTTGAGGATGGGGCGAAGAAAAACGGCGTCGATGGCGAACTGGCGATGAAAATCTTCGACCTGGTGGAGAAATTCGCCGGGTACGGATTTAACAAATCCCACTCCGCCGCCTATGCTTTGGTTTCGTATCAAACGCTGTGGCTGAAGGCTCACTATCCCGCTGAGTTTATGGCGGCGGTAATGACCGCCGATATGGACAACACCGAGAAGGTGGTTGGCCTGGTGGACGAGTGCTGGCGCATGGGGCTGAAGATCCTGCCGCCGGACATTAACTCTGGCCTGTACCATTTCCACGTTAACGATGACGGGGAAATCGTCTATGGGATCGGCGCGATCAAGGGCGTAGGTGAGGGGCCGATCGAGGCGATCATCGAAGCGCGTAACAACGGCGGCTATTTCCGCGAGCTGTTCGATCTGTGCGCCCGCACCGATACCAAAAAACTGAACCGCCGCGTGCTGGAAAAACTGATCATGTCCGGCGCGTTTGATCGGCTGGGGCCACACCGCGCCGCGCTGATGAACTCGCTCGGCGATGCGCTGAAAGCAGCCGATCAGCACGCGAAAGCGGAAGCCATTGGCCAGGCAGATATGTTCGGCGTGCTGGCGGAAGAGCCAGAGCAGATTGAGCAGTCTTATTCCAACTGCCAGCCCTGGCCAGAACAGGTGGTGCTGGATGGGGAGCGTGAGACGTTAGGCCTGTACCTGACGGGGCACCCGATCAACCAGTATCTGAAAGAAATTGAGCGCTATGTCGGCGGCCACAGGCTTAAAGACATGCATCCGACAGAACGTGGTAAAATCACCACGGCTGCGGGGCTCGTGATTGCTGCAAGGGTAATGGTCACCAAGCGCGGCAATCGTATCGGCATCTGTACCCTGGATGACCGTTCCGGGCGTCTGGAGGTGATGTTGTTCACCGACGCGCTGGATAAATACCAGCAATTGCTGGAAAAAGACCGCATACTTATCGTCAGCGGACAGGTCAGCTTTGATGACTTCAGCGGGGGGCTTAAAATGACCGCCCGCGAAGTGATGGACATTGACGAAGCCCGGGAAAAATATGCTCGCGGGCTTGCTATCTCGCTGACGGACAGGCAAATTGATGACCAGCTTTTAAACCGACTCCGTCAGTCTCTGGAACCCCACCGCTCGGGGACCATTCCAGTACATCTCTACTATCAGAGGGCGGATGCACGTGCGCGGTTGCGCTTTGGTGCAACGTGGCGTGTCTCTCCGAGCGATCGTTTACTGAACGATCTCCGTGGCCTCATTGGTTCGGAGCAGGTGGAACTGGAGTTTGACTAATACAGGAATACTATGAGTCTGAATTTCCTTGATTTCGAACAGCCGATTGCAGAGCTGGAAGCGAAAATCGATTCTCTGACAGCCGTGAGCCGTCAGGATGAAAAACTGGATATTAACATCGACGAAGAAGTGCATCGTCTGCGCGAAAAAAGCGTAGAACTGACGCGCAAAATCTTTGCCGATCTCGGCGCATGGCAGATCGCCCAGCTGGCGCGTCATCCACAGCGTCCGTACACCCTGGATTATGTCCGCCTGGCGTTTGACGAATTTGACGAACTGGCAGGCGACCGCGCATACGCTGACGATAAAGCTATCGTCGGCGGTATCGCGCGTCTGGATGGACGTCCGGTGATGATTATTGGTCATCAGAAAGGCCGTGAAACCAAAGAGAAAATCCGTCGTAACTTCGGTATGCCAGCGCCAGAAGGCTACCGTAAGGCCCTGCGTCTGATGGAGATGGCTGAGCGTTTCAATATGCCTATCATCACCTTCATCGACACGCCGGGTGCTTACCCGGGTGTTGGCGCTGAAGAGCGCGGTCAGTCTGAAGCCATCGCACGCAACCTGCGTGAGATGTCTCGCCTGAAAGTGCCGGTCATCTGTACCGTTATCGGTGAAGGTGGGTCCGGCGGTGCGCTGGCAATTGGCGTGGGCGATAAAGTGAATATGCTACAGTACAGTACCTATTCCGTTATCTCTCCGGAAGGCTGTGCCTCCATTCTGTGGAAAAGTGCCGATAAAGCGCCGCTGGCTGCTGAAGCGATGGGCATCATTGCCCCACGTCTGAAAGAGCTGAAGCTGATCGACACCGTTATCCCTGAACCGCTGGGTGGCGCGCATCGTAAGCCGGAAGTGATGGCTGCTTCCCTGAAAGCGCAGCTGCTGGCAGATCTGGCGGACCTGGACGTGCTGAGCACAGAAGATCTGCTCAACCGTCGTTATCAGCGTCTGATGACCTACGGTTACGCGTAAGCCTCACAATTATCCTAAAAGCCGCACATTGTTGCGGCTTTTTTTATACCTGCCGTTTACCTTAACTATGCTTATCTGATGTTTTTCAAGGAGGTAAACCATGAACATCATTGCCATCATGGGGCCACACGGCGTCTTTTATAAAGACGAACCCATCAAGGAGCTGGAGCAAGCCCTTAAAGCACGCGGATACCAGCTGATCTGGCCGCAAAACAGCGCCGACCTGCTGAAATTTATCGAACACAATCCGCGCATCTGTGGCGTGATATTCGACTGGGACGAATACGACATGGAGTTGTGCAGCGATATCAATAAGCTCAACGAATATCTTCCGCTGTACGCGTTTATCAACACTCACTCGACCATGGACGTGAGCGCGCATGATATGCGTATGGCGCTGTGGTTCTTCGAATACTCACTCGGCGTTGCCGAGGACATTGCGACCCGCATTCAGCAGTACACCGGTGAATACCTCGATAACATCACACCGCCGTTCACGCGCGCGCTGTTCACCTATGTGAATGAAGGGAAGTACACCTTTTGTACGCCAGGCCACATGGCGGGAACAGCCTATCAAAAAAGCCCGGTGGGATGTCTGTTCTACGATTTCTTCGGCGGTAACACGCTGAAGGCGGATGTGTCGATTTCGGTCACCGAGTTAGGCTCTCTGCTGGATCATACCGGCCCGCATCTGGAAGCCGAAGAGTACATCGCCCGGACCTTTGGCGCCGAGCAAAGCTACATGGTGACCAACGGTACCTCAACCTCGAACAAAATCGTCGGGATGTACGCCGCGCCTGCCGGCAGTACGCTGCTGATTGACCGCAACTGCCATAAATCACTGGCGCATTTGCTGATGATGAGCGACGTGGTGCCGCTCTGGCTGTCGCCTACGCGTAATGCGCTGGGTATTCTCGGCGGCATTCCTCGCCGTGAATTCGCGCATGAAGCCATTGAAAATAAGATCGCGGCGATCCCCGAGGCAAGCTGGCCTGTGCACGCGGTGATCACCAACTCCACCTATGACGGGCTGCTTTACAACACGAACTGGATCAAGCAGACGCTCGACGTGCCGTCGATCCACTTTGACTCCGCGTGGGTGCCTTACACCAATTTCCACCCGATTTACTCGGGTAAAAGTGGGATGAGCGGCGAGCGGGTGCCGGGCAAGGTGTTCTTCGAAACGCAGTCGACGCACAAAATGCTGGCCGCGTTTTCCCAGGCGTCTCTTATTCACATCAAGGGCGAGTACGACGAGGACACCTTCAACGAAGCCTTTATGATGCACACGACCACGTCGCCGAGCTACCCGCTGGTGGCGTCCATCGAAACGGCGGCGGCGATGCTGCGCGGTAATCCGGGTAAACGCCTGATCAATCGTTCGGTGGAACGGGCGCTGCATTTCCGAAAAGAGGTTCAGCGACTTAAAGATGAAGCGGACGGCTGGTTCTTTGATATCTGGCAGCCGGAAGAGATTGATGAGGCAGAATGCTGGCCCGTCGCGCCGGGGGAGAGCTGGCACGGTTTCCGGGATGCCGATGCGGACCACATGTTCCTCGATCCGGTTAAGGTGACGATCCTGACGCCGGGCATGGATGAGCAGGGCGTGATGGGTGAGGAAGGGATCCCGGCTGCGCTGGTGGCGAAGTTCCTTGATGAGCGCGGCGTGGTGGTGGAGAAAACCGGCCCCTATAATTTGCTGTTCCTGTTCAGCATCGGGATCGATAAAACCCGCGCGATGGGGCTGTTGCGCGGACTGATGGAGTTTAAGCGTGCATATGATCTGAACCTGCGGGTGAAGAATATGCTGCCGGATCTCTACGCGGAAGATCCTGACTTCTATCGCAATATGCGTATTCAGGATCTGGCCCAGGGGATCCACAGGCTGATCCGCCAGCACGATCTGCCGCGCCTGATGTTGCAGGCATTTGATGTTCTGCCTGAAATGAAGCTGACGCCGCACAGGGCGTGGCAGCGCCAGGTGAAAGGGGAGGTTGAAACCGTTGAGCTGGAAAACCTGGTCGGGCGGGTATCGGCCAACATGATCCTGCCTTATCCGCCGGGCGTGCCGCTGCTGATGCCGGGTGAAATGATCACCGAGGAGAGCCGGGCGGTGCTCGATTTCCTGCTGATGCTCTGTTCGGTAGGGCGCCACTATCCGGGCTTTGAAACGGACATTCATGGCGCGAAACGCGATGATAACGGCGTGTACTGGGTGAGAGTCCTAAAATAAAAGGGTCTGCTTGCCAGGGGCGGGTTGTCGGTTGTAACGTTCAGAGCATCATAAAAAGGAGAAACTATGCTGGGTTTAAAAGCGGTTCATCATATTGCGATCATTGCCACCGATTACGCGAAAAGTAAGGCATTCTACTGCGACGTTCTCGGCTTTACGCTGTTGAGCGAGGCTTACCGTGAGGAGCGCGACTCCTGGAAAGGCGATCTGGCGTTAAACGGACAATATGTGATTGAACTGTTCTCTTTTCCTTTCCCGCCAGCGCGTCCTTCACGCCCGGAAGCCTGCGGCCTGCGCCACCTGGCCTTCAGCGTCGATGACCTGGACAGCGCGGTAAAACATCTGGAAGCCCACGGCGTGGCCTGCGAAGCGATTCGTGTCGATCCCTTTACCGATAAACGTTTCACTTTTTTCAACGATCCGGACGGGCTGCCGCTGGAGCTTTACCAGCAGTAATCGCCGTCATGTGTGATAATGCCCGTTCAGTTCGGGCGTTTTTTTATGTGTAATTTCCTATGACCTTACCTGCTATCGCGCACGCCGTTTCACCCTATCGCCAACTGCTGGTGGGGTTCAGCGGTGGCCTGGATTCCACCGTTTTGCTGCACCGCCTTAAGCTCTGGCGCGACCGTGAGCCTGACGTCCAGCTGCGGGCGATGCATATCCATCACGGCTTAAGCCCTCATGCCGACGACTGGGTAGCGCACTGCGAAGCGGTGTGTTCAGAGTGGGCGATTCCGCTGATCGTTGAACGCGTCACGCTTGAGGATGAGGGGCTGGGTATTGAGGCGCAGGCGCGGAAAGCCCGCTACGCCGCGTTTTCCGGCGCATTACAGCAAGGGGAAGCGTTGGTCACCGCGCAGCATCTGGACGACCAGTGCGAGACGTTTTTACTGGCGCTCAAGAGGGGCAGCGGGCCTGCGGGGTTATCTGCCATGCCTGAGCGCGCTGATTTTGCTGAAACAGAGCTCATCCGCCCGCTGCTGGGTGAGACGCGCGCATCACTGGAAGCCTGGGCGCAGCAGCATCATCTGTGCTGGATTGAAGACGAGAGCAATCAGGACGACAGTTACGACCGTAACTTCCTGCGCCTGCGCGTCTTACCGCTGCTGAGTGAGCGCTGGGCGCATTTTTCCGAAGCGGCGGCCAGAAGCGCCATGCTGTGTGCTGAACAGGAAAGCTTGCTGGATGAGTTGCTGAGCGAGGAGCTGGATACGCTGACTACCGCTGACGGTGCCCTGAACATTGCGCCGTTGAAGGTGATGAGCCCCGTGCGCCGGGCTGCTCTGATTCGTCGCTGGCTGGCTTACCACCGTGCGGTTATGCCGTCCCGGGCGATGCTCAACCGTATCTGGGAGGAAGTTGCACAGGCGAGGGAAGATGCCGCCCCGTGTATACACCTGAATGGTTATGACGTCAGGCGCTATAAAGGGCAACTCTGGTGGGTAAAATCTGTGCCGTCGCTGGCTGACGTTGTGCTCGACTGGCCGTCGCCGGAAAAAGCATTAACGCTACCGATGAATGCCGGTGTCGTTGCGTTAAGCCATTCGGGCAATGTGCGTCTACCTGAGCCGGACGAGAACGTTACCATACGCTTCAGGACCAGCGGCATGCTGCATATCGTCGGTCGTAACGGCGGGCGTAAGCTGAAGAAAATCTGGCAGGAACAGAACGTTCCGCCCTGGCGACGTGATACCACGCCGCTTCTGTTTTACGGCGACACGCTCATCGCGGCGGCAGGGGTTTTCATCACTGAAGAGGGGTGGGCTGAAGCGGGTGTTAATTTTGAATGGAAAGCGTAACGGGCAGCCTGGCTGCCCGTTGGTTATCAGGATTCGCTCACCACAACGGTGCCGATTTCCGGATGGCTGAAACTGGCAATTTTGTCGAGGCGTAGCTCACGCGTTGCACCTGCATCTTCCACAACCAGGTATTCCACATTTTTACGGGAAACCAGATCGCTGGCCTTTGCCTTTAGCACTTCGCCATCTTTTAGCTCCAGCGTCAGTATTAAATGATGCTGGCAGGCGAGTTCGAGGTTGTCATAGTCATCACAATTGATGGGTTGATAGGTATCATTCATCGACATAATCGCTCACCAGTAAATTCGCCGCAGCATACGCTGCTTTTTCCCTGACCGATTCAGAAAGGCTCTCATCAGAGGCCACTTCATTTAGCACGTTCAATACACAGCCCAACGCATCCGGAATGTACCCCAGATCTCCGCTGGCGATCTCAGCATACCGTCTGCGAATCAACTCACAATAATTATTCACATCACCTCCTGCCAGCGTACTGACTTACTGTGAGATATCATTAAGCCTACGAAGTTAAACTCGGTTTAGCAAGGTGACTATACCATACTCATTTAAGCATTATCAGCGCCTTGATAAGAGGAAGCCACCACCTCGTAACAGCCTTTTGCCGCGGTTTTCGCTACAATGTATGCCTGATTCGAAAGGAGTTCTCTCATGGCGCTGAAAGCGACAATTTATAAAGCTGTGGTCAATGTGGCGGATCTTGACCGTAACCAGTTTCTGGATGCGTCATTGACGCTGGCGCGTCACCCTTCTGAAACCCAGGAGCGCATGATGCTGCGCCTGCTGGCGTGGATTAAGTATGCCGACGAGCGTCTGCAATTTACCCGTGGTTTAAGCGCGGAAGATGAACCGGAAGCCTGGCTGCGCAACGATCATCTGGGTATCGATTTATGGATTGAGCTTGGCCTGCCGGATGAACGCCGGATCAAAAAGGCCTGCACCCAGTCTGCTGAAGTGGCGTTGTTTGCCTACAACCAGAGAGCGGCGGAGATCTGGTGGCAACAAAATAAAAATAAATGTGCGCAGTTCAAAAATCTTACCGTCTGGTATCTGGATGATGAACAGCTGGCGCAGCTGAGTGCGTTCGCCAGCCGGACGATGGCGCTACAGGCGACGATTCAGGACGGCGCCATCTGGCTTTCCGATTCTCAGAATAATCTGGAAATTCATCTCACGGCCTGGCAGCCCGCATCATGATTGTATTGTCCCGAAACGTCAGCATCCCTGATAACGAGCTGGAGATCACCGCCATCCGGGCCCAGGGAGCAGGGGGACAGCACGTTAACAAGGCCTCAACGGCTATCCATTTGCGCTTTGACATTCGGGCCTCCAGCCTGCCAGAGTATTATAAAGAAAGCCTGCTTGCCGCCAGCCATCACCTGATCACCAGCGAGGGTGTGATGGTGATTAAAGCGCAGGAGTATCGCAGCCAGGAGCTTAACCGGGAAGCGGCAATAGCCCGGCTGGTCGCGGTCATCAAAGAGCTGACGGCTGTACAAAAAAGTCGCCGGGCAACACGTCCAACGCGGGCATCGAAAGAACGTCGGTTGTCATCGAAGGCGCAGAAATCCACTGTAAAATCACTGCGTGGCAAAGTCCGTCACCCATAATGTGACGAAAGGGATACCCTTTTTCATAAGGAAAGTATTGTGAAAAAAGCATTATTATCAGCGCTGGCCGTGACAAGCCTGTTCGCGCTTTTTGGCTGTAATAACCGTTCAGAAACGCAGGTACTACAGCCAACGCAAAATGAAGAATTAAAGCCGATGCAGCAAAGCTGGCGCGGCGTATTACCGTGTGCAGATTGCGAGGGCATCGAAACCTCTCTGTTCCTGCAAAAAGATGGCACCTGGGTCATGAACCAGCGTTACCAGGGGGCGAAAGAACCGTCTTCTTTTGCATCTTACGGAACATGGGCGCGTACGGCTGAGAAGCTGGTATTGACGGATACCACGGGCGATAAAACCTTCTTCCGCGCCAAAGGCGAGGGGATGGAGATGCTCGATCGCGAAGGCAATCCAATTGAATCCCAGTTCAACTACACGTTGGCCCCGGTGAAAGCGACCCTGCCAGCCACCCCAATGGCGATGCGAGGGATGTATTTCTACATGGCGGATGCGGCGATCTTCACTGACTGTGCAACCGGGAAGAAAGTCAGCGTGGCGAACAATGCCCAGCTGGAGCGAGACTATGCCGTCGCGCGCGGCAACGACAGTAAGCCAGTGTTGCTGACGGTTGAAGGGCATTTTACGCTGGAGCCAAACCCGGATAGCGGCGAGCTGGTGAAAACGCTGGTGGCAGATAAAGATGCGAAGTTTGCTGCGGGGAAAGACTGCGAAAGCAAATAAGATATAGCCATTAAAAAACCCCGCACTGGCGGGGTTTTTTGTTTCTTAACCTTTGATGGCTTTCACCAGGTAATCAAGAATATCTCCCGTCTTGATCATCTGTTTTTCGCCGTTGCGACGGTATTTGTATTCAATCTCGTCGCTGTCGAGGTTACGGTCGCCAATGACGATGGTGTGTGGAATACCGATCAGTTCCATGTCAGCAAACATCACGCCAGGACGCTCTTTACGGTCATCCATCAGCACGTCGATACCTTTCGCGCTCAGCTCAGCGTAGAGTTTCTCAGCCAGCTCCTGCACGCGGTAAGACTTGTGCATGTTCATTGGCAGGATCGCCACCTGGAACGGCGCGATGTTATCCGGCCAGACGATTCCGCGTTCGTCATAGTTCTGCTCGATAGCGGCAGCAACAACGCGCGTTACGCCAATGCCGTAGCAGCCCATGGTCAGAACCTGGTTACGGCCATCTTCGCCCTGAACGGCAGCGTTCATTGCGCGCGAGTACTTATCGCCCAGCTGGAAGATGTGGCCTACTTCGATACCGCGTTTGATCATCAGAGTACCCTTGCCGTCCGGGCTTGGATCGCCTGCGACCACGTTACGGATGTCAGCCACTTCCGGCGTCGCCACGTCACGATCCCAGTTGATGCCGAAGAAGTGTTTACCGTCGATGTTTGCGCCCGCAGCGAAGTCGCTCATCGCCGCAACGGTGCGGTCAATGACCACCGGAACAGGCATGTTCACCGGACCCAGAGAACCAGGACCAGCATTCACCACGGCGCGGATCTCTGCTTCCGTTGCGAAGGTCAGCGGGCTGGCAACCTGCGGCAGCTTCTCGGCTTTCACTTCGTTCAGCTCGTGATCGCCTCGTACCAGCAGGGCAACCAGTGGATAAGCGCTACCTTCAGCCGATTTCACCAGCAGGGTTTTCACGGTTTTTTCGATCGGCAGAGTAAACTGCTCAACCAGCTCGGCGATAGTTTTCGCGTTTGGCGTATCAACCAGCGTCATCTCTTGCGTTGCCGCGCCGCGTGGTTCTTTTGGTGCCAGCGCTTCTGCAAATTCGATGTTCGCGGCGTAATCAGAGGAGTCAGAGAAGATCACATCGTCTTCGCCGCTCTGCGCCAGAACCTGGAATTCATGGGAGGCGCTACCGCCGATTGAACCGGTATCAGCCTGTACAGCACGGAAATCCAGCCCCATGCGGGAGAAGATTTTGCTGTAGGCCGCGTACATTTTGTCGTAGGTCTCTTGCAGCGATTCCTGAGAAGTATGGAAAGAGTAAGCATCTTTCATCAGGAACTCGCGAGAACGCATGACGCCAAAGCGTGGACGCACTTCGTCACGGAACTTAGTCTGGATCTGGAAGAAGTTCAGCGGCAGCTGTTTGTAAGAGCTCAGCTCGTTACGGATCAGGTCGGTGATCACTTCTTCATGCGTTGGGCCGAGAACGAATGGACGATCGCCACGATCGGCAATACGCAGCAGTTCAGGACCGTACTGCTCCCAGCGACCGCTCTCCTGCCACAGTTCAGAGGGCTGAACGACCGGCATTAACACCTCGATAGCACCGGCGTTGTTCATCTCTTCACGCACGATGTTTTCGACTTTTTTCAGGACGCGCACGCCGGTCGGCAGCCAGGTGTATAACCCGGAGGCCAGCTTGCGGATCATCCCGGCGCGCAGCATCAGCTGGTGGCTGATCACCTCGGCGTCGGCAGGTGTCTCCTTCAGAGTGGAGAGCAGATATTGGCTAGTACGCATGTTGTTACGGTTCCATTTCGACGATTGGAACAGGCTGAAACACCAGCCTGACACAAAAAAAGTGGTTTAGTTTACCAGTGTGGCAAAGATGCCAAAAGAGAGGAGAACAAAATTACCTGGGTTCCAGGGCAAACACTTCAAAACCCGCCGCAGTCACGCGCCAGCGCACGTTAAAGTCCAGCAGCCAGACGGCGTACGTATTACCGGCTTCCTCTTCTTTGCGGTAGGCGGGACGGGGGTCCTGGGCCAGCACTTCAACGATAAAGTCACGCAGGCGAGGATAACGCTTTTCCAGCTCGCTGATTTGCGTTGTAATTTCAGACGTGAAGTGAACCGCCATATCTGCCTGCGGTGCGTCCTGAGCATAGCTTGCCCGGGCATCCGGCAGCGCTTCGGCGAAGGGCAGGTAAGGCTTAATATCTATGACCGGCGTGCCATCAACCAGGTCAAGGCTACCTAACTCCAGGATCACCTGATCTTTCTGACAACGTATGCCTTTCAGCTCGACCAGCGACATCCCGATGGGGTTGGGACGAAAGGTTGAGCGGGTGGCAAAGACACCCATTCTGGCATTTCCGCCCAGACGAGGCGGACGCACGGTAGGACGCCAGCCGCCTTCCATGGTCTGGTGAAACACAAAGACCACCCATAAATGGCTGAACGCCTCAAGCCCGCGCACTGCATCGGCCTGATTATACGGCGCCACAAGATGAAGCTCGCCGCCGCCGTTAATGACCAGACCCGGCTGACGCGGCACGGCGAACTTTTCTTTATAAGGGGAGCGGATAACGCCTATCTGCTCGAACTGAAATGAACTCATTTCGCCGTAATGTTAAGCGCAGAACCGATACATACCGCCTGGCGATAGCAACCTGGTGTGCCGCTGGTGACTTCGCAGCTGTGCAGCAGCACCGCGTTGGCTTTCATTTTCGACGCGTTGATTTGCATACGCTTGCGGGCTGTCGGAATATTGGGTGGGGAGTCCTGATTCGTTGCCTGGCAGGATTCGCCGCTCACTTCGCCCAGTTCACGGAATGGCTTACCGACCAGCTCGTCGGCTTTGGTAATAATACGTACCGGCGCAGCGCGAGGCGCTTTCGGTTTTGCTGGCTCCGCTTTTGGCGGGGTTGCAGTGCTTTGAACAGGTTCAACAGGAGATCTGCTTAGCATAGAACAGCCGCTCAGCATCAGTGCTAAAAGACAGATCGGTAAAGCACGCATAATAATTCCTCAGTGGATAATCAAAACGTCAGATATTGAAGCAGTTGACCGCACAAATGACAAGACGGGCAAATGCCCGTCTTGATGATATTACACTGCCGGGAGATTACCAGCCTTTAACCGCGCCGCCGTTAAACACCTTATTGGCTTCCTGGTACACTTCTTCAGACTGATATGCCTGTATGAATTTCTTCACATTCTCCGCGTCTTTGTTGTCTTCGCGAGTCACGATCAGGTTGACGTACGGGGAATCTTTATCTTCAACGAAGATGCCATCTTTCGCTGGGGTCAGGCCGATCTGGCTGGCGTAAGTGGTGTTAATCACGGCCAGGGCGATCTGCGCATCGTCCAGAGAACGTGGCAGCTGTGGTGCTTCCAGCTCAACAATTTTCAGATTTTTCGGGTTTTCGGTTACGTCCAGAACGGTCGGTAACAGGCCAACGCCTTCTTTCAGTTTAATCAGGCCCACTTTCTGTAGCAGAAGCAGGGAACGGCCAAGGTTGGTTGGGTCGTTAGGGACGGCAACCTGTGAACCCGGCTGGAGTTCATCCAGAGATTTAATTTTCTTGGAGTAACCGGCAATCGGGTAAACGAAGGTGTTACCGACAGCAACCAGTTTGTAGCCGCGATCTTTGATCTGCTGATCCAGGTACGGTTTATGCTGGAAGGCGTTAGCGTCAATGTCGCCTTTGCTCAGCGCTTCGTTCGGCAGAACGTAATCGTTGAAAGTCACCAGTTCAACGTCCAGGCCATATTTCTCTTTAGCGATTTTCTGCGCGGCCTCAGCAACCTGCTGTTCTGCACCGACGATAACGCCTACTTTGATGTGGTTTGGATCTTTTTCGTCCTGACCGCAACCCACCAGTGCCAGCGAGCCAATCAGTGCGCCTACTGCTGCGAAGGTCTTAAATTTAAACGCCATGTTATATCCTTAACTCGTCGAGTTTGTGTTGTTTGTAACGTTATTTATGCGTAACAGCCCGGACGATACGATCGCCAGAGAATTGAATTAAGTAAACCAGCACAACCAGCAATACCAGAACGGTATTCATTACGGTAGCGTTATAGCCAATATAGCCGTACTGATATCCAATCTGGCCTAAACCGCCAGCACCTACGGCGCCGCCCATTGCGGAATAACCGACCAGGGTGATAAGCGTGATGGTTGCTGCGTTCACCAGCCCAGGCAGCGCCTCTGGCAGCAGAACTTTGCGAACGATCTGCATTGGCGTCGCACCCATAGCGCGGGAAGCTTCGATCAGGCCGGTTGGGATTTCCAGCAGGGCGTTTTCCACCATACGGGCGATAAACGGTGCCGCGCCTACGGTCAGCGGGACAATAGCTGCCTGCAAACCAATCGACGTCCCGACGATCACGCGCGTAAACGGAATCATCCACACCAGCAGAATAATGAACGGAATAGACCGGAAAATGTTCACCAGCGCAGAGAGCGTACGATACAGCTTCGCGTTTTCAATAATTTGACCCGGGCGCGTAACGTACAGCAGCACGCCGACCGGCAGCCCAATCACAAAACCAAAGAAGCCCGATACGAAGGTCATTGCCAGCGTTTCCCAAACGCCGCGAACCAGTAGCCACATCATCGGCTCAGACATAACCCAGTACCTCTACTTTTACGTGATGTTCTTGCAGCCAGGCAATTGCCGCCTGGGTTTCTTCCTGTGTGCCGTGCATTTCCGTCAGCATAATGCCGAACTTCACGCCACCGGCGTAGTCCATCTGCGCGCTAATAATGTTGTTATTCACGTTAAAGCGACGCGCGGTTTCGGACAGCAGCGGTGCGTCAACGGACTGGCCCGTGAACTCCATGCGCAGCATCGGGACGCTGTCAGGTGTTGCGTCTGTTTTTAAACGTTCCAGGTAATCTTCCGGAATATCCAGATGCAGTGTGGACTGAATGAACTGCTGAGCCAGCGGCGTTTTCGGGTGCGAGAAGACTTCACTCACCGTGTCCTGCTCAATCAGCTCACCGTTGCTGATGACCGCCACGCAGTCGCAGATGCGTTTCACTACATCCATTTCATGCGTAATAAGGAGGATAGTCAGGCCCAGACGACGGTTAATGTCTTTTAACAGTTCCAGAATAGAGCGCGTGGTAGCTGGATCTAATGCGCTGGTGGCTTCATCGCACAGCAGCACTTTTGGGTTGCTTGCCAGCGCGCGAGCGATTGCTACACGCTGTTTTTGCCCGCCGGACAGATTTGCCGGGTAGCTATCATGCTTGTCGCCCAGACCAACAAGGTCGAGCAGTTCGGTGACGCGACGCGTAACTTCTTCTTTCGGCGTGTTATCCAGCTCAAGCGGCAGGGCAACGTTGCCGAACACGGTGCGGGATGCCAGCAGGTTAAAGTGCTGGAAAATCATGCCAATCTGGCGACGCGCTTTGGTGAGTTCTTTTTCTGAGAGAGCGGTAAGCTCCTGGCCGCCAACTTCTACGCAGCCCTGGGTTGGGCGCTCAAGCAGGTTAACACAACGGATCAGCGTACTTTTACCCGCACCCGATGCGCCAATGACGCCATAAATCTGACCAGCAGGCACATGCAGGCTGACGTTGTTCAGCGCCTGAATGGTTCGGTTCCCCTGCTGGAACACTTTGGTGATATTGGAAAGTTTAATCATTAGATTATTTTTATCGTAAGTAAGTTAGCCGTGGCATTTTCTTCTGCCAGATACGGGGAATGACCGTAAACAAAATGGATGTTAAGGCATCCAGACGTCTAAATCAATCCACCTCTGTGCGATGAGCACTTTATTGCGCTGCGATTCATGAGATACTAGCTGAACAAGACTTTTTCAGGAGCAAACCGGTGGCAAAATCTGTACCCGCAATTTTTCTCGATCGTGACGGCACTATTAATGTGGATCACGGTTACGTCCATGAGATTGATGAGTTCGAATTTATCGAGGGCGTAATAGATGCCATGCGCCAGTTGAAAGAGATGGGCTATGCGCTGGTGGTGGTAACTAACCAGTCCGGTATCGCCCGGGGTAAATTCACCGAAGCGCAATTCGAGACGCTGACGGAATGGATGGACTGGTCTCTGGCCGATCGTGGCGTCGATCTTGATGGCATCTATTATTGTCCGCATCACCCGCAGGGAAGTGTAGAGGCGTATCGTCAGACCTGTGATTGCCGTAAGCCACACCCGGGCATGTTTATCTCTGCACAGGAATTCCTGCACATTGATATGGCCGCATCTTATATGGTGGGCGATAAACTGGAAGATATGCAGGCAGCAGCGGCGGCAGGTGTAGGTACCAAGGTATTAGTGCGTACCGGTAAACCGGTCACCCCAGAAGCAGAAAATGCAGCCGACTGGGTGATAACGAGTCTGGCAGAACTGCCAAAAGAGATTAAAAAGCACCAAAAATAGGCGTTTTGGCGAAAAGGTGAGCGGTTGAAATAAAAATGCATTTTTCCGCTTGTCATTCCTCGGCGGCTCCCTATAATGCGCCTCCATCGACACGGCGGATGTGAATCACTTCACAGACAACCCGGTCGGTTGAAGAGAAAAAATCCTGAAATAACGGGTTGACTCTGAAAGAGGAAAGCGTAATATACGCCACCTCGCGACAGAGCGCTGAAGCGCGTCGCAACTGCTCTTTAACAATTTATCAGACAATCTGTGTGGGCACTCAAAGTGACATGGATTCTTAATGTCTTCGGACACTAAATGAATACCAAGTCTCAACGAGTGAACACGTAATTCATTACGAAGTTTAATTCATTGAGCATCAAACTTTTAAATTGAAGAGTTTGATCATGGCTCAGATTGAACGCTGGCGGCAGGCCTAACACATGCAAGTCGAACGGTAACAGGAAGCAGCTTGCTGCTT
>NZ_JADABR010000025.1:0-45685 GCF_015672585.1 Enterobacter sp. Res13-Sevr-PEC09-46 | reverse complement strand
AGCATCCTCAGGTCAACGTCCGGATTATGGAAGGCCAGCTGGTGTCGATGATTAATGAATTACGTCAGGGTGAGCTGGACTTTACCATCAATACCTATTATCAGGGGCCGTACGATCACGAATTTACGTTTGAAAAGCTGTTCGAAAAGCCTTTTGCCGTATTTTGTCGGGCAGGGCATCCGGCGACAGGGGCGACCTCAATTAATGAGCTTCTGCAATATAACTGGACGATGCCTACGCCCCGGGGAAGTTATTATAAACAGTTGCAGGATACTTTTAACCACCGCTCTCAAATACCGCGAATTGGCGTTGTCTGTGAGACCTTTTCCTCCTGTATTAGCCTCGTCGCACAAAGCGATTTCATCAGCATTTTACCGCAGGAGCTGGGCTGCGATCCGCTTCTGGCGCACCGTCTGATAATGCTGCCGGTTGTCGAAACCCTGCCTAAAGCAGCATATTATTTAATTCAGCGTCGTGATTCTCGCCAGACACCGCTTGCCGAATCATTAATCACGCAGTTTCGAAGGGAAGCCAGAAAATTAATTTAATCAAAATAACAACAATAAAAAAATAGAGTCTGTCCGACATCAGACAGACTCCACAGTACACACAGTCGTGCATCCTTTCGCGGATCCTACATGCATTATCCATTGGGCAGGTTTATTAAGTTATAACAGCTTTTTCTTAAAAGAGAAGGACGTTGAGTGATTGATTTCACGATTTTTTAACGTAAATTATTTAATTAATTACGGCTGAAATTTAAGTTAAGGTTAGATTAAATTTATTGCGTCTGCGATTATCTGTTCCTTAAGCCATTATTTGAACCCGTGCCTGGATGATTGAGACCCGCAACGGGCGCAGGTATAGTACATCACTCAGATGTAGCCGGAGGATTTCCATGAACCCTGACGACAAATCCCTTTTTCTTGACGCCATGGAGGATGTCCAGCCGCTCAAACGCTGCGCGGATATTCACTGGCAGCAGAGCCGCAACACGCGGGCGCGTCAGGAAATAGATACTGAGCAGCTCGATAACTTTCTGACGCTGGGGTTTCTGGAACTGTTACCCCTTGCCGAGCCGCTCATGTACCAGCGCGAAGGGGTACAGCAGGGGGTATTTGATAAGCTGCGTTCCGGCAAATATTCCCGTCAGGCCAGCTTAACGCTGTTACGCCAGCCTGCGGAGCAATGCCGCCAGCTGGTCTATTCCTTTATTCGCCAGGCCGGACGTGACGGGCTACGCAACCTGATCATCGTGCATGGTAAAGGGCGTGAACAGCAGTCGCATCCTAACGTGGTGCGCAGCTATCTTGCGCGCTGGCTGACCGAGTTCGACGAAGTACAGGCCTTTTGCGAAGCGCAGCCGCATCACGGCGGCAGCGGAGCATGCTATGTCTCGTTGCGTAAGTCAGAGGATGCGAAGCGAGATAACTGGGAGCGCCACGCCAAGCGCAGCCGCTAATCAGGAGGGCGGGCGAGATGCCCGCCTGTCACTCAGAAGGTTTCCCAGTTCGCGTCAGCTGTATTCGCGCCTGCCGCTGACGGGCGCAGCAGTACGGGCGTTTTCACGTTTTTAGGGCGAGCCGCCAGCGATGCCTGAGCGTTCAGCCGGAATGCCGCCACGGCCTGACGCAGCTGTTCAGACTGATCTTCCAGCGCTGCCGCCGCCGTTGCCGACTCCTGTACCAGCGCGGCGTTTTGCTGCGTGACGCTGTCCATCTGCGAGACCGCCAGGCTGACCTGCTCTATACCGCGGCTCTGCTCGTCAGACGCCGAGGAAATCTCAGCCATAATATCGGTTACGCGCGTCACGGCCGCGACGATCTCTTTCATGGTCGCACCCGCCTCGCTCACCTGTTCCGAGCCGGTATTCACCCGGCTGACAGAGTTCTCGATAAGCCCTTTGATCTCTTTTGCCGCCTGCGCGCTGCGGCTGGCCAGCGTCCGTACTTCACCTGCCACGACCGCAAAGCCGCGACCTTGTTCCCCGGCACGGGCGGCTTCAACCGCCGCGTTGAGCGCCAGAATGTTGGTCTGGAAGGCAATGCTATCGATAACGCCGGTAATATGCGCAATTTGCTGAGAACTGTCGGCAATGTCATTCATGGTACGCACCACGTTATCCACCACCTGACCGCCGCGTGCGGCGGTTTCAGACGCATTCTTCGCCAGCAGCGTCGCCTGACGGGCGTTATCCGAGTTCTGTTTCACCGTGGCAGTCAGCTCTTCCATGCTGGCGGCGGTCTCTTCCAGCGAGGCTGCCTGCTGCTCGGTTCGCGCGGAAAGGTCGTTACTCCCGGCGGCAATTTCTCCTGCGCCCGTGTAGATCGAATCGGTGCTGCCGCGTACGGCGCTGACGGTGCTCACCAGCGACTGCTGCATCTCGTGCAGACCAGCAGCCAGCTGGCCCATCTCGTTGCGCCCGGTAATCGCGACATTTTGCGTCAGATCGCCGCTCGCGATGGTGCGAATATGGTTCATGATGGCGTTGAGCGGTTTCAGGAGCAGGTGCTGTAAACCCTGCCAGATCACCACCAGCACGGCGATCACAGTCAGGAAGATCGCCGCCAGCGTCCACTGCATCTGGGTAAAGCTGCTCTGATTCTCTTCGGCGGCGGCTTTCAGCAGCACGTTGTTTTCAGCGCGCCAGCGGGTATAGACCGCCTCCATCTCATCCTGCGCCTGCTGGGCGTCCAGGTCGCCATAGGCCTGATAGTTATCGGCGCGCAGATACTCAATGGACAAGCGCATCACCTCGTGCATTTGCTTCCAGGCTTTCTGCATCTCTTCGGTGAGCGCGGCATTCTGGCCCTTCACCTGCGAAATCGCCTGCCAGTTTTTGTAATAGTCTTCGGCTTTGGTCAGCGAACCGTTCGCGGTGCCCAACAGCGTGTTGATTGCTGCGAGAGAGGCCGGATCGCGCTGGTTTTTCAGGTAGCGGATCGCCACGCGGGTGACGGTAACGCGCGTTTTCACCAGCGTGTTCACGCTGTCGCTCAGGCTCTCCTGTTGGGCATTGAGTAACCCGGAGTTCTGAAAGTTGTGACGATCGTTGTTAACGGCAGAGTAGAACAACCCTCCCGTGACAACTTGCAGCAGACAGAATATGGTTAGGGCAAAGATAATACCGGTAATCACGTGCAGATTTTTCAGCATGGCGGTCATCCGTAAGAGAAGAGGCAGGGTTACATCAATACTATCGTCGTAGCGAATTTAAACTTTAATTTTACTATTGCTTAACTAATGGTTTCGTTGCGGAACCTGTTGTAAATCCGGATCATTTTTTATGAGGAAGGTCAGCATGAGCAGCATAGATAAAAGCGGAACGTTCACGCTCGGAACGCGTACGGTTAAACGATTTGGCTATGGCGCGATGCAGCTTGCCGGGCCTGGCGTTTTTGGTCCGCCAAAAGACAAAAATGCGGCGCTGGCGGTGCTGCGTGAAGCGGTGGCGTCGGGTGTGAATCACATTGATACTAGCGATTTTTACGGACCTCATGTGACCAACCAGCTTATCTGCGAGGCGCTTCATCCGTACCGGGACGACCTTACGATTGTGACCAAGATCGGAGCCCGACGCGGCGAGGATGCCTCCTGGCTGCCGGCGTTTTCCGCGCAGGAGCTGACGCAGGCGGTGCATGACAACCTGCGTAACCTGAAGCGGGATGTGCTGGACGTGGTTAACCTGCGGATCATGTTTAGCACCCACGGACCGGCGGAAGGCTCGATTGCCGCGCCGCTGAGTACCCTTGCGGAGCTGCAACAGCAGGGGCTGGTTCGCCATATTGGGCTGAGCAACGTCACCGCTTCGCAGGTCGCTGAAGCGCAGAAGATGGTTTCCGTGGTGTGCGTACAGAACATGTACAACGTTGTGAATCGCGGTGACGATGCGCTGGTCGATTCACTGGCGCAGCAGGGGATTGCCTGGGTGCCGTTCTTCCCGCTGGGAGGTTTCACGCCACTGCAATCTTCCGGACTACAGGCGGTGGCGGATTCACTGGGCGCGACGCCGATGCAGGTGGCGCTGGCATGGCTGCTGCAACGCTCGCCAAATATCCTCTTGATCCCGGGAACCTCGTCGGTGGCGCATCTGCGTGAAAACCTGGCGGCAGCCGATCTGGTATTGCCGCCTGAGGCGCTGGAGACGTTAAATTCGCTGGTGGGGTAATCCCGATGGCAGCAAAAGCCCGGAGGATTTTTCGGGCTTTTGCTGTTTATGATCCAATCTGACTTCTTTGGCGGTGAAGCGCTAATGCTTCCGCCACGATTTCCTGCTTACTTTTCCGTGTTTCATACGCAGTAATGCGGATGTACTCCATCAGCGCAGGATCGATGCGCGCGCTTAACATCCTGAGTTCGGCCTCCTTTGCGACACCGCGAGCAACACGCTTATCGGGATAATCACGGGCGGGCATAGAAAACGTCCTCCAAAAATTGTCTTGTTAATTTGTGCTGTAAAATATGCGCCAGTCTAAATAGAAAGTCAATGGATAGTGATTGTGCAGTGAAGCTAAGTTGTGTTTTGTGTATTTAGAAGTCATTAGTAAGTGATTTGATAGTGATGTTTTATGACGCGTTAAGCTTGCCCATACGTAAAAATTTACAAAGCAAATAATCTTCATTGCTATAGGGGGTTATAAGCGAAGCGGTTAAGGCGTAGCCAGCCGCTTACGCTGACATGGCTTGATCGATACCTCAGTTAAAACTACTGTATATAAAAACAGTATGGAGGTATTTATCATGATCTTTTTCAGACCCGCAGAGTTGCGTGAAATCGTTGCTATTCCACTTTTCAGCGACTTAGTACAGTGCGGCTTCCCCAGCCCGGCAGCGGATTATGTAGAGCGGCGTATCGATTTAAACGAGTTATTAGTCGCCCATCCCAGCTCCACTTACTTTGTCAAAGCCGCCGGTGACTCGATGATAGAAGGGGGGATCAATAACGGTGATTTGCTGGTGGTGGACAGTTCCCGCAAGCCTGAGCATGGCGATATCGTGATTGCGGCGGTAGAGGGCGAATTTACCGTGAAGCGCCTCCAGTTGCGTCCCAATATTCAACTCAACCCCATGAACAGCGCCTATTCACCGATTATTGTCGGCAGCGACGATACGCTCGATATCTTTGGTGTAGTGACGTATATCGTGAAATCCGCGAGCTGATCGTGTTTGTGAAGCTTAATTAATAGGCAATAAGTTAATTCTCATCATGCAAAAATCTTACGTTATCGGGGCTGTCTTGTCGGCAAACCTGATATTCATCGCATAAGCCGGAACTGACTGGTCAAATATTCTGGTATTGGCGAATTACAGAGTGATATCCCATTTTTTTATTTTGTTATGTTCCTGCACTTTAGTGAGTTTTCTTTTCTTCCGACAGAATACATTTTGTCTACATTATAATTTTAATTTATGATTCGCACACGAACAATTGATGTTATGCAGGGTTTTAGCATCGTGGCAGTCAATAAAACCCTGCTGTTATAAAGTAATCAGGAGATTCATTTTTATGTCAGACAATAATCCCCGTCCATCCGGCTGGTTAGGCCCGTGGTGCCTGCTGGTGGGTGTGATACTTCTTGTAACGGGGCTCTTTTTTGCCATCGGCGGTTTTAAACTGGTTTCCCTGGGAGGGAGTTGGTATTTTCTCATCGCCGGGGTTATCACTCTGCTCTCTGCGATTCAGTTCTTCCGCCGCAAGTCCTCTGCCGTGGGGCTGTTTGCCCTGGTGTTTCTTGGCACCCTGATTTGGGCATTTTTCGATGCCGGGCTCGACTTCTGGCCGCTGGTTTCCCGTTTAATGGTACCCGCCGGGCTGATGGTGCTGGCAGCCGCCACCTGGCCTGCATTGCGTAAACGTGAAGGAAAACCGTCCTGCGCAAAAGGAGCCGTGGGGGTCTGCGCGGTCCTTATTATCGCCATGGGCGTCACCTTTGTTCAGATGTTTCAACCCCATCCGACCGTGCCATTTAGCGGTGAAAAACGCCCGCTGGTGCCGGTAAAAGATGATGCGAAACAGCAGAACTGGGATCACTACGGTAATACGGCTGGCGGTAGTCGCTTTGTGGCGCTGGACCAGATAACCCGTGACAACGTGAAAAACCTGAAACCGGTCTGGACCTACCATACCGGTGACGTACCGGAAAGTCCGGACGGCAATGGCGCAGAAGATCAGCAAACGCCGCTACAGGTGGGCGATCGTGTCTTCCTCTGTACGCCGCATAACAACGTGATCGCCGTGGATGCCGATAGCGGGAAAGAGATCTGGAAAGCGGAAATCAACGCCAGGTCTGCAATCTGGATGCGCTGCCGTGGCCTGGCGTACTTCGATGCCACCAAACCGCTGGCACAGCCAACGGTAGCTGGCTCCACGCCGGTTCTGCCAGCGCAGGTCGCACCGGGCGCTGCATGCCAGCGCCGTATCCTGATGAATACCATCGACGGTAAGCTGATCGCGTTAGACGCCGATAACGGCAAGTTCTGCCCGGACTTCGGTACTAACGGCAGCGTTAATCTGCATGAAGGGATGGGCGACGCGTCAGATCCCACCTACGTGCTGACGTCGGCCCCGACGCTGGCGGGTACGACGGTTGTCGTTGGCGGCCGCGTTGCGGATAACGTCAGCACCGATATGCCGGGAGGCGTTATACGTGGTTATGACGTGATCACCGGCCAGCTGCGCTGGGCGTTCGACCCGCGTAATCCGGATCCGAACTATGTTCTGAAACCGGGCGAACACTACAAACGTAGCTCTGCAAACTCCTGGGCCCCTATGTCCTGGGATGCGTCGATGAATACCGTGTTTATCCCGATGGGAAGTTCCTCTGTCGACCTGTGGGGCGCTGACCGTATTCCGGAAGATCACAAATACGCCACCTCAATCCTCGCGCTGGATGCGACTACCGGGAAAGAGAAGTGGGTATACCAGACCGTGCATAACGACCTCTGGGATTTCGATATCCCGATGCAGCCGAGCCTGGTTGATTTCCCGACAAAAGAGGGCAACAAGCCCGCGGTGGTGGTGGGCACCAAAGCGGGGCAAATTTATGTTCTTGATCGCCTGACGGGTAAACCGCTCACTGAAGTGAAAGAGGTTCCGGTAAAACCAGCGGATATTCCACGTGAACAGTACCCGGCAACGCAGCCGCGCTCTGTGGGAATGCCGCAGATTGGCGCGGAAACCCTGAAAGAATCGGATATGTGGGGGGCGACGCCGTTTGACCAGCTGGCCTGCCGTATCAGCTTCAAATCAATGCGTTATGACGGTCTGTACACGATGCCGGGAACCGATATTTCCCTGAGCTTCCCGGGCTCGCTGGGGGGAATGAACTGGGGTAGTCTGTCCACGGATCCGAACAACCAGTACATCTTCGTCAACGACATGCGTCTGGGTCTGTGGGTCCAGCTGATTAAACAAGATCCGCAGAGCGCGGTGGCAAACACGGGCGGTGAAGCCGTGAACGCCGGGATGGGCGCCGTTCCGATGAAAGGAACGCCGTATTCGGTCAACAAAAACCGTTTCATGTCACCGCTGGGCATTCCGTGTCAGAAACCACCGTTTGGCTCCCTCTCCGCGATTGACCTGAAAACGCAGAAAATCGTCTGGCAGGTGCCGGTCGGTACCGTTCAGGATACCGGTCCGTTTGGGGTAAAAATGCGTATGCCAATGCCTGTCGGTATGCCGACGCTGGGCGGTACGCTGGCCACGCAGGGCGGTCTGGTCTTCATTGCGGGAACCCAGGATTACTACCTGCGCGCCTTTGATTCCTCCACGGGGGAAGAAGTGTGGAAAGCGCGTCTCCCGGTGGGTAGCCAGGGCGGACCTGTCAGCTATGTATCACCGAAAACCGGCAAACAGTACATTCTGATCTCTGCCGGCGGTGCACGCCAGTCGCCGGATCGTGGTGACTACGTGATTGCCTACGCGCTGGATAAATAACAGCGAAATAAGCAGCCCGGCCCCGTCGTAGTACGGGGCTTTTTTTTTGACTAAAAACTACGCACAGGAAGAAAGCGCCGGTTCCGGTCAGCCCGTGAAAAGCACCCGCCAGCGTCGGCGACGGCGAGTCATCTCGCGCCATAGCGCGACTATCTCGTCAGGTTGCAGGGCATCAATAGCCTGCGGCGTTAACACCGGCAAACCATAGCGCTGGCGCAGGGCGGCCACTGCCGTGGCGCTGGCATCCATCGGTGAGCGGATCTGCGTCGCCAGCTGCTGTCGCAACACGCTGAACGCTGCCTCATCGCACGGCGTCAGCTCACGCAAAAATCGTTTGCAGCAACCCAACAGGTTCACGGGAGAACGGTCAGGCGACTGTAACGCCAGCAGCAGGCCATCGCGATCGGCAATACGCTGATAACGACAGCTGACCACGTAGCCAATCTGCTGTTCCACGCGCAGGCGCTGGAAAAATTGCGGTTCGGAGCATAACGCCAGCAGCCGCAGCGCGGCGAGCGACGCGCCCGGCGGCAGGGGAATAAACACCAGCAGCGCCGAATCCGCGCTGGCGTGCGGGATGTGTTCGATCCCGCCGGGACAACCGCTTAACGGCAACGGCTTAGCGTTAACCGGCACCCGGAGCAGGCCAAGCTGCCGGGCTAACCCGTGCGCGTGTCCGGCGCTGCCGCCAACTAACGCCGCCAGCCAGCCGTCCCGTGGCGGGTCCGATGCCAGACGTTCAGGCAATTGCTGAAGCAGCTCACGGATGGCAATGCCTTCTGGCGCTGGCGTAATAGCAGGTGCGGGGTGGGAGAGGCGATCGATTATCGCCCCGATGATGGGTTCCGCCGTCACCATGGCGTCAGGAAGCCGCAGGGTGAGCTGCCAGCTACCGTCAACCGTTTGCCACTCGCCGCTGCCGTCGATATGGCGCAGTTCAGCAAGAAGAGGGCGTAACTGTTTGCCCATCGCCACCCCCTGAGACCTGTCCACGCGCGAATAAAAAGGCCTGCGCAGGATCAGCGTCGGCGGTTGTGTCTGCGCCGACAAATGCAGCAGTGGAGCAGCTTCTGACGTCGGGGCTGGCGCAGCATACCTGGCAGTCTGCGGGTAGAAGGAAAACTCGATGGGGCTATCATCTGCAACCGGCTGGCGACGCCAATGGCTAAGCGGCAGGGCAAAACCCTGGCTGGCAATAATTTCAGCGGTTTCCATTTTTTTGCAGGCCAGATACGAGACTGGCGCCGCCAGTAAGTCAGCACAGAAGGCGGAAAAACCTACGGGCGCCGCGCCGGGCGCAAAACCAAATGCCCGCTGGCGCAGCTGCTCCAGCGTCGGCAGGGCGCTGAAACGCTGCTGTGCCAGCCGATAATAATGCCGCTGCTGCTCATCCGTCGTTTGCTGTAGCGCCCGTAGCCAGTGGGTAATATGCGGGTCAATGTCCTCGGGCCGTTCGCTATCAACCGTTAGCGCCAGCCAGCCGTAATCGTCATCCTGATAAAGCCAGTTCAGGGCTACCTCTTCTGCCAGTCCACGCGCCCGTAGCCCGGCAATCAGGTTTCCGGGGGCGTCGTCCAGTAAAAATTCCCGAAATAAAGTGACGTTGTCACTTTTTCGAATTAACGGACAACGCCACAGTGCGGGTCGCTCCGTTACCGCCAGCTGATAATCTGCTTCAGCGCTAAGACGCAACGGGGGAGCGGTTTCAGGCATGCCTCCTGACGCAAAACCTGACGCAAACGTATGGGCAAGCTCGGCCAGCGCATCCAGCGTTTGCGGCCCTTGCAGCCACAATTGCAGGTGCCCGGCTACATAATAGCGACGATGAAAGTCGCGCAACGCGGTTTGCAGCGATACCGGGTCCTGCCCGAGAGACTCCTTGCTACCCACCTGAAAACGGCGAAAAACCGCGGGTTCTTCCATCGCGTGGCGCGCCGCCGCTTCGCGCCTGGCGGAATCATGTTGCTGGATGAGCCGGTTTTCCGCATCAATGACCGCCACTTCGCGCTGTATGTCATGCGGTGAAAGCAGCGGCGCCAGCAACATATCCCGCAGCCGCGCGACGCCGTCGGACAGGTTATCGGCGGCAACGTCGAAGAAAAAAGCGCTGTGGCGAGCCAGCGTGGTGGCATTGACGCTGCCGCCCTGGCGCTGGACCCAGGCCATGAGTCGATCATCGCCCTGATAGCGCTGGCTACCGCGGAACAGCAGGTGCTCAAGCAAATGCGCCAGACCGGCGAAGCGCGGTGGCTCGTGATGGCTTCCGGCACTCACGCGCGCCAGCGCCGCCGCGCGTGTCGCCTGCGGCTGATGCACCAGCGTTGCGCGCAAACCGCCTGCCAGTTCCACGATGCGGGTGGTCATTATCGTTACAGTTCCCGGGTTTTATAGATAAGCTGAGAACGGGTACGGTTGCGGAACTGAAGCTGACCGATCTTCATATCACTACAGGCTGCTTCGCGGCGCGCCTCGAGGATTTTATGATGATGCGGCGATTTGCTGCACACCGGATCGGCGTTATCCGCATTCCCGGTGAGCATAAAGGCCTGGCAGCGGCAGCCGCCGAAGTCCTTCTCCTTTTCATCGCAGGAGCGGCACGGCTCTGGCATCCAGTCAAACCCGCGATAGCGGTTGAAGCCGAAAGAGTCATACCAGATGGATTCCAGACTCTGCTCAAGCACCGACGGGAAATCCACCGGCAGCTGGCGCGCGCTGTGGCAGGGCAGCGCCGTGCCTTCCGGGGTCACGCTGAGGAAAATCGACCCCCAGCCGCCCATACAACCTTTTGGCCGCTCTTCGTAATAATCGGGGGTGACGAACAGCAGGTTGGTCAGATTGCCGCTGGCGGCCATTTTTTGCCGATATTCGGCAACCACGCGTTCCGCGCGGGCGATCTGTTCCCGCGTCGGCAGAAGCCCCTGACGATTAAGGAACGCCCAACCGTAGAACTGGCAGGTGGCAAGTTCGACGTCGTCGGCGTCCAGTTCGATGCACAGCTCGATGATTTTATCGATCTGATCGATATTGTGCCGGTGCAGGACGAAATTCAGCACCATCGGGTAATCGCGGGCTTTGACCGCTCTGGCCATCGCCAGCTTCTGCTGGAAGGCTTTTTTGTTCCCCGCCAGCGCAGCGTTGAGCACTTCATCGCTGGCCTGAAAGCTAATCTGGATATGGTCCAGACCGGCCTCGCTGAACGCGTCGAGCTTGCTTTCCGTCAGGCCAATTCCCGAGGTGATCAGGTTGGTATAAAAACCGAGATCGCGAGCGGCGCGGATCAGCTCCGGCAGATCTTTACGCGTCAACGGTTCGCCGCCGGAAAAACCTATCTGCACGCTGCCCATCGCCCGCGCCTGGCGGAAAACCTCAATCCACTGTTCGGTGGTCAGCTCCTGATCCTGCCGGGCGAAGTCCAGCGGGTTAGAGCAATAAGGACACTGTAGCGGACAGCGATAGGTCAGCTCCGCCAGCAGCCACAGCGGTGGATTGACGGCGGGTTTATTCTGGCTCACGGAAAATAATCCACTTCTGTTGATAAGCGATTTGCAGGAATTCTACGACGTCGTCATCCACGCCGCCGGCTTCCGGGAACCGTTCGTTGAGTATGGCAATGATGGCCGCCGCGTCGCGTTGGCCATCGACCAGTTCGAGGATCGCGGCCGCGGTCTCATTGAGTTTAGCCATGCCTTCCGGATAGAGGATGACATGGCTGTCCTGAGCGGCTTCCCATTGCAGGCGATAGCCGCGACGAAAGGCGACGATGGAGTTTTTTTGCATGCTTATACCAGTCGGGTTGTGTGCCAGGCCGCTTTGTCGGTGACCGTGTGATAAGGCGGACGCTGTAGCGCGTAGGCCATGGTCATCGCGTCGAGCATCGACCACAGGATATCGAGTTTGAACTGAAGGATCTCCAGCATCCGATTCTGCTTTTCCGCGCTATCGCAGTAACGCTTCGCCAGCTCCAGGCCGTGTTCAACGTCGCGGCTGGCCTGGCTGAGGCGGCTGCGGAAATAAAAATAGCCTTCCTCTTTGATCCACGGGTAGTGCTGTGGCCAGCTGTCGAGACGCGACTGATGGATTTGCGGGGCGAACAGTTCGGTGAGCGAGCTGCATGCCGCCTCCTGCCAGTTGGCGCGGCGGGCGAAGTTAACGTAAGCGTCGACGGCGAAACGGACGCCGGGCAGCACGTGGCGTTCGCTGATTAAGTCCTCGCGGCTGAGCCCCACGGCTTCGCCCAGCTGTAGCCAGGCTTCGATACCGCCGTCATGACCGTTGCTACCGTCGTGATCGAGGATCCGCTGCACCCATTTGCGACGCGTGTGCGGATCCGGGCAGTTCGCCATAATTGCCGCGTCTTTCAGCGGGATCGTCGTCTGGTAGTAAAACCTGTTCGCCACCCAGCCCTGGATCTGCTCGCGGCTGGCCTCGCCGTTATGCATCGCGATATGGTACGGATGGTGAATATGATAGTAGGCGCCTTTCGCCCGGAGGGCGTGCTCAAACTCTTGCGGTGAGAGCGTTTCGCGAATGTGCATAGTTAGTCCTGAAGCGTGATGTTCATCCCGTCCCAGCTCACTTCTATTCCCTGCTGCGCAAGGGCGTGACGCTGCGGCGACTGCTCGTTAAGGATCGGGTTGGTGTTATTAATGTGGATCAGAATCTTGCGCTTTGCCGGCAGCGAGGCCAGCAGCGCCATCATGCCGTGTTCATCGCCGAGCGCCAGATGGCCCATGTCGCGGCCGGTATTGCGCCCGACGCCAGTGGCCTGGAGTTCATCGTCCTGCCAGACGGTGCCGTCAATCAGCAGACAGTCCGCTTTTTTAAGCCACGGCAGGATGGTGTCATCGGGTTCACCGAGACCTGGTGCGTAGAACAGCGTCTGACCGTTGCGGCGGTTTTCGATAAACAGCGCCACGTTATGCCCCGGCAGCGGGCGGTCGCGCCACGGCGAATAGGGCGGTGCGTTACTGGCGATGGGGACAGCGGTAAACTGCAAATCAGGGCAGGCTTCCACGCTAAAGGCGGTGAGCGGCGCGATCGGGTGATGAATCAGGCCACCGTTCCAGTGCCGGAGCATGGTAAAAATCGGGAATCCGCTGGAAAGATCTTCATGCACCTCCGGCGTACACCATACCTGATGCGGGCACCCTTCGCGCAGGCTGAGCAGCCCGGTGGTGTGGTCAATCTGGCTATCGGTGAGAATAATGCCGCCAATATGCGTGCCGCGCAGAACCTCTTTCTTATTCAGTTCTGGCGTATGGGCAATCTGCTGGCTGATATCGGGGGAGGCGTTACACAGCACCCACTCTTTGCCGTTATCGCTGACGATGATCGACGACTGGGTGCGAGGGGTCGCCTGAAGGGTACCGTCGCGCAAACCCTGACAGTTTGCGCAGTTACAGTTCCACTGGGGGAAACCACCGCCAGCGGCGGAACCGAGGACTTTAATAAACATGAAGATGGGCCAGGTAGTCAAACAAAAATGCCCGCACGGATGGCGGGCAGAGCGATTAGCGGTTGGAAATGTACAGGGTCACTTCCAGGCCAAGACGTAAATCAATAAAAGCAGGTTTCTTCCACATCGTTTTTTCCTCTTTAAAAAAGCAGCACCAACGCCATTGTTTGTGCCAGTTTTGTGATGGTCATCAAATAATGCGTCACAGGAGGGCAAAGCTCAACCCGAAAGATGTAAGGAATTAACTTAATGTTTACAACGTAACCTATTGTTGCCAAACATTTTGCAATACCTTTTGCCAGTTGCCCCACAGCAGCTTATTCAGCACAAATTGATCATAGCCGCTGTCACGCAACGCGCTGATTAGCCGCGGTAAACCACTCACATCGTGTAAGTCATCAGGCAACGTAATGCCGTCAAAATCGGAGCCCAGCGCGACATGATCGTCACCCATGATGTTAATAAGATAGTCGATATGGCGAACAATCGTACTCAGCGGGGTATCGCTATCGCGTTTACCGTCGGCGCGCAAAAACGCGTTGCCGAAATTGACGCCTGCCACGCCGCCGCTGTCGCGGATAGCCAGCAGCTGCCGATCGGTCAGATTGCGCGGTTGCGGGCACAGCGTATGGGCGTTGGAATGGGTGGCGACCAGCGGTGAAGAGGAATGACGAGCGGTATCCCAGAACGCTTTTTCATTCATATGCGAAACGTCAATCAGCATGTTCAGGGCGTTAGCGTGCTTAATGAGGGCGATACCCTCAGCGGTAAGCCCTGGGCCGCTGTCCGGGCTGCCGGGAAACGCCCCGTTAACGCCGGTGCCGAAACGGTTAGCAATGTTCCAGAAAGGCCCAATGCTGCGCACCCCGGCGGCATAGAAAGCCTGTAGATCGTCTCCCTCGCCGTCAAAACCGCCCGCGCCCTCAATATGCGCCACCATCGCCAGCACTTTATCCTGACGGCAGCGTTCGATATCCGCCGCGCTCAGGCACAATCGCGCCCGGCCATCGGAGTGGGCGACAAGCTGCTTAAGGATCGTCAGCTGCTGCCAGAGAATGTCGACCGGCTGCCACGGCTCGCTGGCGTATTGTGGCGCCATGCGGGCGATATACTCCTGCGGCGGCACGAACAGCGCGAACAGCCCGCCGGAAAATCCGCCTTGCTGCATGCGTGGATAATCGAGGTGTCCCTTCTCAATGCCGGAGAAGAAGGCCGTTACCGGATCCTGGCGATGGTGAAGCCATAAATTAAGCAACAGGTCATTGTGACCATCAAAAATCGCCATAGCGCATCCCACTGTCTTTTATTGCTGCGAAAGTTGCCTGGCACGATAACCGATTTGTCCGGTCCGGCAAGGGGAAAATTACAACTTAGCAGCAATTGTTAATATCACTTAACAGTGAGGAGATCCGCAAAGCGGGTGGTGTAGCGGGGTGAAAGCATTTCCCGTTTCATCTGCCACGGCTGCTGTATACCCTGTCCCGCGAAGTAAAGCGTGCCACGGCCATTTTCAGCATTCAGATGGTCTAATACATCCATTAACTTTTGGCTGTTTTTCCTGGGTGCGTTGTCGTCAAACAGATTAAGTTGCGCGACGCCCTGGCTATAAAAATCTCCCAGCATCACTCCGGCTTTCTGGTACCGATGGCCGTTCTTCCAGACCGCATCCAGACAACGAACTGATGCGCCGATAATATCCCGGCTATCCTGGGTTGGGGTGAGCAGTTTTACCGACGCGCTATTGCCATAATATGGCTCGTTAAGCGCGAAGGGCGAGGTTTTAACAAATACGGAGATAAAGCGGCAATGCTGATGCTCATTGCGAAGTTTTTCTGCTGCCCGGGCGGCATAACTACAGATGGCCTGGCGTACATCGTCATATTCGGTGAGGCGTTCGCCAAACGAGCGCGAACAGACGATTTCTTGCTTTACCGGGGCAAACTCTTCCAGTTCAAGACACGATTCGCCCCGTAATTCACGCACCGTTCTCTCCAGCACGACATTGAAATGTTTTCTTATGAACCGGATATCGGTGTCTGCCAGTTGCAGGACGGTCTTAATCCCCATCATCTCAAGCTTCTTCGCTATGCGACGTCCTACACCCCAAACGTCTTCGACGGGTAGCGCCGCCATCAGCTTTCTCTGACGATCCACATTGGATAAATCAACAACGCCTCCCGTCTGGCGCTGCCAGCGTTTCGCCGCATGATTTGCCAGTTTCGCCAGCGTCTTTGTGGGTGCGATGCCCACTCCGACGGTCAGATGGGTGCGTTGCAGTACGGTCGCTCTCATTTCATGCCCAAAGTCGGAAAGATCGCGACAATTACGCACGCCGGTAAGATCGCAAAAGATCTCATCAATTGAGTATATTTCGCTACGAGGCGACATCTCTTCAAGCGTGTTCATTACCCGGTTGGACATATCCGCGTAAAGTTCATAATTACTGCTGAAACAAACCACGCCATGATGCCTGAAGAGATCTTTCTGTTTGAAGTACGGTTCACCCATTTTCACAAAGGGTTTGGCTTCAGCGGAGCGAGAGATGACGCACCCATCGTTATTGGACAACACGACCACCGGTCGTCCCTTCAGGTCCGGGCGAAAAACCGTTTCACAGGAAGCATAGAAAGCGTTCACATCACACAGTGCAAACATGGTCAGCTCGCTCTGGTATCGCCAGGAGGGGTGAAAAACTGCATTATGATCACCGTTAATTAAGACTGTATTTATATACAGTATTGTATGTTGATAGCAAAGATCAAGGGGGGAACGAGGAGTGACGTCGTACGGGTGCAGGAGGGAGAGGGTTATGTTCAGAATGGCGGCGAGGCAAATCTGGCGGAAAGGGTATTTAATGAAATGTTTAAGGAATATAAGTGCCCATACGACAGGTATGGGCAGTGAAGCCGTCGATATTACTTCTTCTTGTTCATCATCGCCTTGAGATCGGCAAAGGGGTTAAACGTGGCGACACCCACGTCTTTTTGCGCATCCTCACCCGCGACAACGGTGGTGCCATACTGATCCGCTTCGGTGTACTTTGAGTGTTCGTGATCGTGACAAAACAGGCACAACAGCTCCCAGTTACTGCCATCTTCCGGGTTATTGGTGTGATCGTGGTCGATATGGTGAACCGTGAGTTCACGAAGATTTGAATAAACAAACTCACGCGAGCAGCGTCCACAAACCCAGGGGTAGATTTTTAGCGCTTTTTCACGGTAGCCGCTTTCCAGCCGTGCGTAGTTTTTGGGGATCAGAGCCATTGCTGATGTTACCTGTTAAAAAGAGAATAGTTCACACTATATCCCATTATGAGATGTCAGGAGAATGCCTCCTCTTCGGGAAGGCAGCGTGCGATTTGCGTATTTCTGTCAGTTTATTTGAAGCATTCCGTTAAATAATCACCATTTATTCTCATCCGTTAATGCGTAGAGTAGGGATAACGCAATGCTTTATCAGGATACTCCACTATGAAAAAGATCGGATTTTTGTCGTTTGGTCACTGGACGCCGTCACCCCAGTCCGGCACGCGAACCGCGGCTGACACGCTGCTACAGTCCATCGATCTGGCGGTCGCCGCCGAAGAGCTGGGCGCGGACGGGGCTTATTTCCGTGTGCATCACTTTGCCCGCCAGCTCAGTTCGCCATTCCCCTTGCTGGCGGCAATAGGCGCGAAAACCAAACGCATTGAAATCGGGACGGGCGTGATCGACATGCGGTATGAAAATCCGCTGTATATGGCGGAAGATGCTGGCGCGGCAGATCTCATCTCCGGCGGGCGATTACAGCTTGGTATCAGCCGGGGTTCCCCGGAGCAGGTGATTGATGGCTGGCGTTATTTTGGTTACGTGCCGCAGGAAGGGGAAAACGAATCTGATATGGCGCGCCGCCACACAGAGGTACTGCTTGATGTATTACGCGGTGAAGGGTTTGCGAAGCCTAACCCACAGCCGATGTTCCCAAACCCGCCGGGATTGTTGCGTCTGGAGCCGCATTCAGAAGGCTTACGCGATCGTATCTGGTGGGGGGCTGGCTCTAATGCAACGGCAGTATGGGCGGCAACACTGGGGATGAACCTGCAAAGCTCAACGCTGAAAGATGATGAAACCGGCGAGCCGTTCCATATTCAGCAGGCAAAACAGATCCGTGCCTACCGACAGGCCTGGGCTGAGGCAGGGCATACCCGTCAGCCACGCGTTTCGGTCAGCCGCAGTATTTTTGCCCTGATGGACGATCGCGACCGGATGTATTTCGGTTCAAGCCGCAATGAGAGCGACAGCGTGGGCTATCTGGATGAGAAAACGCGGGCCATTTTCGGACGCAGCTATGCCGCAGAGCCAGACAAGCTGATTGAACAGTTGAAAAAGGATGAAGCGATCGCGGAAGCGGATACGCTGTTACTTACCGTGCCGAATCAGCTGGGCGTGGAATACAACGCACATGTGATCGAGTCCATCCTGAAACATGTCGCACCGGAAATGGGATGGCGCGATCGCAATGCTTAATCTGGCTCTCTGGTATCGCCGGTTTGGTGAGCCTGAATCGGTACTGCAAGCGGAAACTACACCATTGTCGCCGCGACAGCCGGGAGAGATACGTGTGCGCATGCTTTTTTCCCCGGTGAACGCCTCCGATCTCATCCCCATCACCGGAGCATATCGCCATCGCACGCCGCTGCCTGCGATAGCCGGTTATGAAGGGGTCGGAATAGTGACCGAAACGCCCGCCGCTTATCCGGCGCTGCTGGGCAAGCGGGTCCTGCCGTTACGGGGGCAGGGAACCTGGCAGCGCTATGTCGACTGCCCGGCGGCGTATGCGGTTCCCGTCCCGGACGACGTCGACTCGCTACTTGCCGCGCGGGCGTATATCAACCCGCTTGCCGCACAGATGATGCTGGACCGCTATCCTCCGGTCGGGAAAACGGTGCTGCTCACCGCTGCCGGTTCTGACTGCGCCGTTCTGCTCGGGCAATGGGCACGCCAGGCGGGCGCAGAGGCGGTTTACGGGATCCATCGCTCGCCCGTGCACGCTCAACGTCTGGCTGAAATGGGGATCGTCCCGATTGCGCAACATGATACGGCCGCCGTCAACGCTGCCGCCGCGCAAGCGGAGGTGGTGTACGACGCCACGGGCGGCAGTCTGGCGGAGACGATCCTGAGCGTGATGCCCGAAACCGGCACCTTTGTCTGCTACGGGCTACTCTCCGGGCAGACCTTCCGGCAGCAGCGGCCGTTGCCGCGCGTGGCGTGGTTTCACATTCGTAACTATCTGGACGCGCTGAGCGCTGAGGCGTGGCAGGCGGAGTTTCGGCGCATCTGGCCTAAACTGCGCGCCAGCCAGTGCAGCGATGTCACCCTCTACCCGCTGTCGGAATGGCAGCGGGCAGTGGGCAACTATCGCGAAGCGGGAAGAACGGGTAAGCCCATGCTGTCGATGGACAATTAATCGGCCTTATGGCTCATGTCGCTCAGCAGTACAGCGATACTTTGTCCACCGGCGGTCTGCTCCAGGCCAATTTTGACAATAATTGTCAGCGGAACGGAGAGCAGCATGCCGACAGGCCCGAGCAGCCAGCCCCAGAAAATCAGGGACAGGAACACAACAAGGGTTGAAAGCCCCAGCCCGCGTCCCATTATCCGTGGTTCGAGAATGTTCCCGAAGACAAGGTTAATCACCAGATAGCCTGCCAGCAGAATCAGGGCATCATACAAACCGCTGAAAACCAGCACCTGAAGGATAGGGGGGATCGCCGCCAGCACGGAGCCGATGTTAGGAATATAGTTGAGCGCAAAGGCCAGCAGCCCCCAGACAAAGGCAAAACGCACATCCAGCGCGGCGAGCATCCCCCAGACCACTAATCCCGTCACCAGGCTGATGGCCGTTTTCAGCACCAGATAGCGTGAAACGCTGTCGAGCGCGCGCTGAATGGCGCCCATTCCCTCTACCGGACGCACCATGATGTGCTGGAGCTTTGCAGGCAGCTGTGGAACTTCCAGCAGCATAAACACAACCGTCAGGAACAGCAGGAAAATCGAGGTCATGGCGTTGGAGAGTTGTGCCAGCAGGCTGGTGACAATCGTCATGGCGGCATTCGGATCGATATATTTAAGCAGTTCCTCAACCGAGACTTCGATACCCGCGCGTTGCAGCCAGGGTTCAATTTGCAGCAGCGGGGTCGCCAGGGAAGAGCGGTATGTCGGTAGCGTCCGCGCCAGCTCGTTCAGGGAGGTTCCCAGATAGGCGACTAACAGCACCATCGCAACGATAATAATACTGATAAGCAGGCTTATCGCCAGCACACGCGGGATGCGTAGCCGCACCATTCGCTGCACTAGCGGATTGAGGATCACCGCGATAAAAAGCGCCAGGATAAAAGGCACGATGATATCGGCCGCAAAACGAACGCCGGTCAGAATGATCACCAGCATGCCCAGCATGATGACGATCTTAAGCCCGTTGAGGGTGATAATAGGTTTGGCCATGGACGTTCCTGAACAGTTTTTTATTTATAATAGAGGGGAAAGCGGATTAAAAAAACTAACCAAAATCAAACAGACTGGGTAAAGAAATGAAAAGGCTTTGAGTAAATTCCTGGCTTATGATACAAATCAGGCGTGTTCAACTACCGAGGACAATTTTCATCCGCAAAGACGAGAAGCAACACCGCGGATAATTGTAATTTTATGGACAATTTGTTCAGGACGTATTTTTCAAACAACTCTGCTCTGTTTTCAACCTCCCTCTGCCTGCTTTCTGGTGAGCAACACTGGCGTTCCGCGCTATAGTCACGTCTTCTGCCTGAGCTGGCGCTATGCGCTTAGCTAACTGATTTAATTCCCAATTTTTTGGTTTGCTGTCCGCAGCGAGCCTCGATGGATTATATTCTCAAGCAGGAGAAAAACATGTTTTACTGGATTTTATTAGCTCTGGCGATCGTCGCTGAAATTACCGGCACCTTGTCGATGAAATGGGCAAGCGTGAGTGAGGGCAGCACCGGTTTTATTTTGATGCTGGTCATGATTACGCTTTCCTATATTTTCCTCTCTTTTGCGGTTAAAAAAATCGCGCTGGGCGTGGCATACGCATTGTGGGAAGGTATTGGTATTTTATTGATTACGCTGTTTAGCGTCATGTTATTTGATGAAACCCTGACGACAATGAAAATTGCCGGGCTGACGACCCTGGTCGCAGGTATCGTGCTGATTAAATCGGGTACACGCAAACCGGCAAAACAGCAGAAGGAGCAGACCCATGCAGCAGTTTGAATGGATCCACGCGGCCTGGCTGGCTTTCGCCATCGTTCTGGAAATTATTGCCAACGTCTTTCTGAAGTTCTCCGACGGTTTTCGTCGTAAAGCCTACGGCCTGTTATCGATTGCCGCGGTTCTGGGGGCGTTTAGCGCCCTGTCACAGGCGGTGAAAGGCATCGATCTGTCCGTGGCCTATGCGCTGTGGGGGGGCTTCGGTATTGCCGCCACCCTGGCGGCAGGCTGGATTATGTTCGGGCAGCGTTTAAACAATAAAGGCTGGATAGGGCTGGTATTACTGCTCGCCGGTATGATCATGATTAAACTGGCCTGAGTGACCTACTGCTGCGCCAGGGCTTCCAGCCGGTCGCGAAAACCGGTCACCGACAACGCCCGGTTATCGGCGCGCCAGCGGTCTTTCGCCGCTGGCGCAGAACTCTGAACGCCAATCAGCTGCCAGCCGTTATCGGTTTTTAACATCAGGGGCGATCCGCTATCACCCGGTAGCGTATCGCACTGATGCGACAGTACGCTGTTTTGCGCCCAGCCCGTCACCACGCAGTCCGTATGGGTGTACAGCGAATCGAGGTGATCAACAGGGTAGCCTGACTGCGTCACTTTTCGATCGGCGGCTTTCAGGGCGGCGGTGAGCGCGGCTTTATCGCCATCAAAGAGCGGCAGCGGGGTGATCCCGGACGGCGGATAACGTAAAACGATCAGCCCGAAATCCCAGGAGGCCGCCCCGGGCGGCACAATCCAGCCATCGCCATCCGGTTTCAGGCGTTTGCCAAGCGACGGATCCACCCGCCCCTCAATACCGTGAATTTCGTAGCGCCATATTCCTTTTTGCGACACAAAGCGCAGGGCGATCGCTTTATCCGGTTTGCCTTCAGGCGGCATTAACAGGCAATGACCCGCCGTCAGCGCAAGGCGTGGCGTAATGAGGGTCGCGGTACATAAATTGCCGCTGGCGGTTTCCAGTTGCCCGATGGCATCCCAGGGCGATTCGGTAGGATCGGTGACACGCGTACGATCGTCATGACCAAAAAACAGCGTCTTTACCTCTTTGGCGCTAATGGCGTCATCGTCGCCATCATCCGCATGTGAAAAGCCAGCAAAAAGGCTAAACGTTCCCAGTAACAACACAACAGATTTACGCATATCACACTCTGGTGGGGGTAATTATGATTATTAAAAGTGAACCCTATGAAAATACTATAGACGCGACGGCGAGAAAGTGGGAGTAAAATCAGCGTGCTACATTCAGGAAAGATAAAAGTGGCTGGCGATGAGCGCGCATAAAATTAGCAGGATAAGAATGAACTCAAACCGATAGCGCCGCAGCATACGCCCTCCGGATAAAAAAACGGCGCTGACCGCAAACCCGTTCAGCGCCGGTTTACCAACGTGCCCCGAAGGGCACGGTTAAGCTTGCACTCTTACGCTGCTGGCTGTGCAGCAGGTTTAGCCGCTTCGTGTTTTGCTGCTTTTTTGTGATGCTTTTTAGCCGCCTGGGCTTTCTGCTCTACCGCAGGTTTTGCCGCTTTTTTATGGTGCTTTTTCGCGGCCTGCGCTTTCTGTTCTGCCGCTGGTTTAGCCGCTTTGTGATGTTTTTTATGGTGAACCGTTTTGGCCGGAGCAGCGGTGGATGCCGCAGGCGCTGCGGTGGCGGTAGTTTCAGCCGCGAATGCAGCGGAAGACAGACCCATAGCAGCGGCAACAACCAGAGCTAATACTTTTTTCATTTTCATACCCTCGAATTTGGTTTCTCATTTAACCCCACTGCGGGGCCGTTGAAATAACTATATCCCTGTAAATTCGGGGTTTCCGTGAGTGATTGGTATCGGCGTGTAACCATATGTACAACGCCAGGGTGGACCCCCGGCGCGTTCGGTTACAGGTAGCGGGACGTCAGGTGTTCGCGGAAGTAGCGGATATTCAGATCTTCACCCGTGGCCTGGGTGATGAGCTGCGACGTGCTGAAACGGCTGCCGTGCTGCCAGATATTCTGACGCAGCCAGTCAAACAGCGCCGAGAAATCGCCCCCGGCAATGGATGCCTGCAACCCGGGCAGCGCAGTTTTGGCGGTATGGAACAGCTGTGCCGCATACATTGCCCCCAGCGTGTAAGACGGGAAGTAGCCAAAACCGCCGTCGGTCCAGTGGATATCCTGCATACAGCCGTTGCGGTAGTTATCTTTGGTGGATAACCCAAGCCAGGCCTGCATTTTCTCATCCCATAACGCGGGAATATCATCGACTTCAATTTCGCCATTGATTAGCGCGCGCTCGATCTCATAGCGCAGCACCACATGCGCCGGATAGCTCACTTCATCCGCATCAACGCGGATGTAGCCCGGCTTCACGCGCTGGTTCCAGGCAATAAAATTCTCTTCGCTGAATGCCGCCTGGCTACCGAAACGGGCATGAACCGCCGGAAGCAGATGCTTCAGGAAAGCGTCGCTGCGGCCCAGCTGCATTTCAAAGAACAAGCTCTGGGATTCATGGATCGCCGTAGAGCGCGCCAGCGCAACGGGCTGGCCGGCCCACGCTCGCGGAAGGTTTTGCTCGTAGCGGGCATGTCCGGTTTCGTGGATCACGCCGAAAAGCGCGCTGAGCAGTTCATCTTCATCGTAACGCGTGGTGATACGCACATCTTCCGGCACGCCGCCGCAGAACGGGTGGGCGCTAACGTCCAGACGACCGCCGTTAAAATCGAAGCCAAGCATTTTCATCGCTTCCAGGCCCAGCTCGCGCTGCGTGGCGGTCGGGAAGGGACCCTGTGGCGGAACGAACGATCGTTGAGCCTGTTTTTCCACAACCTTTGCCAGCAGCTCCGGCAGCCAGGACTTCAGATCGCCGAACAGCACATCCAGGCGAGCGCTGGTCATGTCGGGTTCAAAGATATCCAGCAGCGCGTCGTAAGGCGTGCAGCCTTTAGCCTCAGCGCGCAGGCGGGCTTCTTCACGACTGAGTTTCACCACCTCTTTCAGGTTGGCTGAAAAGCCCTGCCAGTCGTTGGCCGGACGCTGAGTGCGCCACGCGTGTTCACACCTGCTGCCCGCCAGCGATTTGGCCTCCACCAGCGATTCCGGCAGTAAAGTGGCCTGCTGGTAGTGGCGTGTCATTTCACGCAGGTTGGCTTGCTCAACGTCATTCAGATCTTCGTCTGCCGCCGCCGCCAGCCATTCACCCACTTTTTTATCGGTCAGGATCTGATGTTGCAGGACGCTCATCTCCGCCAGCGCTTCACCGCGCGCGGCGCTGCCGCCTGGCGGCATCATGGTGAACATGTCCCAGCTGGCGATGGAGGAGAGGTGCGAGAAGCGGGAGAGGCGCTGGAAGGTGCGGGTGAGTTGTTGATAGTTATTGTTTTTCATGAAGTCCTCGTGTCTGAATCAGCCGATGACAAAAATTAGCATCGGCTCGATTTAAACACGAAGAGGGCTGAATGTTAATGCAGTCGTTTATGCAGGCTCGCGCCCACCAGCAGTGCCGCGCACAACATCAGCGCGATAAATCCGCCCACGCCGTTCCAGCCGTAGTTATGCCAGAACACCCCGCCGAGCGTACCGGCTATGCTGGAACCAAGATAGTAACTGAACAGATACAGTGACGAAGCCTGACCTTTAGCGCGGCGCGCGCGTGGGCCAATCCAGCTGCTGGCAACGGAATGCGCGGCAAAGAAGCCCGCAGAGAAGAGCAGCATTCCGGCAAAAATCAGCCACAGGGAAGAGAAAAGCGTCATCAGCAGTCCGAACAGCATCACGGCGGTGGAAACCAGCATCACCGGACCACGACCGAAGCGCGCGGTCATGGCGCCCGCTTTTGGCGAACTCCATGTCCCGGTGAGATATGCCACAGAGAGCAAACCCACCAATGCCTGACTAAGATGCCACGGTGAAAGCATCAGACGATAGCCGATGTAATTAAACAGCGTCACGAACGAGCCCATCAGCAGGAAACCGGTCAGGAACAAACGGGGCAGCCCTTGATCGCGCCAGTGCAGACGAAAGTTGATAAATAACGTTTTCGGACGCAGGGAGGTCGGGCGGAAATGGCGCGATTCCGGCAGGATTTTCCAGAACATCAGCGCCGAAGCGAGGGCGAAGCAGCCGATAACGGCCAGCGCAATGCGCCAGTTAAAGAAATCAGTAAACACACCGCTGAGCAGGCGTCCGCTCATCCCGCCGATAGAGTTCCCGCTAATGTATAGCCCCATGGAGAAGGCCACGAAGCTCGGGTGGATCTCCTCGCTGAGATAGGTCATCCCGACCGCCGCCACGCCGCTGAGGGATAACCCAATCAGCGCGCGCATGACCAGAATGCCGTGCCAGCTGGTCATCATGGTGGACAGCAAGGTACACACGGAGGCCAGCATTAACGCCGTTACCATGACCTGCTTACGTCCGATGGCATCCGAAAGTGGCCCGGTGAACAGCAGACCGATCGCCAGCATCCCGGTTGAAATGGAGAGCGAAATACTGCTGCTGGCTGGCGACACGCCAAATTCATGCGACAGGACCGGCAGGATCGGCTGAACGCAGTAGAGCAGGGCAAAAGTGGCGAGACCCGCTGAGAAGAGCGCCAGCGTGACGCGCATAAACTGGGGGGTACCACGTTTAATAAACTGAACCGGCTGCGGTGCTGCGGGTAAATCATCAATGTCGCTGGCCGGCGCGATATCAACGGTCGTTGTACGGCTCACACATAATCCTTGCTTAAACATCCCCGTGGTTTCTGGTGACGGGTATGACCACAAGATTAGGGTAGGAAAATGTAAATATTCTGTCTAATATATTAATAATCTCAAATGATACTTTAAAAATATGAATATCGAGCTGCGCCATCTGCGCTATTTTGTCGCCGTCGCCGAAGAGCTGCATTTTGGTCGTGCGGCGGCAAGGCTGAATATCTCTCAGCCACCGCTAAGCCAGCAGATCCAGATCCTGGAGCAGCAGGTCGGGGCGCGTCTGCTGGCGCGAACCAACCGCAGCGTGAGCCTGACGGCGGCGGGAAAACAGTTTCTCGCCGATAGCCGGCAGATCCTGAGTATGGTGGAGGACGCCGCCGCCAGAGCGGAACGGCTTTATCTTGGGGAGACGGGGGAGCTGCGCATCGGGTTTACCTCATCGGCCCCCTTTATCAGCGCTGTTTCACAAACGCTATCCTCGTTTCGCCGTAACTTTCCGGATGTGCATATTCAGACGCGCGAAATAAATACCCGGGAGCAGATATCGCCGCTTAACGAAGGATCGCTCGACCTGGGGCTGATGCGTAACACGCAGTTGCCTGATACCCTGGCGTGGCAGGTGATCCTCCGCGAACCGCTGATGGCGATGATCCCCCGGGATCATCCGCTCGCCGCGCAGCACAGCGTCACGCTGGCTGAACTGGCGAAAGAGCCGTTTGTCTTTTTTGACCCACAGGTGGGTACCGGGTTGTATGACGATATTCTTGGTCTGATGCGGCGATATGGCCTTGTCCCGACTATCGCGCAGGAGGTGGGGGAAGCCATGACGATCATTGGTCTCGTTGCCGCAGGGCTTGGCGTGTCGATTCTCCCGGCCTCATTTAAACGGGTACAACTGGCGGAAATGCGCTGGGTGAAGATAGCCGAGCAGGATGCAGTATCAGAGATGTGGCTGGTGTGGTCTAAACATCATGAACAGAGCCATGCGGCACAGCGTTTCAAAGAACAATTAATTACCGCTTCTCGCGGGCATTATTTATAGGGAAAAGTGGGCGAAAATGTGCAGTAAATCACATGGCTAAGTAAAAATTTGACGTCAGCCATTGAAGTGCTTCACCATAGCCCTCAGTTTATTTCGAAGCTCGAAAATAAGGGAGTACGAGGTGGTTGCTGATAGTCAGCCAGGGCATATCGATCAGATCAAGCAGACCAACGCGGGTGCCGTTTATCGCCTGATTGATCAGCTTGGTCCGGTTTCGCGTATCGATCTTTCGCGCCTGGCACAACTGGCACCCGCCAGTATTACCAAGATTGTCCGCGAAATGCTGGAAGCCCATCTGGTTCAGGAAACAGAAATTCAGGAGCCGGGCAGCCGTGGCCGTCCGGCGGTAGGGCTGGTGGTGGAAACGGAAGCCTGGCACTACCTGTCGCTGCGGATTAGCCGCGGGGAAATCTTCCTCGCGCTGCGCGACCTCAGCAGCAAGCTGGTGGTGGAGGACCGGCTGGAACTCCCGCTTAATGCAGAGCAACCACTTCTCGATGCCATTCTGACCCACATCGACCAGTTCTTTATTCGTCACCAGCAGCGTCTTGAACGTTTAACGGCGATTGCGATCACCCTGCCGGGAATTATTGATACCGAAAATGGCATTGTGCACCGCATGCCGTTTTATGAAAACGTCAAAGAGATGCCGCTGGGCGACGTGCTGGAAAACCACACCGGTGTGCCGGTCTACATTCAGCATGATATCAGCGCCTGGACGATGGCGGAGGCATTGTTTGGTGCCTCCCGGGGCGCGCGCGACGTAATTCAGGTGGTGATTGATCATAACGTTGGCGCAGGTGTGATCACCGACGGGCGTCTGTTGCATGCTGGCAGCAGTAGCCTGGTGGAGATCGGCCATACGCAGGTCGATCCGTACGGAAAACGCTGCTACTGCGGTAACCATGGCTGTCTGGAGACGATTGCCAGCGTCGAAAGCGTGCTGGAGCTGGCGCAGGTGCGGCTCAGCCAGTCGATGAGCTCCACGCTGCACGGTCAACCGTTAAGCGTCGAGGCACTGTGCGCTGCGGCAAGGCAGGGCGATCTGCTGGCGAAGGACATTATTACCGGCGTGGGCAATAATGTCGGGCGCATTCTGGCCATTATGGTGAACCTGTTTAACCCGCAAAAAATACTGATCGGCTCCCCGCTCAGCCAGGCGGCGGATATCCTCTTTCCGGCGATTTCCGCCTGCATCAATCAGCAGGCGCTTCCCGCGTACAGTAAAAACATCGTGGTCGAAAGTACGCAATTTTCCAACCAGGGTACGATGGCCGGCGCCGCGCTGGTAAAAGATGCGATGTACAACGGCTCGTTACTGATTCGTTTGCTACAGGGCTAACTCTTTTCCAGAGATGTACGAAAAATTGCGCTATCTCAAGCCCGGTAGCGCACGCATCCCGTAGACTTTCCCCACTGAATTATTTACCTGGTTTATATTTTGAAGCATACCCAAGAGGTGGAATGAGTCATGCTTAAGCGTTTCTTTATTACTGGTACGGATACGTCTGTCGGGAAGACAGTCGTATCCCGCGCGTTACTTCAGGCCCTGGCGGCAAGCGGTAAACGCGTTGCAGGATACAAGCCGGTTGCAAAAGGCAGTAAAGAGACGCCAGAAGGGCTGCGCAATAAGGATGCCCTGGTTCTGCAAAGCGTCTCGTCTCTGGAACTGCCTTATGATGCCGTTAATCCTATCGCCTTAAGCGAAGAGGAAAGCAGCGTCGCTCACAGTGGGCTTATCAACTACAGCCTGCTTTCTGATGGCCTGGCAAATCTGAGTGAAAAGGTTGACCACGTTGTCGTTGAAGGGACCGGCGGCTGGCGCAGCCTGATGAACGATTTACGTCCCCTTTCCGAATGGGTGGTGCAGGAGCAGTTGCCGGTGATTATGGTCGTGGGCATTCAGGAAGGGTGCATCAACCATGCCTTGCTGACGGCGCAGGCTATCGCTAATGACGGCCTGCCGCTGATTGGTTGGGTGGCGAACCGTATTAACCCGGGCCTTGCGCACTACGCTGAAATCATCGATGTGCTGAGCAAAAAGCTGCCTGGCCCGCTGGTGGGCGAACTGCCTTATCTGCCCCGCGCCGAGCAGCGCGAATTAGCGCACTACATCGATCTCTCGGCTTTCGGCGGTATGCTGGCCGTAGATCGAGTCGTGGCGTAGCGTTCTCGACAATACCGACGCCACAACACAGGCAACCAGCAAACCGGGAAGTAAAAAATACTGCCCGGTCATCTCACATACCATCAAGGCCGACATGATTGGCGCATGCGTTGTGGCGGAGAGCAGCGTCGCCATACCCGCCAGTCCGAGCAGGATCGCCGTCTCAGAGCCAGGAAACCACAGCGCAAAGATCTGCGCAAACAGCATTCCCGTTGCCATACCGACAAACAAGGTTGGCGTGAACACGCCTCCCGGCGCGCCGGACCCGCTGCTTGCCAGCACCGCCAGCAGCTTGCAAATAAAGACGCCAGCAATCACCGACAGCAGCGGCGGTGACTGCAAAAACGCCTGAACCACGCTATAGCCATTCCCCCATACCTTCGGCGTTAGCAGCGACAGCAGCCCGACGATCAGACCACCCAGCGCCAGCTGCCACGGCGGTGAAAGTTTGAGACGCAGAAACAGCCTGTGGCTGGCCGCCATCAGCCACATCAGCAGCGGGCCGCAAACGCCAGCCAGCAGACCCACGCCAACGATCAGGAAATAATCCACCGCTGTAAGCATCTCGCTGAGATGGACATCATATAGCGTATTCGCGCCGGGACTTAACAGGCGCGTGGTCAGCAGGGCCACTACAGCAGCAATCACCACCGGGCCGAGGGAGGCCAGCATCAGCGTGCCAAACAGGATCTCTGCGATAAACAGGCTGCCCGCCAGCGGCGCATGATAGGCGCTGGCCATCCCGGCGGCGGCACCGCAGGCGATCCACAGTTTCCATTCGGATTTCGGCGTACAACGTTGTGCAAAAAAGGAGGCGGCGAGGGCAGCAAGCAGGATCATGGCGCCTTCACGGCCGATGGCGCTGCCGCTGGCGACCACCAGCAACGACGCGAGGGATTTCACCAGGCTGGCGCAGTAATCAAACTGGCCGTCACCCGTCTCAAGCGCTTCCATATAATCGGTGGGGGCGTGGGGACGTTGTGCCGTCATGCGCTGCCATCCCCACAGTAGCATTCCCGCGGCCAGACCACCCAGCGCAGGCGTCAGCGCCCGCCGCCAGGGTGATAACGCGGCTGCGGCGTTCACCAGACTTCCGCTTTCGTTGCTGAGAAATAGCCACTCCAGCAGATACATGCTGTGGCGGAACACCGCAACGGCCAGCGCCGCCAGCACGCCGGTGACGGTAGCAATCAGGAGACGACGAAACATCGCGCGGATGTCGGGGTAAGCGTGAAGACGTTGCATGAAGTCGTGATTTAACGGGGACGATACAATATTGTGGCGGTAAATCGGGAGGTTAGCAAAAGGTATGCGTGCGGAAAAAGGCCGGGCAGTACCCGGCCTGAATGCTTAACTCTCGCTATGAATATTCAACGCCCGGCGCGTACGCCCTGAGCTCAAATACTCCGCAATATAATCCTGGGATATTTCGCCGTTATAGCGTCCGTCCTCGTCCACAATCGGCATCCAGCTGGTGTTGCTCTCATACAGGCGAGAAAGCACCACGCGCAGGTTATCCTCGGCCTTACCGGTCATGCGGAACGGATGCAGAATATCCCCGCAGCTGCCGCTGGCGTTACGCGCTTCGCGGCGCTTCACAAAGCCGAGCGGTTTGCCGTGCTCATCAACCACGGTAATGGCGCGAATATCGTTGTCATCCATGGTGGCGAAGGCCTCCGGCAGCGGCGTCGATTCGCGTACCGTAATGGTAGGCTGCTGGTCGGTGACGTCGCCCGCCGATACCAGCAGCAGGCGTTTCAACGTCCGGTCCTGACCAACAAACGAGCCAACAAACTCATTCGCGGGTTTCGCCAGCAGCTCGTCCGGGCTGGCGCACTGCACGATACGTCCCTGACGGAAGACGGCAATACGGTCGCCCAGCTTCAGCGCTTCGTCAATATCGTGGCTCACCAGCATCACGGTCTTTTTCAGCTTGCGCTGCATCTCCAGGAACTGGTTCTGGATCACCTCACGGTTAATCGGGTCGACCGCGCCGAACGGTTCATCCATCAGCAGGACCGGAGGATCCGCTGCCAGCGCGCGGATGACGCCGATACGCTGCTGCTGACCGCCGGACATTTCGCGCGGATAGCGGTGAAGGAATTTATGCGGATCCATTGCCACCATATCCATCAGCTCTTCGGCACGGGATTTACAGCGCGCTTTATCCCAGCCCAGCATGCGCGGCACGACGGTAATGTTCTCTTCGATGGTCATGTTGGGGAACAGGCCAATTTGCTGGATCACGTAGCCAATGTTGCGACGCAGGGTCACGGTGTCCATTCCGCTGGTGTCTTCGCCGTTAATCAGGATCGTCCCGCTGCTTGGCGTAATGAGACGGTTGATCATCTTCAGGGTAGTGGTTTTCCCGCAGCCGGACGGGCCGAGCAGCACGCACATTTCCCCTTCAGGCACGTTCAGGTTGACGTTGTCGACGGCCTTAAACGTCTGGCCGTGTTTCTGTGAAAATTGTTTGGTGAGGTTTTCCAGTTTTATCATTATCGAATCCCCTTCGGAGTCAGTACCACCTGCAAACGGTGCAGCAACCAGTCGAGCACAATCGCTAAAAGACAAATCATCAGCGCGCCCGCAATCAACATACGAATATCACTCCCGCCAATACCGTTAAGCAGCAGCAGGCCCAGCCCGCCCGCGCCGATCACGGCGGCAATCGCCATGACGCCGATGTTCATCACCACGGCGGTGCGGATGCCGCCAAAAATCACCGGCAACGCCATCGGAATTTCCACCCAGCGCAGACGCTGCCAGAAGGTCATGCCGATGCCGCGTCCCGCTTCACGCAGGCCCGGCGGCAGGCTGTCGAGCGCCGTGTGGGTGTTACGCACAATCGGCAGCAGCGAATAGAGGAACACTGCCGTAATCGCGGGCAGGGCGCCAATGCCCTGACCGATCAGCGAAAAGAGCGGGATCATCAGGCCGAAAAGCGCAATTGACGGGATGGTGAGCACAATGGTGGCAATCCCCAGCACCGGCGTTGCCAGCCATTTATGGCGGACAATTAAAATGCCCAGCGGCACGCCAATAATAATCGCCAGGCCCACGGCGAGCGCCACCAGCCACAGGTGTTGCAGCGTCAGGGTTAAGAGATAGTCCCAGTTGTCGAGAATATAGTGAATCGTCTCCATAGCGCCTCCTACAGCAACTGTTTGCTACGCAGGAAATCACGGGCGACCTGCTGCGGTGACTGATGATCGATATCCACCTTCTTATTCAGTTCGGTGATAACGTCGTTATTGAGCTGGGCTGATAGGGTGTTCAGCGCCTCCTCCAGCCCCGGATTAGCCTCCAGCGTGTCTTTTCGAACAACTGGCGTCACGGCGTAACTCGGGAAGAAGCCTTTATCATCTTCCAGCACTTTAAGATCGAAGCCCTTTACGCGCCCGTCGGTGGTGTAGATCAACCCCGCATCGACAAACCCGTCGCGCACCGCGTTATAGACCAGACCCGGATCCATCTGGCGGATCTGCGGGCGGTCCAGCTCCATGTTGTAGGCTGCCTGCAACGGTTTCATCCCGTCGCTGCGCCCGGCAAATTCCAGGTCAAGGCCCAGCAGCCAGTTGTTATCCGGATCGGTTTTACGGATCTGCTCAATCTTTGCCACCATCTCAGACATGGTATTGATATGTTCAGCCTCGGCGCGCTTGCGCTGCATGGCAAAGGCATAGGTATTGTTCATATCGGCAGGTTTAAGCCACACCAGACCGTGCTTCGCATCGAGGCGTTTCACCGTCTCGTACGATTCCTGCGGCGACATGCGTTTGTTGATGTGGTTGAAGATGATCAGCGAGGTGCCGGTATACTCCCAGGTCATATCAATCTGCTTGTTGATCATCGCGTTACGGGAAATCACCGTTGCAATATTGGTCTGAGGCTGTACCTGAAACCCTTTCTTTTGCAGATACTGCACGGTCATGGCCGAGAGAATGTGCTGCTCGGTAAAGCTCTTGGTGGCCAGGATCAGCGGCGCGGCGAGCGCCTGGCTGGTGAAGAGCGCGGCGGCGCATAGCGCCGTCAGGCCGGAAAACAGTCTCATAGAAGCTCCTTGTTATAATTATCGCGCGAGATGCGGGCTCAGTAATCGGCCCAGTGCCGCCAGCAGCGTATCCAGAATCAGGGCGAACAGGGCGGTGGCCGCCGCGCCCAGGATCAGCGTCGGAAAATCATTCAGATAGATCCCAGGGAAAATCAGCTCGCCGTAGCTGCTGGCGCCAATCAGGAATGCCAGCGGTGCGGTACCGACGTTAATCGCAGTGGCAATGCGAATACCGGAAAGCATCACCGGCCACGCGTTAGGGATCTCAACCTGACGCAGGCGCTGCCATTTGGTCATGCCGATACCGTTTGCCGCTTCCAGCAACGACGCGGGAACAGAGCACAGCCCGGCATAGGTGTTACGCACAATCGGCAGCAGAGAGGCCAGAAAGAGGGCGATAATGGCCGGTTTATCACCGATGCCAATCACCACCATCGCCAGTGCCAGAACGGCCAGCGGCGGCAGGGTGTTGCCCACGTTAAAGATTTGCATCACATATTCGGCGATACCACGCGCGGCCGGACGGCTCAGCAGAATACCGCTTGGAATGCCCACCAGCAGGGCAAAGAACATTGATGAAAAGACCAGAATCAGGTGCTGTTGCCCGAGGTAAATCAGGTCAACCTGGCGCGCCTTAATCGTTTCCAGTCCTATTCCCCAGGTGAGGAGAGCGAGAACCACGATAATCGCGCCGACAAAAAGCAGCGAACGTTTAAGTAATGGGTGCATTGCGGTGTGTCTCCCTGTGCGCATGCGTTATAGCAACCACCGGTTGCCTGTTGTTATGCCATGTTTCGGCAGGGGTACTTCACCTATAGCAAGCGAAACGGAAGGGTTCCAGCGAAGGGGGTAAATCAGTAACCCTATGAAATTAGTGACAACCTGAGTGAAGCCTTATGGCATAAGGGCTGTCAGTGGGCAGGCAGAATAGTCTTAAAGAAGCACGCCTTACGTGACAACGTCACATAAGGCGTGCTGATTATACCTGTCGACTGAGCGCGGCGCGCACCTTGCGTACGCGCCACGAAATGCGGACGATAGAGAAGGCGGCGACGATTACCAGCAACAGGCCCAGCGCCAGCATCGCGTGGAATCCAAACTCTCTGAACAGGATCAGCCCCGCGATCCCGCCGCTGATAAAGGAGAAAAGGGTAGTTAAATGGGTTTTGAGCTGACTCTTTTGCGCGGCCGTATCTTTGGAGTAATCCCGGCGCAGCATGGCGACCATAACGGAGGCCAGCGAAATGCCCGCATCGGTCAGCGTGCCGGTGATGTGCGTGGATCTCACCCGACCGCCGGATAGTTGAGTGGAGGTGGAATTATGAATTCCCATCAACCCGCACAGGAAAATAATAATCTCCTGATTCGTGGCGAAGGAGTGAAAATACATTTCGTACAGGGATACCCCGGCCAATAATAGCCCTTCAACAAACAGAACCTGGCTGAATACCAGCCTGACGTTATGGATAATCCCCCAGATAACAATAATCCGCGCAGCGATGGCGCCTGAGACAAACGAAAGAATAATGGCGCCAAAGAAAAGAATATCGCTGAGATCGGTGGAGGAAACTTCGCTGGATAGCTGCGAGGTATTGCCCGTCATATGCGAGGGAAAAAAACCGAACGCGCCCAGCGCAATGGCATTCAGCAGTCCCGCGGAGGTCGCCAGCCAGAGGGCAAGACGACGATCCTCCTGATGCGTTCGTTCTTTCTTTAATTTAATCAGCAAAGAATACCTCCGGTTTGAGCTTTGCCTGAACGCTCAAGCTAACAAAGCGATGTCGCTGGCTGACCAGGATATTGCTTAATTATTATTTCAACGGGAGGTGAGCGAGGTTTTGTAATTAAATAAAACAACCCTGTTAATATAATGCCTTATTTCCGATGGCGCGACGTCGTAAAAGTCAGCACCCCTGCACTCAGGAGTAATATGCTGCTTAAAGCGAAGGTGCTCTGCCAGCCAAAGGTATCAAACACCACGCCACCCGCCGTTGAGCCAAGCGCAATAGAGAGTTGAATCACCGCGACCATTAGCCCGCCGCCAGCCTCGGCATCTTCCGGTAACGTACGGGCTATCCACGTCCACCAGCCCGTGGGGGCCGCAGTTGCCAGCATTCCCCAGAAACCTAACAGCAGGGCCACGATCCACAGGCTGTCCCCGGTGAGCATTAATACCCCTGCAATCAGCGCCATAAGCAGCGGTATGGCCATTAAGGTGAGGTAAAACGCGGCATTCAGGACCAGCGCGACGATCAGCGTGCCGATGAAACCTGCGATACCGATAGTGAGCAGGATCAGCGATAAGCCGGAAGGACTGACGTGGGTGACGGTTTCGAGGAAGGGGCGCACATAGGTAAATAACGCAAACTGTCCCATGAAGAACAGGCCGCACGCCATCAGACCCACCGAAACCGCAGGCTGGTGGAGCAGGCGAAATACGCTTTTACGTGGCGACGGCCGCTGGTTCCTGCCCATGTTGGGCAGGCTAAAATATTGCCAGATGAACGCCACAATCGCCACAGGAACCAGGCAAAGAAACGCGCCGCGCCAGCCAATGGTCGAGCCGAGATAACTGCCCAGCGGGGCGGCGACCACTGTCGCCAGCGCGTTGCCGCCGTTAAAAATCGCCAGCGCACGAGAGACCTGATGCTGAGGCACCAGCCGAATGGCGGTGGCAGCAGACATCGACCAGAAACCGCCGATGGCGATGCCGATCAGCGCCCGGCCTGCCATATACATCAAAGCGTTTGGGGCGAAGGCGATAATGATCCCTGACAGCGCCATCAGGACGGTCATGCCTGAAAGAAGATGTTTGCGATTCATATTCCCGGCAAGCCGGGAAAGAAAAAGGCTGGTCAGGACAGCCAGCGCACCAGAGAGGGCGATCCCCTGGCCAGCCGTCCCCTCTGTCACCCCTAAATCTCTGGCGAGGGGCGTGAGCAGACTGACGGGCATAAATTCCGAGGCAATGAGGACAAAAACGCACAGGGTCATGGCAAAAATACCGCCCCAGTGTGCACGCTCAGCATCACGGGATGAGCTTTGATTCAGTGTGGACATAGGTGTAATTCACGGCGAAGAGAAGATAAGCCCCCTGATTGCCGGGGGCTAAGAGAATTAATCCAGACTGGTTTTGAAAAACTGCCCGAACTGCGCGAACGGGATTTTCCCTGCGACGTTATCGTAGAGATCAACGTGATTCGCACCGGGAACAATCACCAGTTCCTTCTGTTTGCTGCCGACAGCTTTAAACGCATCTTCCGCAAAATAACGTGAGTGCGCGTTTTCACCGGTCACAATCAGCGTTGGGATGGTGATCTCCCCGGCATAGCTCAGCAGCGGCATATTCATAAAGGACAACGGCATGGTCGCGGTCCATGCGCCGGTGGAGTTTACGGAACGGGCATGGAAGCCGCGCGGCATACGGTAGTAATCATAGAACTCTTTCAGTACCGGATGCGGATCGGCGGGCAATGCTTCCGGCAGAATACGCCCGGCCGCCGTTACCTTACCGTTTTCATCGACATAAATATCGTGGCCGCCATGGGCGAAGGTGCCGCTTTCAGCATCTTTCCAGCGTTGCGCGTTCAGATACTGCAACACGGCCCGGCGATCGGCCGCTGAATAACGATCTCTCCCGTCGCCCACGCCGTGACCCATCGCGCGGCTCATATCGTACATTACGCTGGTGGCGACCGCCTTCACGCGGGTATCCATGGATGCCGCGTTCAGCGCCATACCGCCCCAGCCGCAGATCCCGAGAATGCCGATACGGTTACGGTCGACTTCTTTCTGTAATCCGAGGAAATCCACTGCGGCGCTAAAGTCTTCGGTGTTGATGTCAGGGGAGGCAACGTTACGCGGCTGGCCGCCGCTTTCACCCGTGTAGGATGGGTCGAAGGCCAGGGTCACGAACCCCTGTTCAGCCAGAGTCTGGGCGTAAAGACCACTGGATTGTTCTTTTACCGCACCGAACGGTCCACTGACGGCAATCGCCGCCAGCTTCTGGTCGCCGCTGTTCCTGGGAATGTACAGATCGCCGACCAGGGTGATCCCGTATCGGTTCTCGAACGTCACCTTGCGGTGGTCGACTTTATTGCTCTCGGCGAAGGTCTTATCCCAGGTTGTCACCATCGAAACGGGGGCGGCAGGATTTCGTGATTCTGCATAACTCATTGTTGTCACTCCACTTAATGATGCGCATAGCAGCAGCGCAACGGACAGTTTTTGGGTGAATGTTTGCATAAGAGGTACCGTGTGTTGTTGTAATGCGGTCATTATAGTTAGCAGAAATAGTGCTGATTAGAGGCCAAAGGCTGCTAGGATTAATATCATATTGTTATGAATTGATGAGGCATGATGGCGAAGCGGGAAAACTACAATGAGCTGTATCTGTTTATCCAGGTGGTGCGGGAGGGAAGCTTCACGGCAGCCGCGCAACGGCTCGGGCTGGCACAATCCGGGATCAGTCGATCGGTTCGCGAGCTGGAAGAGCGGCTGGGCGTTCGGCTTCTGGTGCGTACCACGCGCAAACTGTCGCTGACCCATGCCGGGGAGCAACTTTACCAGACCGCTGGTTCAGCCTTTGATGCGCTCGATACCGGGCTGACCAGACTGGCGCATTACCGCCAGACGCCATCCGGCACGGTGCGCATTAATGCCAGCCAGCACGCCATCGAAAAATGCCTGCTGCCAAAGCTCGCTATCTTCAAACAGCGTTACCCGGATATCCGTCTGGAATTGATGAATGAGAGCCGGTTCGTGGATATCATTGCCGAGCGATTCGACGCGGGCGTCCGGCTTGGGCCGGAGGTGGGACAAGGAATGATTGCCGTGCGCATCACGCCCGATATGGAGATGGCTGTGGTTGCCGCTCCGGCGCATTTTCGGCGCTATGGTTTCCCGCAGACGCCCGCCGATCTGGATGCTCATCCCTGCATTGCCTACCAGTTTGCCGACGGTAACCACTATCAATGGGAGCTTGTTCAGGACGGGAAGCATGTTACTCACCGCCCGGAGGGGCAATGGGCCTTTTCCGACAGCTACATGGAGGCCGAAGCGGCCCGGCTGGGACTCGGGCTGGCCTATGTCCCGGTTGAGCTGGTGGCTGACGATCTGGAGCGTGGCACGCTTATACGCGTCTTACAGCGCTACAGCCTGCGGATGGACGGACTGTACCTCTATTATCCACACCGCAACGTATCCCCGGCGCTGAGAGCGGTGATTGATACGCTGAAAATTTAGGGTGCCTCTTCGCTACGGTCTATACAGCCCCTACGTTTGTGATACGCTACTATTTTATATAGCGCAGCTCAACTAAGGCTCTGAAATGACAAAAATAATGCCAGAATATACGGTAGTTGACTTATCACGTTGGGCAAGAAAGGAACACTTTGAAGTATTTCAGGGCTTTGCTCAATCTACATTTAACCAAACGGTTCAGCTGGACATTACCGTGCTGCTAAAGCATATCAAAGAGGTTGGCTGGAAATTTTATCCTGCGATTATTTCCCTTATTTCTGACGTCGTAAACCGGCATCCGGAATTCCGTATGGCCATGAAGGATGATGAGCTTGTAATATGGAATGAGGTTCATCCAAGCTATACCCTTTTCCATAAAGAAACGGAGACATTTTCATCGTTATGGAGTCATTACGATGGAAATATTCACCATTTTCAGCGCGTTTATGCAGAAGATGTCGCCCGCTATGGCAATATCCTTGCTTATTGGCCTAAGGAAGAGTCGCGGGAAAATATATTCTTCATATCGGATATTCCGTGGGTCAGCTTTAGCAGTTTCAACGTCAACGTCGCTAACATGCGGAATTTTTTTGCGCCCATGTTCACGTTTGGAAAATACTATAACCAGGATGGAAAAGTCTTGTTGCCTTTCGCCGTTCAGGTCCATCATTCTGTCTGTGACGGTTTCCATGTGGCCAGGCTGATCAACGAGTTACAAGAGTTGTGTGATAATTTACCGCACCATTCAGAGGCGCTCAACGTGTGATTCACGTGTTTTTAACATACGCCTGACGAGGGGAAATAATGGAACCGAATTTTACGCCAGAACAGATTGAAATGATTAACCGCATTGTTTTCGAGCAGATCGAGATCATGCATGAGAAAGTAGCTGAAATAATCGCAGATACAGAGACGGTGGCGCATCAGCGCCTGAAGGATAACGGGATCACTACGACAGATTTCTATCCTGCAAATAAAAACTTCCTGATGATGACCCTTGTACAGGATCTGATAGATAAAGTGCACGGGGGCGATAAGGACCTGGCCAAAACAATGATAACCATGGAAGCAAAAAGGCTGAATATCAGCGTAAACGTTGAGGCGGACAAATCAAGATAACAGGACGTATTTTCAGGGTTACGGTTGATGAATATAAGGTTCAGCCGACCTTAATAAAGCCGCGAGCCGTTTCCGGCCCGCGGCGGCAGGACAGGTGATGAGACGTTCTGACAATCAGGCGGCTTTGACGGCCCGGATTTTTTTGCTGCTGTCCGCATCTGATGCTGTTTTATCCGTTTCAGCATTGAGCTCGGGAAGCTTGCTGGTACGCAGGATATGCTGCACGGACTCTTTCTGCTCGGCGAGATAAAGACCAAGGTTCTCCGCCTGCGTTTCATCCATCTGCATTCCGCTTTGCAACAGCCAGTCGGTAAACGCTTCTGCCATATCGAGCAGCTTGTCGTGAGCGTCAGCCTCTTTCTTACTGGCAAATGTCATTTTTTCTTCACCTTTTCTTACGACAACAAATTTTGTTTCAACAGCCATTGTGCACCCCCGTATACTGTAATTATATACAGTATAGCAGTTGTGACGTTGTGTTGCAGCAAAAATGTGCGAGCCTGGCCTGCACAACGGGTGGACAAGCCAGGTGCTGTTATCGGTACAGCGTTTTTTCGACAATCGGGATCAGCAAAGTGGACTGCCATTCCGCCAGCGTCAGCTGGGCAAGTTTACCCAGCGCGGTGTAGAACGGATGGGCCGCGTTTTCAACGAATACGCTAAGGAAACGCGTGCTCCATGGCAGCAGATGCCAGGCAAGAAGCTGGTCGCGTTCTGTTTCGCGACCGTTCTCGGCAAGCCATGCCGCCAGCATCAGCAACGTTCCGAAATGATCTTCGGGCTCATTCTGCTGCATCTCAAAGGCGATATGGTTTTCACGCATCCACTGACGCAACGCGAGGGTCGAATCGCCAAACAGCACGGACTCGCGATCAAGCCAGACCGAGCCCCACGGGGGGGCGGGCAGGGCATACGGGCCAATAAACAGACGCTGCCAGGCGTCTTTCAACGCTTCATCCGATGGGGTCTTAAACATACTGGCGACAGGCAGCAGATTTTCCTCCGCCAGCGGCCAGTCCTGAACCCAGTCACCTGCGGTCAGGGCACTCACCAGCGGCGCGGTCTGCTCGCTGTCTGGAGCGAAATAAAACAGCGCGCCCAGTACCCGGGCGCTGAACGCGAACGATTCGCGGTGTGAGACGTCATTCATTACAACTTTCCTTACTTGCGCGCGGGTAGCCCCGCGCACCTGTGTTAACCTGCAATTGCTAACCCTGCGGTCATATGCAGACCATAAAATAGCCCACGGCCAATCAGTTCACCCAGCGCCACCAGCACGACACCTGCAAACAGGCCGAGCGTTTTTGGCTCCTGACGACGAATCAGCGGGCAGATCCAGCAGCCTAAACCCGCCGCCAGCAACGCGATGCGCCATACCTGAAGCGAACCATAATCCGGAAGCAGGGCGTTAGCCTGCTGGATGGAACTCTGTATTGTCCCCAGCGTATTGCTTTGCAACACGACGACCGCAACGCAGACGATAAGTGCCAGTGCGCTGACTGACGCGGCAAGAGTACTTTTGAATGTCACGTTTGCAACGCGCAGCAGCAGCGCGGCCAGCAGAGGACCAGCCAGAACCATCGTCAGGAAGAAGCTCAGCGTGGTGTAACCCGTATACCAGGTCGGGACAGTCTCAATCTGATAGACCCGGGTCATCGCCCAGACAAAAACGATGCCCAGGATCTGGCTGACAACCAGCCAGATTTTGCCCAAAGCTGGGGGCATTTTACCGATAACCGACACCAGCCACCAGAAACCGCCCACGGCAAAGAAGATCGAACCCGCCGCGATCTCATTACTCAGCGCTGACGCGCCCACGCGGTTAAGCGAGTTGAAGGCACGCAGCGGGGAGCCAAGATGCAGTACCGAGGCCATAAACCCAATACCCATTACCAGCCAGAGAAAAAACAGGCTGCGCACGATGCGCATGCTGGCCTTGTCATCATTTTCCTTAAGCCAGACGAAGCCCATCACGATTAACGCGCCGGCCACGCACTGCCCGAAAACGGTGAAGATCACCAGCGGCCATTCATGCCATCCACTTCCCATCTCACACCTCCTTCGGGTTTGCCAGGTAGCCGGTGGTGTCACCCGTCGGACGGCTGTTGGCGTTAGGTTTAATCACAATACTCGGCTTCGTGAAGTGCGCAGACGGCAGCGGCGCGACGGCAGCAAGCTGACCGTGTTTTTTGCGCAGCTCTTCAATCGGGCCAAAGTCCAGCGCGCGCAGCGGGCAGGATTCGACGCAGATGGGCTTTTTGCCGTCCGCCACGCGGCTGTGGCAGCCGTCGCACTTGGTCATGTGGCCTTTGGCGGCAATGTACTGCGGCGCGCCGTACGGGCAGGCCATGTGGCAGTAGCGACAGCCGATGCAGACATCCTCGTCCACCACCACAAAACCGTCGTCGCGCTTGTGCATTGCCCCGCTCGGGCAGACCTTGGTGCAGGCCGGATCTTCGCAGTGGTTGCAGGCAATCGACAGGTAATAGGCGAAGACATTCTGATGCCAGACGCCGTTGTCCTCCTGCCAGTCGCCGCCTGCATATTCATAAATACGCCGGAAGCTGACGTCCGGGGTCAGGTCTTTGTAATCTTTGCAGGCCAGCTCGCAGGTTTTACACCCGGTGCAGCGGCTGGAATCAATAAAAAATCCATACTGGGTAGTCATCGGTTAATCCTTATGCCTTCTCGATCTGCACCAGGTTCGTGTGCTGCGGGTTGCCCTTCGCCAGCGGTGACGGGCGGTGCGTGGTCAGGGTATTAATGCAGGAGCCGTGATCGACACGATCGCCATTCATGTTGGCGTCATGCCAGGCGCCCTGGCCCATCGCGCTTACGCCGGGCATGATGCGCGGGGTGACTTTCGCGGCAATACGCACTTCGCCGCGGTCGTTGAAGACGCGCACCCTATCCCCGTTTTTGATTCCACGTTGCTCAGCATCCACAGGGTTAAGCCACACCTCCTGGCGACAGGCGGCCTGGAGCACATCCACGTTGCCGTAGCTGGAGTGGGTACGGGCTTTAAAGTGGAAACCGAACAGTTGCAGCGGGAATTTGCTGCGCTCGGGCGCGTCCCAGCCTTCAAAGGTTGAGGTATAGACCGGCAGCGGGGTGATGGTTTCGTCTTTTTGCAGTTCCCAGGTTGCCGCGATATCCGCCAGCTTGCTGGAGTAGATCTCGATTTTGCCCGACGGGGTTTTCAGCGGATTGGCATCCGGATCGTCACGGAATTTTTTATAGGCCACAAAATGTCCGTTAGGATCTTTGCGCTTATAAATACCCATTTTTTTCAGCGCATCGTAGGATGGCAGCAGCGGATCTTTGGCGACCATTTTGGCGTACAGGTAGCGCAGCCACTGCTCCTGCGTACGGCCTTCGGTGAATTTCTGATGGATATCCGGTCCGAGGCGTTTCGCCACTTCACTCATGATCCAGTAGATGGGCTTGCGCTCGAACTTCGGGGCGGTAACCGGCTGGAGAAAAATCAGGTATCCCATGTTGCCGGCGTAATCGTTGGGGATGATATCTTCCTGCTCGACGGTCATCAGGTCCGGCAGAACAATATCGGCATACTTCGCGGACGAGGTCATAAAGTTGTCGATGACGACGATCGTTTCGCACTTGCTCTCATCCTGCAAAATGTCGTGAGTTTTGTTGATATCGGAGTGCTGGTTGATGATGGTATTACCCGCGTAGTTCCAGATGAACTTGATCGGCACATCGAGCTTATCTTTGCCGCGTACGCCGTCGCGCAGGGCGGTCATCTCCGGTCCACGCACGATGGCATCCGTCCAGCTGAAGCAGGAAATTTGCGTTTTCACCGGATTTTCCGGCAGCGGCATGCGTTCGATGGTGATGGTGTAGGTCGATTCGCGCGCGCCGCTGTTGCCGCCGTTAATGCCGACGTTGCCGGTCAGGATCGGCAGCATGGCGATGGCGCGGGACGTTTGCTCCCCGTTAGCCTGACGCTGTGGGCCCCAGCCCTGGCAAATGTAGGCCGGTTCCGCCGAACCGATTTCACGGGCCAGCTTAATGATGCGATCGGCAGGGATGCCCGTTATGCGAGACGCCCACTCCGGGGTTTTCGCGGTTTTGTCATCACCCTGGCCGAGAATATAGGCTTTGTAATGACCATTAGCCGGTGCGCCTTCCGGCAGGGTTTTTTCGTCATAACCCACGCAGTATTTATCGAGGAAAGGTTGATCGACCAGATTTTCATTAATCAGCACCCACGCAATACCTGCCACCAGCGCGGCATCGGTGCCCGGACGAATCGGGATCCACTCGTCTTCACGCCCTGCGGCAGTGTCGGTGTAGCGCGGATCGATAACGATCATCCGCGCGTTTGACCGTTCGCGCGCCTGCTCAAGGTAGTAAGTGATCCCGCCGCCGCTCATGCGCGTTTCCGCCGGATTATTGCCGAACATCACGACCAGTTTGGTGTTTTCGATATCCGATGTGCTGTTGCCGTCGTTGCTGCCGTAGGTGTAGGGCATTTCGCAGGCGATCTGCGCGGTGCTGTAGGTGCCGTAGTGGCTGAGGAAGCCGCCGTAGCAGTTCATCAGGCGCGCGACCAGCGAGGCATAAGGGGAGGAGCGGGTGATGTTGCCGCCTACAATTCCGGAGGAGTAGTTAATGTAGACCGCTTCGTTGCCGTATTTTTCGACCACGCTTTTCAGGCTCGCGGCGATGGTGTCCAGCGCTTCTTCCCAGGTGATACGCTCAAACTTGCCTTCTCCGCGTTTGCCCACGCGTTTCATCGGATAGTTCAGACGGTCTGGGTGATTAATGCGACGGCGAATTGAACGGCCTCGCAGACAGGCGCGAACCTGATGGTTGCCGTAAATATCCTCGCCGGTATTATCCGTTTCAACCCAGTAGACTTCGTCATCGCGAACGTGCATCCGCAGGGCGCAGCGGCTACCGCAGTTCACCGAGCAGGCGCCCCAGACGACTTTGTCTTCTGCGGGCTGAATAGCGGTCTGCACAGCGGCGGCGGCGCTTTTCAGACCAAAAGGTAATGCGATCCCACCGGCGGCAAGCGCCAGGGATCCTATGGCAGTAGATTTAACCAGAGTTCGACGGCTTATACCGCCGTGATGTTCAACTTCGGACATAACTCACCCCATCATTGTTAATAATTATTTTCACCCGTGACTACAACCGGGCTAATGATGGGGGGAGTGTTACTTATTTAGAGGTATTAAATATTAATCCTCGTCAAATCAGGGGAATTGAGTGGGAAAATCATTGCGGCTCAGCGGGCGCATTCTCTTGCGTACCTGCGCCGCTCACCGGGTAGTTGCCGCTACTGGTGCGGGTGTACAAAATTTTGAAAGTATCGTTGGCACAATGCCCAACGACCTGCGCATCCGGCTGATCGGCCTGATCGTTCGGGACGATGTTCAGGGTAAAGCCAGACTCCGGTACGCCGTTGTTGATAATCTTCTGCTGAATGTCGCTTTTCACGCGCTCGCAGGAGTCCGGGGCCGCAAGAAGAGCGGGTGAAGCACTCATTAACAGCAGGGCGGTAATCCAGGGTAACCGTTTCATCTGTAGCTCCTTTTCACTGTGTGGACTGTAAGCATAGCAGGGTTAGGGTAAGCTTTTGTTTTTGGCCCTGTCTTTCTGAATTGTCCTGGAGCCCTGCCTGCGTCATAAAATAAATTGCGAATAATGGTGCTGATTGTCTACCAGATAAGAAGGCAGGGTGCGTTTTGATACTTCTTGCCTGACCAGTTTTCGGTCTCGTCCCCAGATATCTTCGGCGTTAGTGATAACCTTCATAATATGTTCCGGGTTATTGAATTCCGGCAGATCGTATTCGGTATGAGAAATGGTAGACATTTTTTCGGAAATTCTTTCTGGGGTCATTACCCAGGAGAAATGCCAGCCGCCATCTTTCACAACCTTATTATTGATTTTTAGCCAGTTCCATTTAAACCATGACCAGTTTTTATCTTTGCGCGCACGCTTCCAGTTTCGGAAAGATTCAGGTTCACCGTGGAAGAAATGCTTAAGGTTGTAATAGGACGTTGCGCGGGGCAAGGTACATTTTCTCGGCGTACCATCCGTGTTGTGAACCTGGAGATTAAACTGATAGTTGAACACGTTTTGATGAATAGTCGTGCAGAGCGCGCGCGGATTAATGGCCCTGACCGTGTCGGGAGAGAAGATTTCGTCAACGTCTGACACCAGAATCAGATCGTCGTCTGCCGCGTCCTTTAACCCGTTCATAATGGAGTTGCGAAGCGCTGCTTCATTTGCCCAGGCATCAACCAGGTTATTATCCGCACGGTTTAAAATAGGCTGCGCGCTGAGAGATCCCCTCATAATTTCCCCAAAACGTAACCATGTGTGAATAGATTTTGAGTAAGCAGGGTTGCAGCCACGAGTGAGTCTTCCCTTGTTATTGTGTAGCCAGAATGCCGCAAAACTTCCATGCCTAAGCGAACTGTTGAGAGTACGTTTCGATTTCTGACTGTGTTAGCCTGGAAGTGCTTGTCCCAACCTTGTTTCTGAGCATGAACGCCCGCAAGCCAACATGTTAGTTGAAGCATCAGGGCGATTAGCAGCATGATATCAAAACGCTCTGAGCTGCTCGTTCGGCTATGGCGTAGGCCTAGTCCGTAGGCAGGACTTTTCAAGTCTCGGAAGGTTTCTTCAATCTGCATTCGCTTCGAATAGATATTAACAAGTTGTTTGGGTGTTCGAATTTCAACAGGTAAGTTA
>NZ_JADABR010000024.1:0-5479 GCF_015672585.1 Enterobacter sp. Res13-Sevr-PEC09-46 | reverse complement strand
GGCGCCAGAATGCCGATAGTTTCATAGGTCGGCAGCAGGCCGATGGCGACGGTGGAGATCCCCATCGTCAGCAGCGAGGCAACCAGCGTCACTTTACGGCCGACGCGATCGCCAAAATGCCCAAAGACCGCTGAACCAATCGGACGCGCAACGAAGGCGATAGCAAAGGTGGCTAAAGACTGTAGCGTGGCTGCCGTCGGGTCGCCCTGAGGGAAGAAAATATGCGGAAAGACAATGACCGCAGCGGTGGCGTAAATATAAAAGTCGAAGAACTCAATGGCGGTGCCAATCAGCGATGCGACGACGACTTTATTGCGCGAGTTGACCGGAACGTGTTCCGCCCCTTCGTTAAGTGTGGTGGCTGTTGCTTGCATAATATTTTCTTATTTTTGGACGAACGAAGGGCCATATTAGGCATAGCAAAAGCGACATTTCAATCTGTAACAAAGGCGTGGTGTGGTCATAAAAGCAACAAAAAGCGGATAATTTTCAGACCAGCGAAAACACTTCTATGAAATGCTTCACACTTTTTAAATATCAGTCATTAAAACTGGTTTTGCGTTAAATAAAAGTTACGGCCTGGATTTATATGCTGAAATGGCGAATCGGGCTGAAATATCAGCCCGACATGATATCAGCGGTGGGTTTTACCCGGCATGCGCGGGTCATCTTTATACTCTGCCGTGGCGATCCACGCGGCGCAGAACAGCGTCAGGCGAGCGAAGAAATAGAAGAAAGCCATCAGCCCCAGCACCGAACCAAAGGCCGCGCCGGAGGGAGACTTCACCAGGGACGGCAGCGTATAGGTCATCACAATCTTGATCACCTCAAAACCAATGGCGGCAATCAATGTCCCGCGCATCAGCGCCTTCTTGCGCGGACGATGGCGGGGCAAACGCCAGAAGATCCAGAAGAACAGAAGGTAGTTAGCAAAGATGGAGATGGCCAGCCCAATGCCGCGCCAGGCCGGTTTCAGCCATTCAATGTAATCCAGGTACAGCGCGGAGATAATCATCTGCTGCGCGGAACCGGCGACCGAGGTGATGGAGAGCGTAATGACCAGCGCCACCAGCAGCCCAATCAGAGAAATAAAGTCGCGCAGATACTTCACCCATATCTTCTCCTGATCCTGCGGTCTACGCTCCCAGACGTCACGCGACTGGGCGCGAATAGCCTCACGCAGGTTGCCCATCCAGTTCACCCCGGAATAGAGCGCAATCAGCAACCCGACGATACCCACGGTGGTACGCTGCTGCACGGCGGTGTTGATGGTGCTTTTGAGCGTTGCGGCGAGCGTCTGGTCGCTGACGTTGGTCAGGATCTTATTGAAGATGTCCTGCAACAGCGTCGGGTGAGACGCCAGCACAAAACCGGCGGCGGCAAATGACACCATCAGGATGGGGATCATCGACAGGAACGAGAAATAGGTAATCGCCGCGCCAAACTGATTTCCCATGCGGTCGTTAAAGCGCTCAGCGGCGCGTATCAGGTGAGCAATCGCGGGTATCTGCTGAATTTTTTCGGCTATGCCGGTCACGGTGCCCAGCGCTTTGCTGGCCGTTCCAGGCTCTTTCGGTGCTTCAGGTTCGTTATCCATCTTTTTGATGGGTTCATAATCTAAATGTTGAGTCGGTCGTTGCGGGTTATTTTCCGGCGTCACGCGCATTTTCCTTTTCGTTGAGCTGGATGTTACTGAATTATAGCTTGTGACTAGTCGACGTAACCTTTTGTGAGTTCGGTAAGCCACTCCATAAACACATGCACCCGGCGGGAGAGGTTACGGCGGTGGGGATAAATGAGGGAGACGGGCATCGGTTCAGCCCGGTATTGCGGCAGGATCTCAACGAGTTTTTTCGTGCGCAGGGCATCACGCACCCCGACGCGCGGAACCTGAATAATGCCAAGTCCGGCGATACAGGCGGCCTGGTAGGTTTCCGTGCTGTTAACCGTCAATACGCCTCCCGTTTTCACCCACTGGGCCGCGCTGCCGTTGTAATACTCAAAACCCTGCGGACGCGTGCCCAGCGTGGCGGAGTAGTGAATGAGGGCATGCGAAGCCAAATCGTCCAGCGTCTCAGGGTAGCCGAATCGCGTCAGATAATCCGGGCTGGCGCAGTTAATCACCGAGAGTTTCCCAAGCGGGCGGGCGATAAGCCCGGAGTCCTTTAAGTTTCCCACGCGAACCACGCAGTCAAATCCTTCGCGGATGACATCGACCAGACGATCGCTGCTACTCAGCTCCAGCTCAATGCCGGGAAACTGTTGTAAAAATGCAGGCAGTTTCGGAATGACTACATTTCGCGCAATGGCAACGGGCATATCCACACGTAGCCGACCGCTGATGGTTGAAGGGTCGTGCAGGAACATGCCGTCCAGTTCGTCCAGATTCATCAGCAGATCTTTAGCGCGCTCGTAATAAACCATGCCGTCCTGCGTCAGGCTGACGCGGCGGGTAGTGCGGTGCAGCAGCTGCGTGCCCAGTGCGTTTTCCAGTGCCTGGATCTGTCGCGATACGCTCCCCTTTGGCAGGCTTAACGTCTCCGCCGCGCGGGAAAAACTTTCCAGTTCCGCGACCCGAAGGAAAAGCTGCATTGCGTGTATTTTATCCATAGGTGTTGGTCATTGTTGTTATGAATGAAACAGTGAAGCGCTGACGGCACTATTTATTGATTTTCTACCATCTAATAAGCTCTTTCTCAATCTTCATCACAGCCGAAACGAGGTGAATTATGAGTGAACGTATTGCTTTAGTGACGGGCGGTAGCCGCGGCCTGGGGAAAAATGCCGTTTTGAAGCTGGCCGCGGAAGGGACAGGCATCATCCTGACCTGGAACAACAGCCAGCAGGAGGCGCAGGAAGTTGTGCGCGAAATCGAGGGAACAGGTGGAAAAGCGGCAGCATTGCAGCTTAACGTCGGCGATACGGCAAGCTTTTCGCGCTTTGCTCAGCAGGTGAAGGATACCCTCAAACACGTCTGGCAACGTGACACCTTTGACTATTTAGTGAACAACGCAGGTACAGGGTTATACGCACCCTATACCGAGACGACCGAGGCGCAGTTTGATGATGTGCTGAACATTCACTTCAAAGGGCCGTTTTTCCTCACGCAACAGCTGCTGCCGCTCATAAAAGACGGAGGGCGGATCCTGAACGTCTCCAGCGGACTGGCCCGTTTTACTCAGCCCGGTTCAGGCACCTACGCGGCAATGAAAGGGGCGATGGAAGTGCTGACCCGCTATCAGGCAAAAGAGCTTGGTGCGCGTGGAATTTCCGTCAATATCATCGCGCCCGGCGCGATTGAAACCGACTTTGGGGGCGGACGCGTGCGGGATAATGCGGAGCTTAACCAGCTGCTGGCCTCGCAGACAGCGCTGGGACGCGTGGGCCTGCCCGATGATATTGGTGACGCCATTGCGGCGTTGCTCAGTGACAAACTGGGCTGGATGCATGCGCAACGTATTGAAGTTTCAGGCGGTATGTTCCTGTAATGTTCAGTCTTAAGGGGGAGGGAACCCTCTTAAGGAAATCCTTAAAACAGGTATGTATAAATGCTGGAAGATATAAAGAGAGCTGGGTGATTTGTAACCTCTCCATTCATTGAGTTTTTTCTTAAAAAATGCCTCTGTAGAATCCCCCTTCGCTATTCTCAGAGGAGTAAAACGATGCGAGTAATCATGTTTGACAGGCAGTCATTATTTATTCATGGAGCGATGTACAGTTTGCAGAAGTTAATTCCGAAAATAGAGATGACAGGGGCTCGTCAGACTGATGAATTATGGGCGCAATTATCCGCGTCACCCTCCGCTATCGTCATGATAGATGGGTATTTAATTCGTGATAATGGTGTGGCTTTACTGGAAGAGATTATGGATCGTTTTCCAGCGTCGCGCGTGGTGTTGGTGTTAACGAAAAAAGAGCGACGTTGGGTTGAGCAAATGTTTCAGCGCAACGTGGTGGCGATAGTTCCCCGCAATGCGAATCCCGAACGCTTTTCCGCAGTGCTGGATTCCGTATCGCGTGGAATGGTCTGTTTTCCCGGCGAATGGCTGAAGCAGCACTCCTCTCAGGATGAACTGGCAGTGTTAAGCGAGCGCCAGCGTGAGGTATTGAAGTTACTGGCGGCCGGAGAGTCCAATAAAGAGATTGGTCGTAATCTCAATATCAGTGCGGCAACGGTAAAAGCCCATCTTGAGACGCTTTTCCGGCGTCTTGATGTCAAAAACCGGACGCAGGCCGCGATGTACTACACCCGGGCGACGGCCTGAAGGATCTTCTCAGGCAGAGGGGACTCTTCCCCAAAACTGAAGAGGGTTAATATCAGGGCGTCATGCTGCTGTTGGGTTAATGGGCGTTTGTTCATTTCCCGCAGCAGCGCCTCACATAATTGAATATCATTAAAAAGCAAATTCTCCGCCTCAATCGGCGTGATGAGACTGTTAAATTTTTCCCACTGGCGAATCACGTGACCATAACCAATAACCCATATACCCTTTTCGTCACGGTATTTCTCCAGGGAAAGACCCTGTTGTTTTTTAATTAATGCGATTGCAGCAGAAGATATCTGCATTGCATAACCCGTCATAAGCGTTTCCTCTTAGTGGCGCGACTATAGAGGAAACGCCGCCGGGGAAATATCCGCCAAATGGCTGTTGATCAGGTTTAACTGAACGGGAATTCCTTTTTCAGTAAACCGAATAGCCAGTCGTTATGCCATTGCCCTGAAAGGAAATAACTCTCACGCAACTCACCTTCCAGCTGAAAACCTGTTTTTTCCAGCAGTCGCCTTGAGGCGATATTTCCCGCCGTCACGGTGGCGGTGAGCCGACGGATATTACCCTGAGTCAGCGCGAAATCACACACAGCCCGCAGAGATTCAAAGCCGTAACCTTTCCCCTGCGCAGAGGGCGCAAAGAGAAAACCGACTTCAGCACAATCTGCTTCCCGGTGCACATAGCCGGTTACGCCCAGCGGCGTCTGGCTGGCCGTTTCACGCACCACAAGGCAGAGCCAGTGCGAGCTGCCCGGCGTCCACGGCAACAGACGAGACTCAAAGGCTTCCCGAATGTCCGCCTCGCTACGCGCAGGGGCGACAAAACGCATCACCTCAGGATTTTGCTGTAGCGACAGAAAAAAGGGCCAGTCTTGCTCTTGCAGCGGCGAGCAGGTGAGACGCGCGGTGGTTAAGGCGGGCATGACGATCCTCCGGAGGCATTGCAAATGATTATAAGGTTGTCACTTTATTTCAACAGAAAGTCAGGTATGTTTAACCTCATATAAATAAAAAGAAAAACGACTTTTAATGCCGCTTTAGCGGTACTCATTGTCTCAAGGAAAACAATGATGATTAGCTCATCGCATCATACCCGCGAACAGTTTGAACACTGTCTGGCGGCGATCCGTCAGGCGTCTGTTGAAATTTTACTTCTGTTGAATGTACATGTTTCTGAAGGAAAAGATCCACGCTGGTTTCTGGAGCAAC
>NZ_JADABR010000023.1:0-435 GCF_015672585.1 Enterobacter sp. Res13-Sevr-PEC09-46 | reverse complement strand
TGAGTAGATTTTAGGTGACGGGTGGTGACAATGAGTCCGTGTCGAGCGCTGATTTTTTCGGCCTTTAGAGCGAGATTTATACAATAGAATTTGGCATGAGATTGGATTGCTTTTAGTCAGCCTCTTATAGCCTAAAGTCTTTGAGTGACTAGATGACATATCATGTAAGTTGCTGATAGGTTTCCAGTTTTCCGCTCCTAGGTCTGCATATTGTACTTTTCCTCTTACTCGACTTAACCAGTACCAACCCAGCTTCTCAACGGATTTATACCATGGCACTTTAAAGCCAGCATCACTGACAATGAGCGGTGTGGTGTTACTCGGTAGAATGCTCGCAAGGTCGGCTAGAAATTGGTCATGAGCTTTCTTTGAACATTGCTCTGAAAGCGGGAACGCTTTCTCATAAAGAGTAACAGAACGACCGTGTAGTGCGAC
>NZ_JADABR010000022.1:0-27280 GCF_015672585.1 Enterobacter sp. Res13-Sevr-PEC09-46 | reverse complement strand
ACGATTTTCAGCCTGATACAGATTAACAGAATTTGCCTGGCGGCTTTAGCGCGGTGGTCCCACCTGACCCCATGCCGAACTCAGAAGTGAAACGCCGTAGCGCCGATGGTAGTGTGGGGTCTCCCCATGTGAGAGTAGGGAACTGCCAGGCATCAAACAAGTGAAGAGGCCATCCGCAAGGATGGCCTTTTTGCGTTTGTGCACCTGCTTCCTTTCCATAAACAAATCACCTATCCCCCCATATATACGGTAAACTATCCCGGTTTTTGCATCAGGATAGCGTCTATGAATCACTCCCTTAAGCCCTGGAATACCTTTGGTATTCAACGGAATGCTAATCAAATTGTACGTGCCGACAGTGCTCAGCAGTTGCTGAATGCATGGCAAAACGCAACAGAAAACGGTGAACCCGTACTTATTCTGGGCGAAGGAAGTAATGTCCTGTTTCTCGATGATTTTGCGGGGACGGTAATCGTCAATCGCATCATGGGGATTGAGCGTAAAGAGAGCGCTGACAGCTGGCATTTACACGTGGGTGCTGGCGAGAACTGGCATCATCTGGTGCAATATACCCTTGAAAAAGGGATGCCAGGGCTGGAAAACCTGGCTCTGATCCCGGGCTGTGCAGGATCATCTCCTATTCAAAACATCGGTGCCTACGGCATCGAACTGAAACACGTCTGCGAATATGTCGACTGCATCGAACTCGCGACCGGAAATGCTCAACGCTTAACCGCAGAGCAGTGCCGCTTTGGCTATCGCGACAGCATTTTCAAGCACGACTATCAGGATCGTTTCGTCATTGTGGCCGTTGGCCTGCACCTGGCGAAAGCCTGGAAACCCGTTCTGACTTACGGCGATCTGACCCGTCTCGACCCGGCTACCGTCACACCGCGTGAGGTATTTGATTCCGTATGCCACATGCGAATGACCAAGCTCCCGGACCCGAAAGTAAACGGAAATGCGGGTAGTTTCTTCAAAAACCCGGTGATCAGCAGCGAAAATGCAAAAGCGTTTCTCGCCGGCTGGCCAACGGCCCCGCATTATCCTCAGGCGGATGGTAGCGTGAAGCTGGCCGCAGGCTGGCTTATCGATCAGTGTGAATTAAAAGGTACGACTCTTGGTGGCGCTGCTGTTCATCGTCAGCAGGCGCTGGTACTGATCAACCAGTCCAACGCGACAAGTGAGGATGTCGTCAACCTGGCGCATCATGTTCGCCAGCGCGTGGGCGAAAAATTCAACGTCTGGCTGGAGCCTGAAGTTCGCTTTATTGGCCGAACGGGCGAAGTGAATGCCGTGGAGACCATTGCGTGAAGGACAATACTATTCCGTTAACTCTCATCGGTATCCTTGCCGATGGCGAGTTTCATTCTGGCGAGCAGCTGGGCGAACAGCTGGGCATGAGCCGTGCTGCGATCAATAAGCATATTCAAACGCTCCGCGACTGGGGCGTGGATGTGTTTACGGTGCCGGGAAAAGGCTACAGCCTGCCGGAACCGATCCAGTTACTGAATGAAGAGGTCATCCGCAGCCAGATTGGGCACGGTAACGTCGCGGTATTGCCGGTCATTGATTCGACGAACCAGTATCTGCTGGATCGCCTGAGCGAGCTGAAATCCGGTGATGCCTGCGTTGCCGAGTACCAACAGGCAGGACGTGGCCGCCGGGGGCGTAAGTGGTTCTCACCATTTGGCGCCAACCTCTACCTTTCCATGTACTGGCGGCTTGAACAGGGGCCAGCTGCGGCCATCGGGCTGAGCCTGGTCATCGGCATTGTGATGGCAGAGGTGCTGCACGATCTGGGTGCCGATCAGGTGCGGGTAAAATGGCCCAACGATCTGTATCTCAACGATCGAAAGCTGGCGGGGATCCTGGTTGAACTGACGGGAAAAACAGGCGATGCCGCACAGATCGTCATTGGGGCGGGACTGAACATGGTGATGCGAAACGTGCAGAACGATGTCGTGAACCAGGCCTGGACCAACTTGCAGGAAGCGGGGATCACCATCGATCGCAATACGCTTGCCGTCCGCATGATCAATGAGTTGCGTAGTTCGCTGACGCTCTTTGAACAAGAGGGGTTAGCGCCATTCCTGTCCCGCTGGGAAAAGCTGGATAACTTTATTAACCGACCGGTAAAGCTGCTGATTGGGGATAAAGAGATTTACGGCACATCACGCGGCATTGACGCGCAGGGCGCGTTGCTTCTTGAACAGGATGGCGTGATTAAGCCCTGGGTGGGCGGTGAAATTTCGTTACGAAGTGCGGAGTAACCCTCTCCCCACAGGGGAGAGGGTGTAGCAGGTCATCACTGCGGATACGGCACCCAATCCCCGGCATTCAGTCGGACATAAGGCTTATTCTGATACTGGATCACCACCGCATTGGCGTTTTCCGATACCTCCGCCGTCTGCGGCAGCCCGCTGGTGAGCTGATCCCAGTTCACGCTATCTTCCACAAACAGCTTACCGTCTACAGCGCGAGCAACCAGTTCCGAGATAGCCAGATAGCTGCTTGGCTGGGTGATTTCAATGGGCGCTCCCTGATGCGGCGCCTTCATGCCAAAGAACTTAATCCCGGCCGGAACGTTAGTGATGGACGGGCTTGGGATATCGCGCAGACCAGACACCTGCATCCTGTCGCCTTTCAGCGCCCCTCCGTGTTCTGGTACCACCACCACCATCACTTTGCGACCTGATTTTTCCAGCTCGTTGAAGAACGCGTTCAGCTCGTCAAAGAACTTCTGAGCACGGGCCTTATAATCGGCCGTTTTACTCACGCCGGGATAATGATTCCCGTCGTGCAGCGGCAGCGTGTTATAGAACGTCGCACTACGTGTCCCTTCCTCTTTGCCGACGGTATCTAACCAGCGCTGAAGCACGGCGGTATCGTCATACACCGGCGAGCCATCAAAGCCCAGCAACGTTACCGGCAGCCCTTTCTGGTCCATCAGCGGGGCCTGCATGCCACCCTGTTCACGCACTTCTTTCAGGAAGTTACCGAACTGACCGTTATGGCCCATCATCAGGTGCTGGGTAAAGCCCAGTTTTGCGAGGTTATCAAACAGATAACACTGGTTAGCTGCCGGCTGGTAGAGGTTCTTATGCGAAGGCTGTCCGCAGCTGGCACGCAGCAGGCGGATAGCCGCCGGGCCGCTGTACGACGTGGCCGAGTTGAAGTCCTTAAACTGAATATCGAAATGCGACCACAGCGGGTGCGACATCAAACCAGCCGCGTCAACGTCAGCCCAGGACAGAGAACAGATGTTAATGACCAGCAGCTCAAACGGCTGAGCATCGGCAGGCAGCGCGTCCGGGAATTTCGTCTGACGCTTATCTTCCGCAGCGTAAAAACTGGAGAGCCACGCGTTCAGGTTAGTGGATGTCGGCGGTGCAGTCTGCGCAGGAATATCCCCAACCACTGGCGTATCCCCTGCTGTCGCAACGGTCGCGGCGGCGGAACCGCCCGTGGTGGTCACGGTTGTCGTCGGCTGACCGGCTGGCCACAGCGAGAAGCTCGGGCCCGTCAGTGTCAGGACGTTAAGCCAGATCATAATCGCGACGACAAACACCGTCACCCGGATCCACTGAGACAGGAACAGCCAGGCGACCAGCAGGACAAATACCGCGCCAATCATCTGCCAGTTAATAAAGCGCTCAACCAGATCGAGCATATAGTCCGCACTGAAACCTGCGACCTGGGAGCCCTGGCTCATGATGCTTTCAGGGCCGGGCAGCCAGGTATCATGCCAGAACAGGGCGAAACCGATGGGGATAGCGACCCAGTGACGTATACGGTGCAGCCTGAGGTTCGGGATTGGCATCAGCAGGAATGCCATAAACACCAGGTTAAGCAGAGGGTGGAAATTAAGATAGCCTGCCCACAGCAGACCAAACTTCACCAGAAAGTAGAAATTCCAGCCGGACAGGCCGCGCCAGTATTGCCAGAGTGGCGAGGGCGCCGAAGAGGTATAGGTAGAATTAGTCATGTTTTCGGTTTGCCTTGACGTTCGGAGCGCGAGTCAGTGTTCCGGCGGGTTTAATATAGCGAGGTTTGACGAACAGTAATCTGATCGTATCGCGAATACGGCGCAGGGAATGGCGTGCATAGTAGCCAAGCGGCAAAAAAATCAGCGCGCACAGAACAACCAGTTGGATGATATCGCTGATATTCATAATGGCGCGCTCTCCTTGTTCTCATCCAGTAAGCGTAGCGGCTCGGGTACCCGTCGCCAGACATGCCCGTCATGTTTCGCGTTCAGAACCGGTTTGGCGCCGCTTGTGACAGGCAACGGTTTGGCCCACTTTTCAGGTGGCAGGGCACGCATCTGGACAAGCTCAGCCGCGATCAGGTTATCTTCAAACCAGACCATACGGTTCGAGAAGATATCCGCGGTAGGAAGCGGGAAGATATGGTTAAGCGCAGTATCCAGATCGTTCACCCGGCAGAAGGAGAGGAACAGCACCAGGCGGTTATCGCCAATGGTCATGATGTCCCCGATACGGTTAGGGCGGCACAGAGTGAGCGCCTGCTCAACGCGAATACCCGGCACGGGGCGCAGGGCAACCATCACCCCTTTTCCGTCTGCCGGTAACAGCGTATTGCTCATCATGTTGCCCACCGCATCGCAGAAGGTGTCCCATTTCTGGTAGCCGCGCAGTTTCATCGGCTGCGTCATTGAAAGCAGGGTGCTGATATCTTCCGGAACATGTCGATTAAACTGCTGGCCCTGGATGCTTTCGATCAGCGTCAGACAGCGCGACAGGGGAGCATTCCACGGGATGACCATATTCGCGCCGCAGCCCAGTAATAAGCGCTCATCGGTGGCGCGCAGGCTGGTATTATTTTCACGCACCACAATTTTTAACGCACTGCCGCGCTGGCGACGTAATGTGTGTATGTGCCTTGCCAGCGTTTCGATTTGGTTATTCTGGATCAACGAGAAGATAATGGTCGCCGCCTGCGTGGTGCGCGCCTCATCAAATAAGGCTTCATTGGTATCGAACAGTGACCAGTGCTCAGACAGTGCAGGCGCACCTTCCAGTACCGCAATATGGCTCAGAACGCGTTTTTCATCACTGCGTGGCTGAACTACTGTTTCTTCTTGTTGAGCAAGATGCCACTCATCCCCGACATGTTTGAGGGTAAGTTGTTGTCGGGAGCTCACCCCTTTTTCATTGCACCAGAAAGCCACGTCGTAAAGATGGCTGTCGGTCTGGACACGAATACTGGCCAGGCCATAGAGGGAACGGTATTCACTCATTAAAAGTGAAAAAAGCTTGTCATTATTACTGCCTGGGTTAACAACCAATAAGGTGCAATTTTGATTTTTTGCCCATCTGTTGATTCTTTCCAGCCATTTCAGCAGTTTTTCAGACGGGATATTTTGCAGGCCGTTATTAGAGCATTTTAGAATCAGTAAATAGTGTTCGGGAACAATAGAACACTGAATATCGCGGGGTAAAAAGTATAGACTGTCAGCCTCCGCAGGCATGGAAAATAATCGTACTGTCTGGGGCCCACGGTCACTGTCGAGCCTGATGATTGACTTCGGCTCTTCGCCCATCGTAATGACGGCCACGCGGAAATCCTTCCCCTGCGCCGCTATCGTCTGGTTTACCAGACTGATGGCATCTTCATTACGATCCGTATTAACCCACCAGACTCCTCCGACTGGCATGTGGCGCAATTCGTCCCATAATGACTGGATGCCAATAGAAAATATGGAGTCCACGGTGTCCCTCTTTTCGTCGAATTTCTATGTCTCTCAGTTTACTAGCGAAAGCGTAGAAATAAACCTAACATTGAAATTAAAGAACATCAGATTTAGCATGTAAATGAAATTTAGTGGGCAGGACGCCTCGCTGCATCTGAATCTTATGATTTTACTCAAAGGGATGAAAAAAGAATGCAAAATAACGAACCCGCAACCCCAGTCGACTCAAGTCTGGGTTACACATTCCAGAACGATTTTTTGGCACTCACGCAGGCTTTTTCTTTGCCTGAAATAGATTACACCGATATTTCCCAGCGTGAACAGTTGGCGGCGGCTATTAAACGTTGGCCGTTATTAGCTGAGTTTGCCCAACAACAATAAGGAAGCCATTGATGGCTGTACTAGGATTACAGGGCGTCCGTGGTGGGGTGGGTACAACTTCCGTTACCGCGGCGCTGGCGTGGTCATTGCAGGTATTAGGTGAATCGGTACTGGTCATTGATGCCTGTTCCGATAATTTGCTGCGCATGTCATTCAATGTCGACTTTACGCATGCAAACGGCTGGGGACGCGCGCTTCTGGACGATAAAGACTGGCGGGATGCGGGTTTGCGTTATACCTCCCAGCTCGATTTGCTTCCCTTTGGTCAATTGACCGAAACCGAGCGCGGGAATGAAGCCGCGTACCAGCGCCTGTTCTCTCGCTTCATCACCGCATTGCAGAGCCTGAAAGAGAGCGGGCACTATCAGTGGATCCTGCTGGACCTGCCGCACGGTGCCGCGTCGCTGACCCGCCAGCTGCTGGCGCAGTGCGACCATGTGCTCTCCATCGCGAACGTAGATGCGAATTGTCATATCCGTCTGCATCAGCAGCCGATGCCTGCCAATGCCCATATTCTGATCAACGATCTGCGCATTGGCAGCCAGATCCAGGACGATCTCTACCAGGTCTGGCTCCAGAGTCAGCGCCGCCTGTTGCCGATGGTGATCCATCGTGACGAAGCGATGGCGGAGTGCCTCGCGTCCAAACAACCTCTCGGGGAGTACCGTAGCGATTCACTGGCGGCGGAAGAGATCCTGACGCTGGCCAACTGGTGTCTGCTGCACTTTGCTAAACGGCCGGAGCCTGCCGGGAGTTCAGTATGAGCCGCCTGACTAACTGGCTGCTCATTCCGCCGGTCAGTTCGCGCTTAAGTGAACGCTACCGCCATTACCGTCATCACGGCGCCTCGTCGCTGAGCGCTGCGCTGGGCTGTTTGTGGATGATTCTGGCGTGGATGTTCATCCCCCTCGAACATCCCCGCTGGCAACGCATTCGTGCGCGCCACGGTGAACTCTATCCGCATATCAACCCTGACAAGCCGCGTCCGCTGGATCCCGCGCGCTACGCTATTCAGTCCATCTGGCTACTAACGACCTCAACGGGCGCGGAGAAAAAAGCGTCCCGCTGGCGCAGCTTCGATCGTGTGCAGAACCTGCGTGAACACTACCACCAGTGGCTTGACCGGCTACCTGATCGGGTGGGCGACAAAACGGGTCATTTAGATAACCACAAAGAGCTCGGGCACCTACACCCGGGCTTGCGGCGTTTTATTCTCGGCGTGGTTGTGGTGTTCTCGCTGATTCTTGCGCTGGTCTGTATTACCCAGCCCTTCAACCCGCTGGCGCAGTTCACCTTCCTGATCCTGCTGTGGGGCGTGGCGCTGCTGGTGCGGCGCATACCAGGGCGTTTTTCTGCCCTGATGCTGATTGTGCTATCGCTGACCGTTTCCTGCCGCTACATCTGGTGGCGATATACCTCAACGCTGAACTGGGACGATCCGGTCAGCCTGGTGTGCGGCTTAGTGCTGCTGTTTGCTGAGACTTACGCCTGGATCGTGCTGGTGCTGGGTTACTTCCAGGTTATCTGGCCGCTAAATAGACAGCCGGTGCCGCTGCCAAAAGACACGACCCAGTGGCCTACGGTGGACCTCTTCGTGCCGACCTACAACGAAGACCTGTCGGTGGTAAAAAACACCATTTACGCCGCGCTGGGTATCGACTGGCCGAAGGATAAAATCAAAATTTGGATCCTCGATGACGGTGGCCGTGCCGAGTTCCGCCAGTTCGCGGACGAAGTGGGGGTAGAGTACATCGCCCGTACCACGCATGAACACGCGAAAGCCGGTAACATCAACAATGCGCTGAAATATGCCAAAGGGGAGTTCGTCTCTATTTTCGACTGCGACCACGTGCCAACGCGCTCGTTCCTGCAAATGACCATGGGCTGGTTCCTGAAGGAGAAAGAGCTGGCGATGATGCAGACGCCGCACCACTTCTTCTCGCCGGACCCGTTTGAACGTAACCTCGGCCGTTTTCGTAAAACCCCGAACGAGGGCACGCTGTTCTATGGACTCGTGCAGGACGGGAACGACATGTGGGACGCAACGTTCTTCTGCGGCTCCTGTGCGGTGATCCGCCGGAAACCGCTGGATGAAATTGGCGGGATCGCCGTCGAGACGGTCACGGAAGATGCGCACACCTCGCTGCGTCTGCACCGTCTTGGCTATACCTCCGCCTACATGCGTATTCCTCAGGCGGCGGGGCTGGCCACGGAATCCCTGTCGGCGCACATCGGCCAGCGTATTCGCTGGGCCCGCGGCATGGTGCAAATTTTCAGGCTCGATAACCCGCTGATGGGTAAAGGGCTGAAGCTGGCGCAACGGCTGTGCTACGTCAACGCCATGTTCCACTTCCTGTCCGGTATTCCACGGCTTATCTTCCTCACTGCGCCGCTGGCGTTCCTGCTCCTTCACGCTTACATCATCTATGCGCCTGCGCTGATGATTGCCCTGTTCGTTCTGCCGCACATGATCCACGCCAGCCTGACGAACTCGAAGATTCAGGGGAAATATCGCCACTCCTTCTGGAGTGAAATTTACGAAACGGTGCTGGCCTGGTACATCGCGCCGCCCACCATGGTGGCGCTGATTAACCCGCATAAAGGGAAATTCAACGTCACCGCGAAGGGCGGGCTGGTGGAAGAGGAGTATGTCGACTGGGTGATCTCCCGGCCCTATATCTTCCTGGTGCTGCTGAATATTGTGGGCGTGATTGTTGGGATCTGGCGCTACTTCTACGGCCCGGAAAACGAAATTCTGACGGTCTTCGTGAGTATGGCGTGGGTGTTTTATAACCTGATTATCCTCGGTGGCGCGGTGGCGGTATCGGTGGAGAGCAAACAGGTTCGCCGCGCGCATCGCGTCGAAATCAGCATGCCAGCGGCCATTGCCCGCGACGATGGACATCTCTTCTCCTGTACCGTACATGACTTTTCGGATGGCGGTCTGGGTATCAAGATCAACGGTCAGGCGAAGGTGCTGGAGGGGCAGAAGGTCAACCTACTGCTTAAGCGCGGCCAGCAGGAGTATGTCTTCCCGACGCAGGTGGTGCGTGTGAGAGGAAATGAAGTGGGTCTGCAACTGATGCCGCTGACCAAAAAGCAACACATTGATTTTGTGCAGTGTACGTTTGCCCGCGCGGATACGTGGGCTCTCTGGCAGGACAGCTTCCCTGAGGATAAGCCTCTGGAAAGCCTGCTGGATATTCTTAAGCTGGGGTTCCGTGGCTATCGTCACCTTGCAGAATTTGCCCCGTCGTCGGTGAAATTAATTTTCCGGTCACTTACTTCACTGGTTTCCTGGGTCGTGTCGTTCATTCCGCGTCGACCTGAGCGAGATGAAGCGAAGCAGGCGGACCCGGTTATGGCTCAACAATGATGATAACGCGATGAAAACAAAACTTTCCTGGTTATGTGCAGTGGCAATGGGGATGAGTGCGCTCCCTGCAACAGTGGCTAACGCAGCGCCTGATAACGCAGCGGCCACGCCCGCGCCAACGGTGCCTGTCGTCGCGCAAGCGACCGATCCGGTTGTGACGGCCGCGCCGGGGCAGACGGAAAACGTCGTCCCGAATCAGCCGACGACGGGGAATACGCTGCCCGCCGACAACCCGGTGGTTGGGCAGGTCATGCCTGGCGTGCCGGGAGCCAGTGCGCCGGTGGTTGCCGAAAATACGCCGTCGCGTGACGTTAAGCTGACGTTTGCCCAGATCGCGCCTCCTCCGGGCAGCATGGTTCTGCGCGGCATCAACCCAAATGGCGGTATCGAATTCGGTATGCGCAGCGATGAAGTCGTGTCGAAAGCGATGCTCAACCTGGAATACACCCCATCGCCGTCGCTGCTGCCGGTGCAGTCCCAGCTTAAGGTCTATCTGAATGACGAGCTGATGGACGTCCTGCCCGTCACCAAAGAGCAACTGGGTAAGAAAACCCTGGCTCAGGTGCCGATTAATCCGCTGTTTATCACCGACTTTAACCGCGTGCGTCTGGAGTTTGTCGGCCACTACCGCGATGTCTGTGAAAACCCGGCCAGCAGCACCCTGTGGCTGGATGTCGGGCGTAACTCTTCGCTTCAGATGACCTATCAGCCGCTGGCGTTGAAAAACGATCTCTCCGCCTTCCCGGTGCCGTTCTTCGACCCGCGTGATAACCGTCCGCTGAACCTGCCGATGGTCTTTGCCGGCTCTCCCGATGTGACCGAACAGCTGGCGGCCTCTATCGTGGCATCCTGGTTTGGTTCCCGCTCCGGCTGGCGTGGTCAAAGTTTCCCGGTCATGTACGACAAAATGCCGGACAAAAACGCGATCGTGTTTGCCACCAACGCCAAACGTCCGGCTTTCCTGCGTGACCATCCGGAGGTGAAAGCGCCCACCATCGAGATGATCAGCCATCCGGACAATCCGTACGTGAAGCTGTTGGTGATCTTCGGCCGTGATGACAAAGATCTGGTGCAGGCGGCGAAAGGCATTGCGCAGGGGAATATCCTGTTCCGCGGTAACAGCGTTGTGGTGGACGAGGTGAAACCGCTGCTGGCACGTAAGCCTTATGATGCGCCGAACTGGGTACGTACCGACCGGGCCATCACCTTTGGCGAACTGAAAACCTATGAAGAGCAATTGCAGTCAACCGGGCTTGAACCTTCTCCTGTCAGCCTGTCGCTGAACCTGCCGCCGGATCTCTATCTGCTGCGCACCAACGGCATTGATATCAATCTGAACTACCGTTACACCGCGCCGGCAACCAAAGACAGCTCGCGCATGGATATCAGCCTCAACAACCAGTTCCTGCAATCGTTCAGCCTGACCAGCAGCCAGGAGACAAACCGGTTGATGCTTCGTCTGCCTGTATTACAGGGGCTGCTGGATGGCAAAACCGATGTGTCGATCCCGGCGCTGAAGCTCGGTGCGGTGAACCAGCTGCGGTTTAACTTCCAGTATATGAACCCCATGCCGGGTGGATCGGTGGAAAACTGTATTACCTTCCAGCCGGTGCAAAACCACGTGGTGATTGGCGATGATTCCACGATCGACTTCTCGAAGTATTACCACTTTATTGCGATGCCGGATCTGCGTGCCTTTGCTAACGCCGGCTTCCCGTTCAGCCGCATGGCAGACCTCTCTGAATCGATTGTCGTGATGCCAAAAGCGGCCAACGAAGGCCAGGTTACCACGCTGCTGGACACCATGGGCACCGTCGGGGCGCAAACCGGCTTGCCGGCTATCAACGTGATGGTGACGGATGACGGGAGCCAGATCCAGAACAAAGATGCCGATATCATGGTCATCGGCAACATTCCGGACAAGCTGAAAGACGAGAAGCGCGTCGATCTGCTGGTGCAGGCGGCTCAGTCGTGGGTTAACACGCCGCTGCGTCAGACCGAGTTCCCGAGCATCATGCCGGACAGCGGCGATCGTCAGGCCAATATCAGGACGACCGTAAGCTCAACGGGTCCGATGGCCGCGATTGTCGGCTTCCAGTCGCCGTATAACGACCAGCGCAGCGTTATCGCCCTGCTGGCGGACAGCCCTCGCGGGTATGAGCTACTCAACACGGCCATGAACGACAGCGGTAAACGGGCGGCAATGTTCGGTTCCGTCTCGGTGATCCGTGAGTCGGGGGTAAACAGCCTGCGCGTGGGGGATGTCTACTACGTCGGTCATCTGCCGTGGTTCGAACGCCTGTGGTACGCCCTGTCTAACCACCCGGTGCTGCTGGCCGTGCTGGCTGCGCTCAGCGTTGTACTGCTGGCGTGGGTACTGTGGCGTCTGCTGCGAATCATCAGCCGTCGTCGTCTTAACCCGGACCATGAGTAAGCGGTGATGAAAATCTTTCGCGGGTGTGTAGTCGCAGCGTTGATGCTGGCGGCGGCGAATCTTCACGCCGCCTGTCGCTGGCCTGCCTGGGAGACGTTCAAGCAGGATTATATAAGCGAAAGTGGGCGCGTCATTGATCCCAGTGACGCGCGCAAAATCACCACCTCCGAAGGGCAAAGCTACGGACTGTTCTTTGCCCTCGCGGCAAACGATCGCAAGGCGTTCGATCTGCTGCTGGCATGGACGCGCGATAACCTTGCCGAGGGAGATTTAACCCAACATCTCCCGGCCTGGCTGTGGGGGAAAAAGGACGACGAAACCTGGGCGGTTATCGACCCTAACTCCGCGTCTGATGCCGATATCTGGATTGCCTGGTCGCTGCTGGAAGCCGGGCGGCTGTGGAAAAATCCCGATTACACGCGCACGGGTAAGGCGCTGTTGACGCGCATTGCCAGTGAGGAAGTGGTGAAGGTGCCGGGGCTGGGTTCTATGCTGCTGCCGGGTAAAGTCGGTTTTGCCGAAGAGAGTGTCTGGCGCTTCAACCCCAGCTACCTGCCGCCGCAGCTTGCGAGCTATTTCACCCGTTTTGGCGCGCCGTGGACGACGCTCCGTGAAACCAATCTGCGTCTGCTGCTGGAGACCGCGCCTAAAGGATTTTCCCCGAACTGGGTGAAATACCAGAAAAAGGGCGGCTGGCAGCTGTCGCAGGATGCATCCCTGATCGGCAGCTACGATGCGATTCGCGTCTATCTGTGGGTAGGGATGATGAACGATAACGATCCGCAGAAAGCCCGGCTACTGGCGCGTTTCAAGCCCATGGCGACCACCACAATCAAACAAGGCTTGCCGCCGGAGAAAGTGGACGTCGCGACCGGGAAACGCACCGGAGATGGGCCGGTAGGGTTTTCTGCCTCCCTCCTTCCGTTTTTACAAAACCGGGACGCGCAAGCGGTGCAACGCCAGCACGTCGCCGATCGTTTTCCCGATAACAATGCTTATTACAGCTACGTTCTGACCCTCTTTGGACAAGGGTGGGATCAGCATCGTTTTCGTTTCACCGTGCAAGGTGAATTACTACCGGACTGGGGCCAGGAATGCGCACGTTCACACTGAATCTACTCACCTTATCGCTTGGCCTGGCGCTAATGCCCCTGGCCCAGGCCGCCAACTCCCCGCAGCAGAGACAGCTGCTGGAACAGGTCCGTCTGGGGGAATCCACCCAGCGTGAGGATTTGGTGCGCCAGTCGCTCTACCGCCTTGAGTTGATTGATCCCAATAATCCGGACGTGATTGCCGCGCGCTTCCGCTACCTGTTACGACAGGGTGATATGGCGGGCGCGCAAAAAGAGCTGGATCGCCTGAAAGGGATGGCGCCCGATTCCAGTGCGTACCAGTCCTCCCGGACGACCATGCTGCTCTCCACGCCGGATGGTCGTCAGGCCCTTCAGCAGGCTCGCCTGCTTGCCACCACCGGCCACACGCAGGAAGCCATTGCCGCGTATGACAAACTGTTTGACGGTAAGCCGCCCAGCGGCGACATCGCCACGGAGTACTGGAACGTGGTGGCGAAAGAGCCTGCCCGCCGCAACTCGGCCATTAATCAGCTTAAGAAAATAAACGCCAGCAGCCCGGGCAACGTCACGCTACAGTCCTCGCTGGCACAGCTTCTGTTCCAGAGCGGACGCCGTGATGAAGGATTTGCGGTGTTACAGGAGATGGCCAAATCGAACAATGGCCGCAGTCAGGCGTCGGACATGTGGTACCAGCAGATCAAAGATCAGCTTGCCAGCAGTGCCAGCGTCAGCGCGCTGCAACAATACCTGAGCGTGTTCAGCGATGGCGATAACGTGACGGCGGCGCGCGCCCAGCTTGAAGCGCAGCAAAAACAACTTTCCGATCCGGCGTTCCGCGCCAAAGCCGAAGGGTTAGCCGCTGTGGATGCCGGGCAGGGCAGTAAAGCGGTGGCGGAGTTGCAGAAAGTGGTCAGCGCCAACCATGCCGACAGTGAAGCCGTCGGCGCGCTGGGGCAGGCCTATTCCCAGAAAGGCGATCGCGCGCGCGCGGTTGCGCAGTTTGAGAAGGCGATCGCCCTCGATCCGCAGAGCGATAATCGGGGCAAATGGGACAGCCTGCTGAAGGTCAACCGATACTGGCTGCTGATCCAGCAGGGGGATAACGCCCTGAAAGCCAACAATACGGCCCAGGCGGAGCGCTATTACCAGCAGGCGCGCAACATTGACAACACAGACAGCTACGCGGTTCTGGGCCTCGGTGATGCGGCGGCGGCGCGCAAAGATAACGACGCGGCCGAGCGCTATTACCGCCAGGCGTTGCGGATGGACAGCGGCAACAGCAACGCGGTACGCGGTCTCGCCAATATTTATCGCGCGCAGTCTCCGGAGAAGGCGACGCAGTTTATTCAGTCGCTCTCTGCCAGCCAGCGCCGCAGCATTGATGATATTGAACGTAGCCTGACGAACGAGCAGCTGTCAGCCCAGGCCGAACAGCTGGAAAGCGAGGGGAAATATGCGCAGGCCGCAGAAATTCAGCGCCGACGCCTTGCGCTTTCCCCGGGCGACGTGTGGATCACCTACCGACTGTCACGCGATCTGTATAGCGCGGGTCAGCGCAGCCAGGCGGATAACCTGATGCGTCAGCTGGCAAGCCAGAAACCGGGCGATCCGGATCAGGTTTACGCCAGCGGGCTGTACCTGTCCGGTAACGATCAGGACCGGGCGGCGCTGGCGCATCTGAACACGCTGCCGCGCGACAAGTGGAACGGCAACATTCAGGCGCTGGCGGACCGCCTGCAAAGTAACCAGGTGCTGGAAACCGCCAACCGCCTGCGCGACAGTGGAAAAGAGCAGGAGGCGGAAACGTTGCTTCGCCAGCAGCCTCCGTCCACCCGTATCGACCTGACGCTGGCGGACTGGGCTGAACAGCGTGGCGATCATGAGGCCGCGAAAACCGCCTACAACACCGTCCTGCAACGCGAACCGCAGAACGAAGACGCGATCCTCGGCCTGACCGAGGTCTCTCTTGCCCAGGGCAACAAGGACGCGGCGCGCGCGGCGCTGGCGAAACTGCCCGCGGCACAGAACGGCGAACCGCTCTCGATCAATATGCAGCGCCGGCTTGCCATGGCGCAGGCTGGCCTGGGTGATCGTGCCGCGGCAGAAAAGACCTTCAACGCCATTCTTCCGCAGGCCAAATCGCAGCCGCCTTCGATGGAAAGTGCGCTGGTGATGCGCGATGCCGCCCGTTTCCAGGCACAAAATGGTCAGCCTAAGCAGGCGCTGGACACCTGGAAAGATGCGATGGTCTCATCGGGCATCACAACGACCCGTCCGACCGATAACGACAGCTTTACTCGGCTCACGCGTAACGATGAGAAAGATGACTGGCTGAAGCGCGGCGTGCGCAGCGATGCAGGCGATCTTTATCGTCAGCAGGATCTGAACGTCACGCTGCAACACGACTACTGGGGCTCCAGCGGCACGGGGGGCTATTCCGACCTGAAAGCGCACACCACCATGCTCCAGGTTGATGCGCCGCTGTCGGACGGACGTATGTTCTTCCGTAGCGATCTGGTCAATATGAACGCCGGTTCCTTTGACACCGACAACGGAACCTACGATCCGACATGGGGTACCTGCGCCGAAACGCCATGTCACGGCAGCACGAACCAGTCGGCCAACGGCGCCAGCGTGGCCGTCGGCTGGCAGAACAAAACCTGGTCGTGGGATATCGGTACAACGCCGATGGGCTTCGACGTGGTCGATGTGGTGGGTAGCCTGAGCTACAGCAACGATTTAGGGCCGATTGGCTACACCCTGAACGCCCATCGCCGTCCGATTTCCAGCTCGGTGCTGGCCTTCGCCGGGCAAAAAGATCCCAATACCGACACCACCTGGGGCGGCGTGCGTGCCACCGGTGGCGGCGTGAGCATGAGCTACGACAAAGGCGAAGCTAACGGGATCTGGTCAAGCCTGAGTGCCGACAGCCTCACCGGGAAGAATGTCGAAGATAACTGGCGCGTCCGCTGGATGACCGGCTATTACTACAAGCTCATCAATCAGAACAACGAACGCCTGACGGTGGGCGTGTCCAACATGCTCTGGCATTACGATAAGGATTTAAGTGGCTATTCGCTGGGCCAGGGCGGTTACTACAGTCCCCAGGAGTATGTGTCGTTCGCCTTACCGGTGAACTGGCGTAAACGCACAGAGAACTGGTCATGGGAGCTGGGCGGCTCCGTCTCCTGGTCTCATTCAAAAACAAAAGATGTGATGCGTTATCCGTTACAGGGGCTGATCCCGGACAATGAGCCAGGCCGTTATACCGATAAAGGTGTAATGGAAACCGGAAGTAGCTCGTCAGGGACGGGTTATACCGCAAGGGCGATTGTTGAACGCCGCGTGACGTCCAACTGGTTTGTCGGACTGGGCGTCGATATTCAGGAAGCAAAAGACTATACCCCGAGCCATGCGCTGCTCTACGTTCGGTATTCTGCCGCGGGCTGGCAAGGTGATATGGACTTACCACCGGAACCGCTGGTGCCTTATGCAGACTGGTGATCGGATTTTTTCTTAATCTAATTGTAAGTCTCTCTTAAAAGTGCAGCTATCGGGTATACTCGGGCGCACCAGGTTTACACCCTGGTGCGCCCTGCGCTTCGAGTTTTGTGGAGAGTCATTTTGCGTGTCAGCCGTTCCTTAACGATCAAACAGATGGCGATGGTGTCTGCCGTCACAATGCTGTTTGTCTTCATCTTCTGCGTCATTTTGCTGTTTCACTCCGTACAGCAGAATCGCTATAACACGGCTTCGCAACTGGAAAGTATTGCCCGCTCGGTGCGGGAACCCCTGTCAGCCTCGATCCTGAAAGGGGATATCCCCGAGGCGGAATCCATCCTGAAGCGCATTCAGCCCGCCGGTATCGTGAGCCGCGCAGATGTCGTGCTGCCGAACCAGTTCCAGGCGCTACGGATGAGCTTTATCCCGGAGCGTCCCGTCCCGATGATGGTGATGCGCCTGTTTGAACTGCCGGTGCAAATTTCCCTGCCTCTCTATTCCCTGGAAAGACCGGCTAACCCGCAGCCGCTGGCCTACCTGGTGCTACAGGCCGACTCGTACCGCATGTATAAATTCGTCATGAGTTGGGTTGCTACGTTAGTGACTACTTACTTACTTTTGACACTAATGCTGAGCGTGGCGCTGACGTGGTGTATCAACCGGTTAATTGTGCATCCGTTGCGCCGCATAGCCCGGGAGCTGAACGACCTCTCTCCACAGGAGCACATGGGGCATCAGCTTCCCTTGCCGCGCCTGCATCACGACGATGAAATTGGCATGCTGGTCCGGAGTTACAATATCAACCAGCAGCGTGTCCTGCGTCAGCAGGAAGAGCTCAGTAGCAACGCCACCCGTTTTCCGGTATCCGATCTGCCAAACAAAGCGTTTTTAATGGCCTTGCTGGAGCAGACCGTCGCCCGCCAGCAGACCACCGCGCTGATGGTGATTGCCTGCGAAACCTTGCAGGACACGGCGGGCGTGCTGAAAGAGAGCCAGCGCGAGATGCTGTTGCTGACGCTGGTGGAAAAGGTGAAATCCGTTCTGGCGCCGCGCATGGTGCTCACCCAGGTCAGCGGCTATGACCTGGTGGTGATCGCGCACGGTGTTAAAGAGCCGTGGCACGCCATTACGCTAGGTCAGCAAGTACTCACTGTCATTAATGAGCGGCTGCCCATTCAGGGTATCCAGCTTCGCCCGAGCGCCAGCATCGGTATTGCGATGTACAACGGGGGGCTGACCGCCGAGCAGCTTTATCGTCGGGCCTTCTCGGCCGCGTTCACCGCGCGCCGGAAAGGCAAAAACCAGATCCAGTTCTTTGATCCGGAGCAGATGGAAAAAGCCCAGCAGCGCCTGACGGAAGAGAGCGACATTCTGACGGCGATGGACAATCGCCAGTTTGCCCTCTGGCTACAGCCGCAGGTCAATTTGCGCACGGGTGAAGTGATCAGCGCCGAAGCGTTGCTGCGTATGCAACAGCCGGACGGCACGTGGGAGCTGCCTGAGGGGATGATCGAACGTATCGAGTCCTGCGGCCTGATGGTCACCGTCGGCTACTGGGTGCTGGAAGAGTCCTGCCGCCAGCTTGCGGCCTGGCAACAACGGGGCATCACGCTGCCGCTGTCGGTGAATCTCTCTGCGCTACAGCTGATGCACCCGACCATGGTGCCGGAGATGCTCGAGTTGATCCACCGCTACCGCATTCAGCCCCACACGTTGATCCTGGAAGTCACCGAGAGCCGTTGTATCGACAATCCTGACGACGCTGTCGCCATTCTGAAACCGCTGCGTAATGCCGGGATCCGCATTGCGCTGGACGATTTTGGTATGGGGTATTCCGGCCTGCGTCAGCTCCAGCACATGAAAACGTTGCCGGTGGACGTCCTCAAAATCGACAAAACCTTTGTGGATGGGCTGCCGGAGGATTGCAGCCTGGTACAGGCCATTATTCAGATGGCGCACAGCCTGAATCTGCACGTAATTGCCGAGGGTATTGAAACCGACGCCCAGCGTGATTGGCTGGCTGCGGCGGGCGTGGAGAGCGGACAGGGCTTCCTGTTTGACCGCGCCGTACCGACGGATATCTTTGAGCAACGCTATCTCTCCGACGCTGGCAATAACGCAAAAGTGTAATTTTGTTGCTGGCTTGTGCGAGCCAGCTCAAAGTTCTTAACATTTGTGTTTCAAATTTGAACCCCGTTTATTTCTGTCCTGTTATGTGGGTGTTATTTTAAAGCCGCAGGTTAACCATAACCTTACAAAGCCTGTAGTTTTTCTTTCCAGGGACACCCTATGAAAACCTCACTCTTCAAAAGTCTTTACTTCCAGGTCCTGACAGCCATCGCTATCGGTATTCTGCTCGGTCACTACTACCCGGAGCTGGGCGCGCAGATGAAACCGCTTGGCGACGCGTTCGTTAAGCTCATCAAAATGATCATCGCGCCGGTCATTTTCTGTACCGTGGTGACCGGTATCGCTGGCATGGAAAGTATGAAGGCGGTCGGGCGTACGGGGGCGGTTGCCCTGCTGTACTTCGAGATTGTCAGTACCATCGCGCTGATTATCGGCCTGATAATTGTCAACGTGGTACAGCCTGGCGCGGGCATGAACGTCGACCCGGCCACGCTGGATGCGAAAGCGGTGGCGGTTTACGCTGAACAGGCGAAAGATCAGGGGATTGTTGCCTTCCTGCTGGACGTGATCCCGAGCAGCGTGATTGGCGCGTTCGCCAGCGGAAACATCCTCCAGGTGCTGCTGTTTGCCGTGCTTTTTGGCTTTGCCCTGCACCGTCTTGGCAGCAAAGGCCAGCTGATTTTTAACGTCATTGAAAGCTTCTCGCAGGTGATCTTCGGCATCATCAACATGATCATGCGTCTGGCCCCGATTGGCGCCTTTGGCGCGATGGCCTTCACCATCGGGAAATATGGCGTCGGCACGCTGGTACAGCTTGGCCAGCTGATCGTCTGTTTCTACATCACCTGTATTCTGTTTGTGGTGGTGGTGCTCGGCTCCATCGCCCGTGCGACCGGCTTCAGCATCTTCAAATTTATCCGTTACATTCGTGAAGAGCTGCTGATTGTCCTCGGCACATCCTCTTCGGAGTCCGCGCTGCCGCGTATGCTCGATAAAATGGAAAAGCTGGGCTGCCGTAAGTCAGTGGTGGGGCTGGTTATTCCTACGGGCTACTCCTTTAACCTGGACGGCACCTCGATATACCTGACGATGGCGGCGGTCTTTATTGCCCAGGCCACTAACAGCCACATGGATATCTTCCATCAGATTACGCTGCTGGTGGTGCTTCTGCTCTCTTCAAAAGGGGCGGCGGGCGTAACGGGCAGCGGATTTATCGTGCTGGCGGCCACCATTTCGGCGGTGGGCCATCTGCCGGTGGCGGGCCTGGCCCTGATCCTCGGTATTGACCGCTTTATGTCTGAAGCCCGTGCGTTAACCAACCTGGTCGGCAATGGCGTGGCGACGATTGTGGTGGCGAAGTGGGTGAAAGAGCTGGATCACAAGAAGCTTAACGATACGCTGAATAACCGCACATCTGAGGACAAAACCCCCGGTTTATCCTCTTAATCCCTCATAAATGCCCGTATTCCCTTGTGGGGATGCGGGCACCTGCGCATAATAACCGTTCATACCTGTCATAATTCGACAAGATTTTTTTTGGGTATATTTCACTTCCGCCCGTGACGTTTAGCCGAACACGCTGTCTAATCGGAAGGTTTTCATCGTCATCTTTGAGTGCTCACGTCGCGAGACACTCTCTTTAACCAGGAATGTTGATCAGGGGTTCACATGCAGGGCACAAAAATTCGACTCTTAACCGGCGGTTTGCTGATGATGGCAGCAGCCAGTTATGTGCAGGCAGATGCGCTCCAGCCAGACCCGGCCTGGCAACAGGGAACACTGGCGAACGGTTTCCAGTGGCAGGTATTATCTACTCCGCAACGTCCGAGCGATCGCATTGAAATCCGTCTTTCTGTGAATACCGGCTCCCTCACTGAAAGCACCCAGCAGACCGGCTTAAGCCACTTTATTCCTCGACTGGCGCTCACCCAGAGCGGCAGTTTGCAGGCGGTTCAGGTGCGTTCTTTATGGCAACAGGCCATCGATCCGAAACGCCCGCTGCCCCCGGCTGTGGTCTCCTATGACTACACCATGTTTAACCTGAGCCTGCCCAACAACCGTAACGATCTGCTTAAAGAAGCACTGACCTATCTTTCGGATGCCACCGGCAAACTGGCGATTACGCCTGAGACCGTTAACTATGCGTTGAGCAACAGCGACATGGTGGCGACCTGGCCGACGGATACCAAAGAAGGCTGGTGGCGCTACCGCCTGAAAGGGTCAACGCTGCTTGGCCACGACCCGGCAGAGCCGCTGAAACAGCCGGTTGATGCCGCGCAGGTGAAATCTTTCTACCAGCAGTGGTACACCCCGGATGCCATGACCCTGATTGTGGTGGGCAACGTGGACAGCCGTGCGGTGATAGAACAGATCAACAAAGCATTTGGCGATCTGAAAGGGAAGCGTGAAACGCCCGCCCCTGTTCCTACCTTGTCCCCGCTGCGTCCTGAGACGGTCAGCATCATGACGGATACCGTGCGTCAGGATCGTCTTTCAATGATGTGGGATACGGCCTGGCAGCCGATCCGCGAGTCTTCTGCGCTGTTGCGTTACTGGCGTGCGGATCTCGCGCGTGAAGCGCTGTTCTGGCACGTTCAGCAGACGCTCAGCAAGAACAACGTGAAAGATATTGGCCTGGGATTTGACTGCCGTGTGCTGTTCCAGCGCGCCCAGTGCGCCATTAACGTGGAATCGCCGGGTGATAAGCTGAATGCCAATCTCGGCGTGGTGGCGAAAGAGCTGGCTAAGGTGCGGAAAGAGGGCCTGTCTGAAGAGGAGTTTAACGCGCTGGTGGCGCAGAAATCCCTCGAATTGCAGAAACTGTTCGCCACCTATGCCCGCGCCGATACCGATATCTTAATCAGCCAGCGCATTCGCTCCTTGCAGAATCAGGTGGTGGATATCGCGCCGGAGCAGTATCAGAAACTGCGTCAGGACTTCCTGAACGGTCTGACCGTGGAGATGCTGAATCAGGATCTGCGTCAGCAGCTGTCGCAGGATATGGCGTTGATTCTGTTGCAGCCGAAAGGTGAGCCGGAATATGACATGAAAGAGTTGAAGGCCACCTGGAGCGCCATCATGGCGACGCCGCCGCAGCCAGCGCAAACGGCAGCCGATGATTTACACCAGGATGCGAGCGATATTCCGCAGGGCCAGTAAGCTCTGCGTTCCCTCAGCCCTGAGGGAGAGGGTTAGGGTGCGGGCATCAGCCCGCACAGTCCTTAAGCAGGCATCGCCTCGCGCGGAATAATCGCTCCGCGATACTGAATCACCGTGCTGGCCGTCAAGTGACCGCGCTGCGCCGCCGCTTCCGGCGTTCCCCCCGTCAGACGTACCGCCAGATACCCCGCGCTGAAAGAATCTCCCGCCGCCGTGGTATCGATTACCTTCTCTTTCGCCAGCTTCACCGCCGGCACCTCTGTCACGGCTTCACCTGCAACCGCCACCAGGCAAGACTCCGCCCCGCGCTTGATCACCACTTCGCTGACCCCGGCAGCCTGCGTCCGGGCAATGACCTCATCAACCGGTTTTTCGCCCCACAGAGCATCTTCATCATCCAGCGTCAGGAAGGCGATATCGGTGCATTCGAGCATCTGCTGGTAGACCTGCTGCGTCTCTTCGCGGCTGGCCCACAAACGCGGACGGTAGTTGTTATCGAAAATCACCTTACCGCCATTGGCACGGCATTCGCGCAGCAGTGACAGCAGCTTTTCACGGCTCTCCTGGCTCAGGATCGCCAGGCTGATCCCGCTCAGGTAGAGATAATCGAAGGTCGCCAGTTCTTCGCAAATGGCAGCGGCGGCCTCGCTTTCCAGCCAGAATTTGGCGGCCGCTTCATTACGCCAGTAATAGAAGGTGCGCTCGCCGGTGCTGTCGGTTTCGATGTAGTACAAACCCGGCAGGCGGTTTTCCATTCGCTGGATGAGCGAGGTCCCAACGTTTTCACCCTGCCAGGCTTCCAGCATCTGCTGGCTGAAGCTGTCCGTTCCCAGCGCGGTAACGTAGCTCACGCTCAGCGCGTCGGGGGCGACCTGACGGGCAATGTAAACGGAGGTGTTCAATGTATCGCCACCAAAACCGCGGCTGACTTCCGCGCCTTTCTGGGACAGCTCAATCATGCATTCGCCAATCACGGCAATTTTTTTAGACATAGTCGTGAACCTGAACAAAGTAATTAAGGGTAGTGTGCGCTGTGTGTTTTTTATGGTCAACTATATTAAAACGACGTTCCATTATTTTTTTTGAGCCAGCGCGTATTCCGGCATATTTCTGTCATCTTAATTTCATTTTCCCGGTGAATTGAACATAAAGTTCTCACCTGGCGGGCCGATAACTCAGTGACGAGTCCAGAAAGGCTATCCCATACAACAGGACATCCGAAATGAAGTCAGAGCAGGTTATCCAGCGGCTGAGCACTACGCCTGAGGCAAGTATTGAGAACTTGCAGGAGCATCGCTACTGGCTGCAATGTGAGCGAGCGTACACCTATCAGCCCATCTACCGTACCGACGGTCGGTTAATGGCGATTGAGGTGTTAACGGTCGTCACTCATCCATCGAATCCTTCACAGCGTATTGCACCGGACCGCTATTTTGCGGAGGTTGCCGTGCGTCAGCGTATCGACGTGCTGGAAGAGCAGCTGAGAATGCTGGCGACGAAGCAGGCGTTCTTCGAGCAGCACGGTATTCTGGCGTCGGTGAACGTGGATGGCCCAACCCTGATGGCGTTACGTCAGAACGCGACATTGCAGGCGCTGATTGCCACCTTGCCGTGGATGCGCTTCGAGCTGGTGGAACATGTTCAGCTGCCACAGGACTCCTCGTTTGCCTCGATGTGTGAGTTTGGCCCGCTGTGGCTGGATGATTTCGGTACCGGTATGGCCAACTTCTCCGCCCTGAGCGAAGTGCGTTATGACTACATCAAAGTGGCCCGCGATCTGTTTATCATGCTGCGCCAGACGCCGGAGGGACGGAACCTGTTTACGATGCTCCTGCAACTGATGAACCGCTATTGCCAGGGCGTCATTGTGGAAGGCGTAGAGACGCTGGAGGAGTGGCGCGACGTGCAAAATTCCCCGGCAGCGGCGGCACAGGGTTATTTCCTCTCTCGTCCTGTCCCCATGGATACCCTGGAAAAGGTGATAACCACCCTCTGATCTGCCCGCTTCCCTTTGTCTGAACTATAGTTTTAGAGGCAAGTTCATCAGGAAAGGGGACAACAATGACAAAAACAACCAGGGTGATTTCCTGGACAGCAGGGATTTTCTTGTTGCTGATCGTGGTCTTAATCATCATTATCGCCACGTTTGACTGGAACCGGCTCAAACCGACCATCAACCAGAAAGTCTCAACCGAGCTAAACCGCCCCTTCGCAATACGTGGCGATTTGGGTGTCGTGTGGGAGCGCCAGAAAGAGGAAACCGGCTGGCGAAGCTGGGTGCCATGGCCGCACGTTCACGCCGACGACATCATTCTCGGCAACCCGCCGGACATCCCCGAAGTGACCATGATCCACCTGCCGCGCGTGGAAGCCACGCTGGCGCCGTTAGCCCTGTTAACCAAAACGGTGTATCTGCCGTGGATCAAACTTCAGCAGCCCGACGCGCGGCTGATTCGCCTGTCAGAGAAAAACAATAACTGGACGTTTGATCTCGCCAGCAGCGGCGATAAAGATCAGAATGCGCAGCCCTCTTCGTGGTCTTTCCGCCTCGACAATATTCTGTTCGATCGGGGGAGGATCGCCATTGACGATAAGGTGAGTAAGGCTGACGTGGAGATCCTCGTCGATCCGCTGGGCAAGCCGCTGCCGTTTAGCGAAGTGACGGGCAGTAAAGCCAAAGGCGATGACAGCAAAGCGGGCGATTACGTCTTCGGCCTGACGGCGAAAGGGCGCTACAACGGCCAGCCGCTGACCGGTAAAGGCAAAATCGGCGGCATGCTGGCGCTCAGGAGTGAGGGCACGCCGTTCCCGGTGCAGGCGGATTTCCGCTCGGGCAACACCCGCGTGGCGTTCGTGGGCACGGTTAACGACCCGATGAACATGGGCGGCGTCGACCTCCAGCTTAAGTTTGCCGGGGATTCGCTGGGTGAACTGTACGATTTGACCGGCGTGCTGCTGCCGGATACCCCGCCGTTTGAAACGGACGGGCGCCTGGTTGCCAAAATCAACACCGAAAAATCGTCCGTCTTTGACTACCGGAATTTTAACGGGCGCATCGGCGACAGCGATATCCACGGCACGCTGACCTACACCACCGGTAAACCGCGCCCGAAACTGGAGGGGGACGTTGAATCCCGCCAGCTGCGTCTGGCCGATCTTGGTCCGCTGATTGGCGTAGATTCGGGCAAAGGCACGAAGTCTAAAGAGGTTAAAAAGGACGTTCAGCCTGCGGGTAAAGTGCTGCCCTATGACCGCTTCGAAACCGACAAATGGGACGTGATGGATGCGGATGTACGCTTCAAAGGACGTAAAATTGAGCATGGCAGCACGCTGCCGCTGAGCAACCTCTCGACCCATATCATCCTGAAAAACGCCGACCTGCGCCTGCAACCGCTGAAGTTTGGCATGGCCGGGGGAACCATCTCATCGAATATCCACCTGGAGGGGGATAAAAAGCCAATGCAGGGAAGGGCGGAGATCCAGGCGCGTCGGCTGAAGCTGAAAGAGCTGATGCCGGACGTGGAGCTGATGCAGAAAACCCTCGGTGAGATGAACGGCGACGCGGATATTCGCGGCACGGGTAACTCGGTAGCGGCGCTGCTGGGTAGCGGAAACGGCAACCTGAAGCTGCTGATGAACGACGGGCTGGTGAGCCGTAACCTGATGGAGATCCTGGGGCTGAACGTCGGGAACTTTATCATCGGGCAAATCTTCGGTGACGACGAAGTACGCGTTAACTGCGCGGCGGCAAATCTGGATCTGGTCAACGGCGTGGCGCGTCCGCAGATCTTCGCTTTCGACACGGAAAACGCGGTTATCAACGTCACCGGTACCGCCAGCATGGCGTCCGAGCAGCTGGATTTAACCATCGATCCGGAAAGTAAAGGTATTCGTATCATCACCCTGCGCTCGCCGCTGTACGTTCGCGGGACCTTCAAAGATCCGCAGGCGGGCGTGAAGGCCGGGCCGTTGATTGCGCGTGGTGCGGTCGCCGCCGCGCTCGCTACGCTGGTCACTCCTGCGGCGGCGCTGCTGGCGTTGATTTCGCCGTCGGAAGGCGAAGCGAATCAGTGTCGGACGATTTTGTCGCAGATGAAGAAGTAGTCCCGTTTCTCCCTCTCCCTGTGGGGAGAGGGGGCTCCAGTAATTTGAAAGCAAAAGCTATAACGTTGCCTCAGAATAACTGAGGGCTTTCAGCGATGCCTCGGTCCGGCTGTAAATCGCTGAGGCGTTTCCTGTAGGCCGGGGCGAGGCGCAGGGATGCGCCGAGAGGGCGGGCTTTACAGGGATGTTACCTCCGCCCGTCCCCGATAAGCCGGAAGGAATAAGCCGAAGGCACCGCGAAGCGGCGATTTTCCGCCGGAAGCCCGGGTCGCCAGGGTGGTGGCGACTGAGCCACCCTGGCACGTTCACCGCTCATGTCGTGACAGAGTAGCAAGGAACATAAAGTGAACGGAATGACCACCTGAGCCGTATGTTCCCCCTCACCCCAGCCCTCTCCCTCAAGGGAGAGGGGGCCGTCTGTGCAGGCATTATTTTGTGGGGAGCCCTCAGCCCTGTGGGTGAGGGCTGAATCGTAGGCCGGGTAAGGCGTAGCCGCCACCCGGCATTCACTTACAGCGCCTGATGCTTCGTCTCGTGCGTCAGCAGCAGCGCAATCAGCGTCAGCGCTGCCATTGCCGCCAGATAGACACCCACATAGAATAGGCCATAGTTCGCCTGAAGCCATGTGGCGATATACGGAGCCACCGAGGCGCCCAGAATCGACGAAACGTTATAGGAGAACGACGCGCCGGTGTAACGCACTTCAGTCGGGAACAGCTCCGGCAGCAGCGCGCCCATTGGGCCAAAAGTCAGCCCCATCAGGCTCAGGCCAATCAGCAGATACGCCATCACCAGCGCAGGGCTACCTGAACCCAGCAGCGGCGGGAAGACAAACAGCGCGAACAGAATAATCAGCGAGGTGATGACGATCATGCTTGAACGACGGCCAAATTTATCCGCCAGCAGGCCCGCGATGGGCACCATCACACCAAATCCGATGACCGCCATCATCAGCATCCACAGCACTTCGTTACGCGGCAGGCCCAGGCCGACCGGCGCGGCGGCGGTACTGAAGGTCATGGAGTAAACGGTCATGATGTAGAACAGCGTGTAGGTTGCCAGCATGATGAACGTGCCCAGCACGGTCACGCGGAGGTGTTTGGTCAGCAGCGTCCCCAGCGGAACTTTAACCTGCTTTTTCGCCGCGGCGACTTTAGCGAAGACCGGCGTCTCGTGCAGCGACACGCGAACGTACAGGCCAATCAGCACCAGCACGGCGGAGAAGACGAATGGAATACGCCAGCCCCAGTTCATGAACTGTTCATCAGTCAGCAGCCAGGAGAGGAGCAGGAAGGTGCCGTTAGCAAAGAAGAACCCAATCGGTGCGCCCAGCTGCGGGAAAGAGCCATACAGGGCTCGTTTGCGCGCCGGGGCGTTTTCGGTCGCCAGCAGTGCCGCGCCGCCCC
>NZ_JADABR010000021.1:0-17271 GCF_015672585.1 Enterobacter sp. Res13-Sevr-PEC09-46 | reverse complement strand
AGAACCCCGTACCGTAAGGTGCGGGGTTTTTTGCTTTGTACGTGGAAAACATGCCGGATGGCGGCTTCCACTTATCCGGCCTACAATTGTCAAAACAATTTTAACAATGGTGCCGCTTTGACTCGTCCCTTTGATTATCAACAAGATTTTGCCAATATTAATTTTCGCGAACATCCCGAACGGTATCAGGTGGGCCGGGGTGAGCAGGGCGTATTGATGGTCGAGCCTTATAAAAGCGAAATCCTTCCACACTGGCGTTATAAAAATGCTGAAGTCGCAGCGCGTTCGGCAGAAGAGATCTACGCCCTCTTTGAAGAATACCGCAGGAAAAACGATTTTGTCGGCATGGATATGGCGCGTAAATTCATACAGATGGGATACACCCGTGCCCGGCGATACGCCAATCATAAAGGCGGTAAAAAGTATGATGAGAAGCGCCAGGTCAAACCCCTCGATCACGATCCAGTAAAAGCAGAAGCCGCTGCGGTGTTCAAAACGTGGTGGGATAAAATTCGTGCCGATGAAGATTATTTGCAGCGAAAAAAGGCTCACCAGCAAGCGTGGGGATAATTACTACGTCCGCTAATAATTCGATACCTGATCGAGTTCACAAAATGCAATGAAACATATTGGAAACATTTTATTTACCTAACGATTCGTTTTAAATCCGGTTTTACTGTTTGTGGGCAATGGCCCGCAATGTGAGACAGGGGATTTTAAAATGACAGAAACCGTAGCCAGTGCAGATACGGATAACACAAGTTTAGCAGGCAAGGATACTCGCCGTCGGGTTTGGGCAATCGTTGGAGCTTCATCGGGGAACCTTGTAGAGTGGTTTGATTTTTACGTCTATTCATTTTGTTCACTCTACTTTGCACATATCTTCTTCCCGTCAGGGAACACTACAACGCAGCTTCTGCAAACCGCAGGCGTTTTTGCCGCCGGGTTCCTGATGCGTCCCATTGGCGGATGGCTGTTCGGCAGGATCGCGGACAGGAAAGGGCGCAAGACATCCATGCTCATCTCCGTATGCATGATGTGCGTCGGCTCGCTGGTGATTGCCTGCCTGCCCGGATATGACACTATCGGAACATGGGCACCGGCGTTGTTGTTGCTGGCACGCCTGTTCCAGGGGCTGTCAGTGGGTGGCGAATACGGCACCAGCGCGACATACATGAGCGAAGTAGCTGTTGAAGGGCGCAAAGGTTTCTATGCATCATTCCAGTATGTAACCCTCATTGGCGGTCAGCTGCTGGCGTTACTGGTTGTGGTGATCCTTCAACAAATTCTTAGCGATGAAGATTTACGCGCCTGGGGCTGGCGCATCCCGTTTGCCCTGGGGGCCGCCCTGGCGGTTGTGGCGCTGTGGTTACGCCGTCAGCTTGATGAAACCTCCCAGCAGGAAGTCAGGGCGCTGAAAGAAGCCGGTTCGATGAAAGGGCTGTGGCGAAACCGCAAAGCATTTTTGATGGTATTAGGCTTTACCGCCGCAGGCTCGCTAAGCTTCTATACCTTCACCACCTATATGCAAAAATATCTGGTCAACACCACGGGCATGCATGCTAACGTTGCGAGTGTCGTCATGACGGTGGCGTTACTGGTCTTTATGCTCATCCAGCCGATTGTTGGCGCGCTGTCGGACAAAATAGGTCGCCGCACCTCCATGCTGATCTTTGGTGGCATGCTCACCCTGGGGACTGTTCCGCTTTTGACGGCGCTACAGCATACAACCTCTCCGTATGCCGCTTTCGCTTTGATTATGGTGGCACTTATTATTATTAGTTTTTACACGGCAATCAGTGGCATTTTGAAAGCGGAAATGTTTCCCGCACAGGTGAGGGCGCTGGGCGTAGGCCTCTCTTATGCGGTCGCTAACGCCCTGTTCGGCGGTTCGGCAGAGTATGTCGCGCTATCCCTTAAGTCATGGGGCAGTGAATCGACCTTTTTCTGGTATGTCACCATCATGGGGGCGCTGGCGTTTATTGTCTCCCTGATGCTGCATCGTAAAGGAAAAGGGATCCGCCTTTAATAATGCGCCATCTGCCAGACGGCGTAGCCGGTTGTTGCCCCGGCTACGTCCCAGGCAAAATCTTTCCAGCTCCAGCCGCTTCCCGAGGGGCGGCTATCCCAAAGTTCTTTTGATGCCCCCAGGCTGATGGAGAACATCAGTCCCATTGTGGCACTTCGATCCCGGCTATAACCCTGGTGCAGCGCATATTCATTACCCGCAGCGGACAACATTGCAGACGCCAGAAAGTGTTGAGCTTTATCCTGACCCGACCAGTTATCATTAGCCATATGGCTGCAACCGGTCAGGAAAAGAGGGATTATCAGGAAAGGCGTACGCATTAACAGACTCCATAAAAAAGCCCCGTCGATGACAGGGCTCGTGTATTACAGAATGCGGCTGATGAGGCGGTCGATACGGATCCGACGTAGACGGCGAATCAGCTTGCGAACTTTCACCGGATAATCAGCGATGCTTTGCAGATCGCGATAATGACGAACCACTGTAGTATGCGTGCGTATAAGCTCCAGCTCACGATCGCGTTTCGCGGCTAACGCATGCTGAGGATCGTGAATAAGGATGGCGTTTTCCAGATCCAGACGCCAGGCGCGTGGGTTGAGATTATTACCGGTCAGCAGCATCCACTCATCATCCACCCACATTCCTTTGAGGTGATAGCTGTTGTCTTCATCTTTCCAGAGACGCACAACCAGCTGGTCCGTGTTCACATAGTACTGTAAACGGCTCAGGAAGCGGCGCAGGTTAATCTCATAGAGATAAGGCAGTGCGCCGATGATCTTGAAAGGCTGATCTTCCGGAATGAAAAAGTCATTTGCCGTTTTATCCCCGACAATAATTTCCACCTTTTTACCATCACGCAGCAGCTGAATGATATTACGCACCAGAACGGCGGGAAGGTTGAAGTACGGGGTACAGATGGTGAGCTTATGCTCCGCGCACGGCATCAAATGGAAGATGGTCTTGTTCAGCAGGCTGGATTTTCCCAGGCCTACCAGAGGCGTAACGGACAGTTCTTCATTACTGGCATCCCCCTGAAAACGATAAACCGCATCGCGCAGTTCCTGGCGGAAGGAGCGAACGTCGTTTTTGATTTCCGGGCTTTTCGGACGATGAGGATCGTCAAGACGGTGCACACCCCGGCCATGAACCAGGTTTTTATCAACCCAGTTGAACATGATGTCGGCCATCTGCGGATTGCGGATCAGATGGTAGCGATCGTAACGGTATTTATCGAGCTGATGGAGATACACATCATTCAGGCTGGCACCGCTATAAAGGACGCTGTCATCAATGATAAATCCTTTAAAATGAAGAACGCCAAGCGCTTCACGGGTATTCACCGGTACGCCATACACCGGGATATCAATACCCGGATTTTCCTGGGCCGTGCGGCAATACCAGTCAGCATTGGTATTCGAGGCAGCCGCACCAATACGGCCGCGCTGAGCACGGTGCCAGTCAACCAGCACGCGAACATCCAGTTCCGGACGCTGACGTTTCGCTTCATAGAGCGCGTTCAGGATCGCACGCCCACCTTCATCTTGTTCAAGATAGAGCGCCACAATGCAAATACGTCGCGTAGCGCTGGCAATCTTTTCAAGAAGCGTCTCCCGGAAATGAGCGGGAGCATAAAAGAACTCTACATCATCAACTGACTGAGAAATCTTCGGTAGTTGAGCAAGGTGTTGTTGATGTTTATTACGCTTAAATTTTGACAACATCACAGTGCGTTTCTTCTCTGTTCATTGAAGGGTTGTCTGTACCAGGCAAACAACATAAGCGGACAATGATACCCCAGTGCCGCGAAAAGTGGGTAACATTTCCAGCAGCTTACTCTTGTTTATCCGTCGAAATCAGGCTGAGGGACAGAGAGACAATGCCTTCATCCAGCTGGATATCAACGTCAAAACCGAGCTTCCGCGCCAGGGTCACCATACCCCGATTGTTTGGCATAGTAATGCCATTCAGGCGTGACAATCCGTGATCGCGCGTATAACCAATGAGTTTTTCGAGCAGCCGTCTGCCCAACCCCAAACCCTTAAGATCGGAACGCACCAGTACGGCAAACTCCGCATCCACGTTATCCGGGTCGGAAATGGCACGCGTCACGCCGAGGATCTCCTCTCCCGCTCCGGAACGGCGGACCGCCACAATCGCCATTTCTCGATCGTAGTCGATCTGGGTCATATTGGCTAAATCATCGTGGGTAAATTCATTGATTTCGCTGAAATAGCGATAGTACAAATCTTCCTTCGTCACCTGCGAGATGAACGCCCGCAGCAGCGGCTCGTCTTCCGGCAGGATAGGGCGAAACAGCGCCCGTTCCCCATTTTTCATCTCCACCCACTCTTCCAGATGAAGAGGATAAGGACGAATGGCGAGACGGCTTTCCCGATCACCGATAAAGGGCGCAATATCCAGCGTCACGTCCAGCGCGGTAAATTCATTTCCGGAGGCAAGAAGGGGGTGGATATCCAGGCGCTGGATCTCCGCACAGTCAACAATGAGGTTGGAGACCTTCACCAGAAACTGGCTTAACCCAGCGATATCAAGCGGCCGCAGAGCGCTTCTCCCGCGGATTTTTTTGCTTTTGATGGCCTGAATAATCAAATAACGCGCCAGGTTCATGTTTAGAGGAGGAAGCGCGACAACCGCCTGTTCTTCTGGCCGCCACTCAACGCCGCCTTCACCCAGCATAATGAGCGGACCAAAAACCGGATCGTGTTCGACAACCACGCGTAGCTCCTGCGCACCTGCACGGTTGGCCATGCTCTGCACCAGCAGGCCGTGGATCCGGGCCTGTGGCCACGTCATTTTTACGCGATCGATAATGGCATCCGCGGCCTGTTGTACTTCTGTCGCGGTGCGCAGATACAGCATGACGCCCTGCACATCCGATTTGTGCGGAATATCGGGAGAGCGCAGCTTCAGCGCGACCGGATAACCAATCTGCTCAGCGATATGTACCGCCTCAGCGCTGTCGCCGGCAATCCAGGTGGGCAGGGTTTGCATCCCATAGCTGCCAAGAATGGGTTGTACCTCATGTGTATCAAGAGAAGTGGCGCCCTCTTCGATGGCCTGCTGCAAAAGCCTGTGCACATCCACTGAATTTGCGGTGAGATTGCCCGGCAGGGCAGGCGTTTCACGCAGCTGCTTCTGGTTGCGGCGGTATTCAACCATATGCATAAACGCGGTAATGGTGCCCTCCGGGGTACGGTAGGTTGGCAACCCGGCTTCACTAAACAGACGCCGTGCCTCCTGCGAGGAGAACTCGCCGCACCAGTTGGTCAGCAGTGTAACGTATTTGCCGCGGGGATGGTTTCGGACTGCCTCAATCAGCGCACGCGCACTTTCGCTGCCTGGCGCAACCGCGCTGGGCGAATGGATAATCATCAGTGCATCAAAGTCCTGGCTATCGAGCAAAATCGTGATCGCCTTAATGTAACGATCGCTGCTGGCATCATCGCGCAAATCGAGGGGATTATCGGGAACAACGCTTCCCGGTAACGCGTCCCGCAGGCGCTGAAGCGTCTCTTCACCCAGCGTGGACAGCTTGCCGTTGCGTAGCCAGAGCTCGTCCAGCGCCAGGGCGGCGGGAGCGGCACCGTTGCTGACAATCATCAGTTTTTCACCGCGCAGGGGGCGCATGTGGCTTAACGTTTCAACGGCGGAAAAAAGCTCGTGTGTATCCTGTACCCGCAGTAAACCGGCGCGCTGGATCGCTGCATCCCATGCGGGATCCATCCCGGAACGGGAATGTAGCAGGCTCTGAGCCGCGGGGCTGCGCCCGCTTTTGATGACCAGTATCGGTTTATTTCGCGATGCGCTACGCGACGCCGACACAAAACGACGGGCGTCACTCAGGTGTTCAAGATAGAGCAGGATAGCGCTGGTTTTGCTGTCACGCGCCAGGAAATCCAGCAGCTCATCGACGTCAATGTCCAGGCTGTCGCCCAAAGCGATGAAGTAGGAAAAACCCATCTCACGCTGCTGCGCCCAGTCGAGGATGGTATTGGATACCGCAGCCGACTGCGAAATAAAGGCCAGTTTGCCTTTGCGGATCGGAACCGGGGAAAAACTGGCATTCAGCCCTTGCCAGGGTGCAAGCAGACCGAGGCTGTTTGGACCAAGAATGCGCATCTGGTAGCGGCTGGCGCAGGCCAGCAGTTCGGGCTGCTGTTCAGGAGGCGAGGAAAGAATAATGCAGGTTTTACAGCCTTTCTGACCGAGCGACTCAAGCAGTTCGAGGTTTCGTTTCGCATGTGTACAGAGCACGGCGAGGTCGGGAACGAAAGGCAGGCTCTGCACATCCGGCCACGCCAGTACCCCCTGTACCGCTTTATAAGCGGGCGTAACGGGCATGACCGGGCCGTTAAACCCGCCAGCCAGCAGGTTACGCATCATCAGATACCCTGCGCGGTCCGGTTTCATCGAGGCGCCAATAACGGCAATGGATTTCGGACGGAGTAGCGCTTCTAACCCTCTCTGGCTCATGCAGGCCTCCCGTGAATGCAAGCGACCTGATGATTTTAAACGCTTTCTGTCTCTGTTGCTGTGACGCTACCCTTATGAACGGTTTTTCCCGCAAGATAACGTTCACGGAAGCAGGAGAAGTGGGAGCCCAGCGCGCCGGCCGCCTGGGTATCGCCCGCCAGATCCAGTAGCGCAATAGCGACTTCAGCGGTGCAATATTGACCGTCGGCATGCGCTTCACGCAAGCGATAGGCCGAAACGCGCGACAGATCGACGGAAATCACCGGCAGCGCATCAAGGTAAGGGCTTTTGCGAAACATCTTTCTCGCTTCGGTCCAGGTGCCGTCGAGCATAATAAACAGCGGCGGCTTACCGGATGGTGGCGCCGTAAGCACCTGACGTTGTTCGCCTGCATATGATGCCGGGAAAACGACCATGGGCTGATAGTCCGGGCTTGCCACCAGGTCGAGCAGAGCCTGAGGTGGCTCAGTGCGCGACCACTGAAACGCTGCGGTGTTGGGCAGAATATCGGCGATCAAACGCCCCGTGTTGCTGGGCTTCATCGGTTCGGTATCGAACATGACCAGACAAAAGCGGCTTTTCGCCTCGCTCGGTGCAAGCGTTTCGCACAGACACACTTTCAGCGGTAAAAGGCAGCGCTGGCAGCGGCGAATACGATTGCCTCGGGCCAGAAAAGGGCGGGTGGCGCGCGCAAGGCGCTCGGCGCGTAATTGAAGTACAGCGTTATCAGTCATGGGCGAAAAGGCAGGAAAAACCTCATTTTCGCAGAGGAGCGAACGGGGCACAAGGTATGCCCCGTGAATGTTACAGGGATTCGTTTAACCAGCTGTCGAAAGGCGCTTTCGGTACTGCACCATTGAGCATATCGATCACTTCACCATTTTTGAAAATCATAATGGTTGGAATGCTGCGAATGCGAAAACGGGCGCTGAGTTCACGTTCCGCTTCGGTATTCACTTTGACAAAACGCATTTTCCCGCTGCGCTCTTCAGCCACGTCTTCGAAGATGGGCGCAAAGTTACGGCAGGGGCCGCACCACGGTGCCCAGAAATCGACCACAACAGGCAGATCGTCCTTGAGGAGTTTGTCCAGCGTAGCACCCGTCGCGTTAATGACATCGCCATCAAATAATTCGTGGCCACAACGCCCGCATTTCGCACCGTCATCCATCCGGTCGTCCGGAATGCGGTTTACAGCCTGACAGTTGGCACATACGGTATTCATAACTAACCTCTGATAGAGCCGTGGAACAACGGCAGAACGCCGATAATGTTTCTGATATGTTACATATTATCAGTGAGCTTGTATGAAACGACAATGCGTTTTATTCAATGGGAACAATAGTCACAGGCTTTTGTACGAAATTATGGCTATGAGCTTGCACATCGGGTAATCTGCGCGCTTCGCGCAGCGCTGGTGGAGAAAAGCATGAACGACGAAATGAAAAACAAAAGCGGCAAGGTCAAAGTGATGTATGTCCGCAGTGATGATGACTCTGATAAACGCACCCAAAATCCGCGTACCGGAAAAGGTGGCGGGCGTCCGGCGTCTTCTCGTGCAGACGGTGGCCGCCGCCCCGCCCGCGATGACAGAAATAACCGCGGCGATGACCGCAAACGTGATGACCGTAAGCGTGACGATCGCAAACGCGATGATGTTGTCCGTGACGGTGGATCGCCATGGCGTACCGTTTCTCGCGCGCCCGGTGAAGAGGCGACCGAAAAAGCCGATCACGGCGGTATCAGCGGAAAAAGCTTTATCGATCCGGAAGTGCTGCGTCGTCAGCGTGCGGAAGAGACCCGTGTCTACGGTGAGAACGCCTGTCAGGCCCTGTTCCAGAGCCGCCCGGAGTGTATCGTTCGTGCATGGTTTATTCAGAGCGTGACCCCGCGCTTCAAAGAAGCGCTGCGCTGGATGGCGGCGAACCGTAAAGCCTATCACGTGGTTGACGATGCCGAGCTGACAAAAGCGTCCGGGACTGAACACCACGGCGGCGTCTGCTTCCTGATCAAAAAACGTAACGGCACTACCGTGCAGCAGTGGGTCAGCCAGGCGGATGCCGATGACTGCGTGCTGGCGCTGGAAGATGTGGGTAACCCGCATAACCTGGGCGCTATGATGCGTAGCTGCGCGCACTTTGGCGTGAAAGGCGTTCTGTTGCAGGATGCCGCGCTGCTGGAATCCGGTGCGGCGATTCGTACTGCGGAAGGCGGTGCAGAGCATGTTCAGCCGATCACCGGCGACAGCGTGCTGGAAGCCCTGGAGCAATTCCGTAAAGCAGGCTACACCATTGTCACCACCTCAAGCCGTGCCGCTACGCCGCTGTTTAAAGCGACGCTGCCGCGCAAAATGGTGCTGGTGTTAGGTCAGGAGCGTGATGGTCTGTCTGATGCGGCACTCTCAAGCGCTGACCTGAGCGTCTCTATCGACGGCACAGGCAACGTTGAAAGCCTGAACGTATCCGTTGCGACCGGCGTGCTGCTGGCGGAATGGTGGCGTCAGAACAAGGCATAAGCCTTTTATGTGCCGGGCCTGACCCGGCACATTCAAACCCTACTCGCTCTCTGCGGGTAACACAGGCATCCAGTCAATCGGCTTTTCGCCACGCTTTTCCAGCCACTCATTCGTCAGAACAAAATGATTACTGCCAAAGAAACCGCGATGCGCAGACAGCGGCGACGGGTGCGGTGCCTTCAGCACGTGATGACGCTGACGATCGATAATCGCCCCTTTCTTTTGGGCATGCGAACCCCAGAGTAAAAACACGACGCCTTCACGATGCTCATTGATCAGGCTGATAACCTTATCGGTAAAGGTTTCCCATCCCAGACTGGCGTGGGAGTGTGCCTGACCCGCCCGGACGGTTAATACGGTATTCAGCAACAGCACGCCCTGGCGCGCCCAGCTTTCCAGATAACCGTGATTAGGGCGGGTAAAACCCGGAATCGTTCCTTCCAGCTCTTTATACATATTTAGCAGAGAAGGGGGGATGGCCACGCCCGGACGCACGGAAAATGCCAGTCCGTGAGCCTGCCCGGGGCCGTGGTACGGATCCTGCCCCAGGATAACCACCTTTACTTCACTCAGTTCGGTGTAGCGGAAGGCGTTAAACACATCTTTCTGCGGCGGATAAATTGTCTGGCCGGCCTGCCGTTCAGCCGCAACGGTACTGAGGGTGTTAATAAAATAGGGCTGCTGCTTCTCTTCTGCCAGCACGTCATGCCAGGTTAAAGGTGTTGTCATCTCGCTCTCCTGCGAATCTCATTCTGTGTCTAGCTTACCTGTTAAACCCCAATGAGCAAAATTACCCGCGGAAAAGCAGGCTAAGTGTCTCAATTTACGTTGAAAACCAGGCAGGATAAGTTGAATTGGTAAACCTTTAAAATTGATCTAAAACAAAAAATACAGACCACACTCTTTGTGTGGTTGGTGGTTTTGTTGATTTAAATCAATAAATCACCCGTGTCTGAATGTTATATATACACACAACAAACAATGGTTTTACCAATTGGCCGCAAAAGGCCAGCATCAGTTAATGTAGCCTAAGGGAGGCAACACATGATTACAGGTATCCAGATTACTAAAGCTGCAAATGACGATCTGCTGAACTCTTTCTGGCTGCTGGACAGCGAGAAAAACGAAGCGCGCTGTGTAGTAGCGAAAGCAGGTTTTGCGGAAGACGAAATCGTTCCGGTGAGCAAACTGGGCGAAATTGAATACCGTGAAATTCCAATGCAAGTGCAACCAGAAGTACGCGTGGAAGGCGGTCAGCACCTGAACGTTAACGTCCTGCGTCGCGAAACGCTGATGGATGCCGTTGAGCATCCGGAAAAATACCCGCAGCTGACCATCCGTGTGTCTGGCTATGCGGTGCGTTTCAACTCTCTGACCCCGGAACAGCAGCGCGACGTTATCGCGCGTACCTTTACTGAAAGCCTGTAAGGTTTCAGCTTCGGGGGTGGAATAAAAAAGCCGGGAATATCCCGGCTTTTTTTTTACTCTTCCGTTTTTGTCTCTGGCGCAGCAGAACTTGGCTTACGGCGCTTACCAATATTTTTGGTATCGCGGTGGCGCTGTTTAACGCGCGGCTTCTCTTTTTCTTTCTCTTTTCTCTCAGCACGTTTCGCGAGCGCTTTCTTGGACGGTTTACCCGTCATTTTTTCACTCGGCGCACGTGTGGTCGGACGAAGCCCGTCAATCACGCGAGCTTTCAGCGGCTCCTCAACGTAGCGGCCAATTTTCTGTAGCAGCAAATGGTCGTGCGCTTCTACCAGAGAGATAGCAATACCTTTGCGGCCCGCACGGCCGGTACGACCAATACGGTGCAGGTAAGTATCACCGCTGCGCGGCATATCAAAGTTGATTACGTGGCTCACGTCCGGGATGTCGATCCCGCGCGCGGCAACATCGGTGGCAACCAGCACATTCACGCGGCCATCGGTCAGGCGCTTAATCCCTTCGGTTCGCTTAACCTGCGCCATTTCACCTTCGAGATAGCAGTTGTTAATGCCGGCGTTGCGCAGCATTTCTGCCAGCTCATGCACGCGCTCACGTTTGCGTACGAAGACGATGGTACGGGTTGCCTCTTCCTGCTTCAGCAGGTGTTTCAACAACTCAACCTTATGCTCAAGGTTATCTGCGCGGTAGTACCACTGGTGGATCTTCTTACGCTCACGGGTCGATGGCGTAGCGGACACTTCCACCGGATCTTCCAGCAGACGTTCGGCGAAATCTTTAATGGCATCCCCTTCAAGGGTTGCCGAGAACAGCATTGTCTGATTACGCCAGCGCGTTTCACCCGCGATGTGTTCGATATCCTGGGCAAAGCCCATGTCCAGCATGCGGTCAGCTTCATCGAGAATCAGCGTTTCCACCGCGCGGCAGTCGAAGTTCTCTTCTTTTATGTATTGCAGCAGACGGCCCGTCGTCGCGACAACGATATCCTGGTTTTCGCTGAACACTTCGGCGTGGTTCATATACGCTACGCCGCCGGTGATGGTCGCGATATCCAGATGGGTGTTCGCCGACAGCTCACGCGCGTGTTCGGCAACCTGCATCGCCAGTTCACGGGTCGGGGTCAGGATCAAAATGCGCGGCGGGCCTGATTTTTTACGCGGAAAGTCGAGCAAATGCTGCAACACAGGCAGCAAGTAGGCTGCTGTCTTCCCCGTGCCGGTTGGCGCAGAACCGAGCACATCGCGGCCCTCAAGCGCAGGCGGAATGGCCGCGGCCTGAATGGCAGTCGGGCGTGTAAAGCCTTTGCTCTCAAGGGCATTGAGCAGGCTTTCATCGAGTTCAAGTTCGGAAAAAGTCGTTACAGTCATGTTCTACCTCTGTGTGGGGCGCTGATTATAGACGTTACGGCTGTAATCTTCATCTGTTTGTATGGATATCGCTTTTCGACCACTTCGCTTTCCCCTATGCTACTCCAGTTTCACTCAGAAGGTTGTCCTGACATGTCTCAACTCAAAGCGCAGTTGCGCCGCGATGGTTTTACGTTTAAACAGTTTTTTGTGGCGCACGATCGTTGTGCGATGAAAGTCGGCACAGACGGTATTTTACTGGGTGCATGGGCGCCTGTCGCAGGTGTAAAACGCATTCTGGATATTGGTACGGGCAGCGGACTTCAGGCGCTGATGCTGGCGCAGCGAACGGAAGAACACGTCACGATCGACGCCGTTGAGCTTGATCCTCAGGCGTCCCGGCAGGCAAGTGAAAACGCTGCCGACTCTCCGTGGGCAGATCGCATCAGGGTAGAATGCGCCGATGTCCTGACCTGGGCGCCGGAGCAAACCGCGCGTTACGATTTGATTGTCAGCAATCCGCCGTATTTCACGCCAGGCGTGGAATGTGGAACGCCAGAACGCGAGCAGGCACGTTACACCGGCTCGCTCGATCACAAGGCGCTACTGACCAGTGCGGCGGAGCTTATCTCGGAAGAGGGATTTTTCTGCGTGGTCTTGCCTGAAAGCACGGGTAATACCTTCATTGAGATCGCACGGGGGATCGGCTGGAATCTGCGTCTTCGTACCGATATTTCGGATACGGAAGGACGCTTACCGCACCGCGTGTTGCTGGCGCTCTCGCCGAAAGAGGGGGAATGCTTTATCGACAGGATGGTCATTCGTGGGCCAGACCAGCGTTATTCCGAAGATTACACTGCCCTGACCCAGGCCTTTTATCTGTTTATGTGAACCTGCGGCGTCAACACCGACGGGCCGGACATTTCAAGCGGTTCGGGATAGTCCAGCGTATAATGCAGGCCACGGCTCTCTTTGCGCATCACCGCACAGCGCACAATCAGCTCGGCAACCTGCACAAGGTTGCGCAGCTCCAGCAGATTATTAGAAACGCGGAAGTTGGCGTAATATTCATCAATTTCCTGCTGCAACATCATGATGCGGCGTAACGCGCGTTCCAGACGCTTCGTTGTGCGTACAATCCCGACATAATCCCACATGAAAAGCCGCAGCTCGTGCCAGTTATGCTGGATAACCACCAGTTCGTCCGGGTTTTCTACCCGACTTTCATCCCATGCCGGCAAGTGTGTTGTCGGACGTGCATAGGGCATGCGTTTGGTAATATCTTCCGCAGCCGACCACCCATACACCAGACACTCCAGCAGCGAGTTTGAGGCCATGCGATTCGCACCATGCAGGCCGGTGTAGCTGACCTCGCCGATCGCATACAAACCATCCACGTCGGTACGACCATGATCGTCAACCATCACCCCGCCACAGGTATAGTGTGCGGCAGGTACAATCGGCACCGGATCGCGGGTTAAATCAATACCCAGACTCAGCAGCTTTTCATAAATCATCGGGAAGTGCTGGCGAATAAAGTCTTCCGGTTTATGGCTAATGTCCAGATACATACAGTCGACGCCAAGCCGCTTCATCTCGTGGTCAATGGCGCGGGCCACGATATCCCGCGGGGCAAGTTCACCTCGGGGGTCGAAGTCCGGCATAAACCGGGAACCGTCCGGACGCTTCAGATACGCGCCTTCGCCGCGCAACGCTTCAGTTAACAGGAAGTTACGTGCCTGCGGGTGGAACAGGGCGGTAGGATGGAACTGATTAAACTCCATATTCGCCACGCGGCAGCCTGCGCGCCAGGCCATGGCGATACCGTCTCCGGAGGCGATATCCGGGTTTGTCGTGTACTGGTAAACCTTGGAGGCGCCGCCGGTCGCCAGCACAACGGCTTTTGCCTGGCAGGTTTCCACCTTCTCTTTATTCCGATTCCACACCCATGCGCCGACAACACGGCGCGTGCCGGGCAGGCCAATCTTATCGGAAATAATCAGGTCGACGGCGTTGCTGCGCTCCAGCACCCGAATATTAGGATGGCTGAGGGCTTTGCTGACCAGCGTGGTTTCAACCGCTTTTCCGGTTGCATCAGCAGCGTGCAGAATACGGCAGTGGCTGTGCCCGCCTTCACGGGTCAGGTGATAGCTCTCTTCACCATTAGGCTGAACATGCGTATCAAACAGCACGCCCTGATCGATAAGCCATTGCACGCAGTGGCGGGCATTGCTGGCGACAAACTCTGCCGCATGCTCATCCACGATCCCGGCGCCGGCAATCAGGGTGTCTTCTACGTGCGAGGCTATACTATCCGTTTCATCAAACACGGCGGCAATACCGCCTTGTGCATAGAAGGTGGAACCTTCGCTCATCGGCCCTTTACTCAGCACGATTACGTTCTGATGTTCCGCCAGGCGCAGTGCGAGGGATAGGCCGGCAGCACCGCTGCCGATGATCAGTACATCACAATGAAGTTCAGGCGTCGTGTTCATGATGTTTGTTTAATTTACTAAACATGGTGTGGGGAGAATAGCATTGTGATGCGAGATATCGCACGTTTTTTTTGTTGTGTGTTGCAATGACTAAACGGAAGGCCAGAAGTTAAATCTGCGCTAAATGGCCGGAAATATTTTGCGAAGCAGATCGTTAGCTTCAGATTTTGTGGTGAAATAAAGCCTGTGTTGCGTTACTCTTCTGACGATAAAGTTGATGATTCTTGTCAGAAAGCGGGTGCGTATCGTGAACAGACTTATAATGAGAGAAAATGAACGGTCTGCGGCGCGATGAACAAAAACAAAGGCGTTACGGAACTTATTGAAGAACAGACACTCTAATTCGGTGCTTGCTCAAAGTGCAATGTTGTTAGAGTGGCGTTTCGATAACGCGTGGAATTTGGTTTGGGGAGACATTACCTCGGATGAGCGAGCAGTTAACGGACCAGGTCCTGGTTGAACGGGTCCAGAAGGGAGATCAGAAAGCTTTTAACCTACTGGTGGTGCGCTACCAGCATAAGGTAGCGAGTCTGGTTTCCCGCTATGTACCGTCAGGCGATGTTCCTGATGTGGTGCAAGAGTCTTTTATTAAGGCCTATCGCGCGCTGGATTCATTCCGGGGGGATAGTGCTTTTTATACCTGGCTGTATCGTATTGCAGTCAATACGGCTAAGAATTATTTGGTTGCTCAGGGCCGTCGTCCGCCTTCAAGTGACGTTGACGCTATCGACGCAGAAAACTTCGAAAGTGGCGGCGCGCTGAAAGAAATTTCGAACCCTGAGAACTTAATGTTGTCAGAAGAACTGAGACAAATCGTTTTTCGCACGATCGAGTCGCTCCCGGAAGATTTACGCATGGCAATTACGTTACGGGAGCTGGATGGCCTAAGCTATGAAGAGATAGCCGCCATCATGGATTGTCCGGTCGGCACGGTTCGTTCACGAATTTTCCGTGCGCGAGAAGCCATTGATAATAAAGTTCAACCGCTTATCAGGCGTTGACGATAGCGGGATACTGGAAAAGGTATTAGGCATGCAGAAAGAAAAACTTTCCGCTTTAATGGATGGTGAAACGCTGGATAATGAGCTGCTCGATGAGTTGTCTCATTCTCCCGAAATGCAACAGACCTGGGAGAGCTATCATCTTATCCGCGACTCTCTGCGCGGTGATACCAGCGAGGTTCTCCATTTCGATATCTCAGCACGCGTTATGGCGGCCATTGAGAACGAACCTGTTCATCAGACCACGCCGCTGATTCCTGAAGCGCAGCCTGCACCTCACCAATGGCAGAAAATGCCGTTCTGGCACAAGGTGCGTCCATGGGCCAGCCAGCTCACCCAAATGGGGGTCGCTGCGTGCGTATCGCTTGCAGTTATCGTTGGGGTCCAGCACTATAATACTCAGTCTGAAGCCAATCAGCAGCCTGAAGCGCCAGTGTTCAATACGCTGCCGATGATGGGTAAAGCCAGCCCGGTTAGCCTGGGCGTACCGGCAGATGCTTCCGCAAGCGGCGGACAGCAACAGCAGGTACAGGAGCAGCGCCGTCGCATTAATGCGATGTTGCAGGATTACGAGTTGCAGCGTCGTCTGCACTCCGAGCAGCTTCAGTTTGAGCAGGCCCAAACCCAGCAGGCTGCTGTGCAGGTGCCAGGAAACCAAACTTTAGGAACGCAATCGCAGTAATGAAGCAACTTTGGTTCGCCATGTCTTTGATGGCGGGTAGCCTGTTCTTCTCTGCTAACGCCTCGGCTGATGTTTCATCCGGGGCGTTGTTGCAGCAAATGAATCTGGCCAGCCAGTCACTCAATTACGAGTTGGCATTTATCAGCATCAATAAGCAGGGTGTCGAATCGTTACGCTATCGCCACGCCCGCCTTGATAACCAGCCGCTCGCCCAGCTTTTACAGATGGATGGCCCGCGTCGGGAAGTGGTCCAGCGTGGGAATGAAATCAGCTATTTCGAGCCTGGCCTTGAGCCGTTTACGCTCAATGGTGACTACATCGTTGACTCCCTGCCGTCGCTCATTTACACCGATTTTAAACGTCTCGCCCCCTACTATGATTTTATCTCGGTGGGGCGAACGCGTATTGCCGACAGGCTGTGCGAAGTGATCCGCGTTGTCGCGCGGGATGGGACACGTTACAGCTATATCGTCTGGATTGACGCAGAGACGAAGCTGCCGATGCGCGTTGATCTGCTCGATCGCGACGGTGAGACGCTGGAGCAGTTCCGCGTGATCTCCTTCGATGTGAACAGTCAGGTTGGCAACAGCATGCAGAATCTGGCCAAAGCCAGCCTGCCGCCTTTGCTTTCCGTGCCTGCCGGCGATTCTGTCAATTTTAACTGGGTACCATCCTGGATCCCGCAAGGGTTCAGCGAAGTTTCCAGCAGCCGTCGCCAGCTCCCAACCATCGAAACACCGGTTGAGTCGCGACTCTATTCCGATGGGCTGTTTAGCTTCTCGGTGAATATCAATCGCGCTACGGCGAACAGTTCCGAACAGATGCTCCGTACCGGTCGCCGGACGGTCAGCACGACGGTGCGCGATAATGCGGAAATTACCATTGTCGGTGAATTACCGCCGCCAACGGCAAAACGTATTTCAGACAGCATTAAATTCAGGGCTGCGCAATGATTAAAGAGTGGGCCACGGTCGTATCCTGGCAGGATGGCGTAGCGCTTGTCAGCTGTGACGTTAAAGCATCATGCAGCAGCTGCGCTTCGCGAGCCGGTTGCGGCAGCCGCGTGTTGAATAAGCTGGGGCCGCAAACGTCGCACACTATTGCTGTGCCGAGCGATCAGCCGCTGGTGGCAGGGCAAAAAGTGGAGCTGGGCATCGCTGAAGGTAGCCTGCTCACTTCCGCCATGCTGGTTTACCTTTCTCCGCTGGCAGGTCTGTTCGTGATGGGCGGGGTTTTCCAGATGCTGTTCGGCACAGATTTGGCCGCC
>NZ_JADABR010000020.1:0-650874 GCF_015672585.1 Enterobacter sp. Res13-Sevr-PEC09-46 | reverse complement strand
AAGCGGCGATTTTCCGCCGGAAGCCCGGGTCGCCAGGGTGGTGGCGACTGAGCCACCCTGGCACGTTCACCGGTTATGCCGTGACAGAGTAGCAAGGAACATAAAGTGAACGGAATGACCACCAGAGCCGTATGTTCCCCCTCACCCCAGCCCTCTCCCTCAAGGGAGAGGGGGCCGTCTGTGCAGGCATTATTTTGTGGGGAACTCTCAGCCCTGACGGGAGCGGGTGAAGGGACTTAGTGGTGTTGCACGGTAGCAATGTCGAGAAGATGGCGGTCCGTCTGCTCCAGACAAATCCCCGCGCGTTTCGCGTTGCGGATTTCATCTGCGAGCGTCTTCAGCATCATGCCATCCTGCTGCTGCTCTCTGTCCATATCACGTAAAAACTTGAGGGTAATGATGTCCCGTTGCGCTTTGGCTTCATCAGCCAGTTTGCTCAGCTTCGCACAGCGTTGCTCATACTCTTCGAGCGTTTTCTGAAACAGTTCTTCCAGAGAAGTGTAATTATCTTCAATCGTTTCAAGCTCTTTGACGGTAGGGTTTGCCCCGACAGCTTTCAAAAAGTTAAAGACGCGCATCATGTGCGTGACGTTACTTTGCGCCTGAGTACGAAAGAAGGTGGCAGTGCCGTTGAGGCTTTTTCTGGAACACCACGCGCTCAAATGCAGATGCAGATTTGAAGCATAAAACTCCAGGTTCATCTGGGCATTCAGTTTTTGCATCATCGTTTGGGTAGTCATTCTCATATCCTTATTGACTGTGGGACTTGATGTCCGCTACTTAACCTGACCCGGCAGGTATTGAATTGAATGGCAGAAATAGATTTCTGCAAGGTAAAAAACTCGAAAATTCACTTCCTGTGTTCGATTAAAATAAGCATACGCTTCTCTTTGACTTAAGAAAACTCTTAATTGGGCTGTGTTTACCATACATTACAAATTTAAATATAGCCCAAAATAGAAAGAGGGTTAAGAGATTGGATTTAATATAACATGTTGATTTTAATGGGTGTGAAATTAATATCGCTCATTTTTATCGTTTCAGGAAACGTTCTTTGGCGGGAAATTCTGTAAAAGTGTTAAATCAGAAATAATATCTGCAAATATATCCTGTCGTATCAAATTTGAGCTAAATCAATTTTCACTCAATATACGGTTCTGTGATCGCGTCGCAAGATTGTGATCTGATAAAGAGTGAAAATGAAACACTGTTTTACATCGTTTCATTCGTTGAGGTTTATGATGGCTAACGTTGCGGTGCTGCTGGCACCCGGTTTTGAAGAAGCAGAAGCGATTATCACGATTGATATTCTGCGGCGTTTACAGATTGAGGTGGAGACGCTGGCCTGTGCGGAGTCCCGTGCGGTAGTGAGTTACCACAATATCCCCATGGTGGCTGACAGTACGTTAACGGAGCGCATTAATACGCTGTATGACGCAGTCGTGTTGCCCGGTGGGCCGCAGGGGAGCGTCAATCTTGCGGCTAGCCAGGAGGTGCTCCGCTTTGTTTCCGCCCATGACGAGCAGGGCAAACTCATCTGCCCGATCTGCTCTGCGGCCGCGCGGGTGCTGGGCGGTAACGGGCTACTGAAGGGGCGTCGCTACGTCTGTTCCGGCGATCTCTGGCAGAGCGTTGATGAGGGAGTATATGTGGATGCGCCGGTCGTGGTGGATAATAACCTCATCAGCGGCAAGGGGCTGGGGCACGCTTTTGACTTTGCGCTGGCGCTCTCTGCTCGTCTGTTGGGTGACGACGCCCCCGTGCGCGATCATGCTGAACACATCTATTACCGCTGGTAATTTTTTCTGCCGGGCGCTAAGGCGTCCGGGTTACAGGGATTTCTTAGCTGACCTTATGGATAATCCTGCTTAACTCCTTTCCATTTGTAGGACAATTACGTCCTTTTTTATGTCATTTTTCGCTGAATTTATGTACGCAATTACTGTAATTCTGCGGTGTGATGTCGCTCTCTTATGGATGATTAATTTCCCGCTAAAACTATCTCCAGCAATAACGCTTATGACGAGGTAAGCGCTAATGCCTTGTTTTAAGTCCGATTAAATAAGTTGTTCGCCATTATTCCCTACAGATAAGAATGCTAAAGCTGGAGTTTACCATGCACAAATTTACTAAAGCGCTGGCGGCCATCGGCCTGGCTGCCGTTATGTCACAATCCGCTATCGCTGAAAATTTAAAGCTCGGTTTTCTGGTTAAACAGCCGGAAGAGCCGTGGTTCCAGACCGAATGGAAATTTGCTGATAAAGCCGGAAAAGATTTGGGATTTGAGGTAATTAAAATCGCCGTACCTGACGGTGAGAAAACGCTGAACGCCATTGATAGCCTGGCGGCCAGCGGCGCGAAAGGTTTCGTTATCTGTACGCCGGATCCAAAACTGGGGTCAGCGATTGCCGCGAAAGCGCGCGGTTACGACATGAAAGTGATTGCGGTGGACGATCAGTTCGTGAACGCCAAAGGTAAACCGATGGATACCGTTCCGCTGGTAATGATGGCGGCCACTAAAATCGGTGAGCGTCAGGGCCAGGAGCTCTACAAAGAGATGCAAAAACGCGGCTGGGATGTCAAAGAGACCGCCGTGATGGCCATTACCGCTGACGAGCTGGACACCGCCCGTCGTCGTACCACCGGGTCCATGGACGCCCTGAAAGCGGCTGGCTTCCCGGAAAAACAGATCTACAAAGTCCCGACCAAATCCAACGATATTCCGGGCGCCTTTGATGCGGCGAACTCCATGCTCGTCCAGCATCCGGAAGTGAAGCACTGGCTGGTGGTGGGGATGAACGACAACACCGTGCTGGGCGGCGTGCGTGCAACGGAAGGCCAGGGCTTTAAAGCGCCGGACGTAATCGGGATCGGCATCAACGGCGTTGACGCCGTGAGCGAACTGTCAAAAGCGCAGGCGACCGGCTTCTACGGCTCTCTGCTGCCAAGCCCGGATGTCCACGGCTATAAATCCAGCGAAATGCTCTACAACTGGGTGACCAAAGGGGTTGAACCGCCGAAATTCACTGAAGTGACCGATGTGGTGCTGATCACCCGCGATAACTTCAAAGAGGAGCTGGCGAAAAAAGGACTGGGCGGTAAGTAATACGCTGTGATTGCGCCCCTCACTCACCGTGAGGGGCCAGACGTACACACTACAGGAATCACGGAGTCGTTATGCAACAGTCTGATCCGTATCTCTCTTTCCGCGGCATCGGTAAAACGTTCCCCGGTGTAAACGCGCTGACCGATATCAGCTTCGACTGCTATGCCGGCCAGGTTCACGCCCTGATGGGGGAGAACGGCGCGGGAAAATCCACGCTGCTAAAAATTCTCAGCGGCAACTACACGCCCACCACCGGCACGCTGGCTATTCGCGGCGAAGAGGTGGCCTTTGCCGACACCACGGCAGCGTTAAATGCGGGCGTCGCTATCATCTATCAGGAGCTGCATCTCATTCCTGAAATGACCGTGGCGGAGAACATCTATCTGGGCCAGCTTCCGCATAAAAGCGGCGTGGTCAACCGCTCGCTGCTCAACTATGAAGCGGGCTTGCAGCTCAAGCACCTTGGGCTGGATGTCGATCCGCAAACGCCCCTTAAGTATCTCTCCATCGGCCAGTGGCAGATGGTGGAAATTGCCAAAGCGCTGGCACGTAACGCCAAAATTATCGCTTTTGACGAGCCAACCAGTTCGCTCTCGGCGCGTGAAATAGAAAATCTCTTTCGCGTGATCCGCGAGCTGCGCAAAGAGGGCCGCATCATTCTGTACGTTTCTCACCGAATGGAAGAGATTTTTGCCTTAAGCGATGCCATCACCGTGTTTAAAGATGGCCGCTACGTGCGCACCTTCACCGATATGCAGCAGGTCAACCATGACCAACTGGTGCAGGCGATGGTCGGACGCGATCTGGGGGATATTTACCACTGGAAACCGCGCGAGTATGGCCCTGAGCGTCTGCGTCTGGATAACGTCAAAGCCCCGGGCGTGCGCACGCCCATTTCACTCTCGGTGCGCAGCGGCGAAATCGTCGGGCTGTTTGGCCTTGTGGGGGCAGGGCGCAGCGAGCTGATGAAAGGGCTGTTTGGCGGCACCCGAATAACCCAGGGCCAGGTTTTCGTCGACGGGAAAAAGGTCGATATTCAGAAGCCTGCGCAGGCGATTAACGCGGGGATTATGCTCTGCCCGGAGGATCGAAAGGCCGAGGGCATTATTCCGGTGCACTCGGTGCGCGACAACATCAACATCTCTGCCCGGCGCAAGTTCATCCGTGCGGGATGTCTGATTAACGACGGCTGGGAGGCGAGCAACGCGGATCACCATATCCGTTCGCTGAACATCAAAACCCCCGGGGCTGAACAGCTGATCATGAACCTGTCCGGCGGCAATCAGCAAAAAGCCATTCTGGGGCGCTGGCTGTCGGAAGATATGAAGGTCATTTTGCTGGATGAGCCAACGCGCGGTATCGACGTGGGGGCGAAACACGAAATCTATAACGTCATCTATGAACTGGCAAAACGCGGTGTGGCGGTCCTGTTCGCCTCCAGCGATCTGCCTGAGGTGCTGGGCGTCGCCGACCGCATTGTTGTGATGCGTGAAGGTGAAATTGCCGGTGAATTGCTGCATGAACAGGCGAATGAACAACAGGCGTTGAGTCTCGCCATGCCTAAAGTTAGCCAGGCTGTCGCCTGAGTAAGGAGTCAATGATGTCCTCTGTTACTACATCCGGAGCGCCGAAGTCGGCTTTCAGTTTTGGCCGCATCTGGGACCAGTACGGCATGCTGGTGGTCTTTGCTGCCCTGTTCGTCGCCTGCGCGATTTTTGTGCCGAATTTCGCCACGTTCATCAATATGAAGGGGCTGGGGCTGGCTATCTCCATGTCCGGCATGGTGGCCTGCGGAATGCTATTCTGCCTGGCCTCCGGCGATTTTGACCTGTCGGTTGCCTCGGTGATTGCCTGTGCTGGCGTCACCACTGCCGTGGTGATCAACATGACCGAAAGCCTGTGGATCGGCGTGCTGGCCGGGCTGCTGCTCGGCGTGCTGAGCGGCCTGGTGAACGGGTTTGTCATTGCGCGCCTGAAGATTAACGCCCTGATTACGACGCTGGCGACCATGCAAATCGTGCGTGGTCTGGCCTATATCATCTCCGACGGGAAAGCCGTGGGGATTGAAGACGAGCGTTTCTTCACGCTGGGCTATGCCAACTGGCTGGGTCTGCCTGCGCCAATCTGGCTGACGGTAGGCTGTTTGATCCTGTTCGGTTTCCTGCTTAACCGCACCACGTTTGGCCGTAACACGCTGGCGATTGGCGGCAATGAAGAGGCGGCGCGTCTGGCGGGTGTTCCGGTCGTACGGACCAAGATCATTATCTTCGTGCTTTCCGGGCTGGTATCGGCGGCGGCGGGGATTATTCTGGCGTCGCGTATGACCAGCGGCCAGCCAATGACCTCCATTGGTTATGAGCTAATCGTCATCTCAGCCTGCGTTTTAGGGGGCGTTTCCCTCAAGGGCGGCATCGGAAAAATCTCATATGTGGTGGCGGGGATCCTGATTCTGGGGACCGTGGAGAACGCCATGAACCTGCTTAATATTTCTCCGTTCTCTCAGTACGTCGTACGCGGCCTGATCCTGCTGGCGGCGGTGATCTTCGACCGTTACAAGCAAAAAGCGAAGCGTACCGTCTGATTTATTTTTAGCCATCAATATGCTCAACTATTAACCATAGTTGACCCCCTGACCGGCCCGCCAGTTTTGCTGACGGGCCGGTTGCCAAATGGCGAGCACCGTCACACTGTCTATACTTACATGGCTGTTTTGTTCACTGTAAGGAGGATTAGGGTGGCTGACTTGTTAACCGCACCGCCTGTACTGCCCGGAAAATTTGCTTTCTTTTTTGACCTCGACGGGACGCTCGCCGGGATTGAACCGCATCCGGAAGACGTCGTTGTACCGGACACGGTGTTAGAGAATTTGCAGCAGCTCTCCCGACAGAACGAGGGGGCACTGGCATTGATTTCAGGGCGCTCAATGGCCGAGCTGGGCGTGCTCGCCAGTCCTTATCACTTTCCGCTGGCCGGTGTGCACGGAGCGGAGCGCCGCGATATCCATGATCAACTGCATATAGTTTCACTCCCCGACACGCTGATTCAGGCGCTGCATACGCAACTCTCTTCGGCTCTGGAAATGCTTCCCGGCACGGAACTGGAAGCCAAAGGCATGGCCTTTGCTCTGCACTACCGTCAGGCGCCCCATCATGAGGCGGCGATATTTGCGGTGGCAAGAAGCGTGGCGGAAGCCCATCCGGAGCTGGCGTTACAGCCGGGTAAATGTGTGGTCGAGATTAAACCGGCAGGAATTAATAAAGGCGCTGCCATTGCAGCGTTTATGGCGGAAGCGCCGTTCAAAGGGCGTACGCCAGTCTTTTTTGGGGATGACCTGACCGACGAGGCCGGGTTCAGGGTGGTAAACCAGGCCCAGGGCATGTCTGTTAAGGTTGGATCTGGTGAAACCATTGCCGGATGGCGGCTGGAAAATGTCGCCAGCGTCTGGCAGTGGATATCTGACGTCGCTAACCAGCAACAACAACAAATAGCGCAAAACAACGGGAGAAATCATTATGGGTCGCTTAGTCGTCGTCTCTAATCGCATCGCACCGCCGGATGATAAAAAAGCCAGTGCCGGTGGCCTGGCGGTCGGGGTATTAGGTGCCCTCAAAGCCGCGGGTGGTCTCTGGTTTGGCTGGAGCGGGGAAATCAGTAATGATGAGAAACCGCTAAAAAAGGTGTCACGGGGCAATATCACGTGGGCCTCCTTCGCCCTTAGCGAGAAGGACTACGATGAATATTATTCCGAGTTCTCAAACGCCGTGCTGTGGCCAGCGTTTCACTATCGTCTGGATCTGGTGAAATTCCAGCGTGAATCCTATGAAGGCTACATGCGCGTTAACGCGCTGCTGGCAGATAAACTGCTGCCGTTAATCGAAGAAGACGATATTTTATGGATCCACGATTACCATCTGCTGCCCTTCGCCAGGGAGCTGCGTAAACGGGGTGTGAAGAACCGGATCGGCTTCTTCCTGCATATTCCGTTCCCGACCCCGGAGATCTTTACGGCGCTACCGCAGCATGATGAAATTCTTGAAGCATTGTCTGATTACGACCTGCTCGGTTTCCAGACGGAAAATGACAGGCTGGCGTTCCTCGACAGCGTGTCGGGTAAAACCCGGCTGGTCACTCACGGCGGCAAATCTCACACCGCGTGGGGACGAAATTTCCATACCGAAGTCTACCCGATTGGTATTGAGCCAGACGAAATCGCCGAGCAGGCCTCTGGTCCGCTGCCGCCGAAGCTTGCCCAGCTCAAGGACGAACTCAAGCACGTTAAGAATATCTTTTCGGTTGAACGACTGGATTATTCCAAAGGGTTGCCGGAGCGATTCCTCGCTTATGAAACCCTGCTGGATAAATTCCCGCAGCATCACGGCAAGATCCGCTATACCCAGATAGCGCCGACCTCGCGCGGTGAGGTTCAGGCTTACCAGGATATTCGTCACCAGCTGGAGACCGAAGCAGGGCGCATCAACGGGCGCTATGGTCAGCTCGGCTGGACTCCACTTTTCTATCTGAATCAGCACTTTGAGCGCAAAATCCTGATGAAAGTGTTCCGCTATGCGGACGTCGGGCTGGTCACCCCGCTGCGCGACGGGATGAATCTGGTGGCAAAAGAGTATGTAGCAGCACAAGATCCTGCTGACCCGGGCGTGCTGGTGCTGTCCCAATTTGCCGGTGCGGCAAACGAGTTAACCTCGGCGCTGATTGTGAACCCTTACGATCGCGATGACGTGGCAAATGCCCTGAACCGCGCGTTAACCATGCCGCTTGCGGAACGTATTTCACGTCATTCAGAAATGATGGAGACCATCGTTAAGAATGATATCAACCGCTGGCAGGCGCGTTTTATTGACGATTTGCGCGCGATCCAGCCGCAAACTCAGGAAGGTGATCTGCAAAAAAAGATCGCGACCTTCCCTAAACTCGCCTGATTTTCTCCGGGGGCATTAATTGCCCCCGAGAGGCACCAGCAGGACATCCACCTGGCTTGACGAAACGATGGATTTTGCCGAGCATGCCGCCCGGGAAAAAAAGCTCTGGTTATGATTTCCGCAAATGACCAGGTCAACATTCTGTTTCTGACAAATGTCGAGAATATGTCCACTTAACTCGCCGGTGGCAATCACCGTCTGGTGGACAGGATATTTTGCCCGCTCAACCAGCTCGCGCAGAAATTGCTGCGTTTCCTCCTGAAGAACCTCACGAATATCTTCCAGCATTGGCGCTGCCAGTTGATTATACATTTCGGGTTCAGCAGCCAGGGTAATCAGACTAATGCGGGCATTATTCGGGCGGGCAATGGAAACGGCACGGGCGACGAGTTGATGACTTTCGGGGGAAACCGCAACAGAAACAAGAAGATGGGAGTAACTCATCACACACTCCTTTTATGTCAGAATGACACGTTTCTCAAGCTTTACCGCGAATCTGCCGCTTCTGCAAGAGGCACATGCGACAATAGTGTGAAGCTTATCATAATTATTCATTAATTATTCTTATAAGAAGAATAACGAAATGGGGACGCTAAATGAAAGTAATTAACAACTTAACGTAAATCACACATTTAGCCTTCCGTGCTGTTAAATCGCGTTAACCGATCGTCAACGCAAGCGTGATGGTTACCCATGGAAACTTTTTTCTCGAAAGGAAAACTTAAGCTTCTGTTTTTACTTAATTAACTCCGCCTCTTCTCTGGCATTCGCGCCCGTTGTGACGCGAAAGGGCAGTGCTTCTTCGACGTAGCAATTTTCATACCCGATCCCCTCATCCCTCTGCATGAGTATTCGTTCCATAAGAATATAAACAAACTTCAGTTGCTCAATAAATAGTCAAATTACAAGTCACGCTGATGGATTTATGGGTTACATTCGCGTAAATTATGTGACGGAGATCACATTTTTTTTAAATTCCAGGGGGGGCTGCATTGTATGTGTCAAAACTGACGAGTAGAGTTTGCGTCGAATTAGGAAAAATCTTAGTTATTTGTAAGAAAAGATAAAATGTGTAACCGACATTTTGGCCATGTTAACCGGTCACGCGCTTTACGACGTACAAACCTAAATTCAACTATGCATTTGGCCTTTTCTTTTTATACCGGGTGATTTCCCGGCGACATCACGGGGTGCGGTCTTTCCGCATAAAAATAATAGTTGGTTATTCGGGATGGGAAAAATGCATACATCCGAGTTGCTAAAACATATTTATGACATCAATTTGTCATATTTATTGCTCGCGCAGCGTTTGATTAGTCAGGACAAACCGTCAGCGATGTTTCGTCTGGGTGTTAACGAAGAGATGGCAACCATGCTGGGTGGATTAACCCTCCCGCAAATGGTCAAGCTGGCTGAAACCAATCAACTTGTCTGCCAGTTCCGTTTTGATAACCCGCAGACCATTACGCGTCTGACTCAGGAATCCCGCGTGGACGATCTGCAACAGATCCACACTGGTATTCTTCTCTCCACCCGCCTGCTCAACGAAATCAGCCAGCCTGATGACGTAGCCCGGAAGAAAAGGGCTTAACAATGAGCGAAAAAAGCATTGTTCAGGAAGCCCGTGATATCCAGCTGGCGATGGAACTCATCACGCTCGGTGCGCGTTTACAAATGCTGGAAAGCGAGACGCAGCTGAGCCGTGGTCGTCTGATCAAGCTGTACAAAGAATTGCGTGGTAGCCCGCCGCCAAAAGGCATGCTGCCGTTTTCGACTGACTGGTTCATGACCTGGGAGCAGAACATTCATGCTTCCATGTTCTGTAACGCCTGGCAGTACCTGCTTAAAACGGGCTTATGCAGCGGCGTTGATGCCGTGATCAAAGCCTACAAACTTTACCTTGAGCAATGCCCGCAGCAGGAAGAGGGACCCCTGCTGGCGCTGACCCGCGCCTGGACGCTGGTGCGTTTTGTTGAAAGCGGAATGCTTGAATTGTCCCGCTGCAACTGCTGTGACGGCAATTTCATTACCCACGCGCACCAGCCTGCGGGCAGCTTCGCCTGTAGTTTGTGCCAGCCTCCATCCCGAGCCGTAAAAAGACGTAAACTTTCCCGGGATGCTGCCGATATTATTCCACAACTGCTGGATGAACAGATCGAACACGCTGTTTAACCCGAACCTGTGGGCAAGATTCCAGCAGCGGTAAGCGATTACCGCTGCTTTTTTTTACCCTGCGTTCAGGTCATGCGCTCGAAATGAACGTCCTGCCATAGTCACTAGCGGAAGGATGATGTCGTGCTTATCTTATTAGGTTACCTGGTAGTTCTCGGTACAGTTTTCGGCGGTTACATGATGACCGGCGGGCACCTTGGAGCACTCTATCAACCGGCTGAACTTGTCATCATCGGCGGTGCAGGGGTAGGGGCTTTTATCGTTGGTAACAACGGCAAATCGATCAAGGGCACGCTGAAGGCGATTCCGCTGCTGTTTCGTCGCTCGAAATACACCAAAAGCATGTATATGGATCTGCTGGCGCTGCTCTATCGCCTGATGGCGAAGTCACGTCAGCAGGGGATGTTCTCGCTGGAGCGGGACATCGAAAACCCGAAAGAGAGCGAAATTTTCGCCAGCTACCCGCGTATTCTGGCCGACGCGATGATGCTCGATTTTATCGTCGATTACCTGCGACTGATCATCAGCGGCAACATGAACACCTTCGAAATTGAAGCCCTGATGGACGAAGAGATCGAAACCCACGAGAGCGAGTCCGAAGTACCGGCCAACAGCCTGGCGCTGGTGGGCGACTCGCTTCCGGCGTTCGGCATCGTGGCGGCGGTCATGGGCGTCGTTCATGCCCTGGCCTCGGCGGATCGCCCGGCGGCTGAACTGGGGGCGCTGATTGCCCACGCGATGGTGGGGACGTTCCTCGGTATTTTACTGGCCTACGGCTTTATCTCCCCGCTGGCGAGCGTGCTGCGCCAGAAGAGCGCCGAAACCACCAAAATGATGCAGTGCGTGAAAATTACGCTGCTCTCAAACCTCAACGGCTATGCGCCACCGATTGCCGTCGAATTTGGTCGTAAGACGCTTTACTCCAGCGAACGTCCGTCGTTTATCGAACTGGAAGAGCACGTGCGCGCGGTGAAAAATCCTAACCAACAGACGACAACTGAGGACGCATGAAAAACCAGTCCCATCCGATCGTCATCGTAAAAAAGCGCAAGCATAAGGGGCACGGGCACGGTTCTCACGGCTCCTGGAAGATCGCGTACGCCGACTTTATGACCGCCATGATGGCCTTCTTTCTGGTGATGTGGCTAATCTCCATCTCCAGCCCGAAAGAGCTTATTCAGATTGCGGAATATTTCAGAACGCCGCTGGCGACGGCGGTTACCGGCGGGCCGCGCATTTCTAACAGCGACAGCCCGATCCCCGGCGGCGGTGACGATTACACCCAGCAGCAGGGCGAAGTGAAAAAACAGCCTAACATCGACGAGCTGAAAAAAAGGATGGAGCAGGCGCGCCTGAAAAAACTGCGCGGTGACCTGGATCAGCTGATTGAAGCGGACCCTAAGCTGCGCGCGCTGCGTCCGCACCTGAAAATTGACCTGGTACAGGAAGGGCTGCGTATTCAGATCATCGACAGCCAGAACCGGCCGATGTTTAAAACCGGCAGCGCCGACGTGGAGCCCTACATGCGCGATATTCTGCGTGCGATTGCACCGGTGCTGAACGGTATTCCAAACCGCATTAGCCTGTCCGGACACACGGATGATTTCCCGTACGCCACGGGAGAGAAAGGATACAGCAACTGGGAGCTTTCTGCCGATCGCGCCAACGCCTCGCGTCGCGAGCTGGTGGCGGGTGGGCTTGATGATGGCAAGGTCCTGCGCGTGGTCGGCATGGCTGCAACCATGCGCCTTACCGACCGCGGACCGGATGACGCCATCAACCGTCGTATCAGTCTTTTAGTGCTGAACCAGCAGGCGGAGCAGGCCATCCTGCATGAAAACGCCGAAAGTCAGAATGAGTCACTGGACGATTTAAAACAGCCTGGGGCCATCCCTTCGGCTGCCGTTCCAACATCGCCACCAGCCAATCCGAGGTGATAGCGTGAGCATGGATATTACCGATTTTTACCAGACATTTTTTGATGAAGCCGACGAATTGTTGGCCGATATGGAGCAACATTTGCTGGATCTGGTGCCCGAGGCACCGGACTCAGAACAGCTCAATGCCATCTTCCGTGCGGCGCATTCCATTAAAGGCGGTGCCGGAACGTTTGGATTTACCATTTTGCAGGAAACCACCCATTTAATGGAAAACCTGCTGGATGAAGCACGACGCGGTGAGATGCAGCTCAATACCGACATTATCAACCTGTTTTTGGAAACGAAAGATATTATGCAGGAACAGCTCGACGCCTATAAAAGTTCGGCAGAGCCTGATGCCGCCAGCTTTGAATACATCTGCAACGCGCTGCGTCAGTTAGCGCTGGAAGCCAAAGGTGAGGCGTCTGCGCCCGCTGTCCCTGCGGCAAAACTGAGCGTTGTTGACGCCGTGGCCGAACCCGATACGGCGCCTGACGCGCCCGCAGGAAAACTGCGCGTGGTGCTGTCACGTCTGAAGGAGAACGAGGTCAACCTGCTGGAAGAGGAGCTGGGGAACCTGGCGACGCTCAGCAACGTGGTGAAGGGCAAAGACAGCCTGGCCGCGACGCTCGACGGCGGGATTGGCCAGGATGACATCGTGGCGGTGCTCTGCTTCGTGATTGAAGCGGATCAGATTGCGTTTGAAACCGAGGCGGCGGCCGTTGAAGCGCCTGCTCCGGCAGAGAATACCCCTGCGGTAGTTGCCGCTGCCCCGGCCCTGAAAGCCGTGCCAAAAGAGACGGCCGCTCCGGCCCGCGGTGAAAAACCAGCGGCGCGTTCCAGCGAGTCCACGAGCATTCGCGTGGCGGTGGAGAAAGTGGATCAGCTGATCAACCTGGTGGGTGAACTGGTCATCACCCAGTCGATGCTGGCCCAGCGCTCCAACGAGCTGGACCCGGTGACCCATGGCGATCTCATCACCAGCATGGGCCAGTTACAACGTAACGCCCGCGATTTACAGGAATCGGTGATGTCCATCCGCATGATGCCGATGGAATATGTCTTCAGCCGCTTCCCGCGCCTGGTGCGCGACCTGGCCGGCAAGCTCAACAAACAGATCGAACTCACGCTGATGGGCAGCTCCACCGAGCTGGACAAGAGCCTGATTGAACGCATTATCGATCCGTTAACGCACCTGGTGCGTAACAGCCTCGACCACGGCATCGAGCTGCCGGAAAACCGCGTAGCAGCCGGAAAATCGCCCGTGGGCAACCTGATCCTGTCAGCGGAACATCAGGGCGGCAACATCTGCATCGAAGTGACCGATGACGGCGCGGGCCTGAACCGCGAGCGCATTCTGGCGAAGGCGATTTCGCAGGGAATGGCAGTCAACGAAAATATGACCGACGAAGAAGTGGGCATGTTGATTTTTGCCCCGGGCTTCTCAACCGCAGAGCAGGTCACCGACGTTTCCGGCCGCGGCGTGGGCATGGACGTGGTGAAACGTAACATTCAGGAGATGGGCGGTCACGTTGAGATCCAGTCTAAGCAGGGCGCGGGCACCACGATTCGTATCCTGCTGCCGCTGACGCTGGCCATTCTTGACGGCATGTCCGTTAAAGTGGCGGACGAAGTCTTTATTCTGCCGCTGAACGCGGTGATGGAGTCCCTCCAGCCGCGTGAAGAAGATCTGCATCCGCTGGCGGGCGGCGAGCGCGTGCTCGAAGTGCGCGGCGAGTACCTGCCGCTGGTGGAACTGTGGAAAGTGTTTGAAGTGGACGGGGCAAAAACCGAGGCCACGCAGGGTATCGTTGTGATCCTGCAAAGCGCCGGACGCCGCTACGCGCTGCTGGTCGATCAGCTGATTGGTCAGCATCAGGTGGTGGTTAAGAACCTGGAAAGTAACTACCGCAAAGTGCCGGGGATCTCTGCTGCCACCATCCTGGGTGATGGTAGCGTCGCGCTGATCGTCGATGTATCGGCACTTCAGGGATTAAATCGTGAACAACGTGTGGCGAACACAGCCGCCTGATTAAGTAAAAGGTAATAACATGACCGGTATGAGTAACGTAACGAAACTGGCGGGCGAGCCATCTGGACAGGAATTCCTGGTTTTCACTTTAGGGGATGAAGAGTACGGTATCGACATCCTGAAAGTGCAGGAAATTCGCGGTTACGACCAGGTAACGCGCATTGCGAACACGCCAGCGTTTATCAAGGGTGTGACCAACCTGCGCGGTGTGATTGTGCCTATCGTGGACCTGCGCGTGAAGTTTAGCCAGGGCGATGTGGAGTACAACGAAAACACGGTGGTGATCGTCCTGAATCTGGGGCAGCGCGTGGTGGGGATCGTGGTGGATGGCGTGTCTGATGTGCTGTCGCTGACCGCCGATCAAATCCGTCCTGCGCCGGAGTTTGCGGTCACGCTGTCGACGGAATACCTGACGGGGCTGGGTGCGCTCGGCGAGCGTATGCTGATTCTGGTGAATATTGAGAAGCTGCTGAACAGCGAAGAGATGGCGCTGCTGGATATTGCGGCGAATCATGTAGCATAAAACAAAGCCGGGTGGCGGCTTCGCCTTACCCGGCCTACAAATGGCTCGAACACGTAGGCCGGGTAAGGCGAAGCCGCCACCCGGCTCTTTTGTAACCTTACGCCTCCTGCTCCACCAGCGCTGATTCCGCTTCCCGCGCCCCTTCATTCTGCGACAGCATCGCCGTCGCAATCCCGTTCCCCAGCACGTTAATGGCCGATCGTCCCATATCCAGGAAATGGTCAATCCCCATCAGCAGCAGGATCCCGGCCACCGGAATGTTAAAGCTCGGAATGGTTGCCGCCAGCACCACCAGCGACGAGCGCGGTACGCCCGCAATGCCCTTCGAGGCCAGCATCAGCGTTAACATCAGCACCGTCACCTCGGTGAAACTCAGGTGAATGTTGTACGCCTGAGCAATAAACATCGAGGCGAATGAGCAGTACACCATAGAGCCGACCAGGTTAAACGAGTAGCCGATCGGCAGGACGAAAGAGGCGATATTACGTGAACAGCCGAAGCGCGCTAACTGCTCCAGCGTTTTCGGGTATGCCGCTTCTGAGCTGCTGGTGGTAAAGGCGACCAGCACCGGATCTTTCAGCATCGCCACCAGACGGAAAATCTCTTTTTTCAGCACCATGTAACCTACCGCCAGCAATACCAGACAGGTCAGAAGGATCGCCACATAGTAACCGCCAATGAACGAGGCATAGTTCAGCAAAATGCCCAGACCCTGAGTGGCAATCACGGACGAAATCGCGGCAAAAATGGCCAGCGGCGCAACGTACATCACGTAGCCCGTCACTTTCAGCATAATGTGGGAGACCACATCCAGCGCCGCCACCAGCGGGGCGTTGAATTTTTGACCTAATGATGCGCCGCCAATGCCGAAGAACATCGAGAAGACCACAATTTGCAGGATCTCATTGTTCGCCATCGCGCCGGCAATGCTGGTTGGAATAGTGTGTGACAGGAAGGCTTTCAGCGACATCCCGCTAACGGCCAGGCCGGTATCAACCGTCTCTGTCGGAATGCTCAGGTTCAGACCGCTGCCGGGTTGTTCAAGGGTAACAATAAACAGCCCCACCAGAATGGAAAGCACGGATGAGCTGATAAACCACACCATCGCTTTACCCCCGACGCGCCCAATCGTCGACGTTTCACCCAGCTTCATAATGCCCACCGTCAGGGTGCTGAATACCAGCGGGGCAATCACCATCTTAATCAGCCGCAGGAAAATATCGGTCAGCAGGGTGATGTTCTCCGACCAGGCCTGTATCGCGTCGGACGAAGCATACTCATGGATTGCCGCACCTGAAAGAATACCCGCCAGCATGAAAATCACGATGAAGAGCGTGAGTTTGTTTGCACTTGCCACAAAAAGATCCTCTATGCGCTAAAAGAGTTTCCTGCGTCGATGCATACAAAATTTTTATTTAAGCGCAGGAAAATATTCGAGGCATAAATTGAAGTAAAGCTGCGTGAGTTACAACTTGTTTTTAATTTTTATGAAATTCGTTGTTTTTATCATGACGATATATTGTGATTCAGATCACAGTACAGGCGATATATCTTCAGCCTAAGCAAGAATAATGCCCGTTTTATTTTGCTAACTCTTTGTAATGTTTGTTAATAGTCTGTTAATTGGAGGGCGGGTGTCTCACCTTCGTTGAAAGTGGTTGAAGCGTGAACCATAAACTAAATTCTCAGTAACCGCGCCGGGGAATGTTTAAGCGGGGCTAACATACTGAACAGTATGAATAAAATAGGGTAAGCGGACCATTATTTCTTCTGGAGGGTGGTAAATGAAAAGAACACTTCTTTTTATCTGCTCGGGTACACTGCTGACGGCGGCGACTGTCGGTCAGGCGCTGGCAGTCACCAGTAGCGGTACTATCGGGGCGACGCTGACGCTGACGAACGGTTGTTTGATCAACGGCTCGCCAACGCAAAACGGCATTAACTTCGGGACACTCGATTTCGGGACCCATCCTGCGACATTCTCCACCCTGACAACCCAGTTAACCGGGGCCAGCGGCGGAAACACCTTTACCATTCAATGTACCACTGCCAGTTACACGGTGGCGATCACCGGCAACACCAACGCGACCGCACCCGGAACCGTTGTCGGCACCCCCGGCACACCCGCCCGCTATCTGGTGAACACCGCCAATGCGGCACAGGGCGTGGCATACAGCCTCTATAGCGACAGCGGGTACAACAACGTGATCGCTAACAACGCCGCGTTGCCCGTAGCTTCCACAGCGGGCGGGGTGAACAGCTATACCCTCTACGGGCGCATAACGGGCGGCGGCAATAGCGTAACGGTTGTACCGGGAACCTATACCGACACGATTAACGTCAGCGTCACCTACTGATTCAGCCATGAAGGCATTGTGTTTATGTCTGCGCGAAAGCGCAGAGGGCGTCGTGCACCCTTTTTTGGCTCTGATCGTCGCGCTGATGATGATCTGCGACGCCGGGGCGGTGACCTCCCAGTCCTTCAGGGTGAGCGCGACGGTAGTACCAGGGTGCTCAGTGAGTACCGGCACGGGCGGGCGCTTTGGGACGCTGGATTTTGGAACCCGCAATGGCGTGGACAACACGCCGGTCAGCACCAGCTTTGTCGCCGACGGCGCGTTGTCCATCGCCTGCACGCCGGGCGTGGCGCTGAGCATGAGCATTGACGGCGGCCAGAATTACAGCTCGGTGCGACGGATGACGCGTTCAGGCGGGACCGAAGTTGTCGGGTACCGGCTTTACAGCAGCAGCTCTCTGGCGGCGAACAGTGAAATTGGGGTTAACCAGGCCATACCAATTACCTATACCAACAGCAATAACATCGCGCTGCCTCTTTTTGGCGTCGCGCTCCTGACGGGGTTTAGCCTGCCGGGAACATATTCAGATCAACTCACCGTGACCTTGTCATGGTAGGAAAGGGAGAACATCGATGAAGCCATTTTTCAGGCGATCAGGCCTGGTGGGTCTGTTGGGGGCAACGGCTCTGGCAGCGGGCCAGGCGCAGGCAGCGGCAACCATTCTTTTGTGGCCCATCGATCCGTGGCTTTCGGCAGAGGCCAGAGCAACTGAATTGTGGATCCAGAATCAGGGCAACAGCGCCACGACAATGCAGGTGCGTATTGTGCGCTGGAAGCAGGAGGGCGGATATGAGCGTTACACCGCCCAGCAGGATGTGGTTGCCAGCCCGCCGATCGTGACCATCGCCAAAGGCAGTAAACAGCTTATTCGCCTGATCAAGCAGGGGACGATCCCGTCGGGGGTTGAGCAGGCCTACCGCATTATTGTGGATGAAATTCCCCAGCCGGATGCCAAAGCGGAACCGTCCATGGGTCTCAAACTGCAAATGCGCTATTCGATTCCCTTATTTGTTTATGGGCAGGGGATCCCCACCCTCAACGAAGGGGCGCACCACGCGCTGGCGAATACTCAACAGCTGAGCTGGCGGGTCGTTCAGGAGGGGGGGAAACCCGCGTTTCAGGTCCGTAATCAGGGGGATGTTCACGTCCGGCTCAGCCAGGTTGCGGTTGAGCAGGGCGGGCAAAAACGCACGGTTGCCGAGGGGCTGCTGGGTTATGTGCTGCCAGGCAGCACCCGAAGCTGGCCGCTTCCGGCAGGGATTTATCAGCCGAACCGGATGAGCGCGCAAATTAATGCCAGGGATACGCAATGGCAATCGACGCCCGTCAACTGAAACCGGCGATGATGATCCTGCTTTGCGTCAGTACCAGCGCCTTTGCCGAAACCGGCGACGACAGTTTACCGCCGCCGCCGGATGCACGGACGATGAACGGCGAAGCAGTATTCCAGCTCGCCCTGGTGCTGAACCACTATGACACGGGTCTGGTGGTGCCGGTGACGCAGCGTGAGGGCGCCTGGTTTATTTCGGGCGCGGATTTGCTCCGCGCCGGGCTGCCGCCCGCGCATGTGCCAGCCGGAGAGGTGAATCTCTCGACGCTTACGTCGGTACGCGCAGAGTACGACAGCACGGCCCAGCGCCTGTTGCTGACGGTCCCCCGGGACTGGGTTGCCGCGCGGATCACGCCTTTCAGTGAGCAGAGCACGCAAAGCAAACCGCACTATGGCCGCGGCGCGCTGCTCAATTACGACGTTTATACCAATCATTCCGAACACACGGGCGGCCAGGCGTCGGTCTGGCACGAGTTCCGTTATTTCAATGAGGATTATTCATTTTCATCGACGGGCTACGCCCGGCAGAATTTCACCGGTAACAGCGGACAGCAGGAAGGGTATGTGCGTTATGACTCTACGTTACTGATCACCAACGAAGAGGATGCCACCACCTGGTCCGCCGGGGACGTCATCAGCGATGCGCTGAGCTGGAGCACCAGCGTGCGCATGGGCGGGATCAGCTACGGGCGCGACTTCTCCCTGCGTCCGGATCTGGTGACCTGGCCACTGCCCGCGTTTTCCGGCGAGGCGGCCGTCCCGACCTCGGTCGATCTCTTTATTAATGGCTACCGTTCCGGCTCCACCCGCCTTCAGCCGGGGCCGTTTACCCTCACCAATCTGCCGTATATCAACGGTGCCGGGGATGCGGTACTGGTTACCACGGATGCGCTGGGACGTCAGGTGAGTACCACGCTGCCGTTTTATGTCAGCAGCGATCTGCTTAAGCAGGGGTTAAGCGACGGCGCCGTGACGCTGGGCAGCCTGCGGCGTAACTACGGTATTGAGAATTTTGACTATGGCCCGGCGGCGGGCAGCGGATCGTACCGCTACGGGGTGACCGACTGGCTGACGCTGGAGGGGCATGCGGAAGGGGCGGAGTCGCTGGCGCTCGGCGGTGCGGGCACGGTGCTGAAGCTCGGGCGTTTTGGCGTGGTCAATACCTCGTGGACCCAAAGCCGCATGCGCGGCGATAGCGGCGGCCAGATAAACTGGGGCTATCAGTACAACACCAGCGAGTTTAGCGTAGCGACCCAGCATACCCGACGCGACCGTGGCTTCGGCAATCTCGCCCTGTACGATCAGCCCACCGTTTATGATGAAAATGATAACCCCGTTGCCAGCCTGAGCCGCAATACCGACCAGTATTCCTTAACCTTTAACCTCGGCGGATACGGCAATATCGGCGCGGCGTGGATCGGCGTTGAGAGTTTTGACAGCCAGAAAACTGAACTGCTCAACCTCTCCTGGAGCCGTAATCTGTGGGGCTCAAGCAGTATTTATCTGGCTGCCAGCCGTGACCAGCAGCGAGGCGACTGGACGGTTGCGCTGTCGTTGCAGGTTCCCCTCGGCGAACGTGACAGCGCCGCCGTCACCTTTGAAAACACCCCTGACGCAGGCAGCACTCAACGCATTAACTACAACCACTCGATGCCTTCAGACGGCGGCTTTAGCTGGAACATGGCCTGGGCCAACCAGTCGCGGTCGAGTAACTATCAGCAGGCCACGCTCGGCTGGCGGAATAACAACGTGGAGCTACAGGGCGGCGGCTACGGTGAGAAGGGCATGATGACCTGGTGGGGCGAGGCGATGGGCTCTGTCGTGCTGATGGACGGTGAGCTGTTTGCGGCGAACAAAATCAACGATGCGTTTGTGGTGATCAGCACCGACGGTCATCCGGATGTTCCCGTCAGCTACGAAAACCAGCCGGTCGGAAAAACCAATAACAAAGGCTATCTGCTGGTGAGCGGCGTTTCCGCCTATTACCCGGCAAGTAACCGCATTGATACCCTGAACTTACCTGCGGATACCCGGCTGAAAGAGACCGAGCGTCGGGTGGCGATTCGTCGGCATAACGGTTATCTGGTGGATTTCCCGATGGAGCAGGAGCGGGTTGCCAGCGTGATCCTGCACGATGCGCAGGGCAATGCGATCCCGGTAGGAAGCCAGGTCAGACGCGCGTCCCGCAGCAGCGCGGTTGTCGGCTACGACGGCCTCGCCTGGCTGGAAAACCTCAACGACGTGAATCCGCTCGAGGTCATCACCCCGGAGGGTAAACGCTGTACGGCAACGCTGACCGTTGGCGCAAACCCTGAACATAAGCTGCAAACCTACGGTCCGCTGACCTGTCGGGAGGCGCCGTGAGACGCCTGTTAATCGCGCTCCTGCTGCTGTGCTCCGGCGGCAGCTGGGCGGCCTGTACCGTCAGTACGGTGAATGCCTCGTTTGGCAGCGTCACCTCGTTCGCACTCAGCGGTACCGGGGAAGTGGAAACGACGGGCACGCTGGTGGTGACCTGCGATACCGTTCTCAACCTGTTAACTAACGACTCGGTGACGCTGAATTACACCTCGGCATCCGTCTTCGCGAATAGCCGGGCGACCATGAAGCGTACGGACAACGCGGCTATTACCGATGTCATCCCTGTGCGCCTGTGCGGGGCGTCCGGCTGCGGCGGAAACAGTGAAGTACAAATCAGCAAAGCCTATACCTGGAGCGGAAACACGCTGCTCGGGCTGCTGGGTTCAAGGCGCTACAACATTCCCCTCTATTTCCGGACCGTAATGGGGCAGAACGTCACCGCCGGGCCGTATCAGGTGTTGTTAACGTTCAGCATTAACTACAACGTGTGCGCCGTTGGCGCGGTCGGAGCGTGCCTGACCCCGCAAACCGGCACGGCAACCACCTCGATCCTCCTCAACATGACCGTCACCAACGATTGCAGCACCATGACCACGCCGGACGTGAATTTTAACAGCGCGCCGCTGGTGCAAAATTTTCCCACCGTTTCACAGTCGGTTGCCGTCACCTGCACCAAAGGCAGCACCTACACCATAGGCATTAATAATGGGGCAAATGCCCTGAACAACGTGCGTCGTATGGTCAGCGGCAGCAACTTCATGAGTTACGACATCTACAAAGAGGCGACCAGCAACCGCTGGGGTAGCAGCGGCAGCGAGCGCTGGGCCAGCGCCAGCTCATCGCAGGTCAGTACGGACGGGCTTTTACGTACCTACAACTACACCGCCAAAGTTCTGACCAGCCAGGCCACGCCGCCTGCCGGAACCTATACCGACACGCTGATTGTCGACGTCGCATTCTGACTCCCGCGCTTTTCCCTTTCGCAAATGTAAAGTTCCTGTGGCCTGTGCCGATAACACCGTTAATAAATCTATGAGAAGGTGTTGTATGTTGAACCGTATCCGCGTTGTCACAATGCTTATGATGGTGCTGGTCATTTTCGCACTTCTTCAGCTTACTTCTGGCGGCCTCTTTTTCTCGTCGTTAAAACAGAACCAGGACAGCTTCGCGGCCTCGAACGATTTGCGAATGCAGCAAAGCGAACTGACCACGACCTGGGATCTGATGTTGCAGACGCGTATCAACCTGAGCCGCTCGTCTGCCCGCATGATGATGGACCCAAATAACCAGCAGAGCAGCGCAAAAACGGAACTGCTGAAGAATGCGCGCGCCACGCTGGCAGACGCGGCGAAACATTACGACGCCTTCAAAAAAATCGCCCCTCAGCCGGCAATGGCGCAGGCGAGCGCGAACATAGATGAAAAATATCAGGCCTACTTCGCCGGCCTCACGGAGCTGGTGCAGTTCCTGGAGAAGGGCAATATGGACGCCTATTTCGCGCAGCCGACCCAGGGAATGCAGAACGCCCTCGGCGCGGCGCTCGGTGAGTACGCTAAAGCCAGCGGCGAGCTTTATCACTCCGCGTTCACGCAAAGCCAGAACGACTACCGTTTCGCGAAATGGCAGATGGCGGTTCTCGCCCTCGCGCTGGTCATCGTGCTGGTGGCCGTGTGGTACGGCATTCGTCATATCCTGCTTAACCCGCTTGGCCGCGTCATTGCCCATATCCGTGATATTGGCCGGGGCGATCTCACGAAAACGCTGACCGTTTCTGGCCGCAATGAGATCACCGAGCTGGCAACCAGCGTCGACCATATGCAGCGTTCGCTGATTGATACCGTCGCCAACGTGCGCGAGGGGGCGGATGCCATCTATACCGGCACGAGTGAAATCGCGATGGGCAACAACGATCTCTCGTCCCGTACCGAACAGCAGGCATCCGCACTGGAAGAGACGGCGGCCAGCATGGAGCAGCTCACCGCGACCGTGAAGCAGAATGCCGACAATGCCCGCCAGGCGTCGCAGCTTGCAGAAAGCGCGTCCGACACCGCCCAGCGCGGCGGTCGGGTGGTCGACGGCGTGGTGAAAACCATGCATGACATTGCCGACAGCTCGAAGAAAATCGCCGACATCATCAGCGTAATCGACGGTATCGCCTTCCAGACCAACATCCTGGCGCTCAACGCGGCCGTTGAAGCGGCGCGTGCGGGCGAGCAGGGGCGCGGGTTTGCCGTGGTCGCCGGCGAAGTGCGTAACCTCGCCAGCCGCAGCGCCAATGCGGCGAAGGAGATCAAAGCCCTGATTGAAGACTCTGTTTCACGCGTGGATACCGGCTCGGTGTTGGTGGAAAGTGCGGGTGAAACCATGAATGACATCGTGAATGCCGTGACGCGCGTGACGGACATCATGGGTGAAATCGCCTCTGCATCGGATGAGCAGAGTCGTGGTATTGACCAGGTCGCCCTGGCGGTATCGGAAATGGATCGTGTGACACAGCAAAACGCCGCCCTGGTGCAGGAGTCCGCTGCCGCGGCCGCTGCGCTGGAGGACCAGGCGAGCCGCCTGAAAATGGCCGTCTCGGCGTTCCGTCTTACTTCAAAAACGACAAATACGGTCAGCTCGCGGTCGGCGTACAGCGAAGCAACCCCGGCGCCCGTGACAACACGTACGCGCGCAGCGGTGACCGGACAAGATGAAAACTGGGAAACATTTTGACTGACAATTAAACCGCGGCTGCTTGCCGCTTGATGGGAGCGTGGATGTTAAATCGTATTCGTATCTCGACCACACTGTTTTTGATTCTGATCCTGTGTGGGGTTTTGCAGGTTGGCAGTAACGGGTTGTCTTTCTGGGCGTTTCGCGATGGTTATCAGAATTTGCAGGAAGTTGAGACGAGTAATCAGCAGCGCTCCGCACTGGCACAAACGCGTGCCGTGCTGTTGCAGGCAAGCACTGCGCTGAACAAAGCAGGGACGTTAACCGCGCTGAGCTATCCGCCGGAGGATATTAAGACGCTGATGGTCGTGGCCCGCAGCAGCCTGAAGCAGGCCGACGCGCAGTTTAAGGCCTTTACGGCGCAGGAGGCGGTCAGTGAGAAAGAGAAAGCGCTGAAAGTCGCCATGAAAAAGACCTTTGATGTGTGGTACGGCGATCTCGACCATCAGGCGACGTGGCTGGAGAACAACCAGCTTTCTGACTTCCTGACCGCGCCGGTGCAGGCGTCTCAGGCGGCGTTCGACGGTAGCTTTAACGCCTGGCAGCAGGATATTAACCAGTTTGTGGCGCGTGCCGGTGCGGACAGCCGTACCAGCTACCGCATGTCAGGGGCGATTTTCCTGACCATGGTGATCCTGGCCGCCCTGCTGACCGGCGGCTCGCTGTGGTGGTCGCGCAAAATGATCGTCCAGCCGCTGGCCATCGTCAGCAGCCACTTCGACAGTATGGCGAAGGGCGATCTGGCGCGTCCGGTGGCCGTGTATGGCAGGAATGAAATATCAGCGATTTTCGCCAGCCTGAAGGCGATGCAGGGGTCGCTGCGGGAAACGGTAAGCAACGTTCGCCAGGGCAGTTACGCCATGCATACCGGGATCTCCGAGATTGCGGCAGGCAATAACGATCTCTCATCCCGCACCGAACAGCAGGCGGCATCGCTGGCGCAGACGGCGGCCAGCATGGAGCAGCTGACCGCGACGGTAAGCCAGAACGCCGATAACGCGCGTCAGGCGTCCGACTTGTCAAAACAGGCGGCGATGACGGCGAAACGTGGGGGCGATCAGGCCTCTCACGTCGCCAGCACGATGCAGGAGATTGCCGCCAGCTCGCAGAAAATTGGCGACATTATCAGCGTCATCGACGGTATCGCGTTCCAGACCAATATTCTGGCGCTGAACGCGGCCGTTGAAGCGGCGCGTGCCGGGGAGCAGGGGCGCGGGTTCGCGGTGGTTGCCGGTGAAGTCCGAAACCTTGCCAGCCGCAGCGCCAATGCGGCGAAAGAGATCAAAGGGCTGATAGAAGAGTCGGTCTCCCGCGTTCAGCAGGGCTCCGCGCTGGTGGATACCGCCGCGCAGACCATGCACGAGATTGTCACCTCCGTGACGCGGGTTAACGACATTATGGGCGAGATTGCCTCGGCGTCTGATGAACAACGCCGTGGTATTGAGCAGGTGGCGCAGGCCGTTACACAGATGGATCAGGTTACGCAGCAGAACGCCTCACTGGTGGAAGAGGCGGCGGCGGCTACCGATCAGCTGGCAAACCAGGCGGATCACCTTACCGGGTTGGTCGCCGTATTTAATGTGAAAGAGCACGTTGAAGCAGTAACAGAAGTCGGACGGTCACAGGCCGTGCCCGTTGTATCCTGAATGTGATTAAGAAGGCGCTATGACATCACCCATGCCCTCAGGGCAAACGTCATTATTGTTGCAGATGACACAGCGCCTCGCGCTGTCCGACGCGCATTTTCGTCGGATATGTCAGTTAATCTACCAGCGTGCGGGGATCGTGCTTGCGGACCATAAGCGAGACATGGTCTACAACCGGCTGGTGCGGCGCTTGCGTACGCTGGGGCTGGATGATTTTGGCCGCTATCTGAGCATGCTCGAAGCGAACCAGAACAGCGCCGAATGGCAGGCATTTATCAACTCATTAACCACCAACCTGACCGCGTTTTTCCGCGAGGCGCATCACTTCCCGGTGCTGGCGGAACACGCCCGTCGCCGTAGCGGAGAGTATCGCGTCTGGAGCGCGGCGGCCTCTACCGGGGAAGAGCCGTACTCGCTGGCCATCACCTTGGCGGACACCCTGGGCATGGCGCCGGGCCGCTGGAAAGTGTACGCCAGCGACATCGATACCGAAGTGCTGGAAAAAGCCCGTAACGGCGTTTATCGCCAGGATGAGCTTAAAACGCTGTCTCCTCAGCAGCTACAGCGTTACTTCATGCGCGGTACCGGCCCGCATGAAGGACTGGTGCGCGTACGCCAGGAGCTGGCGAACTGCGTGGAATTTGCTCCCGTTAATTTACTGGATAAGCAGTACAACGTGCCGGGGCCATTCGACGCCATTTTTTGCCGTAACGTGATGATCTATTTTGATAAAACGACGCAACAGGACATCCTGCGTCGCTTTGTTCCGTTGCTCAAGCCTGACGGTTTACTGTTTGCCGGGCACTCGGAAAACTTCAGCAACCTCGTGCGTGAGTTTAGCCTGCGTGGGCAAACGGTATATGCGCTGAGTAAGGAAAAAGCATGAGTAAAATCAGGGTATTGTCTGTCGATGATTCGGCGCTGATGCGTCAGATCATGACCGAAATCATCAATAGCCACAGCGATATGGAGATGGTGGCGACAGCGCCCGATCCGCTGGTCGCGCGGGATTTAATCAAAAAATATAACCCCGACGTGCTGACGCTGGATGTTGAAATGCCGCGCATGGATGGCATCGATTTCCTGGAAAAATTAATGCGCCTGCGCCCGATGCCGGTGGTGATGGTGTCATCTCTGACCGGTAAAGGTTCAGAAATCACCCTGCGCGCGCTGGAGCTGGGGGCGGTGGATTTTGTCACCAAGCCGCAGCTCGGCATTCGCGAGGGGATGCTGGCGTACAGCGAGATGATCGCCGAGAAAATCCGTACCGCGTCGCGCGCAAAACTCGCGGCCCACAAGCCGATGGCAGCTCCGGCAACCCTGAAGGCAGGGCCGTTACTCAGCTCGGAAAAGTTGCTGGTCATTGGGGCGTCAACCGGAGGAACAGAGGCAATTCGCCATGTACTCCAGCCATTGCCGCTCTCAAGCCCGGGTATTCTGATTACGCAACATATGCCGCCAGGGTTTACCCGTTCGTTCGCGGAGCGCCTGAATAAGCTGTGTCAGATCAGCGTGAAAGAGGCGGAAGACGGCGAGCGCGTGCTGCCGGGTCACGCCTATATCGCCCCGGGTGACAAGCACATGGAGCTGGCGCGCAGCGGGGCGAACTATCAAATCAAAATTCATGACGGGCCGCCGGTTAACCGGCACCGTCCGTCGGTGGATGTGCTGTTTCATTCGGTGGCGAAACATGCGGGGCGCAACGCCGTTGGGGTGATCCTGACGGGAATGGGCAACGACGGCGCCGCCGGAATGCTTGCGATGCACCAGGCTGGCGCCTGGACGATTGCGCAGAATGAAGCAAGTTGTGTGGTGTTCGGCATGCCGCGCGAGGCCATCAATATGGGTGGCGTAAGCGAAGTGGTCGATCTTAGCCAGGTAAGCCAGCAGATGCTGGCGAAAATCAGTGCCGGACAGGCAATACGTATTTGACTCAGGAGTATTATTTTATGGCGGATAAAGAGCTTAAGTTTTTGGTTGTGGATGACTTTTCCACCATGCGTCGCATTGTGCGCAACCTGCTGAAAGAGCTGGGCTTCAACAATGTTGAAGAAGCAGAAGACGGGGTGGATGCGCTGAACAAACTCCAGGCTGGCGGGTTTGGTTTTGTGATTTCCGACTGGAACATGCCGAACATGGACGGTCTCGAACTGCTGAAAACCATCCGCGCGGATGCAGGCATGGCCTCTCTGCCGGTGCTGATGGTGACCGCAGAAGCGAAGAAAGAGAACATTATTGCCGCTGCACAGGCGGGCGCAAGCGGCTACGTGGTGAAGCCATTCACCGCGGCGACTCTGGAAGAGAAGCTCGGGAAGATCTTCGAGAAACTCGGCATGTGAGGTGATGGATATGTTGCAACCTGCTATGAAACCCGTTGAAGAACATTCGCCGAGCGACATTATTGCCCGCATTGGTAGCCTGACCCGCATGCTGCGTGACAGCCTGCGTGAGCTGGGGCTGGACCAGGCTATCGCCGAAGCGGCGGAAGCCATCCCTGACGCGCGCGACCGTCTGGACTACGTCGTACAGATGACCGCGCAGGCGGCCGAGCGTGCGCTGAACAGCGTTGAAGCCTCGCAGCCGCACCAGGATGCGATGGAGAAGGGGGCGAAAGCGCTGAGCAAACGCTGGGATGAATGGTTTGAGAACCCTATTGAGCTGGCGGATGCCCGCGAACTGGTAACGGATACCCGTCAGTACCTGGGTGACGTGCCGGGGCACACCAGCTTCACCAATGCCCAGCTGCTGGACATCATGATGGCGCAGGATTTCCAGGACCTCACCGGCCAGGTGATCAAGCGCATGATGGATGTGATTCAGGAGATTGAACGTCAGCTGCTGATGGTACTGCTGGAGAACATACCGGAACCGGCTGCCCGTCCGAAACGCGAGAACGAAAGCCTGCTCAATGGTCCACAGCTTGACACCAGCAAAGCGGGCGTGGTGGCAAGCCAGGATCAGGTGGACGATCTGCTGGACAGTCTTGGTTTCTGATTGCGCGTTCTGCCTCAGGTCGTTAACGCGGCCTGAGGCAGCTCAGAATAAAAACAGCGAAAAGAGCCCGAATAAACGGGCTTTTCCCGCCATTGGATTTTCTCTGCGCTGGCATGATACCCGTGAATTAATGGGCTGCGAGCAGGCACAGTGGCAGAAGAGAACGACGACAAAACAGAAGCCCCCACACCCCACCGACTTGAAAAAGCCCGTGAGGATGGGCAGATCCCCCGATCCCGAGAGCTGACATCCCTGCTGATCCTGGTGGTGGGCGTCTGCATAATCTGGTGGGGCGGGGAGATGCTCGCCCGCAGACTGGCGGGAATGCTCTCGGCTGGCTTACGTTTTGATCACAGCATGGTCAATGACCCCAATCTGATCCTCATTCAGATCATCAACCTTGTGAAAAGCGCGATGATCGCCTTGCTGCCGCTGATCGCGGGGGTGGTCATCGTGGCCCTGGTTTCGCCGGTCATGCTCGGTGGCCTGGTGTTCAGCGGAAAATCGCTGCAACCGAAATTTTCTAAGCTCAATCCGTTCCCCGGCATTGCGAAAATGTTTTCCGCGCAAACCGGGGCTGAGCTTCTTAAAGCGATCCTGAAATCGCTTCTTATGGGCAGTACCGCCGGGTTTTTTCTGTGGCACCACTGGCCGGAGATGATGCGCCTCATCAGCGAGTCCCCGATGACGGCGATGAAAAATGCCCTGAACCTGGTCGGGTTATGCTCGCTGCTGGTGGTACTCAGCATTATTCCGATGGTGGCGTTCGACGTTATCTTCCAGATCTATTCCCATATCAAAAAGCTGCGAATGTCGCGTCAGGACATCCGCGATGAATATAAACAGATGGAAGGCGACCCGCACGTTAAGGGCCGTATCCGCCAGATGCAGCGCGCCGCCGCGCGTCGGCGCATGATGGAAGATGTGCCGAAAGCCGACGTCATCGTCACCAACCCGACCCATTATTCCGTGGCGCTTCAGTACGACGAAAACAAAATGAGCGCGCCGAAAGTGGTGGCGAAAGGGGCGGGGCTGATTGCGCTGCGCATTCGTGAAATCGCGACGGAAAACCGCGTACCGATCCTCGAAGCACCGCCGCTGGCCCGTGCGCTGTATCGCCACGCGGAAATTGGACAACAGATCCCGGGCCAGCTCTACGCCGCTGTCGCAGAGGTGCTGGCCTGGGTGTGGCAACTGAAACGCTGGCGTTTAGCGGGCGGTCAACAACCTGTAAAACCTGAGAACCTTCCGGTGCCTGAAGCACTGGATTTTTTGAACGAGAAGGACACTGATGGCTAATCTGGTGGCAATGTTGCGCCTGCCCGGCAACCTGAAATCGACGCAATGGCAGATCCTTGCCGGACCGATTCTGATCCTGCTAATTCTGTCGATGATGGTGCTGCCGTTACCGGCATTTATCCTCGACCTGCTTTTCACCTTCAACATTGCGTTGTCCATCATGGTGTTGCTGGTGGCAATGTTCACCCAGCGCACGCTGGAGTTCGCCGCGTTTCCAACGATCCTGCTGTTCACCACGCTGCTGCGCCTGGCGCTGAACGTTGCCTCCACGCGTATCATCCTGATGGAAGGGCACACCGGCGCGGCGGCGGCGGGCAAGGTGGTCGAAGCCTTCGGTCACTTCCTGGTGGGCGGCAACTTCGCCATCGGTATCGTGGTGTTCGTCATTCTGGTGATTATCAACTTCATGGTTATCACTAAAGGGGCGGGGCGTATCGCTGAAGTGGGCGCGCGCTTCGTGCTCGACGGGATGCCGGGCAAGCAGATGGCCATCGACGCGGACCTGAATGCCGGGCTGATCGCGGAAGATGAAGCGAAAAAACGCCGTGCTGAAGTAACCCAGGAGGCAGATTTCTACGGCTCCATGGACGGTGCGAGTAAGTTTGTGCGCGGTGACGCCATCGCGGGCATTCTGATCATGGTGATTAACGTCGTCGGCGGCCTGCTTGTCGGCGTGCTGCAACACGGCATGGACATGGGCCACGCAGCGGAAAGCTATACGCTGCTGACCATTGGTGACGGTCTGGTGGCGCAGATCCCGGCGCTGGTGATCTCCACCGCAGCGGGCGTGATTGTGACTCGCGTCAGTACCGATCAGGACGTGGGCGAGCAGATGGTGGGGCAGCTCTTCAGCAACCCGCGCGTTATGCTGCTCTCCGCGGCAGTACTGGGCCTGCTCGGTATGGTGCCTGGCATGCCAAACCTGGTATTCCTGCTGTTCACCGCCGCGCTGCTGGGGCTTGCCTGGTGGATGCGTGGCCGTGAAACGCAGCCTAAAGCAGAACCAGCGCCGGTCAAAATGCCTGAGAACACCCAGGCGGTGGAAGCCACCTGGAACGACGTACAGCTCGAAGATTCGCTGGGGATGGAAGTGGGGTACCGCCTGATCCCGATGGTGGATTTCCAGCAGGATGGTGAGCTGCTTGGCCGTATCCGCAGCATTCGTAAAAAATTCGCCCAGGATATGGGCTTCCTGCCGCCGGTGGTCCACATCCGGGACAATATGGATCTCCCGCCCGCGCGCTACCGCATCCTGATGAAAGGGGTGGAAATTGGCAGCGGTGATGCGTACCCCGGCCGCTGGCTGGCGATTAACCCGGGCACCGCCGCAGGCACGTTGCCGGGTGAGCAGACGACCGACCCGGCCTTTGGTCTGGCGGCAATCTGGATTGAGAGCGCCCTGAAAGAGCAGGCGCAGATCCAGGGTTACACGGTCGTTGAGGCCAGTACCGTGGTGGCGACGCACCTCAACCATCTGATTGGCCAGTTCTCCGCGGAACTGTTTGGTCGTCAGGAGGCGCAGCAGCTGCTCGACCGCGTAACGCAGGAGATGCCGAAGCTGACCGAAGATTTGGTGCCGGGCGTGCTGACCTTAACCACGTTGCACAAAGTGCTGCAAAATCTGCTCGACGAGAAGGTGCCCATTCGCGATATGCGTACCATCCTTGAAACGCTGGCCGAACATGCGCCGCTGCAAAGCGATCCGCACGAATTGACGGCGGTGGTACGCGTGGCGCTCGGACGCGCCATTACCCAGCAATGGTTCCCGGGAACCGGCGAAGTGCAGGTTATTGGCCTGGATACGCCGCTGGAACGTCTGCTGCTTCAGGCGTTGCAGGGCGGTGGCGGGCTGGAGCCGGGTCTGGCGGACAGATTACTGGCGCAAACCCAGGAGGCGCTGGCGCGTCAGGAGATGCTGGGCGCGCCGCCGGTGCTGCTTGTGAATCACGCGCTGCGCCCGCTGCTGTCGCGCTTCCTGCGCCGGAGCCTGAACCAGCTGGTAGTGCTGTCGAATATGGAGCTGTCCGATAACCGCAATATTCGCATGACGGCGACCATAGGAGGGAAATAATGCGTAAGTGGCTGTGGATCTTACTTTTCCCGCTGGCGGCGCAGGCCGCAGGCGAGGGGGCATGGCAGGCCAGCAGTATCGGCTTGACGCTCAACCATCGGGGTGAGTCGATCTCCTCCCGTCCGCTGTCCGCCTCTGAGCCCGTGTCCGGGCAGATGACGCTGGTGGCCTGGAATTACACCCTGACGGGACCCACACCGGCCGGGTTGCAGGTGCGGCTGTGCTCGCTGACCCGCTGCGCGGAAATCGAGGGTCAACGTGGCACTACCCAGGCCTTCAACGGGGTGTCTGCTCAGGAGCCTTTACGCTTTATCTGGGAAGTGCCAGGCGGTGGACGTCTCATCCCGGCGCTGAAGGTTCAGCGCAACGAGGTGCTCGTCAACTACCGCTAACTGCCCGCCTTTTCGCCAGTCTCCAGGCATTTCTGAAGGCTGGCTCGCAAAAATGACCTTCCCTTTTGATACAAAAGAAACGCTGTTTTATAAATCAGTGACACGCGTATTGACACTCTTTGCGTTTTTGCCATTCACCACTTTGTGATGGCAGAAACAGAAAGGTATCAACAGGTCGATACTTTTACTGTAGCCGTGTAAAAACTCCCGGACGAGGTTGCTTACAGGGAGTCTCCCAAAACTGATTAGGGTTGACGGCAATGAAAACACGTAAAATTGGACTCGCAAATTATTTTGCTTACGGGTCAGGGGACTTCCTCGGGGCGGGGACTACCGCCCTGACGGCCGCCTGGCTTTTGTATTTTTATACCACCTTCTGTGGACTCACACCGATTGAAGCAACCTTTATCTTCGCTGCCGCAAGGGTGCTGGATGCGGTTGTCAGCCCGTTAATGGGCTTTTTGACCGATAACTTTGGCACCACCTGGCTGGGCAAGCGTTTTGGCCGTCGTAAGTTCTTCATCCTGCTCGGTATTCCCTGCGTTTTCAGCTACTCGCTGATGTGGGTAGGGGACATGAGTTTCTGGTACTACCTGCTGACCTATCTGATCTTTGATATCGTCTACACCATGATCCTGGTGCCATACGAAACGCTGGTGCCGGAGATGACGGACGATTTCAAACAGAAAACCAAATTCTCCGGGGCGCGTATCTCAATGGCGCAGATGTCCGCCATTCTGGCCTCCTTCCTGCCGGGGATCCTGCTCACGCATTTCGGCAAAGACAACGCGATCTCCTTCTTCTATGCAAGCCTGGTCTTCTCCGTACTCTGCGCGCTGATGCTTACTTTCGTCTGGTTCTTCACCTGGGAGCGTCCGCGGGAAGAGTGGTCTGAAGCGGCCCTGCGTGCTGAAGAAGAGAAGAAAAAGCTGACCCTGGGCCAGAGCCTGAACCGTCTTTTTGTCGAATTAAGTTCGACGCTGCGCATCAAGATTTTCCGCCAGCATCTGGGAATGTACCTTGGCGGCTACATCGCCCAGGACGTCTTTAATGCGGTGTTCACTTATTACGTGGTATTTGTGCTGATGCAGGAGGCGTCAATGGCGTCCAACCTGCTGGGCACGATGGCCATTTTCCAGTTCCTCGCCGTGATCGGCATGATCCCGCTGTGCATTCGCTTCGGACCTGCGCCGTCTTACCGCATGGTGGTCGTGCTGTTTGGTCTGGCTTCGCTCTCTTACGCGGTGCTTTATTACGCGGGCCTGAGCGACGTTTACGCTCTGCTGCTGCTGATCTCTGCGGTTGCCGGTCTTGGCCGCGGGGGTATCAACTACGTACCGTGGAATACCTACACCTACATTGCTGACGTGGACGAAGTGATCACCGGTCAGCGTCGCGAAGGGATCTTCGCGGGCATCATGACGCTGACCCGTAAAGCGTCTCAGGCCGGTGCGGTGATGCTGGTGGGGATCGTGATGCAGATGTCGGGCTTTGTCAGCGGGCAAAAAGTGCAGCCTGCGGAAGTGAGCCACACCATTCTGATGATCCTGAGCGTTGGCACTATTCTGGTGCTGTTCTGCGGCTTCCTTGTCTCCCTGCGCTTCAAACTCAATTTGCAGACCCACAGCACCCTGCGTGAAGAGACCACGAAAATGCGCGAGTCCGGCCATGCGATGCCAGAGGCGGTGACCCCGCAGGCCCGCGCTACCGTGGAGATGCTGGCCGGTATGCCGTATGAATCCCTGTGGGGCAACAACAACATCGGTTATCTGAATCGCAATAAGCCGGCGGCCCCTTCGCTGAAGGATCGTGCGGTACTGAATTCGACATACAACAGAGGTTAAGATGATGAAAGTTTGGCCTGTCAAACATAGCCCGTTACTGCGTCAGCCTGAGCGCTTTATCGCCAGGGATGAGCTGAAATCGCTGATTCAAAAGGTGACGCATAACCTGGTCAGTATCCACGACAAAACGGGTGAGTTTTTGCTGCGGCTGGACGACGGGCGCGTGATCGACACCAAAGGCTGGGCCGGATGGGAATGGACCCACGGCGTCGGTTTATACGGTATCTGGCAGTATTACTGCCAGACCGGTGACGAAGGCATGCGCGAGATTATCGACAGCTGGTTTGCTGACCGTTTCGCTGAAGGCGCAACCACCAAAAACGTGAATACCATGTCGCCGTTCCTGACGCTGGCGTATCGCTACGAAGAGACCAAAAACCCTGCCTGGCTGCCGTGGCTGGAAAGCTGGGCGGAATGGGCGATGAATGAGATGCCGCGCACCGAACATGGCGGCATGCAGCACATCACCCTGGCGGAAGAGAACCATCAGCAGATGTGGGATGACACGCTGATGATGACGGTGCTGCCGCTGGCGAAAATCGGCAAGCTGCTGAACAAGCCGGAGTACGTCGAGGAGGCGAACTATCAGTTTCTGCTCCACGTACAGAATCTGATGGATCGGGAGACCGGGCTGTGGTTCCACGGCTGGAATTACGACGGCAATCACAACTTTGCCCGGGCCCGCTGGGCGCGCGGCAACAGCTGGCTGACCATCGTGATCCCGGATTTCCTCGAGCTGGTGGATCTGCCGGAAAACAACGCCGTTCGTCGCTATCTGGTGCAGGTACTGAACGCGCAGATCGCCGCACTGGCAAAATGTCAGGACGAGAGTGGATTGTGGCATACGCTGCTGGACGATCCTGATTCTTATCTGGAGGCGTCGGCCACGGCAGGGTTTGCCTACGGCATTCTGAAAGCCGTGCGCAAGCGTTATGTCGGCGCAGAGTACGCAGAGGTGGCGGAGAAAGCGATTCGCGGTATCGTGCAAAACATCTCGCCGGAAGGGGAGCTGCTGCAAACGTCCTTCGGGACGGGGATGGGCAGCGATCTGGCGTTTTACCGCCAGATACCGCTGACCTCGATGCCGTATGGACAGGCAATGGCGATTCTGTGTCTGACGGAATATTTGCGGAAATATTTCTGATAATAAAAAACCCGGCGCTCGCCGGGTTTCTTTTTTACATACGTTCTACGGTTTCGATACCCAGGGTATCCAGACCGAGCTTCAGTGTCTTCGCCGTCAGCTGCGCCAGCTTCAGGCGGCTGTGACGCACCGCTTCGCTCTCAGCAGAGAGGATAGGGCAGTGTTCGTAGAAGCCAGAGAACAGACCGGCCAGATCGTACAGGTATGCACACATAACGTGCGGCGTACCGTCACGCGCGACCACGGAGAGCGTCTCTTCGAACTGAAGCAGGCGGGCAGCCAGCTGTGCTTCACGGTCTTCGGTAAGGGTCACCGTGGCATTCGCCAGCACGCTTTCGTCGATATTGGCTTTACGGAAGACGGAGAGTACGCGGGTATAAGCGTACTGCATGTATGGCGCCGTGTTGCCTTCAAACGCCAGCATATTGTCCCAGTCGAAGATATAGTCGGTGGTACGGTTCTTGGAGAGATCCGCGTATTTCACCGCGCCGATCCCAACCGCGTTAGCCAGTTTCTCCAGCTCGTCAGCAGGCATATCCGGGTTCTTCTCGGCCACCAGGCGACGCGCGCGTTCCAGCGCTTCATCCAGCAGATCGGAAAGCTTCACGGTGCCGCCCGCACGGGTTTTGAACGGCTTACCGTCTTTACCCAGCATCATGCCGAACATGTGATGTTCCAGCGGCACGGAATCCGGCACATAACCCGCTTTACGCACGATAGTCCACGCCTGCATCAGGTGCTGGTGCTGACGGGAGTCGATGTAATACAGCACGCGGTCCGCATGCAGGGTTTCGTAACGGTATTTCGCACAGGCGATGTCGGTGGTGGTGTAGAGATAGCCGCCATCCTTTTTCTGGACGATCACACCCATCGGTTCGCCTTCCTTGTTTTTATACTCATCAAGGAACACCACCGTTGCGCCTTCGCTTTCCACCGCCAGATTTTTAGCTTTCAGGTCCGCCACAATGCCTGGCAGCATCGGGTTATACAGGCTTTCACCCATCACGTCGTCACGGGTCAGGGTCACGTTCAGACGGTTATAGGTGAGCTGATTCTGGGACATGGTAATGTCCACCAGCTTGCGCCACATCTCGAGGAAGTACGGGTCGCCGCCTTGAAGTTTCACCACGTAGCTGCGCGCGCGCTCGGCGAAGGCTTCATCTTCGTCATAGTGCTTTTTGGCTTCACGGTAGAAACCTTCCAGGTCTGCCAGCGCCATTTCGCCTGCGTTTTCCTGCTGCTGCTTTTCCAGATACGCGATCAGCATGCCGAACTGCGTGCCCCAGTCGCCTACGTGGTTAGCGCGGATCACCTTGTGACCAAGGAACTCCAGGGTACGCACCGCCGCGTCACCGATGATGGTGGAGCGCAGGTGACCGACGTGCATCTCTTTCGCCACGTTTGGCGCGGAGTAGTCAACCACCACGGTCTGCGCATCTGGCTGAGCCACGCCCAGGCGGTCAGACTTCAGCGCCGCGTCAACGTGGCTTGCGAGGAATGCAGGCTCAAGGAAAATGTTGATAAAGCCTGGACCGGCGATTTCGGTTTTGCTGGCGATGCCGGTGAGATCCAGATGCGTCAGTACCTGCTCAGCGAGCTGTCGCGGCGGCATGCCCAGTTTTTTAGCCACTGCCATCACGCCATTAGCCTGATAGTCGCCAAACTGTACTTTCGCTGACTGACGAACCTGTGGTTCGCAATCCGCAGGCGCACCTGCGGCAATCAGTGCCTGACTGACTTTTTCTGAGAGAAGAGCCTGAATATTCACCTGGATACCTTACGTTTTTGATGCGGGTAAAAAACACCCACGCCAGTTTAAGAATTTAGGGCGGGAGTATACTGCAAATGCCTGCGGGCGTCAGCCCTGCGGGGGGCGAAGATCGCTCAGAATCCAGGCGAAGACGGTATGCATAATCATGCAGTCGAAAAAACCGTGATTCTGCGGTTGGTCGACAGAGGGCAACAGAGTAAATTAGCGGCTTTGCGACACGAAACGAGACTGACCTATGGCGAACTGGCACACCATTGACGAACTGCATGATATTTCCGCAGATTTACCGCGCTTCACCCAGGCGTTCACAGAACTTGCCACCCGTCTCGGGCTGGATATCGCGCCGCTTGAGGCCGATCACATCTCTTTGCGCTGCCACCAGAATGCCACCGCCGAACGCTGGCGGCGTGGCTTTGAGCAGTGCGGAGAACTGCTGTCGGAGAATATCATTAACGGTCGCCCGATCTGCCTGTTCAAACTTCACGCGCCGGTAACGGTGGCGCACTGGCAATTCACCGTTGTGGAACTGCCCTGGCCAGGAGAGAAGCGTTATCCGCACGAAGGCTGGGAGCATATCGAAATTGTTCTGCCTGGGGAGCCCGAGACGCTGAACGCCCGTGCGCTGGCGCTGCTTTCCGACGAGGGGTTAAGCCAGCCGGGTATTTTCGTCAAAACCAGCTCGCCAAAAGGGGAGCGCGAACGCTTACCGAACCCTACGCTTGCCGTAACGGACGGCAACGTGACGGTGAAATTCCATCCCTGGACTATCGAGCAGATCGTCGCCAGCGAAGCGTAAGCATTGTGAGCGTCGATCCAGACACCAATCGGGCAACGTGCCACGATGGTACGTTGAGTGAAATTTAAGGAGGATGACATGGCGCTGCTGGAAATTTGTTGTTACAGCGTGGAGTGTGCCGTCACTGCGCAACGGCAGGGGGCCGATCGCATCGAGCTTTGCGCGGCACCGAAAGAAGGAGGATTAACCCCGTCCTTTGGCGTGCTGAAATCAGCCCGTCAGGCCATCACTATTCCGGTGCACCCGATTATTCGCCCGCGCGGCGGTGATTTTTGTTATACGGCGGGTGAGTTCAGTGCCATGCTTGAGGATATCGCCCTCGTCCGTGATTCCGGTTTTCCGGGGCTGGTGATCGGTGTGCTGGACGTAGACGGCAACATCGATCTTCCGCGTATGCGTCAGGTCATGCGCGCCGCCCGGGGGATGGCGGTCACTTTTCATCGTGCGTTCGATATGTGTCAGGATCCGATACAAGCCTTTGATACGCTGGCAGAACTGGGCGTGGCGCGCGTTCTGACGTCGGGCCAGCAGTCCTCGGCTGAAAAAGGACTGAAATTAATTACGGAACTAAAAGCACATTCCGGTGTTCCAATAATCATGGCGGGCGCAGGAGTACGCGCCAGCAATCTGGAACTGTTTTTAAACGCAGGGGTGGAAGAGCTGCACAGCTCGGCGGGTAAATGGATACCTTCACCCATGCGTTATCGCAATACAGGGTTGTCAATGTCGACGGATGCTGAAGCGGATGAGTACTCGCGCTACGGTGTGGATGGAGAGTCGGTTGCGGTAATGAAATCGTTGATTGAACGTCATCACGTGTAGCAACGTACCGATTTTTACCGCGCATCATGTCGCCCAATATGATGCTTGCTTGTACCAGGCCCCTGCAAATTACACAGGGGCCTTTTTTTCTTTTTTGCCCGGTGGCGCTGCGCTTACCGGGCCTACGAAATCACGCGTAGGCCGGGTAAGGCGCAGCCGCCACCCAGCTAAAGGCTACGGCTTGGTCGCAATCAATACCGCACGCATCGGGGCCGGATAGCCTTCGACGGTTTTACTGTGATCGTCCGGGTCGAGGAATTGCTCCAGCGATTCGGTGATCATCCAGTCGGTGCGGCGCTGTTCCTCAACCGACGTCACGCACACATCGGCGATGCGTACATCGACAAACCCACATTTCTCCAGCCAGTTCTTCAGCGCCAGCGCGGAAGGGATGAAGTAAACGTTGCGCATCTGCGCATAGCGATCGCCCGGCACCAGAACGGCATGTTCATCGCCTTCGATGACCAGCGTTTCCAGCACCAGTTCGCCGCCGCTGACCAGCTGATCTTTCAACTGCCAGAGATGCTCCAGCGGGGAACGACGGTGGTACAGCACGCCCATCGAGAAAACGGTATCAAACGCTTTCAGGGCAGGGAGTTGCTCGATACCCAGCGGCAGCAGGTGCGCACGCTGGTCGTTACCCAGCAGCTTACGCACCGCTTCAAACTGGCACAGGAACAGCTGCATCGGATCGATACCGACGGCCAGATGCGCGCCTGCGCCGATCATGCGCCACATGTGATAGCCGCTACCGCAGCCCACGTCCAGAATGGTGCGCCCGGTCAGGTCGGATAAATGCGGCAGAACGCGATCCCACTTCCAGTCAGAGCGCCACTCGGTGTTGATATTTACACCGTACAGCGAGAACGGCCCTTTGCGCCACGGCATCAGGTTACGCATCAGCGTTTCGATGCGGTTGATCTGCCCGGCCGGGAGCGGCTCTTCGCTCTCCGCCGTCACGCTGTGCAGTAAATCCAGACGATGAGGCGTCAGTTCAGGCAGAAACTCCACGGCGTTGGACCACTGCTTCAACAGACCATGCTGCTGATCGCGCTGCCAGGTGGCAATTTGCGCAGGCAGGGTTTCCAGCCAGTGGGAAAGGTGGTTTTTGGCAATCAGCTGATAGAAATTACCGAACTCGATCATGCTGCGTCTCCGGCTTTAAGCGCCACCAGAGAACCAAAGTTAAAGCACTGGAACCACAGTTCGCTGTGTTCAAATCCGGCTTTGCGCAGGCGCGCTTTATGGGTTTCTACGGAATCCGTCAGCATGACGTTTTCAAGCATGCTGCGCTTCTGGCTGATCTCCAGCTCGCTGTAGCCATTTGCACGCTTGAAATCATGGTGCATGTTGAACAGCAGTTCGCCCACGCTGGCGTCTTCAAAGCTGAATTTCTCAGACAACACCAGCGCGCCGCCCGGGTTCAGGCCCTGATAAATTTTATCGAGCAACCGCTGACGATCGTCCGGTACCAGGAACTGAAGGGTAAAGTTCAGTACCACCATCGAGGCGTTCTGGATGTCGATATCGCGGATATCGCCTTCTACCACCTCCACAGGCGTAGGGGCTTTATACGCATCAATGTGGCGACGGCAGCGTTCAACCATAGCCGGTGAGTTATCGACAGCCACAATCTTGCAGCCTTCGTGATGAACGTTACGACGAATGGACAGCGTTGCCGCTCCCAGCGAACAGCCCAGGTCATAGACCTGCGTGCCGGGTTGAACAAAACGCTCCGCCAGCATGCCGATCATGGAGATAATATTGGAATAACCGGGAACAGAGCGCTGGATCATATCCGGGAAGACTTCGGCTACCCGTTCATCAAAGGTCCAGTCGCCCAGGCTGGCGATAGGCGCGGAAAAAAGCGTGTCGCGATCTGACATAACGTAAAAATCCGGGAAAAATAAAGGGGCATATTGTGCGCTAATGGAAGGAGAAAACCAACTCCCACGGCATATACCAAAGGTTAGCCAGCACCATCAGCAAAAGCGAGCACCAGGTCGCGCTCATGCCGGAACGACGCCAGCGGATCAGGCGGTGGTGAAAACCATAATAATGCATCAAACGCCCTGCTATCAGCAGTAGCCCACAGACGTGCACCATCCAGGTTTCTGCGCCATCCATCTCCATTAACAGCAGCAAAATTAACGCGACGGGAATGTACTCTACCGCGTTGCCGTGAATGCGGATTGCGCTTTGTAGCTCAGAAAATCCCCCGTCACCGTACGAGACGCGGTACTGCATTCTCAGGCGCACAACATCAAATGAAAACTTAATCAGCAGTAATGCACCTAACACCGCATACAGCGCGCTGACCATACTAACTCCCTGTTTTTGGCAGATGGCACGTCTCTATGATAGGGGGTGATTTCAGAAAAGAGAAGATTGTTGTGGGATGGACGGCGCGGGGCCAACCGACGGAACTGCCTGCTGCAAGGCCTGCCAGAGAGCATCGACCAGTTCAGGCGCCTGTGCGATATCCGGCGTATGTAAAAAAAGGTACGGCGTGGTGGTGTGCTCCCATTTCGCCAGCGTTTGCAGCCAGACGGCGAACATCTCCTCATTTTGCTGCATGTTATCGCTGCCGATAAACCGGACCATCGGGTTCTGTGCCGTTACGATCGCGTGGACGGACACTTTAGGTTTTTTGCGCTGGGCATCAACAACGGCTTCGCTGTGCGGGATTGCGCTATGTACGGGGCGGCTGTCGAGGATCACGCGGTTGACCGATCGTTCATGCAGGCCGCGATTGAGCGCTTTCTCCGCGTCGCCCTTGGCAAAGAATTCCGGATGCCTTACTTCTACGCCGTAGGTGAAGCCATGCGGCAGGGCGTCGAGAAACTGCCAGAGGGCAGGCAGGTCGCGCGGGCCAAACGTGGCGGGAAGCTGGAGCCAGTACTGGCCAATACGGTTGGCCAGAGGCGACATCCGGGTGAAAAACTCGTGGGTTAAATCATCGCAGTTGCGCAGCGCGGCGTTGTGGGAGATGGTCGCCGGGAATTTAAAGCAAAAGCGGAAGTCGTCGCTGGTTTGCTCGCGCCAGCGTTCGACGATCTCCGCGCGGGGCAGAGCGTACAGCGTGGTATTGCCCTCCACGCAGTTAAAGTGTCGGGCATACTCTTCAAGGCTGGTAATACCCAGGCGCACCCATTTCGGGTGCGACCACTGGGGCAGGCCCACGTACATCATAGCGCGCTGAGGATCTCATCCGTGCTGCGCACGCGACCGATACGCGGGAAGATATGGGTCATGCTGCCCTGGTGCTGATCCGCAGAGGCTGCGCTGCACGCATCTTCCGCGATCACCAGGTTAAAGCCCAGCTCCCAGGCGTTACGGGCGGTGGATTCCACACCGATGTTGGTGGAGATCCCGCACAGAATAATCGTGTCGATCCCGCGACGGCGCAGCTGGAGCTCCAGGTCGGTGCCGTAGAATGCGCCCCACTGGCGTTTGGTGACTTCTATATCGCTGTCGCGTTTACCGAGCGAGACAGGATATGTCCACCAGTTGTCCGGCAGCGCCTGCGCCGGGGCCTTGGCATCAACCGGCTGTTTTAACGCTTCGGCGAAATCAGCGGACCAGCCGACGCGCACCATAACAACAGGCGAGCCGCTGGCGCGGCATTTTTCTGCCAGGCGCGCAGCGCGGCTGACCACATCGTCAGCGGTGTGCGGACCACCGGCAAAAGGCAGAATGCCTTCCTGTAAATCAATGACCACAAGGGCGGTTTTGGTGGCATCAAGTGTAAACATCGTCACTCCCGTCAAATGATTGCTTTTCTACACCTTACGACGTGATGGCCTGTTATCGGTCGGATAATTTTGTTAATTTTTGTGAGAATAGGCAATAAGAGTTCAGCAAACGCGCGTCAGGCCGTGCTTCGCTCTTATCGTGCGGCAGAATTTCCAGTATAATAGCCGCCTTTTTTCATCCAGTTGTGACATACAGAAAGCTGCGACATCGTAGCCTGCGAGACAGGCGACAATCAGCCTGCGGCTAATTAAGGGATATCTCATGCGTACAGAATATTGCGGGCAGCTGCGTCAGTCCCACGTCGGGCAGCAGGTCACCCTGTGTGGTTGGGTCAATCGTCGTCGCGATCTTGGTAGCCTTATCTTTATTGATATGCGTGACCGCGAAGGTATCGTTCAGGTGTTCTTCGATCCGGATCGCGCTGATGCGTTGAAGCTGGCTTCTGAGCTGCGCAATGAGTTCTGCATTCAGGTGACGGGCACCGTGCGTGCGCGTGACGAGAAAAACGTCAACGCCGACATGGCGACCGGCGCTATCGAAGTGCTGGCGTCCGATCTGACGATCATCAACCGCGCGGAAGCGTTGCCGCTGGACTCCAACCACGTCAACACCGAAGAAGCGCGTCTGAAATACCGCTACCTGGATCTGCGTCGTCCGGAAATGGCTCAGCGCCTGAAAACCCGTGCGAAAATCACCAGCCTGGTGCGCCGTTTTATGGATGACCACGGTTTCCTTGATATCGAAACCCCGATGCTGACCAAAGCCACGCCGGAAGGCGCGCGCGACTACCTGGTGCCATCCCGCGTCCATAAAGGCAAATTCTACGCGCTGCCGCAGTCACCACAGCTTTTCAAACAGCTGCTGATGATGTCCGGCTTCGATCGCTACTATCAGATCGTGAAATGCTTCCGCGACGAAGACCTGCGCGCTGACCGTCAGCCAGAATTTACCCAGATCGATGTGGAAACCTCCTTCATGACCGCTGAGCAGGTGCGTGAGGTGATGGAAGCCCTGGTGCGTAGCCTGTGGAACGACGTGAAAGGCGTTGAGCTGGGCGATTTCCCTGTCATGACCTTCGCGGAAGCCGAGCGTCGCTACGGTTCTGACAAACCAGACCTGCGTAACCCGATGGAGCTGGTGGACGTGGCAGACCTGGTGAAAGCCGTTGAGTTCGCGGTCTTTGCTGGCCCGGCTAACGATCCGAAAGGCCGCGTGGCTGCCCTGCGCGTTCCGGGCGGTGCTGCCCTGAGCCGTAAGCAGATTGACGACTACGGCAACTTCATCAAGATCTACGGCGCGAAAGGTCTGGCCTATATTAAAGTAACCGAGCGTGCAAAAGGTCTGGAAGGCATCACCAGCCCTGTGGCGAAGTTCCTGAATGCGGACATCGTGGAAGCGATCCTTGAGCGCACCGGCGCGCAGGACGGCGACATGATCTTCTTCGGCGCAGACAACAAGAAAGTGGTTGCGGATGCGATGGGCGCGCTGCGTCTGAAGCTCGGCAAAGACCTGAACCTGACCGACGAAAGCAAATGGGCGCCGCTGTGGGTGATCGACTTCCCGATGTTTGAAGACGACGGTGAAGGCGGCCTGACCGCGATGCACCACCCGTTCACCTCGCCAAAAGAGATGACGGCGGCAGAGCTGAAAGCGGCGCCGGAAGACGCGGTGGCAAACGCCTACGATATGGTCATCAACGGCTACGAAGTGGGCGGCGGCTCCGTGCGTATTCACAGCGGTGAAATGCAGCAGACCGTGTTCGGCATTCTGGGCATTAACGAGCAGGAGCAGCGCGAGAAGTTTGGCTTCCTGCTGGACGCCCTGAAGTACGGTACCCCTCCGCACGCGGGTCTGGCCTTCGGTCTTGACCGTCTGACCATGCTGCTGACCGGCACCGACAACATCCGTGATGTGATCGCCTTCCCGAAAACCACCGCAGCGGCGTGTCTGATGACTGAAGCGCCAAGCTTTGCCAACCCGGCCGCGCTGGCTGAGCTGGGCATTGAGGTGGTGAAGAAGGAAGAGAAAAACTGATATGGCATATAAGCGTCCCGTTTCGGTTCTGGTGGTCATTTATGCAGAAGACACGAAGCGGGTGCTGATGTTGCAGCGGCGCGACGATCCGGATTTCTGGCAGTCGGTTACCGGCAGCCTGGAAGAGGGGGAGACCGCGCCGCAGGCCGCCGCGCGTGAAGTAAAGGAAGAGGTCGCCATTGATGTTGCTTACGAGCAACTGACCCTGAAGGACTGTCAGCGCACGGTGGAGTTTGAAATTTTTCGCCATTTACGTCATCGCTATGCACCGGGCGTTGAGCGCAATACGGAATCGTGGTTCTGCCTTGCGCTTCCCCATGAGCGGGAGATCGTGTTCACGGAACACCTGACCTACCGCTGGGTGAATGCGGCGGATGCCGCCGCACTGACCAAGTCGTGGAGCAACCGGCAGGCGATTGAAGAATTTGTAATTAACGCTGCCTGAGAAGGCGCGATTTTTGGAGAACTTTTTATGGCAGGTCATAGTAAGTGGGCCAACACCAAACACCGCAAAGCGGCACAGGATGCCAAACGCGGTAAAATCTTTACCAAAATCATTCGTGAGCTGGTGACAGCGGCGCGTCTGGGCGGCGGCGATCCGGCCTCTAACCCACGTCTGCGCGCGGCGGTGGATAAAGCCCTGTCCAACAACATGACGCGTGACACCCTGAACCGTGCCATCGCACGTGGCGTGGGCGGTGATGAAGACGCGAACATGGAAACCATCATTTATGAAGGTTACGGTCCTGGCGGTACGGCGGTGATGGTTGAGTGTCTGTCCGACAACCGTAATCGTACCGTTGCGGAAGTGCGTCACGCGTTCACCAAAACTGGCGGCAACCTGGGCACTGACGGTTCTGTAGCGTACCTGTTCAGCAAAAAAGGCGTCATCTCCTTCGAGAAAGGCGACGAAGATGCGATCATGGAAGCGGCGCTGGAAGCCGGTGCGGAAGACGTGGTGACCTACGACGACGGTGCTATTGATGTTTACACCGCATGGGAAGAGATGGGTGCCGTGCGCGATGCGCTGGAAGCGGCTGGCCTGAAGGCGGATAACGCTGAAGTCTCCATGATCCCGTCTACCAAAGCGGACATGGATGCGGAAACCGCACCGAAACTGCTGCGTCTGATCGACATGCTCGAAGACTGCGACGACGTGCAGGAAGTGTATCACAACGGTGAAATCTCTGATGAGGTTGCAGCGACTCTCTGATGAGAGCCTGTAAACCGTTTACGGGAGACGCGTGATGTCGATTATTCTCGGGATTGACCCCGGCTCACGCGTCACCGGCTATGGCGTTATCCGTCAGGTGGGACGCCAGCTAACCTACCTCGGCAGCGGCTGTATTCGCACCAAAGTGGACGATCTGCCGTCGCGCCTGAAGCTCATCTATGCGGGCGTGTCGGAGATCATCACCCAGTTCCAGCCGGACTATTTCGCCATCGAGCAGGTCTTTATGGCGAAAAACGCTGACTCGGCGTTAAAGCTCGGTCAGGCGCGCGGCGTGGCGATTGTTGCCGCCGTGAACCAGGATCTGCCGGTGTTTGAGTACGCGGCCCGTCAGGTTAAGCAGACGGTGGTGGGCATTGGTAGCGCGGAGAAAAGCCAGGTGCAGCACATGGTGCGTACCCTGCTGAAGCTCCCTGCGAACCCGCAGGCCGACGCCGCGGATGCGCTGGCCATTGCGATTACCCACTGTCACGTCAGCCAGAATGCGATGCAAATGAGCGAGTCGCGGCTCAATCTGGCGCGAGGCAGGTTACGATAATGACAAATCAGGCTGGATGTTTATCCAGCCTTTTTTTATTATGTCGGCAGATAATTTCTTCCAGAACGCAGGAGCGTCACGTGATAGGCAGACTCAGAGGCATCATCATTGAAAAACAACCCCCGTTAGTACTGCTGGAAGTGGGTGGCGTGGGCTATGAAGTCCATATGCCGATGACCTGCTTCTACGAACTGCCGGAGGCGGGCAAAGAGGCGGTTGTCTTTACCCAGTTTGTGGTGCGTGAAGACGCTCAGCTGCTGTACGGATTCAATAACAAACAGGAACGCACCCTGTTCCGCGAATTGATCAAAACCAACGGCGTCGGGCCGAAGCTGGCGCTGGCGATTCTGTCCGGTATGTCAGCGCCACAGTTTGTGAATGCCGTTGAGCGGGAAGATCCGGCTGCGTTAATTAAGCTTCCGGGCATCGGCAAGAAAACCGCCGAGCGTTTGATTGTCGAGATGAAGGACCGCTTCAAAGGTCTGCATGGCGATCTGTTCACTCCGGCAGCCGATCTGGTGCTGACTTCCCCGGGCGCGCCTGCATCGGATGATGATGCCGAGCAGGAAGCGGTTGCCGCGCTGGTGGCGCTGGGCTATAAACCTCAGGAGGCCAGCCGGATGGTGAGCAAAATTGCTAAACCGGATGCCAGCAGTGAAACCCTGATTCGTGAAGCGCTGCGCGCTGCATTGTGAGGTAAAGGATGATTGAAGCAGACCGCCTGGTATCGGCAGGCACTATTCAGCCAGATGACGTGGTGGATCGCGCGATCCGTCCCAAACTGCTGGATGAGTACATCGGCCAGCCGCAGGTTCGTTCTCAGATGGAGATTTTCATCCAGGCGGCAAAGCTGCGCGGCGATGCGCTCGATCACCTGCTGATTTTTGGTCCGCCGGGGTTAGGTAAAACCACCCTGGCGAATATCGTCGCCAACGAAATGGGCGTTAACCTGCGTACCACCTCCGGCCCGGTACTGGAGAAAGCAGGGGACCTGGCGGCGATGCTGACCAACCTCGAACCGCATGACGTGCTGTTTATCGACGAGATCCACCGCCTGTCGCCGGTGGTGGAGGAAGTGCTCTATCCGGCAATGGAGGATTACCAGCTGGATATCATGATCGGTGAAGGCCCGGCCGCGCGCTCGATCAAAATCGATCTGCCACCGTTTACCCTGATTGGCGCCACGACCCGCGCCGGCTCGCTGACCTCTCCGTTACGCGACCGTTTTGGTATCGTGCAGCGTCTGGAGTTTTATCAGGTGCCTGACCTTCAGCATATTGTGGGGCGCAGCGCGCGCTACATGGGGCTGGATATGAGCGAAGAGGGAGCGTTTGAAGTGGCGAAGCGCTCCCGCGGTACGCCGCGTATTGCCAACCGCCTGCTGCGCCGGGTGCGTGACTTTGCCGAGGTGAAGCACGACGGCACCATATCGGCCGAGATCGCCGCCCAGGCGCTGGATATGCTGAATGTCGATGCCGAAGGCTTTGACTATATGGACCGTAAGCTGCTGCTGGCGGTGCTGGATAAGTTCTTTGGCGGGCCGGTAGGGCTGGATAACCTGGCGGCGGCAATTGGCGAAGAGCGTGAGACTATCGAGGACGTGCTGGAGCCGTATCTGATCCAGCAGGGCTTCCTACAGCGAACCCCGCGTGGTCGTATGGCGACGGTGCGGGCGTGGAATCATTTCGGTATTACGCCGCCCGCGATGCCGTAAGCAGCGATAAATTGTAGCCCCGGTAAGCGAAGCGTCACCGGGGACATGCTGACTACTGCGCGGTCTTTTTCATCATACTGAAAATAAACAACACCGCCGCGCACAGTACCACCGACGGCCCCGCTGGCGTGTCATAAAACGCCGAGAAGGTTAACCCGCCCGTCACCGCAATCATTCCGATAATCACCGCGATACCGGCCATTTGCTCCGGCGTACGCGCAAAACGGCGCGCCGTGGCGGCAGGAATTATCAGCAGCGACGTGATGATCAGCGCGCCAACAAATTTCATCGCCACGCCGATGGTTAACGCCGTCACCAGCATCAACAGTAGCTTTACGCGCTGAAGCTTCACGCCGTCGACAAAGGCCAGATCCGGGCTGACGGTCATTGCCAGTAAACTCCGCCACTGCCACAGCAGGATCCCGAGCACCACCGCCACGCCAATGGCAATGGAAATCAGATCTTCGGGCGTGACGGCCAGCAGATCGCCAAACAGGTAGGCCATCAGGTCTACGCGGATGTTTGACATCAGGCTCACCACCACCAGGCCCAGCGACAGGGCGCTGTGCGCCATAATGCCGAGCAGGGTATCAATTGCCAGGTGAGGGCGTTTTTCCAGCCAGACCAGACCGGCAGCCAGCAGCAGCGTGACGACAATCACCGCATAAAACGGGTTCACGTCCAGTAACAAACCAAACGCCACACCCAGCAATGAAGCATGGGCCAGCGTATCGCCGAAATAGGACATTCTGCGCCAGACGACAAACGAGCCGAGTGGACCCGCGGCGCAGGCAAGCATAATCCCGGCCAGCCAGCCGGGCAGTAACAGTTCAATCATGAGTGTCCATTTCCCCGACGCAGGACAATTCGTCCCTGTAAATCATGGCGGTGATTGTGATTATGACGATAGATGCCCAGTTGCTCGGCGCCGCGATGGCCAAACATAGAGATAAATTCCGGATGCATTGACACCACTTCCGGCGTGCCGGAACAACAAATGTGATGGTTCAGGCACAGCACTTCGTCGGTTTTGGCCATCACCAGATGCAGATCATGGGACACCATCAGCACCGCGCAGTTAAGCTCCCGACGGAGCTGGTCAATCAGATCGTACAGCGCAACCTGACCGTTGACGTCAACACCCTGCGTCGGCTCGTCCAGGACCAGCAGCTGAGGGCTGCTGAGCAGGGCGCGGGCAAGTAATACGCGCTGGGTTTCACCGCCCGACAGCTTTTGCAAGGGCGCCTCAACAAGATGTCCCGCCTGAACGCGTTTCAGCGCCGGGAGGATATCCGCTTTACGCGTACCGGGACGGAGGCGCAGGAAGCGGCTCACCGTCAGGGGCAGGGTGGCATCGAGGTGTAATTTTTGCGGCACATAGCCGATACGCAACTTGTCTTGGCGGACGATAACACCTGCGTCAGGGGCTACCAGGCCTAATACGACGCGTACCAGCGTCGACTTGCCTGCACCGTTAGGACCGAGCAGCGTGAGTATTTTGCCGGGCTTCAGATTCAGCGACACGTCAGAAAGGACGCGGCGCTGGCCGAATGAGACCGAAACATTTTCAAGAGAAACTAAAGTCGTCATGTCAATTTAAGCTTGCAGAAGTCATCGAATGTTATAATATCACATTCCACGCATTCATTACGATGATTAGTCGCATTATGTTACAGAAAAATACGCTTCTTTTCGCAGCTTTATCCGCTGCTCTTTGGGGTACAACAGCACAAGATGTTAACGCCGCCGTTGTCGCTTCGCTTAAACCGCTTGGATTTATCGCCTCTGCCATCGCAGATGGGGTCACTGAGACCCAGGTTCTGCTGCCTGATGGTGCTTCCGAGCATGATTATTCCCTGCGTCCATCTGATGTAAAACGCTTACAGAACGCGGACTTAGTCGTCTGGATTGGTCCTGAGATGGAAGCGTTCATGCAGAAGTCAGCCAGTCAGCTTGCCGCTGAGAAACAGGTGACGATTGCCGGGCTGTCCGGCGTGAAACCGTTACTCATGAAAGGAGCTGAGGACGAGGGTGACGAACACGACCACGACCATGCTCACGGTGAAAAAGGTGACGACCATCACCATCACGGCGAATACAACATGCATCTCTGGCTCTCCCCAGAGATAGCGCGGCTTACAGCGGTTGCAATCCACGACAAATTAGTGGAACTTATGCCGCAAAGTCGAATCAAACTCGACGCCAACCTGAAGGATTTTGAGGCTCAATTAGCCGCAACCGATAAACAGGTGGGTAACGAGCTCGCACCGCTTAAAGGAAAAGGGTACTTCGTTTTTCATGATGCCTACGGGTATTACGAGAAACATTACGGTCTGACCCCGCTGGGGCATTTTACCGTCAACCCTGAAATTCAGCCTGGTGCGCAGCGTTTACATGAAATCAGAACACAGTTGGTTGAGCAAAAAGCGACATGCGTTTTTGCTGAGCCACAGTTCAGGCCAGCGGTCGTAGAAGCCGTGGCCAGGGGAACATCCGTGCGCATGGGAACCCTTGACCCGCTAGGTACGAACATCCAGTTGAGCAAAGCGAGCTATTCGCAGTTCCTCAGCCAACTGGCGAATCAGTATGCGAGCTGCCTGAAAGGAGATTAACGAGGAAGTGAATACGTGCAACAGATAGCCCGCTCTGTCGCCCTGGCATTTAACAATCTGCCTCGACCCCACCGCGTTATGCTGGGGTCGCTTACAGTTCTCACATTAGCGGTCGCCGTCTGGCGGCCCTATGTTTACCACCCGAGTTCCGCCCCAATCATTAAAACCATCGAACTGGAGAAGAGCGAGATCCGCTCTCTGCTGCCTGAGGCCAGCGAGCCTATCGATCAGGCCGCTCAGGAAGATGAAGCGATTCCCCAGGATGAGCTGGATGACAAGATCCAGAATGAAGCCGGCATTCATGAATATGTTGTTTCTACTGGCGATACGCTGAGCAGCGTCCTGAACCAGTACGGTATCGACATGGGCAACATCAGCCAGCTCGCCGCATCCGATAAAGAGCTGCGTAACCTGAAAATTGGTCAGCAGCTTTCCTGGACCCTAACGCCCGACGGCGATCTGCAACGTCTGACCTGGGAGATGTCCCGTCGCGAAACCCGTACCTACGATCGCACTGCAAACGGTTTCAAAATGACCAGCGAATTGCAGCAGGGCGACTGGGTTAACAGCGTCATGAAAGGGACCGTCGGCGGCAGCTTTGTTTCCAGCGCACGCGATGCCGGCCTGACCAGCGCTGAAATCAGCTCGGTGATCAAAGCCATGCAGTGGCAGATGGATTTCCGTAAACTGAAAAAAGGCGATCAGTTCTCTGTCCTGATGTCCCGCGAAATGCTGGACGGTAAGCGCGAGCAGAGCCAGCTGGTGGGCGTTCGTCTGCGTTCAGACGGCAAAGACTACTACGCTATTCGCGCGGAAGACGGTAAGTTCTATGACCGCAGCGGTACGGGTCTGGCAAAAGGCTTCCTGCGTTTCCCAACGGCGAAACAGTTCCGCGTCTCCTCCAACTTTAACCCGCGTCGTCTGAACCCGGTAACTGGCCGCGTAGCGCCGCACCGTGGCGTTGACTTCGCCATGCCGCAGGGCACGCCAGTGCTGGCGGTAGGGGATGGTGAAGTGGTCATGGCGAAACGCAGCGGTGCTGCTGGCTACTACGTTGCTATTCGTCATGGTCGTACGTACACCACCCGCTACATGCACCTGCGTAAACTGCTGGTCAAACCGGGCCAGAAAGTGAAACGTGGCGATCGCATCGCGCTGTCCGGTAACACCGGCCGGTCGACGGGTCCGCACCTGCACTACGAAGTGTGGATCAACCAGCAGGCGGTTAACCCGCTGACGGCGAAACTGCCGCGCACCGAAGGGCTGACCGGCAAAGATCGCAAAGATTACCTGGCGCAGGTGAAAGAGGTGATGCCGCAGCTGCGCTTCGACTAAGCTCTCCTGATTTAAAAAGCCGGCGTCAGTATGCGCCGGCTTTTTCTTTTGTGCGCGGGCGGCAGCCTCGCTACACTATCCGAATATATTTTTGCGTCACCAGACCCTGGAACCCGCATGGAAACCAAAAAAAACAATATTGAGTACATTCCCGAGTTTGAAAAATCTTTTCGCCACCCGCGTAACTGGGGCGCCTGGCTTGGCGTATACGCGTTTGCTGGCATGGCGTTGCTACCTGCTTCCCTCCGCGATCCGGTGCTCGGCAAAGTGGGGCGCCTGGCAGGGCGCTTAGGTAAAAGCGCACGCCGCCGCGCGCAAATAAATCTGTTGTACTGTTTTCCGGATAAAAGCGACGCCGAACGCGAAGCAATCATTGATGACATGTATACCACCGCGCCACAGGCCATGGCGATGATGGCGGAACTGGCGCTGAAAGGGCCGGAGAAGATCGTCGAACGCGTTGACTGGAAAGGGCTGGAGATCATCGACGAGATGCGTCGCAATGATGAAAAGGTGATTTTCCTGGTGCCGCACGGCTGGGGGGTAGACATTCCGGCGATGTTAATGGCGTCGCAGGGCCAGAAAATGGCGGCGATGTTCCATAATCAGGGAAACAAAATCTACGACTTCGTCTGGAATACCGTGCGCCGTCGCTTTGGCGGGCGTTTGCACGCCCGAAACGATGGCATTAAGCCTTTCATTCAGTCGGTACGTCAGGGTTACTGGGGCTACTATCTGCCCGATCAGGACCACGGCCCGGAACACAGCGAGTTTGTCGATTTCTTCGCAACCTATAAAGCCACGCTACCCGCGATTGGTCGCCTGATGAAAGTCTGCCGCGCCCGCGTGATCCCACTGTTCCCGGTTTATGACGGTAAAACGCATCGCCTGAGCATTGAGGTACGTCCGCCGATGGACGATCTGCTGACCGCAGACGATCACACCATCGCACGTCGCATGAATGAAGAGGTGGAGGTGCTGGTGGGGCCGCATAAGGAGCAATATACGTGGATCCTGAAGCTGCTCAAAACGCGTAAACCTGGCGAAACAGAGCCGTATAAGCGTAAAGAGCTTTTCCCGAAGAAATAGGAAACCTTCACCCCTCTCCCCTTAGGGGAGAGGGGATTGGAGCTTACTCTACGGTCAGTACGCGGGTGGTATTGGTTGAGCCGATGGTGCTCATCACGTCACCCTGCGTCACGATAACGATATCACCGGATACCAGATAACCTTTGTCGCGCAGCAGGTTCACGGCATCGTGCGCGGCGGCCACGCCGTCGTTGGTGCTGTCGAAGTATACTGGCGTCACGCCGCGATACAGCGCCGTCAGGTTCAGCGTACGCTCGTGACGGGACATGGCGAAGATCGGCAGACCGGAGCTGATACGGGACGTCATTAGCGCGGTACGGCCAGATTCGGTCATGGTGATGATCGCCGTGACCCCTTTCAGGTGGTTGGCTGCGTACATCGCGGACATCGCAATCGCTTCTTCCACGTTGTCGAACTGAATGTCCAGACGGTGTTTAGAGACGTTAATGCTTGGGATCTTCTCTGCACCCAGGCACACGCGCGCCATGGCGGCCACGGTTTCTGCCGGATACTGACCTGCCGCGGTTTCCGCTGACAGCATCACCGCATCGGTACCATCCAGCACGGCGTTCGCCACGTCCATGACTTCCGCACGGGTTGGCATTGGGTTGGTGATCATGGATTCCATCATCTGGGTGGCGGTGATCACCGCGCGGTTCAGCTGACGCGCGCGACGGATCAGCGCTTTCTGGATACCGACCAGTTCAGGGTCGCCAATTTCCACGCCCAGGTCACCACGGGCAACCATCACCACGTCAGACGCCAGGATCACGTCGTCCATCGCGTCCTGATCGCAGACCGCTTCAGCGCGTTCCACTTTCGCAACGATTTTCGCATCGCAGCCTGCATCGCGCGCCAGGCGGCGAGCATAGTTCAGATCTTCGCCGCAGCGCGGGAAGGAGACGGCCAGGTAATCCACGCCGATCTGCGCTGCGGTCACGATATCCGCTTTGTCTTTATCGGTCAGCGCTTCGGCAGACAGTCCACCGCCGAGTTTGTTGATGCCTTTGTTGTTGGAGAGCGGGCCGCCGACGGTCACTTCGGTGAATACCTTCATACCCTGAACTTCCAGCACTTTCAGCTGTACGCGTCCGTCGTCCAGCAGCAGGATGTCGCCAGGCACAACGTCAGCAGGCAGACCTTTGTAGTCGATACCCACTTTTTCCTTATCGCCTTCGCCTTTACTCAGGTTGGCATCCAGCAGGAATTTATCGCCGATGTTGAGGAAGACTTTGCCTTCTTTAAAGGTCGATACGCGGATTTTTGGACCTTGCAGGTCACCGAGGATAGCAACATGGCGGCCCAGTTTAGCTGCGATTTCACGCACTTTGTCGGCACGTAATTTATGGTCTTCTGGCGTACCGTGAGAGAAGTTCATGCGCACCACGTTGGCACCCGCGGCGATAATCTTTTCGAGGTTATTATCGCGGTCGGTGGCCGGGCCTAAGGTGGTGACGATCTTGGTTCTGCGAAGCCTTCTGGACATGTAATACTCCGTTGACTGAAACAACTTTGGTGTTGCGTGAACATAGAATCGGCCTTCATCTATCGCAAGGCAGTAGCGAGGGGACCGAATGCCGTAAATCGTACATCGTAGTTATTAGGGAACATCGCTCTTTATAAGCAATTCTTTATCAAAACGCGATTCTTTCAGGGCTTCCTTGACCCGCTTCAAGTTATCCCGGAATTTTGCGCCCCGGCGTAAGGTAAAACCGGTCGCCAGCACGTCGATGACCGTCAACTGCGCCAGGCGGGAGACCATCGGCATGTACATGTCGGTGTCCTCCGGTACGTCCAGGGTAATGGCGAGCGTCGCTTCCCTGGCCAGCGGCGTACCTGCCGTCGTCAGGGCGATGACCATCGCATCGTTGTCACGCGCGAGCTGTGCCAGCTCCACCTGGCTCTTGGTGCGGCCCGTATGGGAGATGAGTACCACGACATCATCTTCACTACAATTCATACAGCTCATGCGTTGCAGCACAATGTCATCGGAGTAAATCACCGGCACGTTAAAGCGAAAGAACTTATTCATGGCGTCATGCGCCACGGCGGCGGACGAGCCAAGGCCAAAGAAGGCAATCCGTTTGGCCTGCGTGAGAAGATCGACCGCGCGATTCACTGAACTCATGTCCAGAGACTGGCGAACGTGGTCGAGCGTGGCCATAGCCGATTCAAATATTTTTGCGGTGTAAGCATCAACGCTGTCGTCTTCATCTACATTGCGATTAACATACGGGGTGCCGTTTGCCAGACTTTGGGCCAGATGCAGTTTAAAATCAGGAAAGCCGCGCGTGTCCAGACTACGACAGAATCGATTGACCGTCGGTTCGCTGACGCCCGATTCCTGTGCCAGAGCGGCGATGCTTGAATGAATCGCCTGAGCGGGCGCGGCGAGAATAACTTCAGCCACTTTGCGCTCGGATTTGCTAAGGTGTTCCAGTTGAAACTGGATTTTTTCCAGCATGTTCATTGTTAACAAGACGCTCATGAGGGCATAAACGATTTCATAAAGAGATGAAATCTTGATTCGATTTAGCCGATATTACCCCCGGGACTCCCGAAAGGGTAATCGTCGACAAGAAATGTTGTTGTTTTTTTTCATTACTTGATCGACGTCGGGTTTTGCTCTGACCCTGTTGCGCAAAGAATCGACGTTTGTTGCGTCATCAGACGGGCGTAATGGCCCGGGCGACGAAAAATCACCGTATCGCACGCGACGTTAAGCGCTAATGGTTTCAGGAAACGCGTAAAAGCAGTACAGTGCATTGTAATAAAATTACAACGATACCTGGCAGAGTACCAGGCGATCTAACTGAGGAGAATGACATGGCGGTAACGCAAACAGCCCAGGCATGTGACCTGGTCATTTTCGGCGCGAAAGGCGATCTTGCACGCCGAAAATTGCTGCCTTCCCTGTATCAGCTCGAAAAAGCGGGCCAGATCCATCCCGACACCCGAATCCTTGGGGTAGGGCGCGCAGACTGGGATAAGGAGGCTTATACCAAAGTCGTGCGCGAGGCGCTCGAAACGTTCATGAAAGAGAAAATCGATGAAAGCCTTTGGGATAAGCTGAGCGGGCGTCTCGATTTCTGCAACCTGGACGTCAACGATGTAGGCGCCTTTACCCGTCTGGGTGAAATGCTTGACCAGGAAAATCGTGTCACTATTAACTATTTCGCGATGCCGCCAAGCACCTTCGGCGCCATCTGCAAAGGTCTGGGCGAGGCGAAGCTGAACGCCAAACCGGCGCGCGTGGTGATGGAGAAACCGCTGGGTACGTCGCTGGCGACCTCGCGTGAAATCAACGACCAGGTGGGCGAGTTCTTTGAGGAGTGTCAGGTTTACCGTATTGACCACTACCTGGGCAAAGAGACGGTACTGAACCTGCTGGCGCTGCGTTTTGCCAACTCCCTGTTTGTGAACAACTGGGACAACCGCACTATCGACCACGTGGAAATTACCGTGGCGGAAGAGGTGGGCATCGAAGGCCGTTGGGGCTACTTCGACCAGGCTGGCCAGATGCGTGACATGATCCAGAACCACCTGCTGCAAATTCTGTGCATGATTGCCATGTCTCCACCGTCAGATCTGACCGCCGACAGCATTCGTGACGCCAAAGTGAAAGTGCTGAAATCACTGCGCCGTATCGACCGCTCCAACGTGCGTGAGAAAACCGTGCGCGGCCAGTACACCGCAGGTTTTGCCCAGGGGAAAAAAGTCCCTGGCTATCTGGAAGAAGAGGGCGCGAACAAGTCCAGCAACACCGAGACGTTTGTGGCGATCCGCGTGGATATCGACGACTGGCGCTGGGCCGGTGTGCCGTTCTACCTGCGTACCGGGAAACGTCTGCCGGCAAAATGCTCCGAAGTGGTGGTCTACTTCAAAAATCCGGAACTGAACCTGTTCAAAGAATCCTGGCAGGAACTGCCGCAGAACAAACTGACCATCCGTCTGCAACCGGACGAGGGTGTGGATATTCAGATCCTGAACAAAGTGCCGGGTCTTGATCACAAACACAACCTGCAAACCACCAAGCTCGACCTGAGCTACTCTGAAACCTTCAACCAGACGCATCTCGCCGATGCTTACGAGCGTTTGTTGCTGGAAACCATGCGTGGTATCCAGGCGCTGTTCGTCCGCCGCGATGAAGTGGAAGAAGCGTGGAAGTGGGTCGACTCCATCACCGAAGCGTGGGCAGCCGATCAGGACGCGCCAAAACCGTATCAGGCGGGAACATGGGGACCTGTCGCCTCCGTTGCGATGATCACCCGGGATGGCCGCTCCTGGAACGAGTTTGAATAACCCCCTCTCTAGCCCAAAGGTGTTATTTTACCGGTAACATGATCTAACACAGCAAGTGGCATAATTTTTATCTTTTAAGCTCCGCGTGGATTCACCCGCGGAGCTTTTTTTATTACACTCCCTTCAGACATTTTGCCCCTGCGCTCCGGATAACAGGCGTTTCAGCGTTGTTAACAACCGTCAGAAACTGTGTAAACTCCCGAGCCTGGACAGATAAATTAGAGGAGCTTTTATGAATCCGACATTGTTACGCGTAACACAACGCATCGTTGAACGCTCGAAAGAGACCCGTGCTGCCTACCTTGACCGCATCGAACAGGCGAAGAGTGAAACTGTCCATCGCTCACAGCTGGCCTGCGGGAATCTGGCCCACGGCTTTGCGGCCTGCCAGCCTGGTGATAAAGACGCGCTGAAAAGCATGTTGCGTAACAATATCGCCATCATTACCTCCTATAACGACATGCTTTCAGCCCACCAGCCGTATGAGGTCTACCCGTCTATCATCCGCAATGCGCTGCACAGCGTGAACGCGGTGGGCCAGGTTGCAGGCGGCGTGCCGGCCATGTGTGATGGCGTAACCCAGGGCCAGGACGGTATGGAGCTGTCCCTGCTGAGCCGCGAAGTGATCGCCATGTCGGCGGCAGTGGGCCTCTCTCACAACATGTTTGATGGCGCGCTCTATCTGGGCGTGTGCGACAAAATCGTCCCGGGACTGGTGATGGCCGCGCTGTCGTTTGGCCATCTGCCAGCGATTTTTGTGCCGTCAGGCCCGATGGCTAGCGGTCTGCCAAACAAGGAAAAAGTCCGTATCCGCCAGCTGTATGCCGAAGGAAAAGCGGACCGTCAGGCGCTGCTGGAAGCAGAAGCCGCGTCCTATCACGCGCCGGGCACCTGTACGTTCTACGGTACGGCCAACACCAATCAGATGGTGGTGGAGTTTATGGGGATGCAACTGCCGGGCTCGTCGTTCATCCAGCCGGATGCGCCACTGCGTAAAGCGCTGACCGAAGCCGCAGCCCGTCAGGTGACGCGTCTGACCGGTAACGGCAACGAGTGGATGCCAATGGGCAAAATGGTGGATGAAAAAGTCATCGTCAACGGGATCGTCGCCCTGCTGGCGACCGGCGGTTCAACCAACCATACCATGCACCTTGTCGCGATGGCGCGCGCGGCGGGCATTCTGATCAACTGGGATGACTTCTCCGATATCTCCTCTGTGGTACCGCTGATGGCGCGTCTGTACCCGAACGGTCCGGCGGACATCAACCACTTCCAGGCCGCGGGCGGCGTGCCGGTGCTGATGCGCGAGCTGCTGAAAGGCGGCCTGCTGCATGAGGATGTCAACACGGTGGCGGGCTTTGGCCTGCATCGCTATACCCTTGAACCCTGGCTGAACAACGGTGAGCTGGACTGGCGCGAAGGGGCGAGCGACTCGCTCGATCCTCAGGTTATCGCAACCTTCGAACAGCCATTCTCTCCTCACGGCGGCACCAAAGTGCTGAGCGGTAACCTTGGACGTGCCGTGATGAAAACCTCTGCCGTGCCGGAAGAGAATCAGGTTATCGAAGCCCCGGCGGTGGTGTTTGAAAGCCAGCACGACGTTTTACCTGCCTTTGACGCGGGTCTGCTTGATAAAGACTGTGTGGTCGTGGTGCGTCATCAGGGACCAAAAGCGAACGGGATGCCAGAATTACATAAACTTATGCCGCCGCTTGGTGTATTATTGGACCGCCGTTTCAAAATTGCACTGGTAACCGATGGACGCCTTTCAGGGGCATCCGGTAAAGTGCCTTCAGCGATTCATGTCACCCCGGAAGCCTACGACGGCGGCTTGCTGGCAAAAGTGCGTGATGGTGACATGATCCGCGTTAACGGTCAGACAGGCGAGTTAACCCTGCTGGTGGATGAAGCAGAGCTGGCGGCGCGTCAGCCACATATTCCTGACCTGAGCGCGTCACGCGTGGGTACCGGACGCGAAATGTTTGGTGCGTTGCGTGAGAAACTCTCCGGTGCGGAGCAGGGCGCAACCTGTATTACGTTTTAAGACGACTTGATTTTAACGATCTGGCGAGAGAAAACTCTGATGAAAAACTGGAAAACAAGTGCAGAAGCAATCCTGACCACTGGCCCTGTCGTGCCGGTTATTGTGGTAAACAAACTGGAGCACGCTGTCCCAATGGCGAAGGCGCTGGTTGCGGGTGGCGTTCGTGTTCTGGAAGTGACCCTGCGTACGGCCTGTGCGATGGATGCGATCCGCGCTATCGCCAAGGAAGTGCCGGAAGCGATCATCGGTGCAGGTACGGTTCTGAATGCGCAGCAGCTGGCGGAAGTGACCGAAGCGGGCGCACAGTTTGCCATCAGCCCGGGGCTGACTGAGCCGCTGCTGAAAGCCGCAACCGAAGGTTCTATTCCGCTGATCCCGGGTATCAGCACCGTTTCTGAACTGATGCTGGGCATGGACTACGGCCTGAAAGAGTTCAAATTCTTCCCGGCTGAAGCGAACGGCGGCACCAAAGCGTTGCAGGCCATTGCGGGCCCATTCTCTCAGGTGCGTTTCTGCCCAACGGGCGGCATCTCTCCGGCCAACTACCGTGACTATCTGGCGCTGAAAAGCGTGCTGTGCATCGGCGGCTCCTGGCTGGTTCCGGCGGATGCGCTGGAAGCAGGCGACTGGGATCGCATCACTAAACTGGCTCGCGAAGCGGTAGAAGGCGCGAAACAGTAAGTTTGTTTGCCGGGTGTCGGCTGCGCCTAACCCGGCCAGCCAGACAGTTAAAACGGGCCTTTCGGCCCGTTTTTTTATCCTGCTACGCTGACGTTCGCAGCCGCTCTTTTTGCTCTCGCGACGGCTTCGTCCACATTTTCCCCGGTCGCTAATGCCACGCCCAGACGACGGCTTCCGTCGATCTCCGGTTTGCCGAACAGCCGGACCTGCAAGCCTGCGCCAACCGCACCTTCGACGTTATCAAAGGTGACATTCTGGCTGGTCAGCTGCGGCAGGATCACCGCCGAGGCTGCCGGGCCGTACTGACGGATGCCGCCAACCGGCAGGCCGAGGAAAGCGCGTACGTGCAGCGCGAACTCGGAGAGATCCTGTGAAATCAGCGTAACCATCCCGGTATCGTGCGGACGAGGGGAGACTTCGCTGAAGATCACCTCGTCGCCGCAAACAAACAATTCCACACCGAACAGGCCGTAGCCGTCCAGCGCCAGCACCGTCTTGCGGGCGATCTCCTGTGCGCGTGCCAGCGCCAGCGCGCTCATCTGCTGCGGCTGCCAGGATTCGCGATAATCGCCGTCTTCCTGCCGATGACCAATCGGGTCGCAGAAATAAACGCCATCCACGGCGCTGACGGTGAGCAGGGTAATTTCAAAATCAAACTTCACCACGCCTTCCACGATGACGCGCCCGGCCCCGGCTCGGCCTCCCTGCTGGGCATAGTCCCAGGCGTTGTCCAGCGTGCTGCTGTCGCGGATAAAGCTCTGCCCTTTGCCGGAGGAGCTCATTACCGGCTTAATGATGCACGGGTAGCCAATCTCCTCTACGGCCTGGAGAAACGCAGCTTTATCCCCGGCAAAACGGTAGCTGGAGGTCGGGAGCTGTAATTCTTCTGCCGCCAGGCGACGAATGCCTTCCCGGTTCATGGTCAGTTTTGCCGCAGTGGCGCAGGGCACCACGCGCTGGCCTTCCTGTTCAAGGGCAATCAACATCTCAGTGGCAATGGCCTCAATTTCAGGTACCACGAAATCCGGTTTTTCGTCGGCAATTAACCCCCGCAGCGCATTACCGTCAAGCATATCGATGACGTGCGAGCGATGCGCGACGTGCATGGCGGGCGCATTCGCGTAACGGTCCACCGCAATCACTTCCACACCTAAACGCTGGCATTCAATGGCCACTTCTTTACCCAGTTCACCCGATCCCAACAGCATGACGCGCGTCGCGGCGGGACGCAGCGCGGTTCCTAAACGAGTCATAAAAATCCCCCTGAAAAAGATGCGGGCAGTATAAACGAAAACGTTTGCGTCTGTCTTGTATGGGGATAACCGGACAGCAGGGAAATTTGCGCTTCTTTAGTACTGACAGACATTTCCTGACACCCGCTCGCTTAGGCTGTGAAGGTTACGCACTGTTACGTGAGGAAAAATATGTCAGGCTGGATGAATCAACTGCAATCCCTGTTGGGACAAAAAGGCTCGTCGTCCGGCGAGCAGGGTCTGAGCAAGCTGCTGGTGCCGGGTGCGCTCGGCGGGCTGGCCGGTTTGCTGGTTGCCAATAAATCATCGCGGAAACTGCTTACCAAATATGGTACCGGCGCGCTGCTGGCGGGCGGAGGGGCTATTGCAGGCTCCGTCTTATGGAACAAATACAAAGACAAGGTGCGCAGCGCGCATCAGGATGAACCGCAGTACGGGAAGCAGGTATCGCCGTTAGATTTACGCACCGAGCGCCTGATCCTCGCCCTGGTCTTTGCGGCCAAGAGCGACGGGCATATTGATGCCAGTGAACGTGCCGCAATTGAACAGCAGATGCGGGAAGCGGGCGTTGAGGAACAGGGCAGGGCGCTGGTGGCGCAGGCCATCGAACAGCCGCTTGATCCGCAGCGTCTGGCGCAAAGCGTGAAAAACGAAGAAGAGGCGCTGGAACTCTATTTTTTGAGCTGTGCCGCCATCGATATCGATCACTTTATGGAGCGCAGCTACCTGAACGCCCTGGGCGATGCGCTGAAGATCCCACAGGACGTTCGTGAGGGAATTGAGCAGGATATTCAGCAGCAGAAGCAGACCCTCGTGGGCTAGAAGGCCATGTTTCGCTTGCATCATACGTGTGTTTTGCCAACCTTATAGGATGTAAAACGAAAAAGTAAGAATGCCATGCCTCCAAAAGCCCGACGTACTCCTTATGCGATCACCACGCATGGCGATACGCGTATCGATAACTACTACTGGCTGCGGGACGATTCTCGTTCCCGGCCAGAGGTGCTGGACTATCTGCACGAGGAAAACGACTATGGCCGCCAGGTCATGGCCAGCCAGCAGGCGCTTCAGGACCAACTTCTGAAGGAAATGGTGCAGCGTATCCCCCAGCGTGATGTCTCTGCCCCGTGGTGCAAAAACGGTTATCGCTATCGCCATATTTATGAGCCGGGAAACGAATATCCCATCTACCAGCGCCAGTCTGTGCTGAGCGCCGAGTGGGATGAATGGGAGATCCTGCTGGATGCAAACAAACGTGCTGCCCACAGTGAGTTTTATACGCTGGGCGGCATGTCCATTTCCCCCGATAACGCCATTATGGCGCTGGCTGAGGATTACCTCTCCCGCCGCCAGTACGGTTTGCGTTTCCGCAATCTTGAAACGGGAAACTGGTATCCCGAAATGCTGGATAATGTCTCCCCCGATTTTGTCTGGGGTAACGATTCAGAAACGGTCTACTACGTTAAAAAGCATGTCTCAACGCTGCTGCCTTATCAGGTCTGGCGTCATACGGTGGGGACCGATTCCGCCGACGATGAACTGGTGTATGAGGAAAAAGATGAGACGTTCTATGTCAGCCTGCACAAAACGTCGTCTCGCCACTACGTGATCATTTTCCTCTCCAGCGCCACCACCTCAGAAGTGCTGCTGCTGGATGCAGAGCTGCCGGATGCGCAGCCTCTGTGCTTCCTGCCGCGCCGTAAAGATCATGAGTACAGCCTGGATCACTTCCAGCACAGCTTTTACCTGCGTTCGAACCGCGAGGGCAAAAACTTTGGCCTTTATAAAACCAAAGTGCGCGATGAACGCAAATGGGAAGTGTTAATTCCCGCGCGCGATCAGGTGATGCTGGAGGGGTTCACCCTGTTTACCGACTGGCTGGTGGTGGAAGAGCGTCAGCGCGGACTGACCAGTATCCGCCAAATCAACCGCAAAACCCGCGAAGTGGTGGGCATTGCGTTCGATGACCCGGCTTACGTAACGTGGATCGGCTTTAACCCGGAACCGGAATCGTCCCGCCTGCGATACGGCTATTCGTCGATGACCACCCCGGATACGTTGTTTGAACTGGATATGGACACCGGGCAGCGTCAGGTGATTAAACAGGCTGAGGTCCGGGGTTTTGAGTCGGAAAATTATCGCAGTGAGCACCTGTGGGTGACCGCACGCGACGGCGTTGAAGTCCCAGTGTCGCTCGTCTATCACAAGGCGCACTTCAACAAAGGTAAAAACCCCATCCTCGTCTATGGCTATGGCTCCTATGGATCCAGCATGGACGCCGATTTCAGCAGCAGCAGGCTGAGCCTGCTCGACCGCGGTTTTGTTTATGCGATTGCCCATATTCGCGGCGGCGGCGAGCTGGGTCAGCACTGGTATGAAGACGGAAAATTTCTCAAAAAGAAAAATACCTTTAATGACTACCTTGATGTTTGCGATGCGCTGATCGCGCAGGGTTATGGCGATCCGCAGCTCTGCTTTGGCATGGGGGGCAGCGCCGGGGGCATGCTTATGGGCGCCGTGATCAACCAGCGGCCTGAACTGTTTAAAGGCGTTATCGCCCAGGTGCCGTTTGTGGACGTGGTGACGACCATGCTGGATGAGTCCATTCCACTGACCACCGGGGAGTTTGAGGAGTGGGGGAACCCGCAGGATGAAACCTATTATCGCTACATGAAAGAGTACAGCCCGTACGATAACGTCGAGGCGAAAGCCTATCCGCATATGCTGGTGACCACCGGCCTGCACGATTCCCAGGTACAGTACTGGGAGCCCGCGAAATGGGTGGCGAAGTTGCGTGAGCTGAAAACTGACGATAATTTGCTGCTGCTGTGTACCGATATGGACTCAGGGCACGGAGGGAAATCAGGGCGATTTAAATCCTATGAAGGGGTGGCGCTGGAGTACGCCTTTTTGATTGGCCTGGCGCAGGATACGCTGCCAGGCCGGGCGGGGACTCAGGCTTCGCCTAAATAATGCTTCAGCGTCAGGCGCAGTTCCGGGCTCATTCTGTCGAGGTTGTTGTACAGCCAGCGCAGATAGCCCGGATCTTTGTCCGCCACTTCCGATACTGGCTTCCCGCGATATTTTCCGAACGTAAAGGTGGTCAGTAGCGCGGGGCGCCCGGTAATGGTCGCCATATCGTCTGGCGTCCAGCCGGAAGTATTCATGATATCAATCAGGAGCGCTGCGGTGATGTAGCAGTCGTAAAGAGCGCGGTGATGATGCAGCCCTTCCGGCGTCCGCACGCTGAGTTTACGCGACTTATACAGCGCCATATTGCTGTATTTGATCCCCGGCCACAGACGGCGTGCCAGCTTCATAGTGCAAATCCATTCGCCGGGCATCTCCGGCAGCACGCGGCGGTCAAAGCTGGCGTTATGGGCCACATACCACTGGCTACCGTGGTAAAGAGGGATGATCTCTTCAATCCACGGCTTATCCGCCACCATCGATTCCGTAATACGATGTATCGCCATCGCCTGCGCACTGATGGGACGATCCGGGCGCACCAGATGGCTCATGGGGTTGACTATCTTTCCGTCAATCACGTCGACAGAAGCGACTTCCACAATTCCACCCTGCAAATCACAGGTTTCGGTATCGATAACGCGCAGCATTGATCGCTCCTGATCCAAAAATGCCTAGCCTAATGGAATGATATCGCCTTGCCAACCCTGTTGGCCTAAAGAACCGGTTAGCAGCAGTTCTCCCTTATCGGCACGTACGATCAGCTGACCTTTTTCATCCCATAACGCGCTACCGCCGCGCGCGTTCGCCATTAATACCGCGATGGCGTACTTGTGCGCGAAGCGTTGTAACGAACCGATGGATTGCCGCCAGCGATGCTCGCCCACGGCCAGGCTGCTGGTGAACAGCGTTGCCTCCGGGTCCAGTTCCGGGGCGTCAGCCTGGTTATCCACGATGGTTAACCGTTTATCGCCAGGAATAACACCCGCACCGTTGCCCTGCGGATAACGCCGAATGGTCGACAGGTTAGGGGTGAAAAGCGCGAGTCCTTTCTGGGGCTGGCCGTGTTGCTGGAGCGTAATACCAGCAATCACCGTGATGAAACGTGACTGGGCGGCGTGAAGGAGGGGGGCAAGCTGCAAATCGTCAGGGGGTGGGGGTAAGGATGTTCCGCCTGGACCGGTAAGCGAAAGCTCCGGAAAGACGATCAAATCGCACCCATGCCAGGCAGCCTCGGCAATAAAGTGCAGGTGATGTTTTACGTGCTCATCAACACAGTTGTGCCGCGGGGCATACTGAGCCGCGGCAATATTCCATCGTGACATCGTGACTTCCTTATACACTAAGTCGCTGGGATTTTAAGATTACACCTAAATTTATCAGGGTTTTCTTATCCTGCCACATAACGCGTAAGGAAGTGTAACGAGACGTTAAGCTTATTTAACTTTAGGTTCGTACGGCAGGCGCGAGAGATTGACGGAGGCGAGGCGATGCGCAATGAGACGTTCGCGAAACCAGTCGCGCAGATGCGCGGGTTGTTCACGCTCTACCACTTCAGCCACGACGGGCATGTTGTAACGCTCTTTGAATGCGACCCCCGCGGCGGCGAGATCGACATTCACTTTGTCCATCTCGTCCTGAGGAAGGGCGGCCAGATTAACGTTCATTTCCTTCTCCTTTTTCTGCGGCGGCAACGTTACCGCGATTGTTCAACGATGACAAGGGAGCAAAGGATGTTCCTCGACTCGTTAATTATACAGAGTTATTCTTTAGCATTCAGGCATAACGAAAAGGAATGATTGTGATGCATTTTACCCCTTCCCGTGTCGCGTGCGCGCTGGCATTTCTGCTCTCTTCAGCCATCACGCCCTCAGTTCTGGCCCATGCGCATCTTAAGCAGCAATCCCCGCAGGAAAATACCGTTGCGGTGGCACCAGAGGTCATTACCCTGAACTTCTCGGAAGGCATTGAGCCTGCCTTCAGCGGCGTGGTGGTGACGGACGCACAGCAGCACAAGATCCAGACCGGCGCGTTGAAGCGTGACGAGAAGGATAACGCAAAGCTGATTGTTCCTCTTGAGAAACCGTTGACGTCCGGCACCTACACGGTGGACTGGCATGTGGTCTCCGTGGATGGCCACAAAACCAAAGGCAGCTATCACTTTAGCGTGAAATAGCATGCTGACCCTGAGCTACGTCGCGTTACGCTTTATCCATTTTGCTGCGCTGATGCTGCTTTTCGGCAACGCGCTTTACAGCGTCTGGTTTGCGCCGTCTTCGTTGCAGCGCCTCATGACCCGGCGTTTCCAGCGGCAGCAGAAACTCGCGGCCTTAATCAGCCTGATAGCGGCTCTGCTGATGTTTGGCCTGCAAAGTGGGTTGATGGGCAACGGCTGGGGCGATGCCATTCGTCCGGCGGTCTGGCGCAGCGTGCTGGGAACGCAATTTGGCGGCGTCTGGTTGTGGCAAATGGTGCTGGCCGCTGTGACGGCGGGCGCTGCATGGCTTACCCCGCAAAAAGGCTCACGGCTGTTACTGCTCGCGATGGGGCAGCTGGTGCTGCTGGCGGGCGTGGGACATGCCGCGATGAACGGTGGCGCACCGGGAGCGTTGCATCGTCTCAACCATGCGCTTCACCTGCTCTGCGCCGCGACCTGGGTGGGTGGTTTACTGCCGCTGCTGTTTTGTATGCGTCTGGCGAAAGGCCGCTGGCAGCCAGCCGCTATCTTTACCATGATGCGCTTCTCCCGCGTGGGGCATTACGCCGTGGCAGGCGTGCTGCTGACCGGGATAATCAATACGCTCTTTATTGTTGGCATAAACGTGCCGTGGCAGGCGCCTTATGTCCAGCTGTTGTTGTTCAAATGTGCGCTGGTCATGATGATGGTGGCAATTGCGCTGGCGAATCGGTATTTTCTTGTGCCACGCTTTCGCCCGGAGGCCGGGCGGGAACAACAGATTTTTATCAGGATGACACAGGCAGAGGTGGTGCTGGGCGCGCTGGTACTGGCCGCCGTCAGCCTGTTCGCGACCTGGGAACCCTTCTGACAAGGTTAAATAACATATGAAAAAGACACTGCTTTCTCTTTTACTTCTCACCTGTGCCAGCAGTGCGTTAGCCGCGCCGCAGGTCATCACTGTCAGCCGGTTTGAAGTGGGTAAGGACAACTGGGCATTTAATCGTGAAGAAGTCATGCTTACCTGCCGTCCCGGTAACGCGCTGTATGTCATCAATCCCAGTACGCTCGTGCAGTATCCGTTAAATGACGTGGCGGAGCAGCAGGTTGCCAGCGGGAAAAGTAACGGACAGCCTGTCAGCGTGATCCAGGTAGATGACCCGGCAAACCCCGGGCAGAAGAAGAGTCTGGCACCGTTTATTGAGCGCGCTGAAAAGCTCTGCTAGCCGTCAGGTTTCCAGTAAAAAAAAACCGCAGGTGCTTGTAAAAGCTCTGCGGTTTTTCACATTTAGTGATGTTCTGACGCTTTTTTTCAGACCACTTTTACTGTGGACTGGAAAACCTGACGTCGTCATCTATTCTTAAAGGGCAAGGCGATTGAGCCTGCATTAATGCCAACTTTTAGCGCACGGCTCTCTCCCAAGAGCCATTTCCCTGGACCGAATACAGGAATCGTATTCGGTCTCTTTTTATCTATTTGTTTCTCAAGGGTTTTTTCGGTCTCAACACGAAATCCCCCGAAAATTACTCGAATATTCCATATCCTGTCTAAACCATAACATACTCTGCACCTCGTGCGTCCAGGTATTTTTTGGTCATTGTTAAATTTTTGTGGCCGAGCAAACGTTGAGCAAATTCCTCTCCACGCTCCTTTTCATAGAGCCTGCTCGCCAGACTTCTGATCTCATGGAAAGGCGGTGGGTTAGATCCGAATTTTAATCCGGTCGAATCCCTTATCTCTGCGAAGGCCTGGGTGAGCCCATCAGGAGTTAGCGGCCCCGGCCTTCTCCCGCCACGGCGAACCGGCGAGTAAAGCATGAAGTCGGAGGGGTTATTTACCCGGCATCGCTCAATGACATCCTGCAACACAAGCCCTGCGACGTCCAGCCTCAAATCAAGGGGGAGCGCCAGTTTGTGACCTGTTTTCTCCTGAGTAACGAAAAGCCTCCCGTCTTTAACGTCGCTGAATCTGAACAGCGAAATATCCTCACGCCGCTGGCCGGTGACCAGTGCCAGATCACATGCATTTGGCGCCCAGGCAGAATGAGTTAACGCGGCCTGGCGGATGACGGTGAATTGTTCGAGCAACAGGCGCTCTCGCTTAACTTTTGGTGTCGGCGTTCGCGTCGGCTCGGCCGGGTTGTCATAACTAACCGCACTCATCGAGAACGGTGAGGTATGAAAAAAGCCGCTGGTTAGGCGGCTCTGAGTTTGTTGACGTAATTCATGCATGCTGTAGGGCTGCATGTTCGCCATGTGGTTTTATGCTGCATCCGCTTGCTTGGCGGGTAATAAGCAACGGTCCCTTGCGGCGTGCGAAATATGAGTGTGTTTTCTCCCTCTTCGAACTCAACCCCATTACGCTGAAAGAATGCCTTCATCCCTTCATGTGCCGAATTGCGTGCCATTCTGCGCCGCTCTTTAAGTTCTGGCTTCATGTCTCGCCAAAACTCCCCCATCGTATAATCTTCGTCTGCCATAAAACCCTCTGTAGTTACCCGCTGATGCGGGAGATATGCTTTGTGATTCAGCACAGCCCACTCAGCTTCGAATGGACTGGAATAAATCTTTTTTCGCTTTGCCATAATTGCCGCTCTTCCTGAGCCCGCCTATGGTCCGACGCATGGTTTACTGTCGCGCCGTTCGACTGACCGAATCTCCACTTCGCCGCTGGCTAACTTCGCTCAGTTGTTGATGTTTCGTTTCGATGGATTGAATATACAAAACGTATTCTTATCATGCAATACGAAATGTATAATTGGTGGGTGGTTTTGTGATAACAAATTGTATTCTAAGGTGATTTATTTTTTTAAATACCAGTGCTACGCTTAAAAAAACAGCAGGAGGGATGTACATGGTTCTGGATGAAGAGCGTATAAGCATGAAAATTCAGGCGATGGGGCGGGCGGTGATGGAATTGTCACTGGCTGATTTACCCATGACCCAGCAAAACATCATCGACAAGCTGAAGCAGTACCGGAAGGAAACAGGAAACGTGATAGGGAAGGGAGCTAACAGGGATGCTGCGGAGTTGGTGAGGAAGGGGCAATAAAAAAGCCCGCACGGGCGGGCAGGTAGTGTTGCGATAGTTATTGTTATCAGCTTCAGGCTGGATAGTTATCGGCAGAATGGGGGATAGCTTTATGGGTGGGCAATAAAAAACCCGGCGCGGTGGCCGGGTTGTGGCATTTAGGAATCAAGATCAGGCAGCATGATTTTCTCAATCAGCGTCAAAGCCCTTTGGTCTCGTTCAGCAAAATATTTAGGAGCGTACTGAGGCAGCCACACTTCATTGAAGTGTTGTTTGAAATCTGCAAGATATTCGTTTGGGTATAGACGTACCGGGAAAGTCCGGCCATCTGGATACTCATGGTTATATGTTGGGAATGTCTTCGGCTCAATTCCCCGGTTGTCACGGAGCCATTGCGAGAAAACCCTACCTTCTGAAATATCAGGGACCATTTTTTCTGGCAGCGTATATCCGGCCTGCTCAAGTGGCGCAACCAAGTTAAACGTCAGTTCATTAAGCATAGAAAAGTGCGTATGAGGAACCCTGCCTCGGTTTGTCATATACCGCTTAAGATGAATAGGAAGTTCGGCAGGAGCTCTTTCGCCTGACATCCACTCACGTACCCATCTTGAAACTTGCACTGCAAATTTTGGAGATAGCCACTGCGCTAAATTAATTGCGATGTCTGGATGAACCCAGGTCCCTTGATTCTCTGCTCTTCCGCCTTTAAATGATTGAATTAACTCCGATATGGGAATCCCCATATCGCGTGATAATTCATCAAAAAAATCTTGTGTTGTTTTTAGTCGTGTATAGTCAGCAAGCAGTTTCCCTGCAGACTTGCACATTGCGGTGGCATTGATGTATCCGTCTTTGGTGCGAAGATGGATGACTTCTCCATCAACTTCCCTGGCGATTAACGCAAGTTGAAACTGTGTCATAAATCATCCTATTGCTGTGAAAAATAAAAATCATCTACCCAAACGTCTCTTCAGGCCGCTACCAGCTATACGCCGACCAAAACACCTTGCCGATCAGACCAGCCGCATCTTCGTCTCTACAGCAACACCGATAATTCGACAGTTACCATTCACCGCTACCAATGGCCACTGTGGATTTAAACCCTTCAGGTACTTCTGCGCACCGTCGATCACTAACTTCTTAAATGTTGCCTCGTTCGAATCGGATAGCTTAGCTATAACCAGACTGCCATTTACCGCATCTCTACCGGTGTCGAAAAGTACATAGGTTCCTTCAGGTATGCTCAAGCCAGTAGGGGCTGTCATTGACTCGCCCTCAACGAGCAACCAGAACGCGTCACCCTGAATGTGAGCATTCGACTCAAGCCACAGATCTATATCTTTTAGGGTGTATGGCTCAACCGCTTCGCACCATGAACCAGCCTGGACACTGCTGATTACTGGATACTTGTTACCAGGATTGTAGGGGCCAGCGTACTCCACATCACCCTTAAGCGTGTCGTCAATGATCATACCGCCAGCTCCTACGGAAAAGTTCTTTTTGCCAAGGAACTGCAATATTTTTGCGATCTCGGAAAGGCTTGGCTCACGCCGAGCGTTCAGCCAATGACTTACCGCACCTTTAGTAATACCGAGGTGCTCCGCCAGCTGTTCCTGATTGATGCCCTGACTTTTCATCAGGGTCTTAGCTAAGTCGTACCATTTCATAGTCATACCCGAATGATACAAGTTGTATATATTTGCGCGAGCCACAATTCGTATATTTTACTTGCGAACAAAGAATACAAAACGTATATTTAAGTTGTTTAAAGGAGACCCGACATGAACAATATCCGAAAAATCCGCAGAAACATCGGTTTGACTCAGCGACAGATTGCCGAAGAGCTGAACCTGTCGACAGGTGCGGTTTGCCATTACGAAAAAAATAAACGCAGCTTAAGCCTTGAGCAGTGCCGGGCGATTGTTGCAGCTCTGAATAAGCATGGCGCTTCAGTAAGCGTTGATGACGTTTTTCCACCAATCAGCAACAACGCCGCCTAATTGGCGGCCCTAACCACGAAAGGGAAAGCAATGCATTCACTTGCGTATCAACACAATACCGGAATACACCCGGGAGCGGTGATAAACCGCGCTCAAGCTAAAGCGGCGCCAGACCACGAAAAGATCCGCGATGCGGTCCGGGCATGGTCTTCGGCGCTGGACAATCAGGACGTCGTTTCGGCGCTGATCATCAACGAATACCGGGAGCATGGCGGGACCGCCATCAGCTTTCCGGAAGACATCAGCCGGGCGCGCCAGAAGCTGTTCCGCTTCCTGGATAACCGTTTCGACTCCGAACAGTACCGCGAGAACGTGCGCCAGCTGACGCCCGCAATCATGGCGGTCCTGCCGGTTGAGTATCGCACTCGCCTGATCGGCGCCGATTGCAAAATGTCTCGCCTTGCTGAAGCCGAGAAAGAACTCGCAGAGGCTAAACAGGCCGTGCTGCTGGACGCTCCAGAGCATCAGAAGCTGAAAGAGGTAAGCGAGGGTATAGCGTCGCTGTTCCGCCTCATGCCGGAGCAGGTGGGGCCGCTGATGACGATGGTTACATCGATGCTGGGGGTCATGTGAGAACTACAGAAATGGCGAAAGCCGGTCTGCGCGAACAGAACCGACTTTCTGGTGCAACAAACGTCAGTAAATTGCGAGGTCATTATGACAAACGCTAATCAAAAACGCCAGGCGCAGGAGGTTTAACTGTGTCGAACGTCGCTTACGCAAATTTCGCGGCGCATTCCGCCGCCAGGAGCAACCGGATGGAGAACCAGAAAACCGGATTCATCCCGTTGTACCGGAGTGTTCTTAAGCAAACCTGGTCGAAGGACGTCTTCCTGCGCACGCTGTGGGAAAACCTGCTGCTGTGTGCTGCTCGCCAGCCATACACGGCAAACTTCAAGGGGCGCCAATGGCCACTGCAAACCGGACAACTGGTCACCACCTCAGCCGATCTCGGGCTGAATTTATGCGACAGGGAAGGGAAGCCATGCAGTCGCCACGCCGTAGACAGGATGCTTGATGTTTTCGAGCGTGAAGGGATGATTTCTCGCTCCGGAGAGAAGCGAAAGGGCTCTGTGATAACCATCACAAATTACGCTGAATATGCTCAAAAAATGGACGATTTACCCGAGCGTATCACCGCGCATATCTCCGAGCTTAATGCCGAGCATGGCGAATCCAGTAATGGCGCGGCTTCGGAAGGTTATGCCGCGCATAACGGAGCGCCTTTACCCGAGCGTTTCACCGAGAATCATGAACAACAATGTAATAACAACAATAAAAACATTAAAAGATCTTCGTCCGAGAATTCTGACGAATCCTCTGACGCACGTCTGAAGAAATTTTTATCAGCTCATCCAGAAGCTGCGGTTTACACCCCATCCGGTGCGAAGTGGGGATCGGCTGAAGACCTCGAGATCGCTAAGTGGATTTCCTCCAGGGTGAAGCTGATTAACCCAACCTGCAAAGCCCCGGACATGACCTCCTGGTCTAACACCGTTCGCCTGATGCGCCAGATAGACAACCGGTCTCACCAGGACATCTGCGCGCTGTACGACTGGGCAAGCAAACACCACTTCTGGCAGACCAACATCCTGAGCCCGGAAAGCCTGCGTAAGCAGTGGGACAAGCTGACAATGCAGCGCAATGCTGGTGCCGAGCAGCGCGCCGCTAAGCCGGATCTGGACTTCAACAACACTGACTGGGCTTATGGGGTGATTCGATGAAATCTCTTGCAGAGCAGATGCGTAACCATGACCGCGAGCAGATGAGCCGCATGGCCCATAACCTGCCAGAGCAGTACCAGGAGCGCGCGCCGGTCGAGCAGGTAGCGCAGGTATTCAACAAGCTGTTCAACGAGCTGCGCGCCGCGTTCCCGGCCAGCATGGCGAACTTCCGCAGCCAGGACGACCTGAACGAGTTCCGCCGCCAGTGGCTACTAGCGTTCCAGGAGAACGGGATCCACACCATGGCTCAGGTCGATGCCGGCATGCGCATTGCCCGCCGCCAGGAGCGCCCATTCCTGCCATCGCCGGGGCAGTTCGTCGCCTGGTGCAAGCAGAGTGGCGGGGCGCTGGGAATCAACGTTGACCAGGTGATCGCCGAATACTGGGACTGGCGTAACCGCTCGTTCGAGTTCACCTCTAGCGAGCAATTTCCCTGGTCTCAGCCGGTCATGTACCACATATGCGTTGAACTGCGCCACCGCAGTACAGAGCGGCAGTTAACACATGGTGAGCTGGCACGAGAGGCGGGTGATCTGCTGGACATGTGGGAGAAGCGCGTCATCGATGGTAAGCCAGTTCCGCCGGTACGCCGGGCAATTACTGCACCAGCTGCCGAACACGGGCCGACGCCGATCCAATTGCTTCAGGCGAAGTACAACCGCATTAAGTCGAACGGGATGGTGTGATGTGGTATAGAAGAAGATAAAGAATGCATTTGAGATTTACTATAGGTTTAAACCCATTATAAAATGGAAGGTCAATATACAGCCACGCATGATATGCATGGCTGTATAATTATTTTGATAAACTATCTAATTTTTGTGTTGCTTTCTGTGTAAGGTCGCTATAACTAATAAATCCTACATTGGCGCCTACAATCAACACTAAGAAAACTAAGCAGCATATAGATAGAGAGGCAGATTTATGCTTATGAAAAACAAAATATGATACTGTGGCACTCAATAAGAAGGAAATGAACAGAAATATAGATGTGGATGTTTTTAAATATTGTGCAGGTAAAAGTGGTTGAGCAATAATATAACCAAGATTAAGTAGTATATAGGCTACGACCGGAATAAGGATCATGCTCCAGTGTGTGTCTCTTTTGGGTGGTATGGGTTGTAAATAATCAGAAACCGTTTTCCCATCAGTTTCAAGGAGGATAACAAGGTCTCTTACTTCACCACTGACTTGAGTGCCGTCCTTAGTAGTAATATTGATCATTTTTTTCCTCCAAATACGATACCCTCTACGTCCTTGGAAGCTTTTTGTGATGACCATTCCTCTGAATCAGGGGATTTAATTAAAAATATTGTATCCCCATCGAAGATCGTATTTGTACCATAAAAATTCATATTTGATAGATCACCACCGAATGCTCTCTGCCCACTAGAGCTAATTGCTTCACCTAATTTAGTAAAATTACCTGCAATAGATGTTCTTCTATTTCCACTTCTATTCAGCGTGGCTTTAATTACACCGCCTCCATCTTTAGAGTCAAAAAGTTGAATGTCTACACCAGCGGTTGGTTGTATATATTTGGAAAGTTCCTTCTTGAATTTTTTAATGTAGGTATTTTTGTTTTCTTTGTTAGTCATATGTGAGATCCAAAATTCATGATGTGATGAGAGAAAGTATACAAGGTTTTTGAAGTAAAAATCACTGTTATGGCATCTGGGCAGCTTTGATTTTTCATCATCAACCCGTCATAATCATGTCATCGGAGCCTGAACAACTTCGATGACTTCTGCGCATTTAAGGGGACTTAAATGCGACCACAATCTGAACTCGTCACCCTGTCACAGATGCAGAAATGCACCTGCGATTCTCTGCATTCAGCGGTTTCCGTTAAGGAGGCCGTATGACTCTGCCCGTAGACGGCATCAAACTCCATCGCGGTAACTTCGCGGCCATCGGCCAGCAGATTCAGCCATTGCTGGATGCCGGGCAATGCTTCCGCCTGCAGGTTAAGCCGTGGCGCGAGAAGCGCAGCCTGTCGCAAAATGCGCTCAGCCACATGTGGTACACCGAAATAAGTGAGTACCTCATCGCCCGCGGCAAGACCTTCGCTACGCCTGAGTGGGTCAAAGATGCGATGAAGCACACCTATCTCGGATATGAAAGCAAAGACAGGGTAGACGTCGTGTCCGGAGAGGTCACCACCGTCCAATCCCTCCGCCATACCGCCGATCTGGAAACCGGCGAGATGTACATCTTCCTGTGCAAAGTCGAAGCCTGGGCGATGAATATTGGGTGTCACCTGACCATCCCGCAGAGCTGTGAATACCAGCAGCTGCGCGATAAGCAGGAGGTCTGATGTCTACACCACTTTCCCGTGTCATCACCAACGAAATCTTCCGCGTTCCGGCGCGCCGCCAGCGTAAGCCCGCGGTTAAGCCGTCCGACATCCCGACACTGAAAGACTACACCGCCCGCCTCGTGGATCAGAAATGGCTGCGTCTCGCGGCGAGGAGGGCGCATGGCTAAGTTACCGCGCCGCAAGTGCGCCCATAAATCTTGTCGCCAGTGGTTCCACCCGGTCCGCGACGGGCAGGTGGTTTGCTCCTTCGAGTGCGCCAGCGCGATCGGAAAAGAACAGACCGCAAAAGCCCGTGAATCCGCTAAGCAGAAGGAAGCGCAGCGCCAGCGCACCGAAGAGAAGGCAGGTCGCCAACGGCGCGCTGCGCGGCGTAATGAGCTGAAGCCGATCCGTCACTGGGTGCAGATGACTCAGCGCGCCTTCAACGACTGGCGTCGCGAAATGCTGCTTGCTGCAGGTTATGGCTGCATCTCATGCGGCACTAAGAGCGCGTTTGTATGGCATGCCGGACATTACCGCACCACAGCGGCTGCACCTCAGCTGCGCTTCAACCCAGATAATTTGTGGTTACAGTGTCCAGTCTGCAACGTTCATAAATCAGGGAATATCGAGGCCTATCGTGCAGCCTTGGTCGAACTGATCGGTGAAGAACGCGTACTGGCCCTCGAATCCAACAACGAAAACCACCGATATACCCGCGAAGAACTGGACGGCATCCGTGCCAAGGCCAGAGCAGACCTTCGCGCACTAAAACAGCAGGAGGCAGCATGAGCCCTTTAGTCGTTACCGCTATGGTTGTTTACGCCTTCTGCGCCGGCCTGGTTGCAGCAAGAGTCTGGCGCCGTGTGAACAACCTAAATTTCATGCTCAAAGAGAAGTTGGTCATCACTGCCATATGGGCGTCCTGCTGTTTAGTGTCATGGCCGTTTCTTTGGATGATGGAGGAACGGGAATGACTCACGACCAGATAGCCCGATACCAGGCAGAAAGCGTAAAGCGCGCCAGCATGCCCCCAGTAGCAAAGCACAGCCAGACAAAAACCAACCAGCCACAGAAGGAAGCCGCATGAACAGTCAGCAACTGGAATACGTACGTCAGCAGCTTATTGTGGCGACCGCAGACCTCAGCGGGGCGACGAAAGGGCAACTGGTAGCCTTCGCCGAAAACGCGCAATTCACCGCGACGGCGCGCAGCCGGGGCAGGAAAAAGGTATTCGACAAGGATAAGCAGCGCATGGTCAGCCCGGACGGGCCGCCGATGAGCGGCAGCCAGTCCCGCGCCAAGGGATCGTCTATCGCGTTAGTCAGCCCGGTTGAGTTCGGCACCGCCTCATGGCGCCGCGCTGTCCTGTCGCTGGAGGACCACCAGAAAGCTTGGCTGCTGTGGAACTACAGCGAGAATGTTAGCTTTGAGCACCAGGTGGCTATCACCCAGTGGGCGTGGGCAGAGTTCCAGGAGCAGCTCGGCGCGAAGAAAGTGGCCGGCAAGACTATGGACCGCCTGAAGAAACTTATCTGGCTGGCGGCGCAGGACGTTAAAGCGGAGCTTGCAGGTCGCGATACATACGAATATCAGGCGCTGGCGGAGCTGGCTGGCGTAGCGAAATCGACCTGGACGGAAACGTATCTGCCTCACTGGCTGGCAATGCGCAACAGCTTTAAGCGACTCGATAGTGCTGCACTTATCTCTGTAACGCGATCACGTTCACAACAAAAGGCGACAAATTTAGATGTAAGTCTTGCAAAACCGAACTGATACGCATATATTTCATGTAAATCTGATATCGTCGCCATAGCTTCGTAGGTCGACAAAGAATTAAGAGCCCGAGGTTAAAGCCTTGGGCTTTTTTATTTCCAAATTTCACAAGCGCACCGCAATGCGCTCTCAACTACGTCGAATCCAAAACCCTTTGAAATGAGCCTTTGAGGAAGTCAGTTAGTGCTGGCGAGCCTCGACGGGCTGATTTCCATTGCGGCAAAGGTTCATTTCAAAGCAAGGAAAACGCATGAGCTCAAAAACAATCCCTTTACCAATCGCAAAGGCTAGACAGTTTTTGGAAGTTGATGGCAGTAGTGAAAGTGGGTTGAGGTGGAAGGTTGATGCTAGCACCAGAGCAAAAAAAGGCGCCAGGGCTGGAAGTCTTGATAACCACGGTTACTACTACGTCAAAATAGACGGCGTGAAATATAAAGCGCATCGACTTGTCTGGGCCATAGCAAATGGTGAAATCCCAGATGGCATGACAATTGATCACATTGATAGAAATACTAAAAACAATTCCTTAGAAAACCTGAGGATTGCAGATTATAAGCTCCAGGCTGAAAATCGTAGCCGTGACTACCTTAAATTACGCACGAATTGCGGCTCCCTAACTGTCAGGAAATCTGGGCGAATTGACGCCTCGATCTGTATAAACTCCAAGAGATTTTATAAAAGCGGGCGAGATAAAGCTGAGCTTATTAAATGGATGGAGGAAGTGCAGAGTAACAAGATGGCTCATCTACTTGACTAATTTCGCCGGTCTAGTTCAGTGGCAGAACGGCAGCCTTGTAAGCTGCGCGTCAGAGGTTCGATTCCTTTGCCCGGCACCAGAACCCACTACCTGGGACCCTTCGGCCAGAGAGCCGACATTGCCTTACCCTCATCTTCCCGGCCTGTCGCCGGGTTTTTTATTCAGGCCGCAGACAATCAATTCCAGATGCCACGTAGCTATCGTGTCTGACGGCCTTTTCCCAACTACCACACAGCACCCCGGACCCGGAGGTGTGGAATGCAACGTATGAACCCAACAAATGGACACGATCTGCCGTACTGGTGGTCGGCGGCCTTGGGTCTGTTCTCTTTGCTTAGCCTACAGGATTACGTTTTTATTATCGGCGCGCTGGTATCGGCGTTCTTCACGATAAAAACCTATTACGCAAAACGGAAAGAAGAGCGTGAGCGTATGGCTGAGGAAAGGAAACGAACCCAGCTGCTGGAAAACTACTTATCTGATGTAGGTAAAAAACCTCACTCCGATCGTCCGGCTGCCGCCGAGGTGGTTACGGAGGCAATGCGGAGAATTTCCGGTGGCACAGTTGAAACTGAGTAAGAAAAGCGGCGCGGCGGGCATTGTCTGCTCCGTAGGAACGATCATCGCTATTGTGATGAATGCGGGACACGTCCGGACTAACGAGCGCGGGCTGGAGTTAATCGGCAACGCTGAATCTTGCCGACGAGATCCATATGTCTGCCCGGCCGGTGTGCTGACTGACGGTATGGGGAACACGCATGGCGTGAAGCTTGGCACCGTTAAGTCTGACCAGCAGATCGCAGCCGAATGGGAGCGCAACATCCTTGATGCTGAGTCCTGCGTTAACCGTTACGGGAATGGCAGAAAGCTATCTGACGATACTTTCTCAGCAGCTGTATCGGTAACGTTTCGTGCTGGCTGTGGGAACATGCGCACCTCCACGATGTTCTCTCTTCTCAGAAGTGGAGACATCACGGCGGCATGCAACCAGTTCCCTCGCTGGGTATGGGGAGGCGGCAAGGTTCTGCCTGGTCTGGTAACTCGAGCAGGGAAAGAAAAGGCGCTCTGCCTGGAAGGTGTTAAATGAGCCGGTTAACAGCAATCATCTGGGCTTTCGTTATCTGTCTGCTGGTTTCCATGGCCTGGATGATTAACCATTACCGCGACAACGCCATCACCTACAAGGACCAGCGCGACAAGGCGACGGTCAGGGCAGACACATCGGAAGCGATCACCAACAACGTGATCACCACGATGAACCTTATCCGTGACATCTCACAGGCTACCCAGAATGCAAAGAACGAACTGGCTCAAAAGGGCGAAACGCGCATTGTCTACATCAGGCACCCGATGGTGAACGGCAAATACGTCAGCGCAAACGATCCGCAGGCAGTCAACGACTATTACGCCGGGGCATGGGCTCAGAACGTCAGCAAGGCCAACGATAAGGTCGTGATGGACGTTTACGTAAATAAGGCTGTGGCAGATACCAAGCCTGACGGTAAGCGTCTTATTCAGCGCCTGGATGACATGATTTCCGGCAATAACGCCGACCCGATTCATGTCTCTACCGGTCTGCTGCTGAACAAGGAGCAAAAGGCAGGTGAGTCGAAGCAGAAGAAGTACTCGTGGGTCGCTCACAACATGCAGTTCGACCACATCGCGATCCTGCTCGACGAGCCAGGCGCTGGCACGCCAGATGAAGGCGTCGGCATGTTCGTCAACGCTGACGGGCAAGAGGCTGATGTTGAAGTGACGAGCCTCACCGATGCCGCCAACAGCATGAAAGACGGCTGGTGGAACAAAGTGAAGTTCTTTATCAGCAACGCGTCAGAGATGTCCTTCGACGACATCTACCAGGCGCTGCGCATGTCCATCAAGCAGGACGACAAAAAGTGGCGCTACGTCGTCAGCGTCTGGCCTGACCATTTCGTTTATGAAGAGGATGGCGAGAACGTCAAGCCGAAGCTCTTCGACCAGAAGTACCTCATCTCTGACAAGGTCGTAACGCTTGTCGGCGATCCAGTAGAAGTCGTGCGCAAACCAACTGAGTACGAAGTCAAAACCAACGGAGAAACAAACCCGATGAAAGAGAAGATGATCGCCGCGCTCAATGCCGCAGGCGTTAAAACCGAGGGGCTGACCGACGATCAGGTCTGGGATGCCTACAAGCCTGCCTGATGAGCGACTGGGCTACTTCGACTACACGTTTGACGACGAGAACGACTCTCTGGGCGACCGTGTGCAGGCTATCTGCAATGCCGCCAGTGTTGTTGCTTACTGGGATGATGGCGTGCTGACGTTTACCCGTGATCAGAAAGTTGATTACCCGGCGGCCGTATTCAACCGGGCCAACATGAAGACGGACGAGTACAAAATGACGTACGAGGCCACGCTTCCTGGCGGCTACGACGGCGTACAGGTGTCCTACGTCCACCCGACCACGAACAATAAGACGTACATCAACTACCGCGTGCTGAACGGCGCCATCGTCGAACAGGAAGCGGAAAATCCGAACAAGCTGGAGATAGTCGGCTTTCGTAATGAGTATCAGGCCCGGGAGCGCGCATTACGCGAAACCAAGCGCCTAATCTACTCGCGCGTGAAGATGAACGCCAAAGTGTTCGAAGACGGCATTATCCAGGTCGGCAGCGTTATTCAGATGCCCGACATCTACGACAGCAACCAGCAACAGGGTTACATCACCGGGCGCGCCGGTAATAACTTTGATACCAGCGAGCCGATCACGTTTACCGGTTCGATGTATGTGCTGGTGACAGACAGCCTGGGTAACCCGACACTGCGCTATCCAGCGGCTGCGCGTGGCGACACGAAGTACGGATTCACCGCGGCTATCCCCAACATTCAGCTCAATATCTGGAACGGAGACACTGTGCAGCTCCCGTCCCGCTACCTCATCGCGACCGTTGAGGAACTGGACAGTCAGCTATGGACGGTCAACAGCATCAAACCTAACACAGATAACACGGTATCTCTGACCGTCGCAGAATACAGCGACGCCATCTACCAATAAGAACCGTCCCCGACCAACCATACCCGGCCACCGCGCCGGGTTTTTTTATGGAATCAATATGGCTACCACACCTACTCAAAAACCGGTCCCGAGCGAATCACCGATTGACCTGAAATACAACGCCGGGAAAATTGACGAGTTCGTTACCTCGATGGGATGGACTTACACTGACCGTTTCGGCAATAAGCATTATACGATCGAGGGCCTGCGCTGGCTGGCACAGCAGGCCATCTCCCAGTTCGGGTATATTACTCTGGACAGCTTTGAAGACGGAAATACCATCACACTTCCAAATCAAGTTCTGCGCCTCGATGCAACTGGAGAGTATTATCGCTGGGATGGTCCATTGCCAAAAATGGTGCCAGAGGGCTCAACTCCGGAAAGCACTGGTGGGGTTGGTATAGGCAAATGGCTGTCTGTTGGCGACGCATCACTGAGAGCTCAATTAGCGTCCATATCCGGATTTGGTCTTGTAGGTCAGGTGCCAGATGTAACTACATTACGCAATACCGAACCGACAACAGCCAGCCAGAGAATCCTCCTTCGCGAATACACAGCAGGTACAGGATACGGTGGTGGTCAGTTACGCGCCGTGCTTGATGGTAGCTCTTACACAGACAATGGCGTCACCGTGTTTAAAACTACTGGTGGGGCCGCGTGGATTCGAGTTAATGCCGACATCGTGAATCCATTAATGGCTGGGGCTGTGCCTGATGGCGTTACACCTTGCTCATCAGCAATTAACGCTATGTTTGCCGCCTCAAAAAGAATGCAGTTTACTGGAGGTGATTATCTTTTGGATGCGACAATTACACTTCAATCTGATAGGAGTGTAGATTTTGGGGTATCAAGATTAATCCAAGGCACATCACTTGCTAACTATATGTTTGCCATACGAGGGAGTAATTCATCCTCTACTGGAGGGGTATTCGTTGGCACTGGCACAAGAACTAACTCAATAGCAGCAGCTATTATTATAGCTGATGCGTCATATAGCAAAGTAAGTGGAGCAATAGTTCGAAGAGCACCTGGTGCTGGGATTCAGATGATTAATGGCACAAGATGTTCAATCATCAACTGCATATCTGAAAACAACTGGGGAAATGGATTAGAAGATCGGTATGGTAATTTCAATGAAATAATAAACTCAATTGGCAATTACAACGGATATTTAAGCGAAACTGAAATATTTAACGGTGGTAGAGGCTGCCTGGGATGGAAGAGCACAGGAACTACATTCAGAGGAAATCAAACGTTTGGTAACAGTGAATATGGAATCCGAGTTTATTCACAAACTGGTGATGATGCAGTAACTAGATATATTCATATATTCGATCACATTTCTGGTGATAATGGAAAGATTGATATATACATTTACAATGATGCAGGAAATCTGCTCAATATCGAATTAAGCAACTGCCATGTTCACCGGTGGAACCAATCAAATTCAGGGAGTTACATGGTTGCGCTCCAAGGAACCAGATGCCACTGGAATGGAGGAAGCATTACAAAGTACGGTGACATCTATGATGCTGCCGCAGTATCGTTTAGTAATGGGGACAACATAACATTCGAAAATACTAGCATAACAAATGTAACCTCAGCATTTGGTAACACAGCAAACAATACCACTGTGAGAAATTGCACTATTAACTCTTCATTAGTCATCACGGGGACAGGCACTGGGTCAACTGTTGGCTATCTGACTTTTGAGGCGTGCTCATTTAACCACACTGGGGCTGGAACTACCGATATTGCATTAACAGTTACATCTGCAACAAGACTTAATGATTGCCGTTTTAATGGGTTCTATCGAAACGTGTCTTGGACAAATGAGCCTTTAATTCTGACTGCGTGTCATAGCACTAACACAACTGGAGACGCAATCAGAATGTACGGAGATGGTGTTGGCGCATTTTATAGCTCAGGCTGTAGGTGGGACGTTGCGACCGTTCCTGCATGGCTCGGAAGCTTAGTTAAGCAAGGAACTGCATTGCCAGTTTTATACGATACAGCGGCGCCAACAACTTTAACCTGGCCCAGGGGTTCAAGGTGCATAAATTCAGCACCTGCTGTTGGAAGCCCTAAGGAATGGGTGTGCGTCACCGCTGGTACTCCTGGAACATGGCAATCGGCCGGAAACCTATAAATGAATGGTGGCCAAAGGCCACCATTATTAACCGCAGTAGTTTTTATCAAAGCTTAAGATGAATTGTTTATCCTGTTGATATAATTTCATTAATGAGTTGCGATATACAACATTATAGGAGCAACCTTTTGATATGATTGAATTCCATTTATCTCCATATTTGACTGTGGTATCTGTAGCAATTCCAGATTTCATCATAAACACCGGCCCCCAAACCCACTGACCATTGTAATACAGAGGGGAAAGAGCCGTCAGTATAGGGAACTTATCAAATAAAGCTTTTGTTTGAGTTGGTAGTTCAGGCTTCCCAACTATAACTACAGACGCTTTATCAATCACTGATGTGTATTGGTAAACTATAGATTCCACCTTGTCATAAAAATTATTATTTGACTGTTGAGACTGGCAGAATGCAGACATCAATGCAAATGAGTAAATTAAAGGTAAAGAAAAAATTATCTTTTTAATATTGTGATGCCTGGAAAGCAATCTATCAGCTAACATTATCACTAGATAGAAAATTACCACCAGGCACATCATGGTTCTTGCGGTCCAGAACGGCTTGGCCAGGAAGAGGTTTAGACCTGGAGATAGAAGAACCATTAACCCAAATATTGGAATCAGCAAAATAGCCAAGGAAAGTCTTTTATAGTGTTTGTTGCAAATTAAGTTTATTGCCCCAAAGATTATAAAACATACCGCAGACAATATGATTGGAAATATTAATTTCAAATAAGAGTGGCCATAAACTCTTGTTAGAAGGTCGTAAAAAGATCTGAAATTCACCTCAAGAGCTTGAATTGGATATTGTGTAGACACAAACAAGGCATCTCTTCCGTGGAAATTTGCGTCTTTTAAATGCCATGTAATTTTCGCCAATACCATCGCTAAAACTACTGAAATTATACACGCAATTATGTGCTTAAAAGGCACTTTATTTTCGTCAATTATTGATTTTGCACATAGCGCCATGCAAATCAAAATATAAACGAACAAACTTGATTGGTATGTCAGTAGAGAGAAATAAATACATGCTACAGAAGCAAAAATAAATGTGTAGCTTCTTTCTCGCATCAAAAAAGGAATGCAGCATGCAAGGAAAGATAAACCCATGCTAAGTGCATCATATCTATATGCTAAATTTTCAATGATGAACGGGTATGTTACCACATACAACGAGCTTATTTTATAGGTTGATGATTTTTCTATTCCTAAAATGTTTGTGATAATCAACCCTGAAATACCAAAAAATATAGCAGAGGCTATCGTCCCATATGGGAATATATCAGTAATTGGTTTTCCAGTTGACAACGCTTCCATAATCCACGTGGTGATGTACCTGCCGTCATGGTCCCAGCCGCCGCCCCATATCGCACGTCCTAAATCATCCCTGTAAAATAGGGATGCAAATAGAAGCGGCAATATGTAAATCACTGATGAGATAACGTTAAAGGAAATCTCCTTTTCGCGACCTTTCAAACAAAATACGCTCATTTTCTTCCCTTCAAAACATATCTTGGCCTATTCTTAACTTCTACGTAAATCCTTCCTATATATTCTCCAAGGACTCCAATCCCGATTAATTGAATGCCGCCCAGGAAAAGAATGGAAACCAGTAGAGAAGGATAGCCTCTGACAGCATTACCGAATGCAAGCGTGTCAATAATCATCCACGCACCGTAGAGGAAAGCTGCACCGGCCACGAACAAGCCGATGTAAGTCCACATACGAAGAGGGAATGTAGAGAAACTGGTGATCCCTTCAAGGGCAAGGTTCCACAACTTCCAGCCGTTGAATTTTGTGCTGCCGGCAACGCGTTCTGCGCGGGCATATTCCACGACATCAGTGCGGCCGCCCACCCAGCTCAAAACACCCTTCATGAACAGGTTGCGTTCAGGCATGAGTTTGATGTTTTCGACCACCTCGCGAGACATCAGGCGGAAGTCACCAACGTTTTCCTCGATCTGCGGGTTACTGATTTTGTTGTGCAACTTATAGAACCATTCAGCGGTCTTGCGCTTCAGCCTGCCATCAGTGGAGCGGTCAGAGCGCTTGGCAAGAACCATATCTGCCCCGGCCTGCCACTTCTCGATCAGGTGCGGAATGACTTCGATAGGATCCTGCAAGTCTACGTCAATCGGGATAATCGCTTCACCTGTCGCATGGTCGAGACCGGCGAACAGAGCTGGTTCTTTCCCAAAGTTACGAGTGAATGACAGTGGAACAACAAGTGGATCGGCAACAGCAAGCGCGTTGATAATTGATTCTGTCGCGTCTTTACTGCCGTCATTGATGAAGACTATCTCTACTTCATGTTGCTGAAGCCCTTCAAATTCCCGAACCGTTTTATAAAAAATAGGTATCGCGTCTTCTTCGTTGAAGACGGGAACGACCAGAGAAATTTTCATTTCGCATCCCTAAAGACAATGAACTTTGAATAAATAAAACCGCACACCAGACTGATTGCGGAGAAGAGAATGAGAGTCACAATTGGAGCCATACCGGACTTATCGGCAGCCCAACCAACAGTTGCGCTCAAGGATCCCATAAACCCTACATACAGCATGTAGCGCATCGTGGTTGTCGAAGACTTAAACGTGAACCTGGCGTTTGCAAAGAAGCTGAATGACACCGCCACGACGAACCCGGCGAAGTTGCCAAGAGCCTGACCTGTGTGAAACGCGTATATGCAAATAGCGAACACAACCCAGTGAATGAGCGTGTTTATGACGCCGATCGATGTGTACTTAGCAAAGAGCTTTAACATTATAAAAATCAGTCAATTCGGAAAGGTCTGAAGTTTAGCATCACTGTGCAACTTGATCGACTCTCATATTTGACGATACTGTATATAAATACAGTTGTTTTGGGGGAGGGCCATGGAGGCAAACGCTCAGCGATACAGGCTTAAACGGTTATGTGGGGTTAACCGCTATTCATGTCTGGTCGAAATGTCAGGTGGTTACGCGCTTTTTCAGCCCGATCTGCCGCCCGCCAACGGAACGCGCGTGCTGGTGCATGCGTTCGGCCAACTACAATTCGCGGTCGTTATGGGCGGTTCGCTCATCACCGAAGACGGTGAATGCATAGAAGGGGATGCTTTAGATGAAGTCGATGTCATGGGAGTGGTGACCTTTTTTATCAATGGCGCTGCGGCGTTCTCAGACGACAACCCGGTGATGTGATGTTTGCCCTGGTCGATGTGAACTCATTTTATGCCAGCTGTGAAACAGTATTCAGACCAGACCTGCGTGGTCGGCCGGTGGTTGTTCTTTCGAATAATGACGGCTGCGTAATAGCGCGTAGCGCAGAAGCAAAGGCAGTCGGGATAGCGATGGGTGAGCCGTTCTTCAAGCAGAAGGAATTGTTCCGGCGCGCTGGTGTTGTTTGCTTCAGTAGCAACTACGAGCTCTATGCAGATATGTCCAGCCGGGTAATGACCACGCTGGAAGAAATGAGCCCGCGCGTGGAAATTTACAGCATAGACGAAGCCTTTTGCGACCTTACCGGCGTAAGGAATTGCCGTGACCTGACTGAGTTCGGGAAAGAGATCCGCGCGACTATTTTACAGCGGACACATCTCACAGTCGGCGTCGGCATAGCCCAGACCAAGACGCTGGCTAAGCTGGCTAACCATGCTGCTAAAAAATGGCAGCGGCAGACGGGCGGGGTGGTCGATCTCTCAAACGTCGACCGGCAGCGAAGGTTACTGGCGCTTGTTCCTGTGGAGGATGTCTGGGGCGTTGGTCGTCGCATCAGCAAGAAGCTGAACGCTATGGGCATCAAAACCGCACTGGACCTTTCAGAGCAGAGTTCGTGGATTATCCGAAAACACTTTAACGTTGTGCTGGAGAGAACCGTCCGCGAGCTGCGCGGCGAGCCATGCCTGGATCTGGAGGAGTTCGCCCCGGTAAAGCAGGAAATTGTATGCAGCCGATCGTTTGGCGAACGCATTACAGACTATGAGCAGATGAGGCAGGCTATATGCAGTTATGCGGCCCGTGGAGCTGAAAAGCTACGTGGTGAGCATCAGTACTGCCGTTTTATCTCCGCTTTCGTCAAGACATCACCTTTTGCCCTTAATGAGCAGTATTACGGAAACAGCGCATCGGTAAGACTGCTCACGCCAACTCAGGACAGCAGAGACATCATCAACGCCGCGGTAAAGTGTCTGGACAAAATATGGAAGGACGGTCACCGGTACCAGAAAGCGGGTGTCATGCTGGGCGACTTCTTCAGCCAGGGTGTGGCCCAACTCAACCTGTTCGACGACAGCGCTCCGCGTGCCGGAAGTGAAAAACTGATGGAAGTGCTGGATCAACTTAACGCAAAGGATGGAAAGGGCACGCTCTATTTTGCCGGACAGGGAATACAGCAGCAGTGGCAGATGAAGCGTGAAATGCTGTCGCCTCGATACACTACGAGATTTTCAGATTTGCTTGTTGTCCGATAAAAGAGGTGCGCACCTGATAAATCTTACAATCGGATCGGTGGTGATTATGCTGATGGTATGGGAAGGCGTAAAGCGGCAAGTTGCGAAACTGGAAGGAGCTACGCAAAGTTGGGGAGATTTCGGATCGAAGCGATCCCGAAGTTCACTCGTCGCCCACTCGAAAAAGATGGCAACGGTTTGATCTTGAATGGATGTATTGGTAAGCATTGAAACCCATTTTTAACGGGTTTCTGATATGTAAGTGTTTGAATAAATTCAAAAAGGACTGGTTGAAGCGGAAACAGGAATCGTATTCGGTCTCTTTTTATCTGCTTGAAAATAAACGATAAAATCCGGTTATCGTCTCAGCAGAAGGTTCACTTCCTGTGGGCCTGCCTCAAACATACCACAACCCGGCAGGCGTAAGTCCAGTCCTTTTTGGCTGTTTTGTTAAATTTTTGTTTGTTTTTTGCCTGAGGCGGCTGCGGGATCAATGCGCGCATGTACGGAAGCCGCAATATCATCAAGTAACGCAAAGCGGCGACGGTATTCGGCGCGTTTTTTGCTGGCAATCTCCTCCAGTGCTTTACGCTCCATCTGGAGCGGCAACTGCCAGCAGAAGGGGGAGAGTTTCTTTCCGTTCAGGCCTTCCCAGAACTCGTCGTAGCTGGCGTGAAAATGACGGCCTTTGCTCAGACGGTAGCGCAGCGCGCGGAAAACATGGCCTTCATCGCTGACGGCAAAAATCGCGCTAATGTTCGAGCGTGAGGCAAGCTGGAAGATCACCTCCATCAGCACGCGTTTCGGGAAAAGCCCATGGCAGGCACGGGTAGCCTGCTTAATCACCTCCCGTGAAACATGACGACGTGGACCCTGAAGGCCGCCGATCACCAGCACCGTACGGCCGTTACTGCGTGCGACACAGAACGTCAGGCTGGCAAGCAGCGTATTGTCATTGTCGTGCAGCCAAAGCGTGCTTTCGCCTTCGCGTTCGGCCTTACCTGCGGACGAGGCGTGGACGGTATAGATTTCGCCGTTTTTTGCCTCGAACCGGACAACCGGCACCTCTTGCGGGCTGGTCAGCGCGTGGGCGAGGGCGATGTTTTTCAGACTATCAATCCACTGATAGTGGCTGATGATAGCATCGGCCCGATCGTTTGAGTTCAGGCCGCGCATGAGATACTGGCGGTGAGTTTTGCTCGGCAAGGTAATTTGAGAGGTGAGCAGCCTGTCGAAATCATCGCGCCCGGACAGGGCCTCCAGCATGCGATGGGTGGAGGACCAGAATAAAAGCGAGCGCAGTAGGAACTTTAACCGGTAATCACGTTTGTGCCAGATTGGGCCGGGAACGCGTTTTCCTCTCACCAGTTCAGAAATAATATTTGTGCGATGCGGATAAAAAACATCGTTTTGCAGGTGTATGTTTGACACGTGAAAATCCCTCTTTTTATTCCGCTCTATTTTAAAGGCCAGGGAATAAGGGATTAATAGCGCAGCGATCTTTATTTCCGGCTGGTTTATGGTTTGTTTGGATTCGCAAAATCCAACGCCAGCTCATGACATTTTCTGTGGCAGCTATACTTCTTACAGGAGGCGTTATGTATCAGAAAATAGAGGGAGAACACTGGCGTCATGTCTGGGTTGTCAGCGATATTCATGGTTGCTATCAGTGGCTTATGGATGAGCTGAAACGACGGCATTTTAATCCTGATACGGATCTGCTGATCTCGGTGGGGGATATTATCGATCGCGGGCCTGACAGCGTAAAATGTTTACAGCTGATGCAGGAAAACTGGTTTTATGCGGTACGCGGCAATCACGAGCAAATGGCGTTAGATGCGCTTGAAAATAATGATTTTAGTCTCTGGTCGATAAATGGCGGTAACTGGTTTACCGGGCTTAAGGACGCTCAACAAAAACAGGCGAAGGGTTTACTCGATGCGTGTCGGGACTTACCGCACATTATTGAAATAACCTGCAAAAACGGTCTGAACGTGATTGCTCATGCGGATTATCCCTCCGCCGAATATGGCTGGCATAAGCCGGTGGATGCCCAGCGCGTGCTGTGGGATCGCGACCGGCTAATGGGCTTTATGGTGGGCAAAGGGCAGGGCATTAGCGGCGCGGATCACTTCTGGTTTGGACATACGCCTGTGGACAAACGCTACGATTTTAACAATCTGCACTACATTGATACGGGGGCAGTATTCGGGGGCTTTCTGACGCTGGCGCAGCTTCAGTAATAAATAACCCGCCTTCGGGCGGGTTCTCTTTGGGTCAGGCAAGACGCAAGACCCAGGCATCGGTTTTACTGTCGTAATGCTCACGGTACAGAACGGAATGTTCCCCATCAAGGATCGCCGGGACGCTGGTATCTGCATCCCAGGCGTCCAGCTGCATGCACAAATCCGGATCGGATTTGCAGGGAATACTTAACGTTCGTTCGCCTTGTGATTCGCCGCGCAATTCAGCGTCGTCGATTTCAAAAGCGCCAATGCGTACGCTGGTTTTCGTCATAATGCTCTCCGGTTTGTTGCCCAAAATCTGGTATGACCAGTGCAGTCACCCATTTTTGATCCTAGACAAGGAGAGCGAAATCGCCAGTAAAAAAATGCGCTTTTTTTCAGGCGCTGCGGTTGTTACCGGTAAACAGGCGGCCATCGCGTACCAGTTCGCGCGGATAGCTGTTTTTCAGCCGCGAGCCGACTTTTTTCGCCAGCCCCAGCGGATAGCCCTGATACGTCACGATGACTTCATCCTGTGAGGGGCCGTCTTCCGGGTAAACGTCACGACCGCGATACCACTCTTCCGCTTCCTGATGCGTCAGGGCAAAGGTGTTCTCACTGCCGGCCAGCGCAATGACCGCTTCGTGCTGCCAGCGATAGCCTTTGTTGTGGATCTCCGCCAGGCGAATACCGAGGCGGGAGAAACGCACCTTACCAATCAGCGGTTCGATGTTGACCGGGAACAGCCACAGCTCTTTGTCACGCATCCAGAGGCGCAGGCTCTCATCCCAGTGCAGGCCGACTTTGCTCGCAGCCGCTTGCGCCTGTGCCGCCTCACGGCCTTTGACCGGCGTGAACGGGAAGTTGCCGACCTTAAACTTAGGGGCAGGCAAGGGATCGACGGCGCGGGTTTTACGCAGACGGGCAACAAAGAAGCCTTCGCAATCGTAAATCTGCGGGAAGACATGCAGGAAGCCTTCAGGGGTGGCCGCATGACTGGCCGAGTCGAAGAGGGTGTCCAGCGGCAGAAACTCGACGGCATCCGCATAGCGTTGCTTGAGCCACAGGCAGACGTCCTCGTTTTCATCGCGATTCAGCGTGCAGGTAGAGTAAACCAGCGTCCCGCCTGGGCGCAGGGCATGAAACGCGCTGTCGATCAGTTCGCGCTGCGTGGCGGCGATCTCCAGGTTGCTTTCAACGGACCAGTTTTTTAACGCATCAGGATCTTTACGCACCACGCCTTCGCCGGAGCAGGGCGCGTCGAGCAGGATGGCATCAAAGGCTTCCGGCAGGGCAGCGCCAAACACGCGACCATCGAAGTGCGTTAACGCGACGTTGTGGATCCCGCAGCGGCTGATATTGGCATGCAGGACTTTAACGCGGCTGGCGGAAAATTCGTTGGCGAGGATCGCGCCGCGGTTGTTCATCCGGGCGGCAATCTGCGTGGTTTTAGAGCCCGGCGCCGCCGCGACATCCATAACCCGCTCAGGCTGGTTCCCGTCGGCAAACAGCGCAGCAACCGGCAGCATGGAGCTGGCTTCCTGAATATAAAACAGCCCGCTCAGATGCTCGGCGGTGCTGCCGAGCGGCAGGCTCTCCTCGTCATCCCGTTCGATCCAGAACCCCTCTTCACACCACGGCACCGGCGTTAATTGCCAGCCGTAGGGGGAGACGAGATCCAGAAACGCCCCGACGCTGATTTTCAGCGTATTGACGCGAATACTCCGGCGCAAAGGGCGCTGGCATGCGGCAACGAAATCGTCGAAAGAGAGATGAGCTGGAAGCGCCTCGCGCATCTGTGCGAGGAATTGTTCGGGAAGAAATACGGAGTTTTGAGCCACGGGCACACCACAGGGAAACATTCAGGTGCGCAGTGTAACATAAAGGCTCCGGCGCGTTGACACCGGAGCCTGCGAGATTAACGCGGCAGCGCCGTTCCCCATTCGCGCCACTCTTTCGGTTCACTTTCCAGCAGCAGGAAGTGTTTACCTGCCTGCGCCTTAGGCGCCAGAGGCGTGCCAGGCGGCGTCGCGAAGGCAATGCCGCCGCGAATGAACTGATTAAAGGTCCCCGTTTTGACCACGCCACCGGTCAGGCCGAAGTCCAGCGAGTAGCCTGAAGCGAGCCAGAACACCGAGTTGTTGCGCACCAGATGCTGATAACGCTGGCTGATGCGCAGGCCGACCATCACGCGATCGGACAGATTACCCAGCGTCAGGCTTGTTACTGTCCCTACTTCAATGCCGCGGAACAGGACCGGCGTACCGATGCCCAGCGAACCGGCTTCCGGCACTTCAACCACAATGCTCAAACCGTCCAGATAACGGGAGTCGGTGATGGTGGCCTCCTGCAACTCAAATTCACGACGCGCGTTGCCGCGACCCGGTTCAACGTTAATGTACGGCTGAAGTATGGTGTCGAGATGCTCAACCCCTGCGGCAGAAATTTGCGGCGTAACCACCGAGAAGCGCGAGCCTGCCCGGGCAAACGTCTGCACATATTCCGGATAAAGCACGGCGGTCGCCTGCACTTCGTTGCGTGCGGTGATCAGCGTCAGCTTCTGGACCTGCCCGATATCAATGCCGAGATAGCGGATGGGCATGCCTTCAGCCAGTTTACCGGCATCAAAGGTGTGCAGGGTAATTTGCCCCCCGACCGCGCGCGCCGCGGTTTCGGACGGGAAGAGGATCCGCTTGTCACCTTTACGCATGTTGCCGCCGGCGCCGCTCAGGTTATCGAAGCTGATCGCACCGCGCAGGGCACGGGAGAGAGGCGATGCCTGTACGGTCAGCCCGCTGCCGTTGAGCTGCACTTTCGCGCCACCCTCAGCCCAGAACACGCTGTTTGGCGTGAGCAGCTTGCGGTACTCCGGCTTGATATGCAGTTCGATATCAAACGCGTCCGCACGAGGACGAACGGTGATCACTTCCCCCACCTCAAACTTACGGTAAAGCACGACGGAGCCTGCCTGGACATCCGGCAGCGTTTCAGCGCTTAAGGTCAGCGTGGTGGTTGGCAGGTCGCCGAGGCTATTTTCAATGGCTTTGTCCAGATTGGCGAACAGCGGATAGCTTTCGCGCAGCGCACCTTTGCTGCCCGGCAGAATGCGGATCCCGCCGTTAACCCACTCACTGGCGCTGGCGCCGAGGAACTCAACCCCGTCCAGACCCACCTTCACGTCGACCCGACTGTTAACCACAAATTTACTGTCGCCGTGGACCAGGTTGCCGTACTGCGGATCGATGGCGGCGGAGAAGGAGACCCCTTTTTCCGACAGCTTACGTTCGAGGACCTGGCCCACCTGCACACCGTGCAGGATCAGCGGTTGCCCGGCTTCAATACCGTAGCTTTCCGGCGCATTCAGCGTAACCGTCAACACGCCCGGTTTTTGCAGCAGGGCTTTATCCGCCGGCGCGATAACAAAGTTTTTGTTCGGCGCACCTTCGCCGGGGATCAGCTCAAAGGTGCTTCCCGTCAGCAGAGAACTGATGCTGGCGTCGCTGAGGGAGAGCTTCGGATTACGCAGTTCAATGCGCGTTTTTTCCCGCAGGAGATCCACCACACTCGGATCCACCGTCATTTCGCCGGTAACGGAGCCGCCCGCATTGAGGGTTAATTTTGTCAGTTGCCCGACCTCTAAACCCTGGTACATCAGCGGGGTCGAACCGGCTTTCAGGCCTTTGGCATCCGGCAGGGTCAGCTTGACGATGACACCGCGCTGGCTGTGCGCCAGGTCGGCGTACAGGCCAAAGGTATCTTCTGCGGCGGCAGGGCTGGAGTTAGCAGGTGAGTCGAAGGCGATAGCGCCATTCACCAGCGCCGCCAGGCTCTCAAGCTTCACTTTCGCACCGCTTAAGCTCAGGTCGGCATCGACGCCTGAGACGTTCCAGAAGCGGCTGCCTTTTTTCACCAGGTTGGTAAAACGGCGCTCGATGAGTACATCAATGGTCACGCCATCTTTGTTCGGGTTAATGGCGTAGTCGTAAACGCGGCCTACCGGAATTTTGCGGAAATAGACCAGAGAACCACTGTTCAGCGAGCCCAAATCCGGCGCGCGGAGATGGATCATCAAATCGCCGTTATTCAGCCGATATTTCGGCTGGGTATCCAGCGCAACAAAGTGATCCTGTGGCTCACCTTTGCCGGGCATCATGCCGATATAGTTACCGCCCACAAGCGCATCCAGCCCGGAAACGCCGGCCAGGGAGGCTTTAGGCGTGACCAGCCAGAACTGCGTTTCGGCACGCAGGGCATCCTGCATATCAGACTTAATGCTCGCCCGGACCTGGATTTTGTTCAGCCCTTTGCCAAGGGAAATATCCTGCACGGTACCCACTTCCACCCCCTGGAAGCGAACGGGGGTACGTCCGGCGACAATGCCGTCCGCAGACTGGAAATCAATCGTGATGGTACTTCCGCGATCTTCATAGCTCGTCCAGATAAGCCAGCCTGCGATCATCAGCGCGATGACAGGCAGCAACCAGAATGGCGAAATGCGGCGTTTTGTTTTAATTCTCGCTTCAGTCGGCGAAGCGGGCGTTTCCTGACTCATGTGCGTCCCAAAGTAAGCGGCTGTCCAGCCATTCCACTGCAAGAATAGTCAATATCACCGCAGAGCCGAAATAAAAAGCTGCGGGTCCCATGGTAAAAGCAAGTAACTGATCGCGATTGATGAGCGACATCATCAGCGAAATCACGAACAGATCCAACATCGACCAGCGACCAATCCAGGTCACAAATCGCAGAAGCAGGATGCGGGTGCGTAGTCCTTGTTCGCATTTAAAGTGAATGCTAATAAGCAGCGTAAACATCACCACCACTTTGGTAAAGGGCACCAGAATACTGGCGATGAAAACAATGGCGGCGACCCCCACGTTACTGTGCGCCAGAGAGATAATCCCCGAAAGGATAGTATCTTCCTGACGGGCGCCGTTCACATAAATTACGGAGATCGGCAGCATGTTGGCCGGGAATAAAAATACCAGGGAGGCGATTAGCGCCGCCCAGCACTTTTGCAGGCTGTAGTTGCGTCGCAATCTTAACGGAATGTGGCAGCGTGGGCACCTCCCGCGTTTATCCGGAAAACCGGTGTAATGGCAGCCCAGGCAGACGCGCAGGTTTTCATCAGGCCGGGTCGCGGGGCGCTGCGGGTAAAATCGCTCCCAAAGCTGTTCAACATTGAGATGAATCAGGGTCAAAATACTCAGCAGGACCAGTGAAATAAACGCGAAAAGGCCGATGCCGGGTTGTAAAAACGCATAATCCTGCACCTTGATGGAGGCCACGCCAATGCCTACCAGATAGATGTCCAGCATCACCCACTCCTTGAGCTTTTCCAGCATGAGCAGGACAGGGCGCAGGTTCATCCCCAGAATGTTGCCAAACCACAGGTAGGCAATTGCCGCGACCAGCACCAACGGCGCGCCGACGACGCAGAACAGCACCATGGCGGCCGTAAGCGGATCGCCCTGGCGCGTCATCTGCCAGATCCCCTGCAACACGTTAGCGTCAATACGCACGCCAAGCAGGTAGAGCTTTAACAGCGGCTCGGTCCAGGCGAAGGGCATCAGCAGCAGCATGGTGACCGCCATTGCTGCCAGGCGCGTCAATGACCAGTCCCGGCCATCGCGAATTTTGGCATCGCAGCAAGGACAAAAAGCACTTTGGTGCGATTTCATCTTCGGCAACATAAAAAGCGTATCGCACTGGGGACAACGCTGATAATGTGCACGGGGCAGAGCCTGGCTTACCGTACGGACAACGATCTTTCGTGTCGGCGTAATTTGGGGTGTTTTTAGGGCCATCAGTCGCACACAGATTAGTATTGTTGAAAGTTATAATAACTCATGAACGGATTCATCTTGAGCATGAGCGCATTTAATGCTTATTTTAATAGGCTATGCGGTAACTATGTAAGATAACTAAGTGGTTGAATAATGAACAAAACAGAATTCTACGCGGATCTGAATCGCGATTTTAAGGCATTAATGGCAGGGGAAACCAGTTTCTTAGCCACTCTGGCAAATACCAGTGCGTTACTGTTCGAACGCCTTTCTGACGTGAACTGGGCGGGCTTTTATCTGCTGGAAGGTGACACGCTGGTGCTGGGGCCTTTCCAGGGTAAACTCGCCTGCGTACGCATCCCGGTAGGTCGTGGCGTGTGCGGTACCGCAGTGGCGACCCGTCAGGTTCAGCGTGTCGAAGATGTTCATGCGTTTGACGGCCACATTGCCTGCGATGCCAGCAGCAATTCTGAAATCGTACTGCCGCTGGTGGTTAAAAATCAGATTATTGGCGTTCTGGATATCGACAGCACGGTCTTCAGCCGCTTTACTGCCGAGGATGAGCAGGGGCTGCGCGCGCTGGCCGCAAACCTGGAAAATGTTCTGGCAGAGACCGATTATCATAAATTCTTTGCGAGCGTCGCAGGATAATCAACGGATAACGTAGCATTTACTGATAGCGTCATTATAATGTCGCCTGTTCATGCCTGCGCTTGTTGGCAACGTCCGTTGTAATCAGGAAATTTCATGGAAAATCAACCTAAGTTGAATAGCAGTAAAGAAGTTATCGCATTTCTGGCCGAGCGTTTCCCGCAGTGCTTCAGCGCTGAAGGTGAAGCGCGTCCTCTGAAAGTCGGTATCTTTCAGGATCTGGTCGCGCGCGTTGAGGGGGAGATGAACCTCAGCAAAACGCAGCTTCGTTCTGCCTTGCGCCTTTATACCTCGAGCTGGCGTTACCTGTACGGTATCAAGCCGGGTGCGACCCGTGTCGACCTTGACGGCAACCCGTGCGGTGAGCTGGACGAGCAGCACGTAGAACATGCGCGTAAGCAGCTTGAAGAAGCCAAAGCTCGCGTGCAGGCACAGCGTGCGGAACAGCAGGCGAAAAAACGCGAAGCCGCAGCGGCAAACGGTCAGGAAGACGCCCCTCGTCGCGAGCGTAAACCGCGCCCGGCACCGCGTCGTACTGAAAATAACGATCGCAAACCGCGTGCTGACAAACCCGCAGCTAAAGCCCCACGTGCGCCGCGCGAAGAGCCGCGCCACACCCCAGTTTCTGACATCAATGCGCTGAGCGTAGGTCAGTCTCTGAAGGTGAAAGCGGGTAACAACGCGATGGACGCCACCGTACTGGAAATCACCAAAGATGGCGTTCGTGTACAGCTGACTTCTGGTATGTCAATGATTGTACGCGCAGAACACTTGTTGTTCTGAAACGGAGGCCGAGCCTGGCATGAACACTTTTTTTAAGCTCACCGCGCTGGCTGGCCTGTTTGCTATAACAGGCCACGCTTTCGCTGTGGACGATATTACGCGTGTTGATCAAATTCCGGTTCTCAAGGAAGAGACTCAGCACGCGACGGTGAGTGAGCGCGTGACGTCGCGCTTTACTCGTTCGCACTATCGTCAGTTCGATCTCGATCAGGCCTTTTCGGCCAAAATCTTTGACCGTTATCTGAACTTGCTGGATTACAGCCATAACGTACTGCTGGCCAGCGATGTTGAACAGTTCGCTAAACGCAAATCCGAAGTGGGTGATGAGCTGCGCTCCGGAAAGCTCGATCTGTTCTACGATCTGTACAACTTATCGCAAAAGCGCCGTTTTGAGCGTTATCAATACGCGCTGAAAGTGCTGGAACGTCCGATGGACTTCACCGGCAACGACACCTTTAATCTGGACCGCAGCAAAGCGCCATGGCCGAAAGACGAGGCTGAACTGAATGCGCTGTGGGACGGAAAAGTCAAATATGACGCACTGAGCCTCAAGCTTACAGGCAAAGACGAGAAAGAGATCCGTGAGACGTTAAATCGTCGATACAAATTCGCTATTCGTCGTCTGGCGCAGACCAACAGTGAAGATGTTTTCTCGCTGGCGATGACCGCGTTTGCGCATGAAATTGATCCGCACACTAATTATCTCTCTCCACGTAACACCGAACAGTTCAATACCGAAATGAGCCTGTCTCTGGAAGGTATCGGTGCTGTGCTTCAGATGGACGATGACTACACCGTAATCAACTCCATGGTGGCCGGTGGCCCTGCGTCGAAAAGCAAAGCGATCAGCGTAGGCGACCGTATTGTCGGTGTGGGGCAAACCGGAAAGAGCATGGTGGACGTGATTGGCTGGCGTCTTGATGACGTTGTTGCGCTGATCAAAGGGCCGAAGGGCAGCAAAGTTCGCCTGGAGATCCTGCCAGCCGGTAAGGGGACTAAAACCCGTATCGTTACTCTCACCCGTGAGCGTATCCGTCTGGAAGATCGCGCGGTGAAAATGTCGGTGAAAACCGTGGGTAAAGAGAAGGTTGGCGTTCTGGATATCCCAGGTTTCTACGTCGGCCTGACCGATGATGTGAAAGTGCAGCTCCAGAAGCTTGAAAAGCAGAATGTCAGCAGCGTGATCATTGACCTGCGCAGCAACGGCGGCGGGGCATTGACCGAGGCCGTCTCGCTTTCCGGGCTGTTTATCCCGTCTGGCCCGGTGGTACAGGTGCGCGATAACAACGGTAAAGTGCGTGAAGATGCCGATACCGATGGTGTGGTCTACTATAAGGGTCCGCTGGTGGTGCTTGTCGATCGCTTCAGCGCCTCTGCATCGGAAATCTTCGCTGCTGCCATGCAGGATTACGGCCGGGCATTAATCGTCGGCGAACCGACGTTTGGCAAGGGCACCGTTCAGCAGTACCGCTCTCTGAACCGTATTTACGACCAGATGCTGCGCCCTGAGTGGCCTGCGCTGGGCTCAGTACAGTACACCATTCAGAAGTTTTACCGCGTCAACGGCGGCAGTACGCAGCGCAAAGGCGTGACGCCGGATATCATGATGCCGACAGGTACCGAAGAGACGGAAACGGGCGAGAAGTTTGAAGATAACGCGCTGCCGTGGGATAGCATTGATGCCGCGACATTCGTGAAATCGGGTGATATGAAACAGTTCGGACCGGAACTGCTGAAAAATCACAACGATCGCATCGGGAAGGATCCGGAATTCCAGTACATCATGAAGGACATCGCGCGTTTCAACGCTTTGAAAGCGAAACGGAACATTGTGTCTCTGAACTATGCCCAGCGTGAGAAAGAGAACAATGAAGATGACGCGACACGTCTGGCGCGTATCAACGATCGCTTCAAACGTGAAGGCAAGCCTCTGCTCAAAAAACTGGACGATCTGCCTAAGGATTACCAGGAGCCCGATCCGTATCTGGACGAGACGGTGCATATCGCGCTTGATCTCGCGAAGCTGGAAAAAGAGAAACCTGCCCTGCAACCTGCTCCGACAAAATAATCCCCCAACAGGCACAAGAAATTGTGCCTGTTTCTTTATGTACCTCCTCCTTCCGTCAGGCAGATTTCCAATTGTGTAAAGTTGTGTCTTTCTGGTGACTTACGCCGTCTGGATGCTTGAAAATAGCCGTAATACCCATACGATGTGGGTAATCGCATAGTGCGTTTTGTTAAACTGAGGTTAAAAGAATATTATGATGCGAATCGCGCTCTTCCTGCTCACCAACCTGGCGGTGATGGTGGTATTCGGGCTGGTGCTAAGCCTGACGGGAATTCAGTCGAGCAGCGTTCAGGGTCTGTTGATTATGGCGCTGCTGTTTGGTTTCGGTGGCTCTTTCATTTCACTTCTGATGTCCAGGTGGATGGCACTGAAATCCGTGGGCGGTGAAGTTATTGAGCAACCGCGTAACGATATGGAGCAGTGGCTGATGAGCACGGTTGCTCAGCAGTCAAAGCAGGCGGGCATTGCCATGCCGCAGGTAGCCATCTACCACGCGCCAGATATTAACGCGTTTGCTACCGGTGCGCGTCGTGACGCGTCCCTGGTGGCCGTCAGTACCGGCCTGCTGCAAAACATGAGCCGTGACGAAGCGGAAGCGGTTATTGCTCACGAGATCAGCCATATCGCCAATGGCGATATGGTCACCATGACCCTGATCCAGGGCGTGGTGAACACCTTCGTTATCTTTATTTCTCGTATTCTGGCACAGATTGCTGCCGGGTTTATGGGTGGCAACCGTGATGAGGGTGAAGAGAGCAACGGCAACCCGCTGATCTATTTTGCTGTTTCAATGGTGCTGGAGCTGGTGTTCGGTATCCTGGCAAGCATCATTACCATGTGGTTCTCCCGTCATCGTGAGTTCCACGCGGATGCCGGTTCCGCGAAACTGGTGGGTCGTGAAAAGATGATTGCTGCGCTGCAACGACTGAAAACCAGCTACGAGCCGCAGGAAGCAAACAGCATGATGGCCTTCTGCATCAACGGCAAATCAAAGTCGCTGAGCGAGCTGTTTATGTCTCACCCGCCGCTGGATAAACGTATTGAAGCGCTGCGTAGCGGGGAATACCTGAAGTAACGTAATCGGGTTGAAAAGAACCGGGCTGGAGCCATTCTCCGCCCGGTTTTTTTATGCCTGCGCCTTTGGCTGGGTGACGCGAAGGCCGCTAATGACAGCCGCGAGGGTCGCCAAGGTCCCTGCGGTAATCAGCGCAACGTGTGTCGCATTCTGCCCGGCAAGGTTAAACATCAACGCCACCAGTGCGGCCCCGGTGCTTTGCCCTAACAGTCTTGCCGTGCCCAGCATCCCGCTGGCGCCACCGCTGCGATGACGTGGGGCAGAGGTGATAATCGTGTGGTTATTAGGGGACTGGAACAGACCAAAACCGGCCCCGCACAGGATCATGCGCCAGATAATATCCAGATCCCCCGGCGAGGCGGGCAGGAGCGCCAGCGAAAACAGTCCCACCGCCATGACAACCAGCCCAATCGCCCCCAGAAGCCCGGCATGGACGCGCTCAATAAGGTAACCGGCCAGCGGGGCCATCACCATGGTTGCCAGCGGCCAGGGCGTGAGCAGCAAGCCTGTCTCCACTTCTGAACGGCCAATCACGCTCTGCAAAAAGAACGGCAGCGCAACCAGCGCCAGCATCTGGGCGCAGAACGAGCAAATGGAGGTACAAATGGATAGCGAAAACAGCGGAATACGCAGCAAATCCACCGGCAGTAACGGCACGGGCAGCGCCAGCTGACGTCGTACAAAGAAAAAGCCGATGATAAGCATGGCAACGATTTCTGCGGCAATGAGCGACAGAGACTGTCCCTGCGCAAATCCGCTCAGCGCCGTAATTAGCAGGCCAAAAGTCAGCGCGTTCATCACGGCGCTGGGCAGATCGAAACGTGGCATGGTACTTTTCGGACCATTTTCCGGAAGATAGCGCAGGGCGAAGAAGATCGCCACAATGCCCAGCGGCACGTTAATGGCAAACAACCACTGCCACGAGGCAACGGACAGGATGGCGGCGGCAATCGTTGGGCCGGCGGCGGACGACACGGCCACAATAAAGGAGTTAATGCCCATGCCGCGCCCCAGGTGGCGTTGAGGATAAATAAGCCGTATCAGGGCCGTGTTCACGCTCATTAGCGCCGCGCCGCCAAAGCCCTGCGCGATACGCGCCAGCGTAAGGGTGTGCAGTGAATCTGAAAGGGCACAGAAGAGCGAGGTGAGGGTAAAGACCACCAGCCCGCACTGGTAAACCCGGCGATAACCAAACATATCGCCCAGGAAAGAGAGTGACAGAAGGGAAATCACAATCGCTATCTGGTACGCGTTCACAATCCAGATGGAGCTTGCCGGCGAAGCATTAAGGTCTTTGGCAATGGTAGGAAGAGCCACGTTGGCAATCGCACCGTCAAGGACAGCCATCGAAATACCGATGACAATAGTGGCAATTGCCCCGTACCGCTGCGGTAAGGGCAGGCCATCAGAAACGTTTTTTTGCATGGGGAAAGAATGACTCAGCGTGAAATTATTTTCAGAGTAACTATTTTAGCATCGTTATTTCGGTTTTATGTCGCAGATTTGTAACGAAGTAAACCCAGATAGATTGCAGCACGCATCACACGAATTTATAATAAAAACCGGTTCTGATTTTTATAAAACACTCTCCATGAGGTGATAAATGGCAATCGCAGATTTGGATAAGCAGCCAGATTCTGTTTCTTCCGTGCTGAAGGTGTTTGGCATCTTGCAGGCGCTCGGAGAAGAGCGTGAAATTGGTATTACAGAGTTGTCGCAGCGTGTGATGATGTCGAAAAGCACCGTTTATCGCTTTTTGCAGACGATGAAATCATTGGGTTATGTCGCGCAGGAAGGAGAATCAGAAAAATATTCTCTGACCCTGAAACTGTTTGAACTGGGCGCCCGTGCCTTGCAGAACGTGGATCTGATCCGCAGCGCTGACATTCAGATGCGTGAACTTTCACGACTGACGAAAGAGACAATTCACCTCGGTGCGCTGGATGAAGACAGCATTGTTTACATCCACAAAATTGACTCCATGTACAACCTGCGCATGTATTCACGCATCGGTCGTCGTAACCCGCTGTACAGCACCGCAATTGGTAAAGTACTGCTGGCCTGGCGCGATCGCGAAGAGGTGAAGCAAATCCTTGACGGGGTGGAGTACAAACGCAGCACCGACCGCACGATTACCAGTACGGAAGAACTGCTGAGCGTGCTGGATAAAGTGCGTGAGCAGGGTTACGGGGAAGATAACGAAGAGCAGGAAGAGGGGCTGCGTTGCATCGGTGTGCCGGTGTTTGACCGCTTCGGCGTTGTCATTGCCGGCCTGAGCATTTCGTTCCCAACGCTGCGTTTCTCTGAAGAGCGTCTTCATGAATATGTGGCGATTCTGCATACCGCAGCGCGCAAAATTTCAGAGCAGATGGGCTATAACGATTATCCGTTCTGATCGACGCCACCAATAGAAACGCCGCACTTTTGCGGCGTTTCTGTAAGCGAAATTCAACGCGGATTAACCGTTATCAACCACAACAGATGATTTACGCAGCACAGGACAGTTGGTTAACCCGATGATCCCGCTGTCGGAATGGATGTACTGAGCCGTGCTTATCCCCTGGGCGGTAAGATATTTACACTGGATACCCAGACCCGCGGCATTTTCTTTGCTCCCCATTAATACGCCGTACCCACTTAATAACAGGCCGATCCAGACAATGGCCAGTACAATTACTGTACGAATAAGTAAACGCATCGTTGCCTCTTTTTTCTTTGTTGTCATAGAGTAAGCGTAACGGCTTTACGCAGTGAAACAAGTGCACGATTCCGAAAAGCGTCTGTTGAAGGTACAGTTAGCCCCTGTTTAAGATAACCGTGATAACCTGGCTGTATCAGGTCATAAGACGGAGTGTGGAGTGAAAAAAATACGCTGGGTAATTCTGATTATAGTGTTGATAGCATGCGTGGTGCTGTGGACGCAGACTATCAATGTGATGTGCGATCAGGATGTACAGTTCTTTAGCGGCATTTGTTCAATCAATAAGTTTATCCCCTGGTAGAGACCATTTTTACGCTGAGTGATGTCCTTACGCGGCGGCAGTGGTAAAATGGCGGTTTTTACTGAGGTGGTGAAATGGGTGAGTTACTGAATTCGGGGCTGCTGAGCATTGCATCCCTGGTAATGTCTTTGGTGGTGCTGGTCGTTGGGCTGGTGCTGTGGTTTTTCGTTAACCGCGCCAGCTCCCGCACAAACGAGCAGATTGAGCTGCTGGAAGCATTGCTCGATCAGCAGAAACGGCAGACTGCGCTGCTGCGTCGTTTGTGCGAAGCCAACGAGCCGGAGGAGAAAGCGGTACCGAAGGACGCTGTTGCTCAACAACAAGACGAGGAAGACTTCATTCGCCTGGTAGCTGAACGATAGTCTGCCCGGAGCGGGGAGGTGGCCTGACGTACGGCGTAAATCCCCTCCCTTATCAAATGCATCCCACAACTTCCCGGCATTTAATTAAGCAGCAGTTAACTTATGTTTTAGCACACTGAAAACTGGCGAATATTTATCCTTATTTAACAAATTCAGTTTCGTTGAATAAATAGTGTGCTTGATCTTTCCTGAAGTGTTTTATTTTTATCGAAACGTTTTGCTTGCCTTGTTTTGAGGCAGAGTCATAAAAATTTCATTATTTTGGTGCAGAATAACACTTATTAAATGGTGGTTTTTAATACAGTTAGCAAAATGTAATTAACATCGTATATTCCCTGACACATGTTGGTGCGTTGCAATGTTTTCAGCATAACTTTTCACAAAATGTTCTAACTCAGTCATTCCTTTAAAGAAATTCTGGGATTGGGATGGACGCTTTGAAATGATTGAGCTATGTTTAAAAAGTCTTTGATTACAGGGCGCGTCAACGCACCCTGCGGGCAGTGAGGTCAGGTGGCGCTTCATTTGACAATTCGCATAACTGTGCAGATTGTTATGGAGTAACGTCTGAATTTGTGCGGCGGATCGAGACACGTTTAAAAATGGCTTGCCATATTAAACGTTGTGTGTGATAACACGTTTTGGGTCAAACGAGGTACAGTTCTGTTTATGTGTGGCATTTTCAGTAAAGAAGTCCTGAGTAAACACGTTGTCGTTGAATACCGCTTCTCTGCCGAACCTTATATTAGTGCCTCAAGCAGTAATGTCTCAGTTTTATCTATGTCAAAGCCCGCGGGCTAAGAAAACACTCTAAGGAATTTTGCAAATGGCAAAGATTAAAGGTCAAGTTAAGTGGTTCAACGAGTCTAAAGGTTTTGGTTTCATTACTCCTGCTGACGGCAGCAAAGACGTGTTCGTACACTTCTCTGCAATCCAGGGTAACGGCTTCAAAACTCTGGCTGAAGGCCAGAACGTTGAGTTCGAAATTCAGGATGGCCAGAAAGGCCCAGCTGCGGTTAACGTAACTGCTATCTGATCGAATCACTGCTGACTGAAGCGCTCAGCGCTTCGATCTCAGACATAAGCCTCGCCAATGCGGGGCTTTTTTATTCGCTTATTTTTCAAAATATTACGTAATCCTCCTCTGTTATTATCTTGTTGCAAACCCGCGAGATTATTAGCATTGTTTTCCCGCCTTATTATCCGCTTTTCTCGTTAAATCAGGGCGTTGATTAACAGCCCTGGGGTTAAGGTGAAAAAAAAGACAATAACCACCACCGGAAATTTTACTCCGGCACGTTTTGCACTTCTGTGTCTCGCCATCTTTTGTAGCCTTGCGTTTCTGCTGGGCCGCGTAGCGTGGCTACAAATTATCAAACCGGATAATCTGGTGAAGCAGGAGGATATGCGCTCCCTGCGCGAAGTGGCGATAGACGCCCCGCGTGGGATGATTGTTGACCGTGAAGGGCGACCCCTTGCGGTGAGCGTACCCGTCCAGGCCGTCTGGGCCGATCCCAAAACAGTGCTGGAAAAAGGGGGGATCGGTTTTGACTCGCGCTGGCAGGCCCTGGCAAATGCCTTACACCTTTCTCTGAGCACGCTCGCATCGCGAATTAACAGTAACCCGCACGGGCGATTTATTTACCTGGCCCGTCAGGTTGATCCCGCCCAGGCAAAGTGGATCGATAAGCTGCGTCTCCCCGGTATCAACCTTCGCGATGAGTCCCGCCGCTTTTATCCTGCCGGGCACGTGGCGGCGAACCTGATTGGCTTCACCAATATTGATGGTCAGGGCATTGAGGGCGTCGAGAAAAGCTTTAACACGCAGCTTACCGGGAAGGCAGGCGTGCGGCTGGTCAGGAAAGATCGCTACGGACATGTGGTGGAGAACCTTACGGAGGTGGCTCCCGTACCTGCACATAATATCCAGCTTAGTATCGATGAACGCCTGCAAACTATCACCGAAGACGCGCTGGATAATGCCGTAGCGTGGAACAAAGCCGAATCAGGCGCGTCGGTGCTGATTAATATCCAGACGGGCGAAATTCTGGCAATGGCGAGCTTCCCCGACTTCAACCCCAATAACCGGGAAGGGGCAACGCTGGATGATTTTCGCAATCGCGCGATCAGCGACACCTTTGAACCTGGCTCGACCGTTAAGCCTCTGGTGCTGATGACGGCGCTACAGCAGGGGCTGGTACAGCCTGACAGCGTGATAGACACGCATCCCTACACCATTGATGGTCATCGTATTCGTGATGTGGGCTACTACCCCGAGCTGACGATGACCGGGATTTTGCAAAAATCCAGCGACACAGGCGTATCCCGTCTTTCGCTGGCGATGCCCGTGCAACGGTTACTGGATACCTATAAAAACTTTGGTTTTGGCGAGAGTACCGGGCTTGGTTTAACGGGAGAAAGCGCAGGTTTACTGCCGCAGCGAAAATTCTGGAGTCAGTTAGATCGGGCGACCTTTGCCTTTGGGTATGGCCTGATGGTAACCCCCCTCCAGCTGGCGCATGTGTATGCCACCATCGGCAGCTACGGCATTGAACGGCCTCTGTCCATCACCCGTATTGACCCGCCGGTGATTGGCAAGCGGGTGATGCCCGAGGAAATTGTTCACGAGGTGGAACATATGATGGAGAGCGTTGCGTTACCCGGCGGTGGCGGGGTCAAAGCGGCGGTGCGTAACTATCGCGTGGCGATAAAAACCGGGACGGCCAAAAAAATCGATGAACATGGTAAGTATGTGGATAAATACGTCGCCTATACCGCAGGCGTTGCGCCTGCCAGCGATCCCCGTTTCGCGCTGGTGGTGGTGATCAACGATCCGCAAAACGGTGCCTACTATGGCGGGGCCGTTTCTGCGCCCGTGTTCAGCGAAATTATGGGTAACGTCCTGCGCCTGGAAAACGTGAAGCCAGACGGGCTGCCGGCAGATTCTGACCATCTGATCGTGATGCGTCACCCAGCCGTTTATAACCCTGGCGAATAGCGGTACACTTCGCCTTTTGGTTTACGCCCTGGAGCTGTCATGTCTTTCAGTTGTCCCCTTTGCCACGCGCCGCTGACGCGCGCGGAGAAAACGTTTATCTGTCCACAGGGACATCAGTTTGACCGGGCGAAAGAGGGCTATGTAAATCTTCTGCCGGTACAACATAAGCGCTCCCGGGACCCGGGTGACAGTGCGGAGATGATGCAGGCGCGCCGGGCGTTTCTCGATGCCGGGCACTATCAACAGCTCAGGGATGCCGTTGTCGCCTTACTCCGTCAATATCTGACAGAAGGCGCATCCGCCATGCTGGATATCGGCTGCGGCGAAGGTTACTACACCGCCACGTTTGCTGACGTGGCGGCTGAGAAGGGTGCCGAAACTTTCGGGCTGGACGTGTCGAAAGTGGCTATCCGTGCGGCAGCCAAACGCTACTCAGCGGTAACGTTCTGCGTGGCCTCCAGCCACCGCCTGCCGTTTGAAGAAGCGAGTATGGACGCCGTGGTGCGTATCTATGCGCCGTGCAAGGCAGAGGAGCTGGCGCGCGTCGTTAAGCCTGGCGGCTGGGTTATCACCGTCACGCCAGGGCCGCGTCATCTGCTGGAGTTAAAAGGGCTGATCTATGATGAAGTTCACCTGCATGCGCCGCACTCTGAACAGCTGGCGGGCTTTGCGTTAAAGCAGGCGCAGTCAGTAGCGTATGAAATGACGTTGCAGGGAAGTGAAGCGGTGGCGTTACTGCAAATGACGCCGTTTGCATGGCGGGCAAAACCAGAGGTGTGGGAAACGCTGGCAGCGCAGACAGAATTTCGCTGCCAGACGGATTTCAGCATCCATTGCTGGCAGCGCGAAGGTTAACCCGCGAAGTGTGCCCAAAGGATTTGGGCACCAATCCCGATCAACACGATACCGCCCAGAATTTCGGCTCGTTTGCCTAACAGCGGGCCAATGAACCGACCCACCATCATCCCCAGCGTTGACATGATCAGCGTGGCGCAGCCAATCGCCAGCGCGGTGGCGATAATATTGACCTGCAAAAACGCCAGACCGACACCCACGGCCATTGCATCCAGGCTGGTTGCGATGGCGGTTGTCACCAGAAGCCAGAAGCCGTGGCGTTGCAGCGGCGCATCATCTTCATCGCCGTTACCACGAAAGCCTTCAATCACCATGCGTCCGCCGAGGAACACCAGCAGCACGAAAGCAATCCAGTGATTCCACTCCAGCACGAACTGGCTGGCGAGCATCCCCAGACCCCAGCCGATAAGCGGCGTCAGCGTTTCGATAGCACCAAAGATGAGACCGGTACGCAGGGCGTCGGAAAATTTAGGTTTATGGAGGGTGGCACCTTTACCAATAGAGGCGGCAAATGCGTCCATGGACATGCCAAAAGCCAGAAGGATCGTAGCGGAGATATTCATAAGAGCGTCCAGACCGGGGATATCCATATGACACATCACTGCCCCCAGTAAACAGCAGTTGATGTATCTATGGTCTCGCCTGATCGCTTTTGGCACAGTCAGTGTGCTGAAAACGATCCGTACGCGCCACGTTTTTCAACGAGTATGTTGACACGTACATTTCCCGCAGGCAGGAAATCGGCTACTCCCCAACGACGGGCGCAACCTTAACATATTTTGAGAATATAAAACAACAACGAAGATGGCTTTATATAGCCACTATATTGATAACGATTTTCATTTAGATTTATGCGTGAAAATATCGTTAACAAATATAAGGCAATTAACAGAGGAGATATAGCACCGGCTATATTGCTGGTTTAAGAATAATACAATATATAGCCGATGCTATAATATTAACTCATTGAGTTTTAACGAGTAATTTGTAGATCTTTTCCAGGTCATCAATATTTTTGACCCGGATGAGCAGGCGGCGTTGTTCTAATTGCATCACCAGAACCCCGTCTTCGGATAAATTCATCTCTTTAATACGGTTATATTCTATCCAGACATTGGCGAAGAAGAATCCGTGTTTTTTAAAAATGAGTTTTGGCGAGCGGATCCAGAACAGGTAAATCGCCATTAATGCCAGCGCACATAATAACCATGTGGTTAATATTGCGCCGTGGCTGGTCACATTATTGTAAATCAGGATGACTACCAGACCGGCGAAGATAAACGCATCAATGCGTCCACGGCGTAAGAGGGGAAGGGTCAGCAGCGTCTCGCCGTGGCGGCGAGGCATAATGAACTCGTCATAGATCGCGTAAGCCAGAAGGGCAACAATAAATAAAACCAGTACGGTGTCCGTGACAGTCATTCATCCTCCAGATAAAAAGACCGGGGGCAAGCCCCCGGTCGGTAACGCATTTTATTACAGACCCAGAAGGCCGATGGCGTAGCCCGCGATACCGATGACGAAGAAGCCAACGATGATCCACAGCGGGTTCACTTTCTTACGCAGCAGCCACATACAGGCGAAGGTTAACAGCAGCGGTACCAGGCCCGGCATCAGCTGGTCCAGAATCGTCTGCACGGTGGTAACGCGCGTCTGACCATCCTGACCAGTGATCGTCGATACCACCAGCGGGATGTTCACGTGCGTCCACTTGTTAACCAGCGCCCCCATTACAAACAGGCCGAGGATTGACGCCCCCTCAGTCAGTTTTTGCAGGAAGCCGCCGCCCATATCCTTAACGATATCCACCCCTTTACGATAGCCGTACGCCACGCCGTAGTAACGGGTCAGCAGACGCACCGCGTTGAACAGGATGAAGAACAGCAGAGGACCGAGCAGGCTGCCGCTCATGGCGATCCCGGCGCCCAGCGCCGCAAAGACCGGACGCACGGTACCCCAGAAGATCGGGTCGCCCACGCCTGCCAGCGGCCCCATCAGACCAACTTTGATACCGTTGATGGCACCATCGTCGATTTCAGCCCCGTTCGCACGCTGCTCTTCCATTGCCAGCGTCACGCCCAGAACAGGCGCCGCAACATAAGGATGGGTGTTGAAGAATTCCAGGTGACGCTTAATTGCCTGACGGCGTGCTTCGTTGTTTTCCGGATACAGGCGTTTGATGGCCGGCACCATGGAGAAGCAGAAGCCGAGCGCCTGCATACGTTCGAAGTTCCATGAACCCTGAAACAGGTTAGAACGGATGAACACGCCACGAATATCACCCGGAGTGAGTTTTTTCTCAGTGGTAGTTTTTGTCATATCAACCATTTCGCTCACCTGTTAGTCCAGTTCGTTATCGAGATCGTTGTTACCAGCAGCCTGCGCAGGGGCACCCGCGACACGGTTGTATTTCGGGCTGAGCTGGATATAAAGAATCGCCATCACCGCACCAATCACACCCAGCGCAACCAGGTTGAAGTTGGTGAACGCAGCGGTAACGAAACCGAGGTAGAAGAATGGCATCAGGTAGCCTGCGCGCATCATGTTGATGACCATCGCATAACCGACCACCACGATCATACCCCCGGCGATATTCAGACCGCTGGTAACCACTTCAGGGATCGCATTCAGCATGCCCTGAACTTCGCTGGTACCGACAGAAATCGCCACGATAACCGCAGGGATTGCGATACGCATCGCTTGCAGGAACAGGGAAGAAACGTGGATCCAGGAGAGCGCGGTGAGGTTGCCGTTTTCGGCCGCCTTATCCGCCGCGTGCTGGAAGGCAACGGTAATAGTACGGACGATAATGGTCAGCACCTGACCCGCTGCGGCCAGCGGGATGGCCAGCGCGATACCGGCACCAATACTCTGATGACCAGCGATAACCAGAACGGTTGAAATAATGGACGCCAGCGCGGCATCTGGCGCAACTGCCGCACCGATGTTCATCCAGCCGAGGGCGATCATTTCCAAAGTACCACCGATGATGATACCGGTTTTCATGTCACCGAGAACGGCGCCAATCAACGTACAGGCCACCAGAGGGCGGTGGAACTGAAATTCATCAAGTACGGACTCCATACCCGCAATACATGCGACGATGAACACCAGCACAATCTGAAGAGTAGTAATCTCCATTGCACTTCTCCTATTACATAAGCTCTATATGAAAAACCGGCCCGGGCTTATTTCCCCACTTTGCCGATCAAATCCATCATTTTCAGTTTCTGGTCCGTGGAAACCTTACGGGCTTCCAGTTCGATACCGCGTGCATTCAGTTTGTTGAAGGCCTCGATATCTTTCGCATCCACTGAAATCGCGTTGTTGACCTGCGTTTTGCCCTGACGGAATGCCATACCGCCAATGTTAACGGAGGTGATTTTCACGCCGCCTTCAACAATGCGTTCGACGTCTGTCGGGTTGGTGAAGAGAAGCATCACGCGCTCACCCGCATATTTCGGGTTGTTGTAAACGCGGATCATTTTGGCGACATCCACGACGTGCGCGGTGACGCCCGGCGGTGCAACCTGGGTAAGAAGGGTTTTACGGACAGTGTCGGCGGCCACTTCGTCACTGACCACGATGATGCGTTGTACGTTGGTCTCTTTGGTCCAGCGTGTTGCCACCTGGCCGTGGATCAGACGGTCATCAATACGCGCAAGGCCGATAACCATGTAATCGTTCGGACCCATTGGCTTCGCCGGTGCTGCCGCCCTTGGTGCAGCAGGGGCAGGGGCCGGTTTTTCAACCTGCTGCGCTTTCAGCGCCTTCACGCCTTCGCGACCGGTTTCCACCGCCAGTGCCACCAGTTCATCAAAACCTGGGTTGTCGTCACGCGCCATGAAGGTTTCCACCAACATCGGGATATTCACCCCGGCGACGACTTCATAATGCTCTTTATCGACGACAATGCGGCTGGCAGCGTTGAACGGGCTGCCGCCCCATGTATCCACGAGAAACAGCACGCCTTTGCTGGTATCCAGCTTCTCAAGCTGAGCAGTATATTTTTCAATCAGCGTCTCGGCATTTTCACCGGGAACGAAATCGATCCAGCCGACGTTTTCCTGCTCGCCCAACAGCATTTCTGCCGTTTTGAGTAACTGCTCCGCAGCCCAACCATGTGTGCCTATGACAATAGCAATGGTCACTTGCTACCTCCTTTTATTATCATGTATACGTCTGCCAGGCAGGCGTACTGAGAATCGTATTGGCGAACCGAATCGATTCAGATAAGGGTTAGAGTTCAAAAAACTAAGACTTCCGCGAATTATTTTAGATAGTGAAAAAATAATTTATGTGATGAAGATCCGTAATTTAGCTAAGCCTTACAGATTTTTCTTTAAGTTAATCCGCGTGTGTTACAGAAGTTTGCAAAGGAACGTAAATCTTTGCTAAAAACCAATTGTCTCTGATATGTTTAGCGTCCGTTTAATTATTCAGGAGTATAGGGCTACAGCCCACTATATGGACCGTCACCGACGTCAGTCATCTTCCAGGCCATTCCGCGCCTTATTCATCGGCGATCTTCGCCACGCATCGACTCTCATTCCCTTTGAAATGCCCGAAATTAGCGGGGCACCGTTTTGTCATTCCTTTAGCAGGAGCGTGTCATGGAATTCTTAATGGACCCGTCAATCTGGGTAGGCTTGCTTACGCTGGTCGTGCTGGAGATCGTTCTCGGTATTGATAACCTGGTGTTTATCGCCATCCTCGCGGATAAGCTGCCGCCGAAACAGCGTGATAAAGCCCGTCTGATCGGCCTCTCGCTGGCGCTGATCATGCGTCTGGGCTTGCTGTCTGTGATCTCGTGGATGGTTACCCTGACGAAGCCGCTGTTCACCGTCATGGATTTCACCTTCTCCGGCCGCGATTTAATCATGCTGGTGGGGGGACTGTTCCTGCTGTTCAAAGCCACAACAGAGCTGCATGAACGGCTGGAGAACCGGCAGCACGATGATGGTCACGGTAAGGGTTACGCCAGCTTCTGGGTGGTTGTTCTCCAGATTGTGGTGCTTGATGCGGTCTTCTCTCTGGATGCGGTGATTACGGCAGTCGGCATGGTGAACCATCTGCCGGTGATGATGGCGGCGGTGGTGATTGCGATGGCGGTAATGCTGCTGGCGTCAAAACCGCTGACGCGTTTCGTCAACCAGCATCCGACGGTCGTTGTGCTGTGTCTGAGCTTCCTGCTGATGATTGGTCTGAGCCTGGTGGCAGAAGGGTTTGGCTTCCATATTCCGAAAGGCTACCTGTACGCCGCGATTGGCTTCTCGATTCTGATCGAGCTGTTTAACCAGATTGCGCGCCGTAACTTTATTAAGCAGCAGTCGAATCAGCCGCTGCGAGCCCGTACCGCAGATGCGATTCTGCGACTGATGGGCGGACGTCGTCAGGTCAACGTGCAGGCTGATAACGAGAACCGTAACCCGGTTCCGGTGCCGGAAGGCGCGTTTGTGGAAGAAGAACGCTACATGATCAACGGCGTGCTTTCGCTGGCTTCCCGCTCCCTGCGCGGCATTATGACGCCGCGCGGTGAGATCAGCTGGGTGGACGCCAACCTGAGCGTCGACGAAATTCGTCAGCAGCTGCTCTCCTCGCCACACAGCCTGTTCCCGGTCTGCCGGGGTGAGCTGGATGAGATTATCGGTGTGGTACGCGCGAAAGAGATGCTGGTGGCGCTGGAAGAGGGCGTTAACGTCGAGGCCGTAGCGGCCGCGTCGCCCGCCATCGTGGTACCGGAGACGCTGGATCCGATCAACCTGCTGGGCGTATTGCGTCGTGCCCGCGGGAGCTTTGTTATCGTCACCAATGAATTTGGTGTGGTACAGGGCCTGGTGACGCCGCTGGACGTGCTGGAAGCCATTGCCGGTGAATTCCCTGATGCGGATGAAACCCCGGAAATCGTTGCCGACGGTGACGGCTGGCTGGTGAAAGGCACCACCGACCTGCACGCGCTCTCGCACACGCTGGGCGTCGAAAACGTGGTCAATGATGATGAAGACATTGCCACCGTCGCGGGGCTGGTGATTGCCGTTAACGGGCAGATCCCGCGTATTGGTGATGTGCTGGAGCTGCCGCCGCTGCAAATTACCATCGTCGAAGCCAACGACTATCGCGTTGATATGGTGCGTATTGTTAAAGAGCACTCTGCACACGACGAAGAAGAGTAACGCTATCTAGCGTAACGGCAGTAAGGGCACGATGTGTCCGTTGTGACGGGCTGGCGGAGAGTGACTTTCCGCCAGCCATTTCGGAAACTCGCGCAGCGGCATTGGCCGCGCATACAAGTACCCCTGCAAAATATGTACGCTGTGACGGCGCAGGTAGCGTGACTGCTCCTCGGTTTCCACCCCTTCCGCAACCAGTTCAATATTCAGCCGCTGACCCAGTGCAATAATAATATCTGTTACCGTTGAGTTCACGGCGTCGGTGCCGATCGCGGTGGTGAAGGATTTATCAATTTTCAGCACATCCGGATGCAGTTTTTCTAGCCATGAAAGTGAGCTGTTGCCGGTACCAAAATCATCAATCGCAAGTTTCACCCCTTTGCGGTGCAGCTCCCGCACTATGCGGTAATCCACATCCAGCAACGCATCGCGTTCGGTTAACTCCACGATCAACTGTTGAACAGGGCTGGCGTTAAACCAGATGCGGTTGAGATCCTGGATCAGCGCAGCGCGGCGAAAATGGCTGGCGGCCACGTTAATGCCGATATGGAAATCGCGCGAGGCCGGGAAATAGCCTATCTGCCGCACCGTTTCGCTGATGACGTAGCGGGTAAGCGGAACAATCAGGTTATGTTCTTCGGCCAGAGGGATAAAGACATCGGGCGAAATCCATCCCTGACGCGGGTTGTTCCAGCGCAGGAGGATCTCGACGCCGACGCATTCCCGGGTGCGGGCATTCACCAGCGGCTGGCAGAAGAGCTCAAACTCCCTGGCCGCAATTCCCATATTGATTTCCCAGGTGAAACTGATGCGCCGCGCGGTGGCGAGCCAGGCGATATAGCCCATCAGTAAGCTGAGCATTAACGCCAGCGGCAGCTGGGTGGGCAGATTTTTTAACGCCATTTCGCCAGGCCCGGGGCCGCTCACCGTGACGCTGAAAGGGTAATGCTGTGACGATTGTTCCAGCAGGGAGGCGTTTTCATCGAAGGTCGGCGTAGTCGTCACCTGTTGCCCGTCGCGGAGGAAGTTATCTCCTACTCTCAGGACAACGTCGGTGATCTGCGGCCGCTGCGGCTCAAGAATCATTTTAGTGATGAGATCGATATTCACCACCTCCATCACCCCGTCGTTGCCGTCGCTCGCGAGGGGAGACCACTGAATCAGTACCGGGCTGCCTTTTACCAGCCACCGATCGGTCAGCAGCAACAGCCTGGATTCACTGACCGGCAGCTCCGGCACAAACTCACTGACGGGCACATTACGGCTGCCAAAGACGCTTGAGCAATACAGTATTCCGTCTTGAATGAGGGCGATGGAGCGTACGGTCTGGAGGATCGCCGCCTGTTTTCGCAGGATCAGATTTGCTTCGGAACAGGGTATGCCAACCAGTGAAAGTAGCGTTTCCCGCTGGGCCTTTAACGAAAGAAGCACCTTATCAAGCGCACGCACGGTGTGGTGGGTAAAGTCGTAAATCCGATCCTGATTTATGTTGCGCTGTGAAATAAAGCGAATACCCAGCGTCAGGACGAGCGTAACGAGCGCAACCGTGACACAGACGATAACGCGTTTTCGGCGATAGTCTTTAATGATCGTTTGTGCAGTTTGCATGAACGGTCGCCTGTTAAGCACCGGCCGGAAAAGCCAGACGCAACAGTGACAGTGTAGTGGGGAATACGTGAAGCGACGAGACGAGAGGGGAAAATTCGCCCATCCGTTGCAGATGGGCGAAAGGAAGGCTTAGTCGCACTGCACCTTAATGGCCAGACCGCCGCGCGAGGTCTCACGGTACTTCGCGTTCATGTCCTTGCCGGTTTCGTACATAGTTTCAATAACCTTATCCAGCGACACGCGTGGCTCGCTGGTACGGCGCATCGCCATACGTGAGGCGTTGATCGCTTTGACGGAGGCGATGGCGTTACGCTCAATGCACGGCACCTGCACCTGGCCGGCAACCGGGTCACAGGTCAGACCGAGGTTGTGCTCCATACCGATTTCCGCCGCCACGCACACCTGCTCAGGGCTGGCGCCCAGCAGTTCCGCCAGACCCGCTGCTGCCATAGAGCAGGCCACGCCCACTTCACCCTGACAGCCCACTTCAGCACCGGAGATAGACGCATTCATCTTGTACAGCGCGCCGATAGCACCTGCCGCGAGGAAATAGCGGATATAGATGTCCGGCGTCACGGGCTCAATAAAGTGATCGTAATAGGCCAGCACCGCCGGAACGATACCGCACGCGCCGTTGGTTGGCGCCGTCACGACGCGACCACCCGCTGCGTTCTCTTCGTTAACCGCGAGGGCAAACATGTTCACCCAGTCGACCACGTTCATTGGGTCATTGGAGAACTTGTCGGTAGTGACCAGCATGCGGCGCAGCGCAGAGGCACGACGCGGTACGCGCAGTGGCCCAGGCAGAACACCCTCGGTGTTCATCCCGCGGTCAATACAGGCGCGCATGGTTTGCCACACGTTAGCAAAATAGTCTTCGATCTCTTTCTTGCTGTGCAGCGCCAGTTCGTTCTGCATCACCATGCCTGACAGGGACAGACCGGTCTCTTTGCAGTAGCCCAGCATCTCGGTGGCCGATTTAAACGGATAGGGCACATTGACGTCGCCCGCGCTCTCTTTACCAAAGTGTTCTTCGTCAACGATAAAGCCGCCGCCGATGGAGTAGTAAGTTTTGCTGTAGATCTCTTTTTCGCCACTCCAGGCGTGGATGGTCATGCCGTTTTCATGCAGCGGCAGGTTGTCGCTACGAAAACGCATCCCGTCATCCTGCGGGAAGTCCACTTCGTGCTGGCCGTTAGCCAGCAGCAAACGACCGCGCGTTTCCACGTCGCGGATAAATGCCGGAATGGCATCAATATCAACTGTGTCCGGCATATTGCCCGCCAGACCCATAATAATGGCGATATCGGTGTGGTGGCCTTTACCCGTTAATGACAGTGAACCGTAAACGTCTACGGCGACACGGGTAACGCTTTCCAGTAATCCTTTTTCGACCAGATCATCGACGAACTGTTTACCGGCCTTCATCGGCCCTACAGTGTGGGAAGAAGATGGACCAATCCCCACTTTGAACATGTCGAATATACTAATCACTTTCACACTCCTGACAGGGTTACTGGGGTTCCAGTAACGATGTTATAACTGCGCATAGTGTAAGAGGGAACACCAACCTCGGCTTAACTATTCACATGAATTAAACTAATGGTTAACGATGGTTTTGCTAATAGCGCGACGCCGATCGCAAACCTGCCAGAAAAGGGTGGAATGTAAAGTATAGTCAAGGCTTCAGGCCGATTTGCAGGGCCAGCTCACGAATGATGCCTGCCGTCATGCCCCAGACAAAATAATGCTGATACCACGACAGCCAGACCCGATGATCGTGTCCGCGGCGGTGAATATCCAGCGGGTGATAGCGACCCAGACGAAGGGCCTCTTCCAGCGGCATTTCGAATACCGCTGAAACTTCATCGACGCTGGCGTGATACTGAAGATCGGGCGGAATAATGCCAACGACCGGCGTGACCTGAAAACCGGTTACGCTGTCCACTGGCGGCAGCACGCCGATCACCTCGACCGCCTCCGGGGGGATCGCCACTTCCTCATGCGCTTCGCGCAGTGCGGCGGCAATCAGGGATGCATCGGTGCTGTCCACCGCGCCGCCCGGGAACGCAACCTGACCGGCGTGTTTTCGCATATGCGGTGAGCGCTGGGTAAGCAACAGACCCGGCTGCTCACGACGCACGACCGGGATCAGCACCGCCGCCTGACGTTGATTCAGCGTGGCGCGGTTAACCTGGGGCCGCAGAAGCTGAAAGCGCGACAGAAAATCATCCAGCGTCAGGTTGTCTTTCTTCACCGTGAGTTCTCCAGTTGTTTCAGGATACGATTCACTTTATCAAAGGTTTCCTGATATTCCGCCTCCGCCTGGCTGTCGGCCACAATGCCACCGCCTGCGGAACAGTACAGGTTACCGTCGCAGGCCGTCAGGGTGCGAATAGTGATGCTGGTATCCATGGTGCCGCACAGACTCACATAGCCGATGCTGCCGCACCAGGCGTTGCGGCGATGCGGTTCCAGTTCGTCGATGATCTCCATCGCCCGGACCTTCGGCGCGCCGGTAATGGAGCCGCCCGGAAACGCGGCGCGGAGCAGATCGCAGGCGGTTCGCGAGGCCGGCAGACGTGCGGTGATGGTGCTGACCAGATGATGCACCGCCGGGAATGGCTCCACGACGAACAGCTCCGGCACGCGCACGCTGCCCGGCTCGGCGACGCGGCCAATATCATTGCGCATCAGATCGACAATCATCAGGTTTTCAGCGCGATCTTTCGGCGAGGCCGCCAGCGTCTCCGCCTGCTGACGGTCGGCGTCGGCATCGGCAAGGCGCGGCAGGGTGCCCTTTATCGGGCGGGTCTGAATCATACCGCCAGCCAGGTGAATAAAACGCTCAGGTGAAAGGCTGAGGATGGCGCCGTGTTCAAGGCGTAAAAATGCGCTGAACGGGGCCTTATTGCTGGCATTGAGGCGGGTAAACGCCTGCCATTCGTCTCCCTCGTATGCCGCCTGGAAACGCTGGGCGAGGTTGACCTGATAACAGTCGCCGCTGTGAAGATACGCCTGCACGCGGGAGAATTTTTCCGCGTATTCCTCCGCGCTCATGTTCGAGCGCCAGCCGGAGCTTAGCATAAAGCGTTCCGGGGCGGCGGGCCGTTGCGCCTCAAGCCAGGACAGACGCGCCTGCACGTCCCGGTGGCTTAGCAGAGAAACCGTCTGCTTACGGTGATCCACGATCAGCGCCCAGTCATACAGCCCCACCGCCATATCCGGCAGGGAAATATCCGCCTGCGCATGCTCGGGCAGCGTTTCGAAACGGCGACCCAGATCGTAACCAAACAGGCCCAGCGCGCCCCCCTGGAAAGGCAGATCCGGATCCGGTGTGGCAGATAAGCCCAGAGCATGGATCTCGTTCTGAAGCCGCATCAGCGGATCGTCCGTTGGCGACAGCGCATCGGTCGTCAGCGTTTTAACCGGGTCGGCCACCAGAATGTCAAAGCGGCTGTAGGGGTGATCCGCATGCCCGGAGTGCAGCAGCATGGCAAAAGGAAGGTGGCTCAGACGGGCAAACCAGAACTCGGCGGCGTCTGTACGCCAGGGCAAGGTCATAACAGTGGGGAAGCGCATGTTCATGTATGGCATACTACCGGGCAGCGTGAAATAATTAGCGCGAATAATTTAGCAGGAGTTAACGATGTTTGCAGGTTTACCTTCTCTCAGCCATGACCAACAGCAGAAAGCCGTTGAACGTATTCAGGAGCTGATGTCCCAGGGGATGAGCAGCGGACAGGCAATTTCCCAGGTCGCGGAAGAACTTCGCGCCACCCATACCGGCGAGCGGATCGTGGCGCGCTTTGAGGATGAAGATGAAGAATAACCGGCTTACACTGCCGCGATAATCTTGATCTCAACCTTATATTCCGGTTTCATCAGCGTGGCCTGTACGGTGCAGCGTACAGGCGCGTGACCCGCCACCACCCACCCATCCCAGGCTTTATTCATCGCCGCGAAATCGTCTTTATTCGCCAGAAAAATCGTCGCATCCAGAATGCGGGATTTATCGCTGCCCTGTTTTTCCAGTACGGCGTCGATCTGCGCCAGGGTGTTGGCGGTCTGCTCGAAGGCGTCAGCGTCCAGATTGGCAGGGACGCCGGTGTAGTACAGCGTCTGGTTGTGGATCACCACATCAGACCAGCGGGCTTCGGCATCAATGCGCGTAATTGTCATAAACGTATCCTCGTTATCTTTCGTCGTCAGGCGGCAAGACTGCCATAATGTTCCGCCGTCGTCACTATTTGGGGTGGCACCGGAGAGAAGGGGCTGACATAATCCCTGTGCAAAAATACAGTGAGAGAACACCGTGGCAGACGATTTTTCCCCAGAAGGTCAGTTAGCACAGGCTATTCCCGGCTTTAAACCGCGCGAACCCCAACGTCAGATGGCGCATGCCGTCGCGCACGCCATCGACAAGGCGCAGCCGCTGGTCGTGGAGGCCGGCACCGGTACGGGGAAAACGTATGCTTACCTCGCTCCTGCGCTGCGGGCGAAAAAGAAGGTGATCATCTCTACGGGATCAAAAGCGCTCCAGGATCAGCTCTACAGCCGCGATTTACCCACGGTGGCGAAAGCGCTGAAATACAAAGGGCGTCTGGCCTTGCTGAAAGGGCGTTCTAACTACCTGTGTCTGGAGCGTCTTGAACAGCAGGCGCTGGCGGGCGGCGACCTGCCGGTACAAACCCTGAGCGATGTGATCGTCCTGCGCGCCTGGGCCAACCAGACGGAGGAGGGGGACATCAGCACCTGCGCGAGCGTTCCGGAAGACTCCCCGGCCTGGCCGCTGGTGACCAGCACCAATGACAACTGCCTCGGCAGCGACTGCCCGCTGTATAAGGACTGTTTTGTGGTGAAAGCGCGTAAAACCGCGATGGACGCCGACGTGGTGGTGGTGAACCATCACCTGTTTCTTGCGGATATGGTGGTCAAGGACAGTGGTTTCGGCGAGCTAATCCCGGAGGCGGATGTGATGATCTTCGATGAAGCCCATCAGCTACCGGACATCGCCAGCCAGTATTTTGGTCAGTCGCTCTCCAGTCGTCAGCTTCAGGATCTGGCGAAAGATATTACCATTGCCTATCGCACCGAACTCAAAGATACCCAGCAGTTGCAGAAGTGCGCGGACCGCCTGGCGCAATGCGCACAGGATTTCCGCTTACAGCTTGGCGAGCCGGGCTATCGCGGCAACCTGCGCGAACTGCTCGCAGACAAAAATATCCAGCGCGCGCTGCTGCTGCTCGATGATGCCCTTGAACTCTGTTACGACGTGGCGAAGCTGTCCCTCGGACGTTCAGCGCTGCTGGACGCCGCTTTCGAGCGCGCCACGCTCTACCGTGGGCGGCTGAAGCGGCTGAAAGAGATCAACCAGCCGGGCTATAGCTACTGGTACGAATGTACCTCGCGCCACTTCACCCTGGCGCTCACGCCGCTGACCGTTGCTGATAAATTCAAAGAGGTGATGGCGCAAAAGCCCGGCACCTGGGTCTTTACCTCGGCCACGCTGTCGGTCAATGACGATCTGCACCACTTTACCGAGCGCCTCGGCATTGAGCAGGCGGAATCCCTGCTTCTGCCGAGCCCGTTCGACTATGAGAAACAGGCGCTGCTGTGCGTGCCGCGCAATCTGCCGCTGCCTAACCAGCCGGGCGCGGCGCGCCATCTGGCGGCCATGCTGAAGCCGATGATTGAGGCCAACAATGGGCGCTGCTTTATGCTCTGCACCTCACACGCCATGATGCGCGAACTGGCCGAGCAGTTCCGCGCCACCATGACGCTACCGGTGCTGTTGCAGGGGGAAACCAGCAAAGGCCAGCTGCTCCAGCAGTTTGTCAGCGCCGGTAATGCCCTGCTGGTGGCGACCAGCAGCTTCTGGGAAGGGGTGGACGTGCGCGGCGATACGCTCTCGCTGGTGATTATCGATAAGCTGCCGTTCACATCGCCGGACGATCCGCTCCTGAAAGCGCGCATGGAGGATTGCCGTCTGCGCGGGGGCGATCCGTTCGACGACGTCCAGCTGCCGGACGCGGTCATCACGCTTAAACAGGGGGTAGGGCGACTGATCCGCGACGTCACCGACCGCGGGGTGCTGGTGATCTGCGACAACCGCCTGGTGATGCGTCCCTACGGCGCCACCTTCCTCGCCAGCCTGCCGCCCGCGCCGCGCACGCGGGATATTAAACGCGCGGTCCGCTTCCTGGCGAACCCGACGGCGGAGTAATTCTTCCCGGAGTGTGTTAAGATGCGCGCCATTTTGTGACTGAACATTGCGAGAGCGCGACGACTGATGCGAATTCTGGCTATTGATACCGCGACAGAGGCCTGTTCCGTTGCCCTGTGGAACGACGGTACGACTTTTGCTCATTTCGAAGAGTGCCCACGGGAACACACCCAACGTATTCTGCCCCTGGTAAAAACCATTTTAACCGAGGGCAACACCGCCCTGACTGACCTCGACGCGCTGGCCTACGGCCGTGGTCCGGGCAGCTTTACGGGCGTACGTATCGGGATTGGCATTGCGCAGGGGCTGGCGCTGGGCGCTGACCTGCCGATGATCGGCGTCTCAACGCTTGCGACCATGGCTCAGGGCGCCTGGCGCATGACCGGGGCCACCCGCGTGCTGGCTGCGATTGATGCCCGCATGGGGGAAGTCTACTGGGCGGAGTACACCCGTGACGAAAACGGCGTCTGGCACGGCGAAGAGACGGAAGCGGTGCTTAAACCTGAAGCCGTCACCGGGCGCCTGAAGCAGCTCTCCGGTGAGTGGGCGACGGTCGGAACCGGCTGGCCGGCATGGCCTGAGATGGCGAAGGACACCGGCCTTACGCTGGTGGACGGTAACATGCTCCTGCCCGCCGCAGAAGATATGCTGCCGATTGCCTGTCAGCTGCTTGCCGCAGGAAAAACCGTGGCGGTTGAACATGCTGAACCGGTTTATTTACGAAACACCGTCGCGTGGAAGAAACTTCCTGGCCGCGAGTGAATCTCAGTAACAGGAACTGAGAAAAAGGAGTCGCATCATGGCGGTTCAGACTAAAGTTGTACGCTTTCTTATGGCAGGCGCGGTTGCCATAGCACTGAGCGGGTGCGTCACCGTTCCTGATGCGATCAAGGGCACCAGCCCGACGCCACAGCAGGATCTGGTACGCGTGATGAATGCCCCGGAGTTGTATGTCGGGCAGGAAGCGCGGTTTGGCGGCAAGGTGGTTGAAGTGTTAAACCAGCAGGGGAAAACCCGACTGGAGATTGCCACTGTCCCGCTGGACGACGGCGCGCGGCCTGTTCTGGGTGAAGCCTCGCGCGGGCGGATTTACGCTGACGTCAGCGGCTTCCTCGATCCGGTAGATTTCCGCGGGCAGCTGGTAACCGTCGTCGGGCCGATTACCGGTTCGGTGGCGGGGAAAATCGGCAATACGCCATACAAATTTATGACCATGCAGGTGAACGGCTACAAACGCTGGCGTATCGCCCAGCAGGTGGTGATGCCGCCACAGCCAATCGATCCGTGGATGTGGGGACCGCATCCGTATCGTTACGGCTACGGTGGCTGGGGTTGGTACAATCCAGGCCCTGCACAGGTTCAAACAATCGTAACTGAGTAACTTACTGTTATTGTTAGGAAAGAGACAGCGGCTCAGCCGCTGTCTCTGTTTTTTTACGGATAAAACGAAAAAAAAGAGTGACGCGCTTCGCAACCTGCAATCTGAACAATTAATAAACTGGTACGCTGAGTTAATATAATGTTAACAAACTGTTTATTATCGGGGCTGTGATGACGACGAACACTCATTTCAGAGGTGATGCATTGAAAAAGGTTTGGCTTAACCGTTATCCCGCGGATGTCCCTGCGGAGATCAATCCTGACCGTTATCAATCCCTGATTGAATTATTTGAACACTCGGTACGGCGTTACGCTGACCAGCCTGCATTTGTGAATATGGGCGAAGTGATGACCTTCCGTAAGCTGGAAGAGCGCAGCCGGGCGTTTGCAGCCTATTTACAGGAAGGGTTGGGCTTGCAGAAAGGGGATCGCGTCGCGCTGATGATGCCAAACCTGCTGCAATACCCGGTGGCGCTGTTCGGGATCCTCAGGGCAGGGATGATCGTGGTTAACGTTAACCCGCTCTATACCCCGCGCGAGCTGGAACATCAGTTGAATGACAGCGGCGCGGCAGCGATTGTGATTGTCTCCAACTTTGCCCATACGCTGGAAAAAGTGGTTGAAAAAACCCAGGTTAAGCACGTCATCCTGACGCGCATGGGCGACCAGCTCTCTACCGCGAAAGGTACGCTGGTCAACTTTGTCGTTAAATACGTTAAGCGGCTGGTGCCGAAATACCACCTGCCGGATGCCATCTCCTTCCGCCGCGCCCTGCATGCGGGCTACCGGATGCAGTACGTGAAGCCAGAGATCGTGTCTGAGGATCTGGCCTTCCTGCAATACACGGGCGGCACCACCGGCGTGGCGAAAGGGGCGATGCTGACCCACCGTAACATGCTGGCGAACCTTGAGCAGGTTAATGCCACCTACGGGCCGCTGCTGCATCCAGGCAAGGAGCTGGTGATCACCGCGCTTCCGCTGTATCACATTTTTGCGCTGACCATGAACTGCCTGCTGTTTATCGAGCTTGGCGGGCAAAACGTACTGATCACCAACCCGCGCGACATTCCAGGGCTGGTCAAAGAGCTGGCGAAATACCCGTTCACCGCCATGACCGGCGTGAACACCCTGTTTAACGCGCTGCTTAACAATAAAGAGTTCCAGCAGCTCGATTTCTCCACGCTACACCTCTCTGCGGGAGGCGGGATGCCGGTTCAGCAGGCGGTGGCCGAGCGCTGGGTGAAACTCACCGGACAGTATCTGCTGGAAGGCTATGGTCTGACGGAGTGCGCCCCGCTGGTCAGCGTTAACCCGCATGATATCGACTATCACAGCGGCAGTATCGGTCTGCCGGTCCCGTCGACGGAGGCAAAACTGGTGGATGATGAGGATAACGAAGTGCCTCACGGTGAGCCAGGAGAGCTATGCGTCAGAGGGCCGCAGGTGATGCTGGGCTACTGGCAACGTCCGGATGCCACGGATGAGATCATCAAAGACGGCTGGCTGCACACGGGCGACATCGCGGTGATGGATGACGAAGGCTTCCTGCGCATCGTCGATCGCAAGAAAGATATGATCCTGGTGTCAGGGTTCAACGTCTATCCGAACGAAATCGAAGACGTGGTGATGCAGCACAGCGGCGTGCTGGAAGTGGCGGCGGTGGGCGTTCCTTCCGGCAGCAGCGGTGAAGCGGTGAAGATATTTGTGGTCAAGAAAGATCCTTCTCTGACCGAGGATGCGCTGATAACGTTTTGTCGCCGTCAGCTGACGGGCTATAAAGTGCCGAAGCTGGTGGAATTCCGGGATGAGCTGCCGAAATCCAACGTCGGGAAGATATTACGACGAGAATTACGTGACGAAGCCCGTGCCAAAGTGGACAATAAGGCCTGAGCTTCACGTTAATCGCCCAGACGCCGGTTAATCCGGCGTTTTTTATGGGCGCAAACAAAAGAGAGTCCGATTTGAATTACCAGATGATCACTACCAACGACGAGCTGGCTTCGCTGTGCGAGGTGACGCGTGAATTTCCCGCTATCGCCCTGGATACGGAATTTGTCCGCACCCGAACGTACTATCCGCAGCTGGGTCTGATTCAGATGTATGACGGCAAACACGTGTCGTTGATTGACCCCCTCGGCATTACCGACTGGGCGCCAATGCGCGAGCTGTTGCTGGATACCGCCGTGACCAAATATCTGCACGCGGGCAGTGAAGATCTGGAAGTCTTTCTCAACACCTTTGGCATCATGCCGCAGCCGCTGATTGATACCCAGATCCTCGCGGCGTTCAGCGGTCGTCCGCTCTCCTGGGGTTTTGCGGCGATGGTGGAAGAGTACACCGGTCTGACGCTGGATAAGAGCGAATCGCGTACCGACTGGCTCGCGCGTCCGCTGACGGCGCGTCAGCTTGAATACGCCGCGGCAGACGTCTTTTATCTTCTTCCAATTGCCGGCCAGCTCATGAAAGAGGCTGAGGCGTCCGGTTGGCTGTCTGCCGCACTGGACGAGTGCCGCATGACGCAGCAGCGTCGCCAGGAAGTGGTTGGTCCGAAAGAAGCCTGGCGTGACATCACCAACGCCTGGCAGCTGCGCACCCGTCAACTGGCCTGTCTGCAATTGCTGGCTGACTGGCGTCTGCGTAAAGCGCGTGAGCGCGATCTGGCGGTTAACTTCGTGGTGCGTGAAGAACACCTGTGGGCGGTGGCGCGCTATATGCCGGGTAGCCTTGGTGAACTGGACAGCATTGGCCTTTCCGGAAGTGAGATCCGTTTCCACGGTAAAACGCTGCTCGCGCTGGTAGAGAAAGCTCAGCAGCTGCCAGAGGACGCACTGCCAGAACCGCTGCTTAACCTGATGGATATGCCGGGCTACCGTAAGGCGTTCAAAGACATCAAAGCGCTGGTGCAGACGGTGGCGGGGGAAAGCAAACTGAGTGCCGAACTGCTGGCTTCACGTCGTCAGATTAACCAGCTGCTGAACTGGCACTGGAAGTTGAAACCGCAAAATGGTTTACCGGAACTGGTCGCCGGATGGCGGGGGGAACTGATGGCCGAACGCCTGAATACCCTGCTGGAAGGGTATCCGCGCTAAAGAATTGTAGCCCCGGTAAGCGCAGCGCCACCGGGGAAATTGCCGGGCGGCGCGATGCTTACCCGGCCTACAAAACCACAAACGGATTAACGCGACTCTTCCGCTTCCGGAAGCGTCACGTTCAGCTCCAGAATCGAAATATCCCCGTCTTTTTGCTCCAGCTGAACGGTGACCATTTCCGGGTCAATCTGCACGTATTTGCAGATCACTTCCAGAATGTCTTTGCGCAACTGCGGCAGGTAGTGCGGTTCGGCGTCGCTACGACGACGTTCCGCCACAATGATTTGCAGACGTTCTTTTGCGATGTTGGCGGTGCTTTTTTTCCGCGAGAGAAAAAAGTCCAGTAATGCCATAACTTATCCTCCGAACAGGCGTTTGAGGAAACCTTTCTTCTCTTCTTCAATGAAGCGGAAAGGACGTTCTTCTCCCAGCAGACGGTCAACGGTATCCGCATACGCTTTACCTGCGTCTGCCTGTGTATCCAGGATCACGGGCTCGCCCTGGTTAGAGGCGCGCAACACGGACTGATCTTCCGGGATCACGCCAACCAGTTTGATGCGCAGGATCTCCAGCACGTCTTCCATGCTCAGCATGTCACCTTTGTTCACCCGGCCAGGGTTGTAGCGGGTCAGCAGCAGGTGCTCTTTGATTGGCTCCTGGCCATTTTCCGCGCGACGGGATTTCGAGGCCAGAATGCCGAGAATACGGTCGGAGTCACGTACTGACGAGACTTCCGGGTTGGTGGTGATGATGGCTTCATCCGCGAAGTAGAGCGCCATCAAAGCCCCGGTTTCGATACCGGCCGGGGAGTCGCAGACCACGAAGTCGAACTCCATCTTTTTCAGATCGTCGAGCACCTTTTCCACGCCTTCGCGGGTCAGGGCGTCTTTATCACGGGTCTGGGACGCCGGAAGAATGTAGAGGTTCTCGGTACGCTTATCTTTAATCAGCGCCTGGTTAAGGGTGGCATCGCCCTGAATGACGTTCACGAAGTCATACACCACGCGACGCTCGCAACCCATGATCAGGTCCAGGTTACGCAGACCGATATCGAAGTCGATTACGACGGTTTTCTTTCCCTTCTGGGCCAAACCAGTAGCGATGGCCGCGCTGGAGGTGGTCTTGCCAACGCCTCCTTTACCCGAAGTCACAACAATAATGCGTGCCATAGAAATTCCTTGTTAAAAGGGATCAATTTAACGGTTGAACGGTCAAAGCGTTATCTGCCAGTTGCAGACGGGCCGCTTTGCCATAAAATTCGGCTGGGATTTTATCGCTCAGCCAATATTCACCTGCGATAGACACCAGTTCTGCCGTCAGGTGAGTACAAAAAATTTGTGCTTCTCGATCGCCGCTGGCGCCCGCAAGCGCACGCCCACGCATCATACCGTAAACGTGAATATTGCCATCTGCAATCAGTTCTGCGCCCGCACTGACGTGGCTTGTAACAATCAGATCACAGTTTGGCGCATAAATGCGCTGACCGGAACGAACCGGCAGATCAATCAATCGCGTTTTTGTGACTGGGGCTACATTTTGCGCCGGAGGCGGGGGAGCGGGAACGGTTGCAGGCGTTGCACGCGGGGCTTTTTCTTTGCCCTCGTTTAACAAGGGCAAACCCGCGCGTTCAATTTCGGCTTTTAACTCTGCGTCTTTGCAGCCGCTAATACCCACGATGCGCAACCCCGTGGAGACGACGGCCTGCTGGAGTCGCTTCCAGTTAACCGGCCCCTCAAGGTCGCTTACATTGACGACGACAGGAGCATGCTTAAGAAAAGCGGGAGCCTGCGCGATTTTGTCTTCTAACGCCTGACGAATAACCTCGGGTTTTGCATCATGCAAATGAACCACTGATAAGGTGAAGCTACTGCCTTTAAGCTCGATGGGCGTATTTGACATCCTGGCCTTACTCAATTTGCTATTAACCGCAACACATCGCCGCGATATTCCGAAGAGTATCAGGCATGTTATAGTCAGGAGTATATTGAGGCAAGCAACCACCCGTTAATTCAGAGTAAAAACATGTTTTGTGTGATCTACAGAAGTACCAGCCGCGACCAGACCTACCTTTATGTCGAAAAGAAAGACGATTTTTCCCGCGTGCCTGAAGAATTAATGAAAAGCTTTGGCCGTCCGCAGCTGGCGATGCTGCTGCCGCTGGACGGCCGTAAGAAGCTGGTGAACGCCGATCTTGAGAAAGTCAAAAAGGCGTTAATCGAGCAGGGCTATTATTTACAGCTTCCGCCGCCACCGGAGAATTTATTAAAACAGCACCTTGAGCTGAGCGGAAAGAAATAAGCCCGGGTCCTTCCGGGAACAACTCATCAACCGATTAGGGGTCGACCATGTATCAACATCATAACTGGCAAGGTGCATTACTGGATTATCCCGTCAGCAAAGTGGTCTGCGTGGGCAGCAACTATGCAAAACATATTCAGGAGATGGGCAGCGCCGTGCCGGAAGAGCCGGTTCTGTTTATTAAGCCAGAAACCGCACTGTGCGATATTCGCCAGCCGCTGGTTCTGCCGCAGGGACTGGGCTCGGTGCATCATGAAGTGGAGCTGGCGGTGCTGATCGGCGCGACGCTGCGCCAGGCAACTGAAGAGCATGTAGAGAAGGCGATTGCGGGTTACGGTGTCGCGCTCGACCTGACGCTGCGTGACGTCCAGGGCAAAATGAAGAAAGCGGGGCAGCCGTGGGAAAAAGCCAAGGGTTTTGATAATTCATGCCCGATTTCTGGTTTCGTTCCGGTGAGTGAATTTACCGACGATCCGCAGAACACGCCGCTCAGCCTGAAGGTCAACGGCGAGATCCGCCAGCAGGGAACAACCGCTGACATGATCCATAAGATCGTTCCGCTGATTGCCTACATGAGCCGCTTCTTCACCCTGAAACCTGGCGACGTGATCCTCACCGGCACTCCGGAAGGTGTGGGGCCGCTGCTTGGCGGCGACGAACTGGACGTCAGTTTTAACGGCCTGTCGCTGAAAACCCGCGTGCTGTAAAAGCACCTTGCCGCCTGAAAAGGGCGGCAAAACTTGCATCAACGTGCCAGACTCGTTATAAGGTGCGCTCTATTTTGACGTGTGGACATCCCGATGAACGACATTCCTTTCTGGCAAAGCAAAACTCTCGACGACATGACCGACGCGGAGTGGGAATCGTTGTGTGACGGCTGTGGGCAGTGCTGCCTGCATAAGCTGATGGATGAAGATTCGGACGAGATCTATTTCACCAACGTAGCCTGCAAGCAGTTAAACATCAAAACCTGCCAGTGCCGCAACTATGAGCGCCGTTTCGAATATGAGCCGGACTGCATCAAGTTAACCCGTGAAAATCTGCCGACCTTTGAGTGGCTGCCGCATACCTGCGCGTATCGCCTGCTGGCGGAAGGAAAAGATCTGCCCACATGGCATCCGCTGTTGACGGGGTCGAAAGCGGCGATGCACGGTGAACGTATTTCCGTGCGCCACATTGCGGTGAAAGAGTCCGAGGTGCGCGACTGGGAAGACCACATTATGAATCACCCTAATCGGTGATAATAAAAAACCCGCCGAGGCGGGTTTTTTATTGTGCGCAATTTTGTCGGGTGGCGCTGCGCTTACCCGATCTACAAAACTGACGTTGCCGTTTTGCTTTTACCTTCCAAAAAGATCGCGTTTCTTTGGTTTGAACGGCTGGGCAATCAGCACCAGCAGTGCCACCACAAAGTAGGCGACAAAAATGCCCACCAGCCACTGCGGCATCTCCAGCGTCAGGAACTCCCACTGGCGTACAGAGCAGTCACCGGAGGCCACAAACACCTGCGGCAGCCATTTATCCAGCGGCAGCCAGCTCGGGAAGCGGGCGGCAAAATCGCAGGTCATAAACGGCGACGGGTGAAGCTGCATCTGGGTGTGCTCCCAGGCAAGCGCAATCCCTTTCCCGGCGCTGAACAGCCAGATGGCAATTGCCGCATAGCGTAACGGTGATTTGGGTGCAATCGCACCTACCAGACCCGCGCCCATAATGCCGAACAGCGCACAACGCTCATAAATACACAGTACGCAAGGTTTCAGCCCCATCACATGCTGAAACCACAGCGCGACCATTTCCAGCGCAAAGGCGGTCAGGGCCATCAACAACCACGCTCCGCGACCGCGTGAGCACTGGTTCAAAAATCGCAACATAATCATTTCCCTGGAACATGCTTAGACAGCGCAGTGTAAACGAATTTTAATGCGCCGCAAGTATACCTGCTTGCAATAACCATTGCGTACAGGGAACGAGAGTAATTTTGATGCACAGCAAACCAACCAGGGTAAGCACCAGCGTATACGGCAGCGCCATCCAGACCATTCTTCCATAAGAAAGTCGTATGAGTGGTGCCAGCGCCGAGGTCAGCAGGAAGAGGAATGCCGCCTGACCGTTCGGGGTTGCCACGGAGGGGAGGTTGGTTCCGGTGTTGATCGCCACCGCCAGCAGCTCGAACTGTTCACTGCTGACAATCCCTTGCTCCATCGCGGCTTTGGCCTCATTGATGTATACCGTCCCGACAAAGACGTTATCGGATATAGAGGACAACAGACCGTTAAACAAATAGAACAGCGTTAGCTGCGAATCTGGCGTAGCCTGAAGCACAAACGCGATGATCGGCGCGAACAGATGTTGGTCAATAATCACCGCCACGACCGCGAAAAACACCGCCAGCAGGGCGGTAAACGGCAGCGCTTCGGTAAAGGCTTTTCCGATAGCATGTTCGTCCGTAACGCCGCCCAGGCTGGTTGCAAGGATAATTACCGACAGGCCAATCAGCCCCACCTCGGCAAGGTGGAAGGCCAGCGCAGCGATAAGCCACACGCCGATGAAACCCTGTGCAATCAGACGCAGCGTCTCCTGGCGCGTGCGTTGTTTGCGGCTCTGCTCGTCAAACTTATGCAGCTCCTGGCGGACCTGATCGGGCAACTTAGCGCCATACCCAAAGAGGTTGAATTTTTCGACCAGCACACAGGTTGCTAACCCGCAGACCAGCACGGGCACGCTGACGGGCGCCATGCGCAGGAAAAATTCGCCAAAATGCCACTCAGCCGCTTTGGCGATAATCAGGTTTTGCGGCTCCCCGACCATGGTCATCACGCCGCCCAGCGCCGTCCCCACGCCCGCATGCATCATCAGGCTGCGCAGAAACGCGCGGAACTGTTCCAGCACATCGCGGTTGTGCGCCTCAACGTGACTGTCGTCCTGCAAGTTATCGCCAGGACGAGACGAGGCCACCCGGTGGTAAATCCCGTAAAAGCCGACGGCGACGCTGATCACCACCGCAACGACCGTCAGCGCATCCAGGAAGGCAGAGAGGAAGGCCGCGGCGAGGCAAAACGCCAGCGAGAGCAGCGTTTTCGATGGAATGCTCAGCAGCAAACGGGTGAAGATAAACAGCAGAAGCTGCTTCATAAAGTAGATCCCCGCCACCATGAAGATCAGCAGCAGCAAGACTTCAAGATTCGACGCTATCTCGTTTTTAACATGCTCCGCGCTGGTCATTCCAATGACCACGGCTTCCAGCGCCAGCAGCCCGCCGGGCAACAGCGGATAGCACTTCAGCGCCATCGCCAGGGTAAAGATAAACTCGGCGACCAACATCCACCCGGCAACGAAGGGATCCAGCAAAAAGATAACGGGATTAACGACCAGGAATACCAGTAAAGTAAGTTTGTACCAGTCAGGTGACTGACCTAAAAAGTTGCGCCACAGCGCGCGCCCAAATGAAATTTCCACGACAGACGTCCTTTACCCGTCAAATAAGACAAGACATCAGTATACGCAAAAATGGCGGCAGAGCGGGGGATTAAGCCATTTGTAAATTTCATAAAAATGAAACGGCGATCCCTCTTTTCTGTCTCTGCTGCGCTATCTGCCTCTGCGCGCCTCTGGTATGATGAGTGCAATTTGCTAAAGCTGTGTAATGGAAATCTCACTATGGTCATTAAGGCGCAGAGCCCGGCGGGTTTCGCGGAAGAGTACATCATTGAAAGCATCTGGAATAATCGTTTCCCTGCGGGATCAATTCTACCTGCTGAACGCGAACTCTCTGAACTGATTGGCGTCACCCGTACCACGCTGCGAGAAGTGCTCCAGCGTCTGGCGCGCGATGGCTGGTTGACGATACAGCATGGCAAACCCACTAAGGTGAACAACTTCTGGGAAACGTCCGGGCTGAACATTCTGGAAACGCTGGCGCGTCTCGACCACGAAAGCGTACCGCAGCTGATTGATAATCTGCTTTCCGTGCGCACCAACATCGCCACCATTTTCATCCGCACCGCGTTTCGTCAGCATCCTGAAGATGCGCTGAAAGTGCTTGCCACCGCTAATGAGGTGGAAGACCACGCGGATGCCTTTGCGACCCTGGATTACAATGTGTTCCGCGGTCTGGCGTTTGCTTCCGGCAATCCGGTTTACGGTCTTATCCTGAATGGAATGAAAGGGTTATATACGCGCATTGGTCGTCACTACTTTGCTAACCCTGAAGCCCGCAGCCTGGCGCTCGGCTTCTACCATAAACTGAGCAAACTCTGCACCGAAGGGCTGCACGATCAGGTCTATGAAACGGTGCGTCGTTACGGCCACGACTCCGGTGAAATCTGGCATCGGATGCAGAAAACGCTGCCGGGCGATTTAGCGATTCAGAGTCGCTGAAAGAAAAAACCTCTCGATTGGGAGGTTTTTTTTCGCCGGGTGGCGGCTTCGCCTGACCCGGCCTACAGGTCCCGTAGGCCCGGTAAGCGTAGCGCCACCGGGCAAAAAATCCCACTACAGCGTATTCAACCGCGCCGGACACCGGTCCAGCAGCTCAACGCTGCCATCTTCGTTCTGCTGCTCCAGCAACACGTCAAATCCCCACAGGCGATGCACATGCTTCAGCACTTCCTTACGCCCCTTATCCAGCGGCGCGCGGTTGTGCGGAATATAGCGCAACGTCAGGGAGCGGTCGCCGCGCAGATCCACGTTCCAGACCTGAATGTTCGGTTCAAGATTACTCAGGTTGTACTGGGATGACAGGCGCGAGCGGATCTCGCGATAACCCTCTTCGTTGTGGATCGCGGAGATCTCCAGGTAGTTGTTGCGGTCATCATCCAGTACGGTGAAGAAGCGGAAATCACGCATGATCTTCGGCGACATGAACTGGCTGATAAAGCTCTCATCCTTAAAATCACGCATCGCGAAGTGCAGCGTTTCCAGCCAGTCGGAACCGGCAATATCCGGGAACCAGTATTTGTCCTCTTCGGTGGGCGACTGACAAATACGCTTGATATCCTGGAACATGGCAAAGCCGAGCGCGTACGGGTTAATGCCGCTGTACCACGGGCTGTTATATGCCGGCTGGAATACCACGTTGGTGTGGCTGTGCAGAAACTCCATCATAAACCGCTCGGTGACTTTTCCTTCGTCGTACAGGTGGTTAAGAATGGTGTAGTGCCAGAAGGTCGCCCAGCCTTCGTTCATCACCTGGGTCTGCTTCTGCGGATAGAAATACTGGCTCACCTTGCGCACGATGCGCAGGATCTCACGCTGCCACGGCTCCAGCAGTGGGGCGTTTTTCTCCATAAAGTAGAGCAGGTTTTCTTGCGGCTCGGAAGGGTAGCGACGCGCCTCGGCGACGGTTTTCTCCTCTTCACGTTTCGGCAGGGTGCGCCACAGCATATTCACCTGGCTTTGCAGATACTCCTCGCGGCTCTTCTGCCGGGCTTTCTCTTCCTGCAATGAGATCTTCTGCGGGCGCTTATAGCGGTCAACGCCGTAGTTCATCAGCGCGTGGCAGGAGTCCAGCAGCTTCTCCACCTCGTCCACGCCGTAGCGCTCTTCGCAGTCGGTAATGTATTTGCGGGCGAAGATCAGGTAATCGACGATGGAGCTGGCGTCCGTCCAGCTGCGGAACAGATAGTTATTTTTGAAGAACGAGTTATGTCCATAGCAGGCGTGCGCCATCACCAGCGCCTGCATGGTAATGGTGTTCTCCTCCATCAGATAGGCAATACACGGGTTAGAGTTAATGACGATTTCATACGCCAGTCCCTGCTGCCCGTGCTTATACAGCCGCTCTGTCTCAATGAATTTTTTGCCAAACGACCAGTGCGGATAGTTAATTGGCATCCCGACGCTGGAGTAAGCGTCCATCATCTGTTCCGAGGTGATGACTTCAATCTGATGGGGATAGGTATCCAGACGATAGAGTTTGGCCACCCGGTCGATCTCCGCCAGGTAGACATCCAGCAACTCGAAGGTCCAGTCGGGTCCATCGCTCAGACGGGTGCTGTCCCTGGACATGGAATCTAGTGTAGCCATTAGCGCGCCCTCGTTGTTGGTCGCTCTCTCTGACTGGAGAGCCTCCTTTCAAGCATAGATCACCCCATTCAAATACGCGGGGCGCAGAAATTTTTTCTTTGCGATTTCGCGTTTTCGATACGGCAAATAAAGCGGTGCTCACAGAATTTTCTACTGGTTAAAAATAACGCGCAGCAGGAGATCCCAAATAAGCGCCATCCCCTGATACAGCGGGATATGTGAGTTGAGTCACCATAAAAAAGTCATATGTTGAATAATATTTTCAACTAGGTTATCAATCTGTAATTAGATGATTGTTCTTTTGCTCATAATGGAGTGGCTATGCGTGTTGTCATACTGGGAAGTGGTGTCGTTGGCGTAACCAGCGCCTGGTATTTAAGTCAGGCGGGACATGAGGTTACCGTTATCGATCGCGAATCCGGTCCGGCGCTGGAAACCAGTGCGGCGAATGCGGGGCAAATCTCTCCGGGCTACGCTGCGCCGTGGGCGGCCCCGGGCGTTCCGCTGAAGGCGATCAAATGGATGTTTCAGCGACATGCGCCCCTGGCGATAAGTCTTGACGGCACGCAGTTCCAGCTTAAATGGATGTGGCAGATGCTGCGCAACTGCGACACCCGCCACTATATGGAAAACAAGGGGCGTATGGTGCGGCTGGCGGAATACAGCCGCGACTGCCTGAAGGCGCTGCGTGCCTCAACGGGCATTGAATATGAAGGGCGTCAGGGCGGCACACTTCAGCTGTTCCGTACCGCGCAACAGTACGAAAACGCGACCCGCGATATCGCCGTGCTTGAAGATGCGGGCGTACCGTATCAGCTGCTGGAAGCCAGCCAGCTGGCGCAGGTGGAGCCAGCGCTTGCCGAGGTCGCGCATAAGCTGACGGGCGGTCTGCGTTTACCGAACGATGAAACCGGCGATTGCCAGCTATTCACCCAGCGTCTGGCGCGCATGTGTGAGCAGGCCGGGGTGAAATTCCGCTTCAATACTTCTGTCGACAAACTGCTGTCGGAAGGGGAGAAGATTTACGGCGTGAAGTGTGGGGAAGAGGTAATTAAAGCCGATGCCTACGTGATGGCATTTGGCTCCTACTCAACCGCGATGCTGAAAGGGATCCTGGATATCCCGGTCTATCCGCTGAAAGGCTACTCCCTGACCATCCCGGTGAAAGAGGACAGCGGCGCGCCGGTCTCGACCATTCTTGATGAAACCTACAAAATCGCCATCACCCGCTTCGATAACCGGATCCGCGTCGGCGGCATGGCGGAAATCGTGGGCTTCAATACCGAGCTGCTCAAACCGCGTCGTGAAACGCTGGAGATGGTCGTGGGCGATCTCTTCCCGCGCGGCGGCTTCATTGAGCAGGCAACGTTCTGGACCGGCCTGCGCCCAATGACCCCGGACGGCACGCCGATTGTGGGCCGTACACCATACAAAAATCTGTGGACTAACACCGGCCACGGCACGCTTGGCTGGACCATGGCCTGCGGTTCGGGCCAGCTGCTGAGCGACCTGATCTCCGGAAGGACGCCGGCAATTCCGTTTGACGATTTGAGCGCCGCACGCTATCAATCAGGGTTTACCCCATCGCGTCCACAACACCTGCACGGCGCGCATAATTAAGGAGTCGTCATGTCCCGTCCTATTCTGGCCCAGCTGGATTTGCAGGCGCTGAAGGATAACCTGCAAATTGTTCGCCGTGCTGCGCCGGGTTCTCGTGTCTGGTCGGTGGTGAAAGCCAACGCCTACGGTCATGGTATCGACCGTATCTGGAGTGCGCTCGGCGGCACCGATGGTTTTGCCTTGCTGAATCTGGAAGAGGCCATCCTGCTGCGCGAGCGCGGCTGGAAAGGACCGATCCTGCTGCTGGAAGGATTCTTTCATGCGCAGGATCTGCCTCTGCTGGATAAGTACCGCCTGACGACCAGCGTTCACAGTAACTGGCAGATCAAGGCCATCCAGGACGCGAAGCTGCATGCCCCGCTGGATATCTATCTCAAAGTGAACAGCGGGATGAACCGTCTGGGCTTCCAGCCTGAACGGGTGCATACGGTCTGGCAGCAGCTTCGTGCGCTGAAAAACGTCGGTGAGATGACGCTGATGGCGCACTTCGCCGATGCGGAAAAGCCGGACGGCATTGCCGATGCCATGGTCCGCATTGAGCAGGCGGCAGAAGGTCTGGACTGTCCGCGCTCGCTGTCGAACTCAGCGGCAACGCTCTGGCATCCCGAGGCGCACTACAACTGGGTACGTCCGGGGATCGTACTGTACGGCGCGTCACCCTCAGGTCAGTGGCAGGATATTGCCAACAGCGGCCTGAAGCCGGTGATGACGTTACGAAGCGAGATTATCGGCGTGCAAACCCTGAAAGCGGGCGATACGGTGGGCTATGGCAGCCGCTATCGGGCAGCAGGTGAACAGCGCATCGGTATCGTGGCGGGGGGCTATGCAGATGGTTATCCGCGCATCGCCCCGAGCGGCACGCCGGTGTGGGTCGATGGCGTGCGCACCGGCACGGTAGGTACCGTCTCCATGGACATGCTGGCCATCGATTTGACGCCGTGTCCCCAGGCGGGGATCGGCTCACCGGTTGAGCTGTGGGGCAACGAGGTTAAAATTGATGATGTGGCCGCTGCGGCGGGCACCGTCGGGTATGAGCTGATGTGCGCGCTGGCGTCAAGAGTGCCTGTTGTGACGGTGTAACATGTGTGTGTGCCGGGTGGCGGCTTCGCCTTACCCGGCCTACAAAAGCCCGAACGTAGGCCGGGTAAGCGTTAGCGCCACCCGGCAAAAAAGCAGCTACTCCGCCTCCTCCTCCATCGGCCTTACGCCGACTTTGCGCACCGCGTTATCTTCTTTCTCCGCTACCGTCCAGATCATCCCGGCAAACTCCACCTGGTCACCGACGACCGGCGCAGCTCCTAATAATTGCTGAATAATCTCACCCAGGGTTTGCTGGTTATCGCGATTCTCCAGTCCACCTTCCAGGCCATAAATCAGCGCCACATCCGCAAAGCGGGCGCTGGCTTCGAGGATAAAATCGCCGAAGAAACGCTGATCCAGCGCCACCGGGGGCGACTGGCTGAACAGCTTGCCGAGGGCCGGCAGGTCGCGCTCGCGGCCAATCACGCAGAGGATATCGTTCTCACGCAGCCGCGTGCTGCCGGTCGGGTGAAGCAGGGCGTTATCCCGGAACAGGGCGGCAATGCGCGTTTCAGCGGGCATATGCAGATCGCGCAGGGACGCGCCCACGCACCACTTATCGGCGCTTAGCTGGTAGACAAACTGTTCCCAGGGATTCTCAGGGTGAATATCCAGCCCCACGCGGGAGACCGGCCAGCCAATGGGCGGTACCACCACTTTGGCTTTTTTCGCCGCCCAGCCCAGCGACGTCCCCTGGAACAGCAGCGACACCAGCACCACGAAGAAGGCGACGTTGAAGAACAGACGGGCGTTGTCCAGCCCGGCCATCATAGGGAACACTGCCAGAATAATCGGCACCGCGCCGCGCAGCCCCACCCAACTGATAAATATCCGCTCACGCAGGTTAAACCCGCGGAACGGCAGCAGCCCGGCAAACACCGACAGCGGACGGGCGAAGAAGATCATCCAGGCCGACAAAAGCAGCGCCGGTACGGCGATAGGCAGCAGGTCCGACGGCGTCACCAGCAGGCCCAGCACCAGGAACATGGCGATCTGCGCCAGCCAGGCCAGACCGTCGAAGTTCTGCAAGATGGCGTGACGGTTGCGAATCGGTCGGTTGCCCAACAGGAAACCGCAAAGGTAAACCGCCAGAATACCGCTGCCGTCCAGCGCGGTGGTGACGGCAAAGATCAGGATCCCGCCGCTCAGGGCCAGCAGCGGATAAAGGCCGGAAGGCAGCGTAATACGGTTAATCGTATGCTGTAACAGGTAACCGCCGCCGAGACCAATGATAATCCCGAGGCCAAACTGCTGGAGGATGTGCCAGGCGAACATCCAGCTCAGGCCGGTTTCGTGCTGCTGGATCATCTCAATCAGGGTAATGGTCAGGAACACCGCCATCGGATCGTTACTGCCGGATTCAATCTCAAGCGTGGAGCCAACGCGTTCGTTCAGCCCCTTGCCGCCGAGCAGTGAGAAAACCGCCGCCGCATCGGTAGAGCCGACAATCGCGCCAATCAGCAGGCCTTCCATTATATCGAGGTTAAACAGCCAGGCCGCCATCATGCCGGTCAGGCCGGAGGTGATCAGCACGCCGACGGTCGCCAGAGACAGCGCCGGGCCTAAGGCAACGCGAAACGAACTTGCCTGGGTGCGCATTCCGCCGTCCAGCAGAATCACCGCCAGCGCGAGGTTACTCACCATATAGGCGAAAGGGTAATTATCGAAGGGGATACCGCCGATACCGTCGATCCCGGCAAGCATGCCGATAGCCAGGAAAATGACAAGAATAGGTATGCCAAGACGCGATGAAAATGAACTTAATAAAATGCTAAAGGTTACCAGGATGGAACCCAGAATGAAAAGACTGATTATCGCTGTGGCACCCAATGTCGTCTTACTCCCACCTCAATGTGAACGCTGTTATTAAAACCCTAACATAATAACAACGTTAACTGCGTTTTATTGAGGGGGAATAACGGCTTTTTTATGCCTTTAAGACCGGATGACCGCTGATTGTTAACCGGCTGCCTGAATTATCGTGTACAAGGTGCGCCTGGGCACCCAGCGGCAGGGTAACGGTTTGCTGCTCATGGCCGAAATCCAGACCGGCGATCACCGGGATATCCAGCCGGGAACGAATGAAATCAATCATCGTCTCCAGGGAATAGCCCGCATCGTAATCGTTGGGGGCTGAACCACTAAAACTGCCCAGCACAATGGCCGACTGCCGATCCAGAATCCCGGCGTGATACAGCTGCAACAGCATACGTTCGACGCGGAACGGGTGTTCGTTGATATCTTCCAGCACCAGTATGCCGTCCGTGATCTGCGGCAGCCACGGCGTTCCAATCAGCGACACCAGCATCGCGAGGTTGCCGCCCCACAGCTGTCCTTCACATTCCCAGTGCGGTCCATTGCCTTGCCACTCGACGGTGAACGTCGGGTTTTGCAGGGCGCGCCAGAAATGGTCCTGCGTAAATGCATCCAGCTCCGGCGCACCAAAGTTGCCGGCCAGCATCGGGCCGCTAAAGGTAATGACGTTATGCAACGCAAGCAGGCCGAGCTGGATCGCCGTGAAATCGCTGTGTCCGCAGATTAACAGCGGATCCTGCTGCTGGCGCGCGGCCAGCCCGGCCCAGTCGATGCTCTCCAGCAGCCGGCTTGCGCCATAGCCGCCGCGCACGGCCAGCACAATAGTGTTTTCACCTTCCAGCGTCGCCAGGCTGTTGATATCGCTCAGTCTCTGCGCCTCCGTACCGGCAAAACGCTGCATGCGGCGGGGGATAATTGTCTGATTTTCTACCTGATGGCCCATTTCCAGCAGGCGCTGAACGCCCCGCTGTGCCGCCTCCTGGTTGATGCAGTAGCCTGACGGTGCGATGAGATGAAACTGAGGCATGGCAATTCCTTGCTGAATGAGAATCTAATTGTCTATATCATGCCGCTTATACGCCGCCTGCTTCAAGGGGCGACGTACCGCGATGACCGGCTATAAGGATAGATGACGTGAAATTGAGATGGTTTGCTTTTTTGATTGTGCTGCTCGCTGGCTGTAGTTCAAAACATGATTATCAAAATCCCCCCTGGAACCCTGAAGTGCCGGTAAAGCGGGCCATGCAGTGGATGCCGATCAGCGAACAAGCCGGGAAGGCCTGGGGCGTGAGCCCGCGTCTGATCACGGCGATCATTGCCGTGGAGTCCGGCGGCAACCCGACGCTGGTGAGTAAATCGAATGCGGTGGGGCTGATGCAGTTAAAAGCCTCGACGGCGGGAAGAGAGGTCTATCGCTACATGGGCTGGAAGGGACAGCCATCCACCAGCGAGCTGAAAAACCCGGAACGTAATATCTCTATGGGAACCGCTTACCTGAGCATTCTCGAGCATGGCATTCTGAAGGGGATTGACGATCCGGAAGTGATGCAATATGCGCTGGTGGTGTCGTACGTTAACGGAGCCGGCGCGCTGCTCCGAACCTTCTCATCCGATCGCAAAGAGGCGATAGAAGAGATTAACGATATGGATAAAGATGAATTCTTCGAGCACGTGGTGAAGAATCATCCGTCAGCACAGGCTCCACGTTATATCTGGAAAGTACAGAAAGCGATGGACGCCATGTAACGCCTTTGTCGGGCGGCAGCATGCTGCCCGACGCCTTTCAGCGCACTTTGTTCGCGCGTTCCCGCGCTTCACGCTCCAGTGAGAAGATGATGCGCTGTAGTTCGCGTTCGGCGCCTGGCCCGACATTCAGAAAGCGAAAGCTCAGTCGCGGCGTGGTAATGGTTTCGTTTTTGCTGTCCACCACCTTACGCTCGCTGATGGCAATCAGCTGGGCGTCAAACCAGAAGCGTCCCCATCCGCCCATATCCAGCTCAATCTGACTAAAACGCATGCCTTCCACCAGTCCTTCCGGCTTCGGCGTATCCATTAACGCGCCCATCCCGCCCAGTGACAGGTCGAAGAGACGAAAGCGGATCTCTTTTTTGTCCGGCATTTTTGCCTTACAGAAATAGGCCGGGTGAAGCGGGGCGCTGATGCGAAAAAACTCGCGGCGTTGCACGAACCAGAGGTTAGCGGGCAGGGGAGCGATAAACGCAGGCAAACCCTGGTACGCGCTCGTGGTCAGGCGGGGCAGTATAAACTCGACTTTAGCCCCCTGCGTTTCGGCCATCACCGAGAGGTTTTCTGCCTGGAGCGCGGCACGGTTTTCTTCGCTCTGGCTACCCAGATCCACGATCAGGTGTTCTGCCGTCACGTCCAGGATCTTACTGATAAACTGGCTGGTTGACCAGTTGATGCGCAGCGGCACCTCGCCCTTTTTCAGGTCGCGTAATACCCCTAATACAGCCAGCGGATTTTGTTTCAGGAACTGCTCACTGTAGCTACTCACGCCAGATGGCTCCTCGATAGATGACAGACTGTCTCTGGGTTATCGGCACGCTGGCATGAAACTTAATACAAACGATCTGTTTTTCTCCGCCGATATTGATTTGCTAATGGAAATGATAATAATTGGCGTTCCCAATATCATCTAATAACAAGACGACACTATGAGCACCTCACGTTTTGCGTTATGCGCGTTGGCAGGCGCCGTCACGCTGGCATTGCAAACACAGGCTTTTGCAGAAGAACCCACCATCGTGGTGACCGGTACAGAGCAGGGCAGCGCGCTCCCTGCCTGGACCAACAGCGCCACGAAATCAGCCGTCGCGGAAAGTAAAACGCCCCAGGTGATCAACACCATCGCCGCTAAAGAGATTGAGCAGCGGCACGCCAGTTCGGTAAACGAGATCCTGCGCTATGCGCCGGGCGTTTCCACGGAGGTGCGCGGGAGCACCTCTTACATGAGCGAGTACAAAATCCGCGGGTTCAACGTCGAGCAGGAGTTCTACAACGGCCTGCAACTTCCCTATAACGTCACCGGGAACACTAAAGCGCGAATCGATCCGCTGCTGATTGAGAGCGTCGATATCCTGAAGGGGCCGTCATCCGTGCTGTATGGCGGTGGCTCCCCGGGCGGGCTGGTCAATATTCAGAGTAAAAAGCCGCAGAAAGAGGCGAAAACAGAACTGGGCTTTAACACCGGAAACCGCAATCTGAAAGAGGGGTACCTGGACTCCACGGGGCAGATTGCGACCAGCGACTGGAACTATCGCCTGCTGGGTAAAGCGACAGAGAGTGACGAACAGGCGCACACCACGCGCTATGAAAACTATCTGGTGGCCCCCTCCGTGACCTGGCAGCCGGATGACAAAACGCGCCTGACCATTGACGCGCTGGCGCAAAATACGCCGAGCCTGACGCCGTCTGATCCGATGCCGCTAAGCTATCTACGGTCTAAATACGCCGATCGTCGTGACTATGCCGGGGATGAGTGGAGCGGCTTTAAGCAGCGTCAGTGGATGCTGGGCTACAGCTTTGAACATGAGTTTGACAGTGGCTGGGGCTTTAGCCAGAAAGCGCGCTACTTTGACGTGGACACCCACCAGCGCAGCGCCTATTCAACCGGGACGGGCAGCGAGGTCTACCAGCTTAACCGCTTCGCCTATACCACGGATGAAGATTTACAGAGCTTCAACATTGATAACCAGGTCACCCGAACCGTCGCGCTGGGGGACTGGAAACATCACCTGCTGACGGGCTTTGACTACCAGAAGCTGAACTCTCACTTCCATTATCGTTACGCCTCGTCCACACCAGGTATCGATATGCGTAATCCGGATCACTCGCAGATCGATAACGATGCGCTGGGGCTTGAAACCGCGCAGAAAAACCGTCTCAGCTATCAGCAGAATGGCTATTACCTCCAGGATCAGATTGCGTTTGGCGGGCTGAACGTGCTGGCCAGCCTGCGCTATGACGACTACCGTTCTGTCACCACCAACTATCTGCAAAACGGTGACAAAGCCTGGGTATCGCAGGATCGCCTCACTAAGCGACTGGGCGCGCTTTATGCCTTCGACAATGGTCTCTCGCCGTTTATCAGCTATTCGGAAGGGTTCGCCCCGGTATCGCCGCAGGGCACGCTGACCGCGAAAGACGTTAAGCCCACCACCAGCAAGCAGGTGGAGGGTGGGGTGAAATACCTGCTGGCGGATTACGCAACCACCTTCACCGCCTCGGTGTTTAACATTCGTCAGAAAAATGTGGTGACCAGCGATCCGGGCTTCCTCAACTATCGCCAGACCGGGGAAGTGGAATCGAAAGGTGCGGAGCTTTCCGCTATGAGTCGTCCAACGGATAACCTGACGCTGATTGCCAACTATGCCTACACCCACGCCATCAATACCGAAGATGACAAGTACCAGGGCAAACGACCGACGCAGGTCCCTGAGAACGCCTTTAATCTGTGGGGAGATTACACCTTTGACAGCACGCCGCTGAGAGGGTTAACGCTGGGGGCAGGGGCACGCTACACCGGGCCGATGGAGATCTCGCCAGCCAACGACGCAGGCAAGCTGGGCGGTACGACGCAATACGATCTGGCGGCGTCTTACCGCATGGGCGAGCTGGCGCCATCGCTGGAGGGGCTGACGTTGAAAGCGAGCGCGCAGAACGTCACCAACAAAGAGACGCTCACCTGCTATGACGCGACCAACTGCTGGATAGGCCGCGACCGCACGTTCCAGGTCGGGGTGAGTTACAGCTTCTGAAAAAAGCCCGGTGGCGCTTCGCTACCGGGCCAATCTATTGCACGGAACCATCCCCTCGCCCCACCGGGGAGAGGGTCAGGGTGAGGGGCGCTACTGCGCCGCCTGTTTCGCAGGTGCAACATCATCGTTTGCCGCAGGCTGATTCTCCGGTACGCTGTCGCACGGCTTCTCTTTCGGACAGACCATGTCCAGCATCCTGAGCGTCACGCCGTTACTCCAGCCGAAACCGTCCTGCAACGGATACTCACCGCCGCCACCGCCGGTACCGGTCGAAGAGACATCGTACTTCTCAACCAGTTTCTTCTCGCGATCGTAGGTATGCTGAACGTTTTTCAGGAAACGCCAGGTTACGTCCATCGCCACTTTCTGCTGACCATAGTTCTGCAACCCTTCCACCGCTACCCACTGCAACGGCGCCCAGCCGTTCGGCGCATCCCACTGCTGCCCGCTGTTGATGGTGGTGGTAGAAATACCGCCCGGTTTCAGCAGGCGTGACGACGCGGCTGCGGCCACTTTATCCGCGCGATCCTGTGATGCGGCCTTCACATACAGCGGGAAGAGGGCTGCGGCCGTCAGCTGATTACGCACCTTCCCGGTTTTCAGATCGTAATCCGCATACCAGCCCTCTTTATCGTTCCACAGGTTGCTTTCCATGGCTTTCTGACGTGCGGAGGCCAGCGCGTCATATTTACTTGCACTGGCGTTATCGCCGTCTTCCTGACTGGCGCGGGCCAGCAGTTTTTCCATCTTAAACATCAGCGCATTCAGATCCACCGGTACGATGCTGGTGGTGCGGATGGTACCCAGCTTCTGTGGATCGTCCATCCAGCGGGAGCTGAAATCCCAGCCCGAGGCCGCGGCAGAGCGCAGATCGCGGTAAATCTCGGTGGCCGGACGGTTAGGGTTATTTTTGGCGGTGGTCACGTCATCCAGCCACGACTCAGGGCGCGGCGTGTCCCGATCGTCCCAGTAGCGGTTGAGGATCGAGCCGTCATCCAGCTTCACCACGCGTTTGTTCGCCTGACCAGGCTGGAGCCCATCAGCCCCCTCCATCCAGTAAGCGTACTCTTTCTCCATCTGCGGACGGTATTTCTTCAACGCGTCGCTGTCATGCGTGGCCAGCAATTCCACCATCAGCGAGAAGAAAGGCGGCTGAGAGCGGCTCAGGTAGTAGCTGCGGTTACCGTTAGGGATATGGCCCCAGGTATCAAGCTCGTAAGCGAAGTTGTCCACCATGTCGCCGATCTTATCCCAGTGGCCGCTCTCGGCCAGCCCCAGCATGGTGAAATAGCTGTCCCAGTAATAGACTTCGCGGAAGCGTCCTCCCGGCACGACATAGGGCTTTGGCAGGGGCAGGAGGGAGTCCCATTTGTTCGCTTTGTCAGTGGTGCGGGTCAGTACAGGCCACAGATCGTCTATGTGTTCGCGCAGGCTCTGGCCTTCAGGGGGAACGTATTTCTCACCTTCCTTCGGCAGGATAAAGTTCATCTCTACGAAGTGGCGCAGGTCAAAACCGGACTGGGTATGCTGCATCCGGTAATCCGCCAGGATGGTTAGCGGGTCGCTTTTGGGAACGGCATCCGCGAAGGTTTTCTGATCCGGGAACAGTTTGGCGCTCTGTACTTCATTAAAGAGGGGGCCAAGGAGAATATCAGGTGAGCTTTGCTGGCTCGTTGGCTGGTCTTCAGCATAACCAAATGCGGTAACACCGAGTAGGGCGCCTGCCAACGTAAGGTGTAACAAGCCAGGGCGTAGCATTCGAGTTTTTATCATCGGTTCATCTCCATTCGTCGCTGGGCAGCGTCACCGCTGTCGTCAATCACCTGAAAACCTTAGACGAATATTGCCCGCTTCGCGTGTTAGATATCCCATTTTGCGCATTACCAGACAATTTACCGCCGCGCCCGGACGCGAGAAGCGCGCCGAAAACTATTTACTCGGGGAATGTTTTTTGGGGAATGATTTTAATTAAATATCCTGTCAGGGCACACTATGAATATTGACCAGGCTTATGGGTTGCAACCTTTTTTAATTCTGTGAACGGGGTTGTGTTTCTTTATTACATTCCGCGAATAACTTTCCGTGAAGGTCACACAAAGTAAAAAACATAACCGACATAACAAAAAACATAATAGCCTGCCGAAAAACATTTAGACGAAATAGAGTGGCCCATCACTTCGGGTATTCACTTTTATTTCAGGATGGATTCTATGCAATTAAAAAAAATGGTTGTCCTCGTGGGGGCACTCTGTTCTGGCTCTCTTTTTGCGGCACAAAGCGCGACGAGCGTAGATGAAAAACTGGCGCAACTGGAGGCGCAAATCGAGGCGTTGAAACAACAGCAGGCGGCCAGTCAGCAGGCTGCTCCCGTGGTCGTCCAGTCAGAAGAGCCCGTCAATAAAGACGCACCACCGAAGCTGACGCTTTCGGGCTTTGGAGATATAAAATTTTATGGCGATGTGGAATTTAATATGGATGCTGCCAGCAAAACCGGCAGTCTGACTTCTGTTAAGCAAAGTGCTAATAGCGACTGGGCACCGGGAGATAAAGAACGGTGGGATATTAATGGTCGTATTTTGCTGGGGTTTGATGGTTATCGAAAAATGGATAACGGCCATTTTTCCGGATTTTCTGTACAACCACTGGGCGATTTGGCAGGGCAAATGTACCTTGATGATGCGGTATTTTTCTTTGGCGCAGAAAACGACTGGGAAATTAAAGTTGGACGTTTTGAAGCCTACGATATGTTCCCGCTCAACCAGGATACCTTTGTTGAATACTCAGGCAATACAGCGGACGATCTTTATAGCGACGGCTATGGTTACATTTATATGCTGAAAGAGGGGCGTGGCCGTACCGACAGCGGCGGTAACTTCCTGATGAGTAAAACGCTGGATAACTGGTATTTCGAGCTGAATACGCTGTTCAAAGACGGCAGCGATCTGTACGTCGACCAGCGCTACCATGGCGCGGAACTGGAAAATGATAAGAACGTCGCCTATGTCCGGCCAGTTATTTCGAGGCAGGACGGCCCGTTCTCAACGGCCGTCGCCATGGAAACCAATCTGGTCAACAATGCTTATGGCTATCGGGATGACGCGGGTCGTTGGGTCGATCAGTCTGACCGCACCGGTTACGGATTCACCATGACCTGGGATGGTCTGAAAGCCGATCCTGAGGATGGCATAGTCGTGAATCTCAACACAGCGTATCTTGACGCCGCAGACGAAACGGACTTCACATCCGGCGTCAATGCCCTGTGGCGTAACGCTGAGCTGGGCTATATTTATGCGCATAACGAAATCGACGAATTTAACACTTCAACCTTTGACGCAGAGTGTGAGAATGATTGCTGGATCACCGATCCGGGTGAGTATGATATTCACACTGTCCATGCGTCGTACCTTATTCCCAACGTAATGAAGATGAAGAACTTTAACATTTACCTGGGCACCTACGCTTCGTGGGTGAACGCGTCGCCGAAAAAGGGAAGCGATAAGAACGACGATCGTTATGGCGGTCGTGTGCGGTTTAAATATTATTTCTGAAGAGTGTCATGATGCCCCTCTGTTAGCAGGCAGAGGGGCCATTTTGCAGGCCGGGTATGCGCAAGCGTCACCCGGCAATACGATCGGCTACAACCCTTTCTTATCCATCAGCACCGCCAGATCCACCAGACGGTTCGAGAAGCCCCACTCGTTGTCATACCACGACAGGATCTTCACCATATTCCCGCCAATTACCAGCGTTGAAAGCCCGTCGATGATGGATGAGCGCGGGTCGCCCTGATAATCACGGGAGACCAGCGGTTCATCGCTGTAGCCCAGAATGCCTTTCAGCGGCCCGCTGGCGGCAGCCTGACGGAACGCGTCATTCACCTCTTCGGCGGTCACGTTGCGGCTCAGCGTCACCGTCAGATCGACAATCGACACCACCGGAACCGGCACGCGCAGGGAATACCCGGTGAGTTTACCGTCAAGCTCTGGGATCACTTTCCCGAGCGCTTTTGCCGCGCCGCTGGAGTAAGGCACAATGGATAATGCTGCCGCGCGCGCGCCGCGCAGATCTTTTTCCGGCTGGTCATGCAGCGCCTGGCTGTTGGTGTAGGCATGCGTGGTGTTCATCAGCCCGTGCTCAATGCCAAACTGCTGGTGCAGCACCTGCGCCGCTGGCGCCAGACCATTAGTGGTGCAACTCCCGTTGCTGACCACAAAATGCTGGGCCGGATCGTACAGCGTGTGGTTGACGCCCATCACCACCGTCAGATCGTCATTTTTAGCCGGGGCGGAAATAATGACGCGTTTTGCGCCGCCGCTCGTGATATGCACCGCCGCTTTTTCACGTTCGGTGAAGAAGCCGGTAGCTTCGATTACCACCTCAACGCCTGCGTCTTTCCACGCAATGTTTGCCGGGTCGCGTTCACTGAATACGGTGATGCGTTGCCCGTCAACCTGTAGCGCGCCGTCCGCCGCTTCAACGGGCACCGGCAGCGTGCCGAGCAGAGAGTCATATTTCAGCAGATGGGCGAGGGTTTTACTGTCCGTCAGATCGTTAATGGCCACAATCTGGAGATCCGGGTTGCCCAGCGCCGCGCGCAGGACATTACGTCCGATACGGCCGAAACCGTTAATACCGACCTTAACCATGATGCACTCCTTATCTGTGTTGTCTGGAGTTACTGTAGGCGTCAGGTCAGATGGCGTAAATGACAAAAAAGGATCATATTACGCCATTCTGCGGCAGTGGAAGCGCTGGCGGTATTCGCCCGGCGTGAGATGAAGCTGCTTTTCAAAAACGCGGCGCAGGTTGATGCTGGTACCAAACCCGCTTTTTTCGGCAATGACCTCAAGCGGAGCCTGGGTCTGCTCCAGAAGCTGTCGGGCGGCGGCCAGGCGCGCTTCGGTGACATAACGGGCCGGAGGCACGCCCACGTCACGCGTGAACACGCGGGTGAAATTGCGCGGGCTCATGGCGACCAGTTCGGCCAGCCTTTCGACGCACAAATCTGCGGTGAGGTTTTGCAGGATCCAGCTTTGCAGTTCGCTGACCGGTCCGCTCGCACCGGACTGCTCCAGATTATAGCGGCTGAACTGTAGCTGGCCGCCAGGCCGACGCAGGTACATCACCATATCCTGCGCCACGTTGCGGGCGAGGGTGAAGCCGTAATCATCCTCCACCAGCGCCAGCGTCAGGTCAAACCCGGAGCTGACGCCGCCCGACGTCCAGACGGGGCCATCCTGAACATAGAGCGGGCCGCCCTCAACGTTGACCGCAGGATAGCGGGTTTTCAGGGTTTCCAGCAGCCGCCAGTGGGTCGTTGCCCGGCGCCCGTCGAGCAGTCCGGCCTGTGCCAGCAGCAGGGCCCCGCCGCAGACAGAGGCGACGCGGCGCGCATGCGGCGCGGCAAGGTGCAGCCAGTCCACCACGGCGGTGCTCTCCTGCTCATTCATGCCGCGACCGGTAATGATGATCGTGTCCAGCGGCTCGCGCGGATCCAGCTCCGGCAGGCGATAGTCCGCCAGCAGGTTTAAGCCGGACTGGCCGTGGATCACCAGGTGAGGCTGGGTGGTGGCGATAATGATGCGGTAGCGGGGCTGCGCAAGGCCGTCCGGGTGCAGCCGGTTGGCCTGCATCAGAATGTCGGCGATACCGGCGGCCTCAAACAACATGCCACCATCAGGAACGATAATCAGGATCTTCTTCATGTCCTGAAAAGTACCTTTATCACAAAATAAGTCAAGCGGAAGGCTAACATTGTAGAAGAGACAAATGAGGCGTGCCGGGTGAAAGAGTAGAACGGCAGATGTTGGGAAGAAGTAAAAGAAATATGTAGTAACGGTAAAACTTCTTGCGTGAGGTTCACTGTCAGCGCCGCTGAACCCCCCAGTTTATGGGCTGCAAGGGAGCGCGCTGAACGATGAGAGAGCAAAAAGATGTAGCCGGGCTTAATTGTTTAGGTGCAAAAAATAACCCCAAAGGGGAATTTTGCTCAGGTTATTTCGGATCGCGAAATTAAATTTCTGCCATTTTCTTAGCCGCCATTTGTTTATGCGGGACGCTCGTGCACAATAAAAGTTATCTTCTGAATGCAACAATGAAAATATCCCAGATATATCCCGCAGCGCACAGAAAAAATGAAATTCTACTAATTATGGTAGTGGAGATAATAAGGGGTTACGTTAATGATAGTGGTTCTCTTTTTCCTGTTTAGCCATTAATTTTCATAGAGTTATGCTCGAAGTCTGTCTAAGAAAAAGACGATTTTACCTAAGTGCGCATTTTTTATGAGATTAATCCTATAATGCATTGGGCGTATCATTAAACGCCATTAAGCAGGTGGGAAATATTGAATTGATGACAAGCTCATGTAAACTTGTCTACCGTTTGTCAAAATATGTCAGGAGCATGCTGGGCCCATTTCTGTCGGGTTCGTGCGGTAGCTATGCCTTAAAATAGTTACCTGCTGAAAATATTCCGACTATTTTAACAATAGCACCTAAGTCAAATTTTATCCCCTCTCTTCATCCTCTAAATATCGCTACGGAAAAGCATATGAAACTGCGCGTATTGTTATCACTTCTGTTTGTTATGGCGGTGGCGGGCTGTAAGGCGCCGCAGAAACCAGCGATCACCGATGATACGATTGTGACCAGCCAGGTGAATGGCATCACGCTGACGCACCGTCACGCTGTTACCCCTCCGGCGGAGTTCACTCAGGTGAATGAACCGTACCGTGCCATGTACCCGGCATCCCTGATGAGCCGTCCTGACTACGGCGGAAAAGTGATCCGTACGCTTGAGACCGGCAAAACTTACGTTGTGCTGGGGCAGGTTGAACATTTCTGGATGGCGCTGGCCGATGAAGGGAGTGAACAGCTGATTGGTTACGTGCCGATGCGTGCCGTGATCAAGGCTGACCAGTACGAAGCCACCGTGCGTAAACAGGCACTGCGCCCGAAAGCGCGTAAGAAAACCACCTGTGTTGATGTCGATGGCAACAGCAAAGCCTGCAAAGACAGCGCGAACGGTACCTGGATCCTGAACTAAACGGGTTTCACGAGCATATTTTTATGAATAATAAAAATTTTCATCGGATGTGGTTCCCTTTTTTTGCGTTGATTCTTGCGCTGATCGGTGGTTGTTCGTCGTCTTCACACAGCGACCCCTCCCGCTACAATCTTCAGTTTCAGGCTCATCCTCAAATCAATGATTCTGCGCCGCTTAAGGTCAGAGTGTTGCTGCTGAAATCCGATGCGGATTTCATGTCCAGTGACTTCTACTCCTTACAGAACAACGCGTCAGCCACGCTTGGCGCGAATCTGCTGAACAGCGATGTGTTCTTCCTGATGCCGGGCCAGCTTTCGAAAACCCTGAGCGGACAAAGCTCAGCGGAAGCGCGCTATATCGGCGTGATGGCGGAATACCAGGCGCTGGACGGCAAAAAATGGCGCGTCTCACTTCCTTTGCCTGTTCCCGGCGAAAACGCGATTTACCAGTTCTGGAAATGGTCCGCAGATGAACTCCAGGCCAGCGTCTTTCTTGACGTAAATGGTATCCGGGTCATCAGCCAGTAACGCCCTTCATAACAGGAAAGAGATCATCATGACGAAAGCAGAAAAGGTCGTCTGGACCGAGGGCATGTTCCTGCGTCCCCACCATTTTCAGCGGACAGAAAGCTACCTCCTCAACCACGTTCGTGAGTGGGGGGCCTTGCAGCGATCGTATCTCTGGGGCTTTCTCGACCTTGAGCTGGATGAAGCGATGCTACGCCAGGGCTGTATTGCCCTGAGCTACTGTAGCGGTTTGCTGCCTGACGGCACCTTTTTCCAGGTTCGCAGCGACCGCAATGGTCCGGCCCCGCTAAAAATCCCCGATAATCTCACCAACGAAAAGGTGGTGCTTGCGCTGCCGGTTCGTCGCGGTGGCCGTGAAGAGGTGATTTTCAGCGAGGAGCAGTCTTCTCTGGCGCGTTTTATTACCTTTGAACAAGAGGTGGAAGACGACAACGCCATGTCGGTCGGGGAGGCGACGGTCCAGTTTGGCCGCCTGCGTCTGACCCTGATGCTGGAGAAAGATCTGACGGCAGAATGGACCGCCATCGGCGTGGCGTACGTCACCGAAAAGCGCAACGACAACCACGTGCGGCTGGATAACAGCTACATTCCGCCAATGCTGAACGCCAATAACAGCCCGCAGCTGTACGGCATGATCAATGACCTGCACGGCTTGCTGGTGCAGCGTAGCCAGCAGATCGGCGGTCGACTGCGCCAGCCGGGGCGTTTCAATACGTCCGAGATGGTTGAGTTCACGCTTCTCTCGCTGATCAACCGCCACCTTGGCGACGTCTCACATTTAAAAACGCTGCCGCTGCTTCACCCGGAAGCGCTCTGGCGCAGCTGGCTGCCGTTTGCCACGGAGCTCGCCACCTGGACGCCGCAGCGTACCGCAGAGAGCATACTGCCGGTATACGACCATGACGATCTCGCCGTTTGCTTCAGCAAACTGATGCTGATGCTGCGTCAGGGGCTGTCGCTGGTCATGGAAGATCATGCCATCCAGCTGCCGCTGCACGAACGCTCCCACGGGCTGAACATCGCCACCGTGCCGGAGACCAGCATGGTCCGCGAATTTGGCTTCGTGCTGGCGGTAAAAGCCAATGTCCCCGGCGAACACCTGCAAACCCATTTCCCTGCCCAAATGAAGGTTGCGCCAGTGTCGAAAATTCGCGATCTGGTCCAGCTCCAGCTGCCGGGCATCATGCTTCGGGCAATGCCCGTCGCGCCGCCGCAGATCCCGTGGCATGCAGGCTACAGCTATTTCGAGCTCGAGAGGGGCAGCGAACTGTGGCACGAGATGGACAAGTCCGGTGCATTCGCGCTGCATCTCGCAGGGGAATTCCCGGGTCTCGATATGGAGTTCTGGGCCATCCGTAGCCCGACAGAATAATAAAGCGAGCGCTTAATATGCAGGAACGACAGGATACCGGCAGTGATGCCGTGTTTACCGGAGCCAGTGGGAACAATCAGCTGGTGGCGGCCGCCAATCCGCTGCTCAATGCGATTCCGCAAATCCGTCATTCGGTTTCCCACCACGATCAGGTCGGGCTGCGCCAGCGCCTGATTGACGAAATTCGCCGTTTCGAAGTGCGATGCCAGCAGGCGGGCTTACCGTATGAAGTGATTGTCGGCGCGCGCTACTGCCTCTGCACGGCGCTGGACGAAGCCGCCGCGCTGACCCCGTGGGGAAGCAGCGGCGTCTGGTCAAGCAATGGTCTGTTGGTGACGTTTCATAACGAAACCTGGGGCGGTGAGAAGTTTTTCCAGCTGCTGGCGCGTCTGTCGCAGAATCCGCGCGAACACATTCTGCTGCTGGAGATGATCAACTACTGTCTGCTGCTCGGCTTTGAAGGCCGCTACCGCGTGCTGGACAATGGCCGCACCCAGCTTGAAACCATCAAACAGCGCCTGTGGCAGATGATCCGTGGCGTGCGCGGCAGCTACCCGCCGCCGCTCTCGCCGCACCCGGAAGATCGCCCCGTTCTGCGCAAGCTCTGGCGGCCGATGATCCCACTCTGGGCGTGCGTGGCGCTGGTCGGTTTTATCGCCTGCCTGTTCTATATCGTGCTGAACTGGCGTCTGGGTGATAACACCAGCCCGGTGCTGGCGAAAATTTACCAGTCCCAACTGCCGGAAACCACCATCCAGCAGCCTGCGCGTCAGCTGCCGGCGGTGCTGAACCTGCGCGGCTTCCTGAAACCAGAAATTGATGCCGGTCTGGTGGCCGTTAAGGATGAGGCGGATCGCAGCGTGGTGATCCTGAAAGGGGACGGACTCTTTGCCTCGGCCTCAACGGTGGTGCGCGATCGCTATGAGCCGGTCATCGACCGCATCGCCCAGGCGATGAATAACGTCAGCGGCAAAATTCTGGTGGTGGGGTACAGCGACAACGTGCCGATCCGCAGCGCACGCTTCGCTTCTAACTATGAACTCTCGCTTGAGCGCGCCCGTTCGGTGCAAAAACAGCTCCAGGGTAGCCTCTCACAGCCTGAGCGCGTCAAAGCCGAAGGGCGGGGTGAGATCAACCCGGTAGCGCCTAACACCACGCCTGAAAATCGCGCCCGTAACCGCCGCGTAGAGATTACGCTGCTGGTATCGCCTGACAATACCCAGGCCGAGCTGAACGGATTGCCGCAAGGAAACTAAGGATGCTGACAACTCTACTTTCTATACTGACCAATCGCATTCTGTGGAGCTTCCTGGGCGTAACGGCGCTCGCGGCGGTCATCTGGATGATTGGCCCGCTGTTGTCCATCGTGGATACCCGGCCCCTTGAATCAGAGCAGAACCGCGTCATCAGCATTGCGGTGGTCTACCTGATTTGGGCCCAGAGCCACATTCTGCCGCGGCTGTATAACGCCTGGCTGAACCGTAAGCTGATGGACAAGCTCAACGAAAATACCACCAGCCCGGAGGCGGCCGATCCGCAGAAACGTCTGAACAGCGAGGAGCAGATCCTTGCCGGGCGTTTCGATGAAGCCGCCCAGATGCTGAAAAAAGCCCACTTCAGCAAAGCGGGACATGGCGCGCAGTGGACGCAGCGCTTCAGCACACAGTACCTCTATCAGCTGCCGTGGTACGTCATTATTGGCGCGCCGGGTTCAGGTAAAACCACCGCGCTGGCCAACTCCGGGCTGCAATTCCCGCTGGCGGATCGCTTCGGTAAAACCGCGCTGCGCGGCATTGGCGGCACGCGCAACTGTGACTGGTGGTTTACCAACGAGGCGGTTCTGCTGGATACCGCGGGGCGCTACACCACTCAGGAGAGCGAGCAGGTTCAGGACGCCGGGGAGTGGCTGGAATTTATCAACCTGCTGCGTAAATACCGCCGTCGCCAGCCCATTAACGGCGTGATTATCACCATCAGCATTTCCGACCTGCTTTCGCAGTCCGCTGAGGCCTCGCGCCAGCAGGCGGTCAACCTGCGCCAGCGTCTCTCCGAGCTGCATGAACAGCTGGGTATTCGCTTCCCGGTGTATGTGATGGTGACCAAAGCGGACCTGCTTAAAGGCTTCCGCGCCTGGTTTGCGGATTACGACAAAGCCCAGCGCGACCAGATCTGGGGCTTTACGCTGCCGTGGGAGCAGACCAAACACGCTGATTACGACCTGATGGGCAACTTCCAGCAGGAATTTTCCCTGCTGCAACAGCGTCTGGATGCTGGCCTTCCGGAAACCATGCTCAAAGAGCATGACGCCAAAACCCGTGCGGAAGCCTATCTCTTCCCGCAGGAGTTCGCCGCGCTGCGTCCGCTGCTGGCAGACTACCTGAGCACGGTCTTTGCCCGTTCAAACTTCGAAACCGAATTTTCGCCGCGCGGCATCTACTTTGCCAGTGGCACTCAGGAAGGGATGCCGTTTGACCGCGTGATGGGCGAGCTGAATCGCGCGCTCTCCTTACCTGAAGGGGGGGAAAGCACGCGCTGGGATTCGGTGAGCAAAGAGGCGCCGATCCCAGGCGCGAAGGGCCAAAGCTTCTTCATTAAAAACCTGCTGCAAAACGTGATTTTCCAGGAAGCGGGCATCGCCGGGGAAAACCGCTGGTGGGAACTGCGCAACCGCGCCGTGATGTGGTCCGGCTACGCGGCGCTGCTGGCCCTGCTGGTGATCCTGGGTGGCCTGTGGCTGACCAGCTACGCCAAAAATAAAGCCTATCTGGAAGAAGTGGACGCAAAAGTGCCGATGCTGGAGCAGCAGAGCAAGGCGCTGCAAAACCAGCCCCAGCGCGATCTGTTTGCGCTTCTGCCGCTGCTTAACAGCCTGGTGGATCTGCCGAAAAGCAATGCCTTCGACGTTAACGACCCGCCGGTTTCCCGCCGCATGGGGCTTTATCGCGGGGATGACGTCAGCGATGCCTCGCAGTCTCTGTATCAGAAGGCGCTGGATCAGATGCTGCTGCCCGCCGTGGCGATGCACATTACCACCTGGCTGCGCAACGACAACGGCAGCGACGTGGAGTACAGCTATGAGGCGCTGAAAGCCTATCAGATGCTCTACCAGCCGAAGCACTATGACGGCAAATTCCTGCACTCGTGGGTGATGCTCAACCTGCAACGCAACCTGCCACAGAACGTGACGCAGGCGCAGCTTCAGGAGCTGGAATGGCACCTGACCCAGCTGCTGGAGCCAAAAATTCAGGCTTCACCGTATGCGCAGGATGAGGATCTGGTGGCACGTGAAAGGGCGCTTATCAACCAGCAGCCGCTCTCAACTCGCGTATATGGCCGCCTGAAACGTCTGCTGGAGCATGATGAGAACCTGAAGCCGGTTTCGCTTTCAGATCTCGGCGGCCCGCAGAGCGAGCTGGTGTTTTCCCGTAAAAGCGGCAAGCCGGTGAGTGAAGGCGTACCGGGCCTCTATACGCCGGACGGCTACTGGAAGAGCTTCAACGACCAGATCGACAGCGTGACCACCGCCCTGCACGAGGACGACGCCTGGGTACTGGGAGCGACCACCGCCCAGGAAGATAAACAGCAGATCGACAACGCCGTGCGCCAGCTCTACATGCGCGACTTTATCGTCAACTGGGATCGCTTTCTCGCTGACATTCAGCTCAACAACAGCGCCGATCTTTCCCAGCGTATTAACACCGCGCGCCTGCTTTCAGGCACCAACTCGCCGCTGCGCCGTCTGGTGCTTAACCTGAGCAAGGTGCTGACCCTGTCGCGCACTGCGCCTGCGCCGGAAGATGCGCAGAAAGCGGAAGACCAAAGCAACCGCGCCACCCGCACGCTGGAAGCGCTGTTCAGCAACGGTGACAATGCCCCGACGCAGGGCGCGGTCGTGACGCAGGCGCCTGAGCAACTGGTGACCGACCACTATGCGCCGATGATTGAGCTGGCGCAGCCGCTGGAGAAGGGTGGCAAGACCATCGTCTTTGACGATTTTCTTAAGCAGGTTGACGAGCTTTATCGCTACCTGACCGCCGTTCAGGATGCGGCAAACAGCGGTATGCCCGCGCCGGGCGGCGATGCAATCAGCCGCCTGCAAGCCAGCGCGGGCCGTCTGCCGGGCGGGCTGCAAACCATGTTCAGCAATATGGCCGTCGGCGCCAGCAGCGATACCCAGCGTCGCGATCTGGAGAACGTGCGTAAGCGCATTAACGTGGAAGTGGGTGGGTTCTGCCGTCAGGCGATTGCCGGGCGTTATCCACTGGTGCGCAGCGCCAGCACCGAGGTGACGCCGGACGATCTCGCCCGCATGTTCGCGCCGGGCACCGGACTGATGGACACCTTTTTCCGCGACAACCTGACCAACAAGGTGGACACCACCCAGGCGAACTGGCGCTTTATGCCGGGCATCGACGGTAAAACGCTGCCGGGCAGCGAAGGGCTGTTGCGTCCGTTCCAGCAGGCGCAGTCTGTCCGCGATGCCTTCTTTGCCAACGGCGCGACCACGCCATCCTTTAAGGTCACGGTGCGCACCGTGCGGATGGACAACACCATTCTGAACCTGACGCTGGACGTGGACGGCCAGCTGCTGCGCTACAGCCACGGTCCGCAGGCGGTGCAGATCATGACCTGGCCGGGGCCGGGCGGGACGAACCAGGTGCGTATGCAGCTCGGTCTGGCCAATGGCAGCACCGCAACGCTGGTAACTAACGGTTCCTGGGCGCTCAACCGCTTTTTCGACAAGGCGCGCACCAGCCCTGGCGCGGGTAGCCTGAGCCGTCAGGCCACCTTCAACGTCGACGGACATCAGGTTACGCTGGAGTTTGCCCCGAACAGCATCCGCAACCCGTTCCAGCTTCCCCGTTTCTCATGCCCATAACCGCAAGGACAGCCGTATGACGAATACCCCTGCGATGAACCGTTATAGCTGGTATGGCAAATTACCCAGCGCCGGAGATTTTTTGCAGCGTCGCTTTCCGGATACCCTGCAACGCCAGTGGTCGCACTGGTTCCAGGTCGGCCTGCTGGCCTGGCAACAGGAAGAGCAGCGCAGCGGCGAGCGCCCGTTTTCTAAAGCCCCGGTGTGGAACTTTGTCGTCCCGCCGATGCTCGGTAGCCAGATGATTCAGATGGGCTGCCTGCTGCCGGGCCGTGACAGCGTAGGCCGCCACTATCCGGTATGCCTGCAACTGAGCTTCACCCCCGCCGAGTGGTCATCCCGCCTGCTCGGGCAGGCTGAAAGCTGGTACCAGCAGCTTGGCCGTCTGGGGCTGCACGCGGTGCGTAACAGCTATTCTGCCTCCCAGCTGGATGAAATGCTGATGACCATCCCGGCGCCCCAGCCGGTTGAGCCGCAAAAGCGTTCCGACATTCTCGACGTGATTGGCTATGACGACGATGGTCAGAGCACGCTGGGCTGGCCGCAGGCGGCGGAGTGTTTTGATCCGCTGCGCCAGACCAGCTACTGGTGGACAAACCGCTGCGACGGCTATCCGCTGTACACCCACGTCCACAGCGGAAACTTCACCGGGCAGCTCTTTACGCTGCTGTTCGATCCGGCAGGCGGCGCCCGTCCGGGCCGCCACGGTCTTTACCCGCCTATGTTTGAATAAGCAGGGATCTTATGAATATCGATGAATTTCTCGCGCCGATAAGCCCCGATAACCCCTGCGGTGAAAATCTGGAGTACGACGCCGATTTCCAGGCCATGGGTCAGGCCAGTCAGGGCAAAGCCGAGCAGCAGTTTGGCGACACCATCATTCCGGCAGAGCCTGCCGACTGGAACACGGTGGAAAAACTCGCCACCAGCCTGCTGGGTCGCACCAAAGATCTTCGCGTCATGCTGGCGTTAACCCATGCCTGGACACGTCGTCGCGGGCTGGCAGGTTACGCCGACGGGCTAGTGCTGGTGCAGGAAGCCCTGTCCCGATACTGGGAGCAACTTTACCCTCTGCTGGAAGAGTATGGCGAAACCGATCCGTTCTACCGCATCAACGCCCTCGCCGGGCTGAGTGATAAATCTGACCTGACGGTCGCGGTGCGTAACGCCTCACTGCTCCGCTCAAACGGCGATGAGATTTCGCTCCGTGACGCCCAGGCGCTGCTTGACGGCAGTAAAACCGAGTGTCCGGATTATCCGGGCGGTCGTCCACGACTGATCGATGAGCTGGCCCGGGGCGATCAGCCCGGCACCGAAGCGGTAATCGTGATCAACGAACGCCTGTTGGCCATCCGCGAACTGCTTACCGGCTATCTCGGGGAAAGTGGCGTACCGGAGATGGAACAGCTGTTGAAAACCGTCGGACTGGTTTCCAGCGCCTGTCAGGTGACCGATATCAGCAAGCTGCTGCCGAACCGTGACGCGCAGGCTGAACAGCACGCCGAGCCGCAGCCGGTGGCCGCGTCGCCCGTTCAGCAGGTGACGGACTGGCGCAGCGTGCAGGTGACCAGCCGCGCCGACGCCCAGCTGATGCTGGAAAAAGCGAAGCAGTATTTTGCGCAGTACGAACCCAGCCATCCCGCACCGCTGATGATTGAACGGGTGCAGCGGCTGTCTGAACTCAACTTTATGGACATTATTCGCGACCTGGCGCCAGACGGCGTTAACCAACTGGAAAACATCTTTGGACGCCGCGAATGACGCGTCCTGGCATTATGACGACAGGCATGGAGTCTGCCGTTTCACCTTCACCGCGCATCTTTGATGGAGAACATCATGGCAATGAGTAACAGTGGACAGAAATTCATCGCACGCAACCGTGCTCCCCGCGTGCAGATCGAGTACGACGTAGAGATCTACGGCGCAGAACGCAAAATTCAGCTGCCGTTTGTGATGGGCGTTATGGCCGATCTGGTTGGCAAGCAGGTGGAAAACCTGCCAGCCGTCGACGAGCGTAAGTTCCTGGAAATCGACATCGACAACTTCGACGAACGCATGAAGGCGCTGAAGCCGCGCGTGGCGTTCCAGGTGGATAACACCCTGACCGGCGAAGGTAAGCTCAACGTCGATCTGACCTTCGACAGCATGGACGACTTCCTGCCGGACGCGGTGGCCCGCAAAGTAGAGCCGCTGAACAAGCTGCTGGAAGCCCGTACCCAGCTCTCCAACCTGCTGACCTACATGGACGGTAAAAACGGTGCGGAAGAGCTGATCGCGAAAATTCTCCAGGATCCGACGCTGCTCAAATCCCTGAGCCAGTTGCCAAAAAATGACGAAAGTGCGAAAGGTAGCGAGGAATAATCGATGAGCAACCAGACTCAACAACACGATCAGCAGGCGGGCCAGGCGTTCAGCCAGGACGAGTTCAGCGCGCTGCTGAATAAAGAGTTCCGCCCGAAAACCGATCAGGCGCGCTCTGCCGTAGAAAGCGCGGTTAAAACCCTGGCGCAGCAGGCGCTGGAAAACACCGTGACCTTCTCAAACGATACCTACCGCACCATTCAGAACCTGATTGCCGGTATTGACGAGCAGCTTTCACAGCAGGTGAACCAGATTATTCACCACGAGGAGTTCCAGAAGCTGGAGAGCGCCTGGCGCGGGCTGAGCTACCTGGTGAACAATACCGAAACCGACGAGATGCTGAAGATCCGTTTTATGAGCATCTCCAAGCAGGAGCTGGGCCGCACCCTGAAGCGCTACAAGGGCGTGGGCTGGGACCAGAGCCCGATCTTCAAGAAAATCTACGAGCAGGAGTACGGCCAGTTCGGTGGCGAGCCGTTTGGCTGCATCGTGGGCGACTACTACTTCGACCACAGCCCGCAGGACGTTGAGCTGCTGGGCGAGATGGCGCGCATCGGCTCTGCGGCCCACTGTCCGTTCATCACCGGCACCGCGCCGGGCGTGATGCAGATGGAGTCCTGGCAGGAGCTGGCTAACCCGCGCGACCTGACTAAAATCTTCCAGAACACCGAATACGCTGCCTGGCGTTCACTGCGTGAATCAGAAGATGCCCGCTATCTGGGTCTGGTGATGCCGCGCTTCCTGTCGCGTCTGCCGTACGGTATTCGCACCAACCCGGTGGACAGCTTCGATTTTGAAGAGCAGACCGACGGCGCGAACCACAACAGCTACTCCTGGGCGAACGCGGCCTATGCGATGGCAGCCAACATCAACCGCTCCTTCAAAGAGTACGGCTGGTGCACCTCGATTCGCGGCGTGGAATCCGGCGGGGCGGTGGAAAACCTGCCGTGCCACACCTTCCCGAGCGATGACGGTGGCGTGGACATGAAGTGCCCGACCGAGATCGCCATCAGCGACCGTCGTGAAGCGGAACTGGCGAAAAACGGCTTTATGCCGCTGGTGCACCGCAAAAACTCCGACTTCGCCGCCTTCATCGGCGCGCAGTCTCTGCAAAAACCGGCCGAGTACCACGACCCGGACGCCACCGCTAACGCGCGCCTGGCCTCCCGTCTGCCGTACCTGTTCGCCTGCTGCCGTTTTGCTCACTACCTGAAGTGCATCGTGCGCGACAAAATCGGCTCCTTCCGCGAGCGCGAAGAGATGGAACGCTGGCTGAACGACTGGGTGATGAACTACGTGGACGGCGACCCGGCTAACTCCTCCCAGGAAACTAAGTCCCGCAAACCACTGGCGGCGGCGGAAGTGCAGGTGCAGGAAATCGAAGACAACCCGGGCTACTACGCCGCGAAGTTCTTCCTGCGTCCGCACTACCAGCTGGAAGGTCTGACCGTTTCCCTGCGTCTGGTATCTAAACTGCCGTCGCTGAAGACGAAGGACGCGTAAGAGCGTCAGACTGCTGACTACGTGCGTTTTGTGAGTTTCGCCCGGCGGCGCTACGCTTGCACGGGCCTACAATCAAACGTGCAATCAATTGATATCGTTGCTCAATGTAGGCCGGGTAAGCACAGCGCCACCCGGCAAGAAAGACGGCTAAATTGCTAATGCTGTCCTTAACTGGTTCCACAATAAAGCACAGTAATAAAGACTTCACATTCATTCCGTTATTTCGGGGGAATGTAAGACTGTCAAATGACACGGGTCGTTTGATATGAGGCAGAGGTAAAATATGGACGGTTTTATTCAGCCCCATGCTTTCCTGTTTGCCATATAAGGGCTTTTTCGAAAGCAATATTGTTCATCCACGAAGAGTAGATATTATGGCTATTGATATGTTTCTGAAGGTCGAGGGTGTTACGGGCGAATCTAAAGATTCTAACCACACCGGCTGGACTGATATTACCTCCTTCTCCTGGGGCGCGTCCCAGCCAGGTAATATGAGCGTTGGCGGTGGCGGCGGTGCCGGTAAAGTGAACTTTAACGATCTACACGTAAACGCTCTGATCGACAAATCCACTACAGCAATCCTGAAACACTGCGCAAGCGGTAAACACCTGACCAAAGTTGAACTATCCGTCTGCAAAGCGGGTGGTCAGCAGGTTGAATACACCCGCATTACCCTGGAAGACGTTCTCGTGACTTCCGTTCAGTACACGGGTGCAGACAACGGCGATACCGTTGGCGTGACCTATGCATTCCAGGCTGCGAAAGTGAAACAGCAGTACTGGGAGCAGACCACTGCCGGTGGTAAAGGTGCTGAAAGCAGCGCTGGCTGGAACATCAAAGAAAATAAAGAAGCGTAACAGGAGTGGGCCCGAAAGGGCTCACTTTAGCCTGTACTTTCTAAAAGGGAAAATACTTATGCGTCCTGCTTTTGGTGCCGCCTGGAACAGATTCAGAGAAGTTAATGTCAATGTCGAAACGGTGGGCAAATTATTGGGTGGAAAAGTCCAGCACAATATTGAAGCCGGAATTTTCCAAAATGCATGCCCCATTCGTATGAGCTACGTTTTAAATTATTGTGGCGTTCCAATTCCCTCCAACAGCAGATATGCGACGGTTACGGGGAGTGATAAAAAACGTTACATGTATCGCGTAAAGGATATGATTGCTTTTCTGCCAACTGTACTGGGTAATGCAGATATGACGGTGACGTCTCCAACACCAAGCCAATTTGCAGGTAAACAAGGTATTATTATCTTTAGCGGTCACGGCTGGAGCGATGCCACTGGACATGTCACGCTCTGGAATGGGAATATTTGCTCCGATGATTGCCATTTCTTGGGTTCTCCCGGTAATGGTTCGTTTATTCCTGGCAGCGCTACGCTCTGGAGCCTGAAATGAGACGTTTACTCGCTTTCGTACTCGCGTTAAATACCTCATATACCATCGCCCATACTCTCCCGGACGTTAACACCTTTTCTCAACAACAGATTTTTGAAAACTGGGTGCAGAATCGCTGTATCGGCAAGATTGCGGACAGTGCGACGCTGAAAAATGATGCAAAGGCAAGCGCCGCAGCATGGCTGGAAGTCAGTAACCTGCCTGCCGAGAATTTCGAAAAAGCCGACGAGGTTATTAACTCCTTACTGAAACAAAAGCTAGGTGGTACGGCACCGGCAAACTATGAGGTATTAAAGTGCAGCTTAATATCCCATAGCGATGCGATTCGCCAACTCAATGTCCAAAAATAAACTTTCTGCAAAAGCTACACATTAAAAATACAAGGAGTTTACATGGCAAGTCCGTCAAACGTTGCTCCAGGTTACTGTGTCGTTCAGCAACCCGGCACTCTGGATTTTCAGGCAAGACAGCTATTTGGCACTGCGCGCAATGAAAAATCCGAGTATTTTATGCAATTGAATAAAGACACTGCGTGGCTCAAACCCGGACAAATATTAATTGTTGCTGACCCGCTTGGCGATAATCAAACTCAACAGCTCAATAGCTTAGCCATTGCAAAAAAGAAGGTGACCAACGCGCTTGCGACTTTGGATGGAGCCACCGCTGAGTTTTTGAAAAATAATTATGATAATATAAAAGCCATAACAGGCTGGGGCGATACAATCGTCGGGGGCGTGAGCGGTACAGGTGAGTCATATTTTAAGCAAATTGAAAATATTTTAATTAAAATTGAAGCCACCTATCAAAATCAGTACAGGACACAAGGTGCGCTTTTTGGCCAACAATTTTATGCTGAGCGCAATGCGCTTTTCGCGCAATTGAAACCCTTGTTAAATAAAATAACTAAAAAACAGCTTAAGTTTAAAGATTATGCGGATCTTAAGAGAGCATTAGGACTGTCCACGAAATCAATAGTCCATGAATGGAGTACAGTTGGTATTGGTGCAATCCCCGGCTACTCAACATATATTGACAGAGCAGCCAGAATTTCCTCTTACCTGAAAGCAGGTGGATGGGTTGCTTTAGGTTTTTCTTTTATGAATACGTCTAACGAAGTTTATCATGCCTGCACTACTGGAAGAGAACATGAGTGCAGCAGAGTTGCAGTGACAGAATATAGCAAATTTGGAGGCGGTGTCGCTGGTGCTGCATTAGGCTCCTCCCTTGCGGCTCCTGTTTGTCTTGCATTAGGTGTGCCCACAGCGGGGACAGGTACACTCATCTGTGGTTTAGTGGTTGGTGCAGTCGGGGCAGCGGGCGGAACACAAATCGGTGGGTTTGCAGGAGAACAGCTAAACAATTTAATTTTTAGCGGAGAATAAAGTGATTTTTAATAATATTTACTCTGCTGTTATTATCTGTCTCTTTATTGCTTTTATAGGCATAGTTATTTCATTTTATATAGACTATCGGAAAAATTATCGCCAGGTTAATCAAATATATGCGATATTAACAAATCAACAGTTGCTCAAAAAAGAAGATTATCAAACCTGGCAAAATCTTGGGTTCTGGGGATTTGGTTTCCTCACCACAATTTTATCACGGGTCTTACAGGGTAAGCGTGTGAGATTAACTGAGTGTCGTTGGCTTGAGCCACAGTCGTGCAATAAAATTTTTTCTGATTTTGATTTGTCATGGGTTAAGTCGTATAGAAGAAAAATACTTATTGCCACTGTTATATTTTTACTGCTGTTAATTCTTTCGAGCATTAATAGTGTCTAATTTTATATTGAAAATTTTAACGATGCCTTTCTGAATTAACCCCCAAACCCCGCCGTTCTCACCCCCGAGAGCGGCAGCGTTTGAGCGCTAATCATACCAGCAGGAATACGCCATGCGATTCACGATTATTTCTACGAAACCCGGTCATCAGCCGCCGCAAAGCAGCTGTGATTTTTATGCCCCGGGCGGCACCATTGGGCGCGGTACGGATAACAATCTGGTGCTGCCGGACAATGACCGCACCATCTCGCGTTTGCAGGCCATCGTTCACGTCGACGCCAGTGGCGAATGCCGCGTCACGAACCGCGGCAGCGTTACCCGCGTGGTACTGAATGATATCCCGCTGGAGCGTGGGCGTCAGGTTGAGCTTCAGGATGGGGATATTCTCGGTATTGATGATTATCGCATTGAAGTCAGCGAACTCATTCATGACACCCAGCCCGTAAGCCGCATGGCGGCCAGCATGCAGCAGGCGCGCCCAGTGGCGACACCTGCACCAGCGCCGCAACCGAAACCGGCCAGCGCCGCGCCTCGCGGAAAAGCTGAACCTACGGCCGTGCCGTCGGAAATCTGGGACAGCCTGATGCAGGAGTTTTCCATCTCCGACAGCATCTCCAGCAACCGGGCAAAACCACAGCCCGCGGCCTCCCACGACCCGTTCTCCCAGCCTGCGGCCCCGGAGCGGAATGCCGAAGATCCGCTGGCAATGTTTAACGACGCCGAACCGTCGCTTGAACGTAAAAACGTTGACCCGGACACCCTGTTCAGCGATGAAGCATTGTTTAAAAAAGAGAGCATCTTTGACGATGTTACCCCTTCAACGCTGGGACAGCCGGACGAAAGCAAACCTGCCCGGCCAAAGGAAGAGGCGTCGGACGAACTCGATCCGTTAGCCCTGTTTGGCGGGTCGGCGAGCGCACCTGCCGCGCGTCACGATGACCCTCTCGGCCTGATGGGCGGCGCGCCGTTAACCCATCCGGATGAAATCGTGGCTGATAAGCCGGAGCCAAAGCCTGAAGCGCAAGCCGCACAGGAAGAGGATGCGCTGGCCAGCTCACCGCTGTTCGATCCGGAACCGACTGAACCACAGGATGCGCCGCGCGCGGAAGAGGAGCCCGCGCGTCCTGATTACGCTGGCTTCACCATGCCAACGCCGCAGGCCGTGGCGCGCAGCAACGCGCAGGCGCCTAAAGGCCGCCTGCGTATCGACCCGGTTAAAAACGCTGCTTCGCCTGCTGCCTCCGCGCAGACCGGCGAGCGGGGCGAGGTGCTTCAGGGCGAACTGCTGGAGGCGCTGCTGGAGGGCATGGGCCTGAGCGAAATGCAGCCGGTGCCGCAGTTTGACCGGGAAAATATGCGTCAGCTGGGTCAGATCCTGGGCATGTTCTCGCAGGGGACCGTGGCGCTGCTCTCCTCGCGCTCCATCCTCAAGCGTGGAGTGAAAGCCGATATGACCATGGTGCTCGACGATGCGAACAACCCGTTCAAACTGTTGCCGACCGGGAAAACGGTGCTGATCCAGATGTTCGGCACGCCGATGCCGGGCTTTATGCCGCCGACCAAATCGGTGCGTGATGCGCTGATCGATCTCCAGGCGCACCAGCTGGGGATGATCTCCGGTATCCGCGCCATTATCGCCGCCATGCTGCAATCCTTTAACCCGGAACAGCTGGAAGAGCAGGCGAAGCAGAACGGGATGACGTCACGCCTGGCGCTGCCGGGCAGCCGTAAAGCCGCGCTGTGGGATTATTTCGTGCGTAGCTATGGCGAGACGGCGGGCGAGATCGAGGACGACTTCCATACCCTGTTTGGCGAAGCCTTCCTCCATGCCTATGACATGGAGGTCAATCAGTACAAAGACTCACAAAGCGGATCGGAAGAAAAATGAATATCGCAACGGCTTCTCTCTCCCGCCAGGGGACGCGCGCCAGCAACCAGGATCAGACGGGAGAAACCATCGGGGAACGTTCAGCCTGCTTTGTCGTCTGTGACGGCATCGCGGGCCTGCCGGGCGGCGAGGTGGCCGCTGAGCTGGCCCGCAACAGCATTATTTCCCGCTTTGACGGCGACAAGCACCTGAATGCGCAGCATATTCGTGACTACGTCCAAACGGCGAACCGCACCATCCTCAGCGAACAACAGGCCGTGCAGGACTATCGCCGGATGGGCACCACGCTGGTCAGCCTGTTTATCGACAGGGATTACCGTCTGGCTTACTGGGCGCACGCCGGAGACAGCCGCCTGTACCTGTTTCGCCGCGGCTGGCTGTGGCATGTCACCACCGATCACAGCCTCGTCCAGCAGATGAAAGATGCCGGGCATCAGACCGACGATCTCAACAGCAACCTGCTGTATCTGGCGCTGGGTATTGAGAATGGCGGACCGGAAGCGAGCTACAGCGATGTCGTGCAGGTTGAGGACGGTGATGCCTTTTTACTCTGCACTGACGGTTTCTGGCACGGCGTCAGCGAAGAGCAGATGAAGCAGTCGCTGCATATGGTCAATACGCCACAGGAGTGGCTGACCTTAATGAACCAAATCATTCAAAAGAATGCCGAACAGGAGGGCAATGCTCAGGATAACTATACCGCCGTGGCGGTGTGGATGGGCAACCCTCAGGACACCACTTTGCTGCATACGCTCTCTGACGCAGCACAATTTCTTCCCTGCGGAACTGATTAGACACACAAGGATTGATATGAAACTTTGGCTATCGGGTTTGGCTCTTCTGACGGTGGCGACCACCGCACAGGCTGAAAACTTCCGCATCGTGCAGTCTCCTGCGCAGAAGCTGGATATCTGGATCGACAACATTAAAGACAATACGCCGCAAAGCTGGTGTAAGGCGGACGTGGCGCTGCGTATCGTGGCGAACGGCAAGAAAGAGGTTTCGGTGCTGGAAAACTTCGTGCCGCGCCTTGGCTCGCTGCTGGAGCACCAGTGCAGCAAGCTGAATACCCTGAACTGGACGCTTAACGATCCGGAAGGCACGACGCTTGCCCGGGGCACAGCGGCTAAAGCGCAGGACTGGGCGCTGGTGGTGAAGCAGCAGGAAACGGCGGCGGCAACGACCTCCACCTCAGGCGCGCTGCTGCCGCCTGACCAGAATCCGGAGACGCACACCGTGGCGGCAGATCGTACGCCATGGCAGGAGTTCACCCTTCAGGACGGTTGCCACCTGCGCACCTTCTGGGAGGGCGGTTCCTCCGCGCCAGCGCTGTTTATTCCGGATTCCGACACCACCCGCTGCGGCAACGGCAGCTGGCTCAGCGGCCACACCGAGGTGACGCAGAACCGTAACGGGACGCAGAAAGCGATTCCGGTCACCTACATTCACGGCTTCCCGGTGATGGGGCTGAACAACACGGTCGATCCTGAAAAGGCGCTGATCACCTCCGTCAACAAAGAGCGCATGGTCTTCAGCACCCAGAACAGCGACCAGAGCTGGATGATCCTGCCGTACGACAGCACCCTGAACGGCTGGAAGAGCAACGGCACGGTGGCGGTGGAAATCACCCGTGAGATCGCCAGCGACGACGCCAGACTCCAGGCGCGTATCGCAGAAGTGAAGAAGATCTGGAGCGCATGGGTTGCACCGGGCGCGGAGCTGAACGTTGTTCTGATTGACACGCTGCGCCCGCAGTTGCGCGATCCGGCAGTGGGCGCCTGGCGCGCGGCGAATTAAGGAGGGGCTATGAATACGCTTTATCAACGTCTGGCGGGCGAGTCGATTAGCGACGCGCTGCTTCGCCTGGAAGCCGATATCAAAGCCCGTCCGGCGGATGCCGATCTGCGCGCTGCGTTTGTGCAGTTTCTGATCCTCAGCGGCAACTGGGCGCGCGCCCTGACCCAGCTGAAAAGCTGGCTGGCGCTGAAGCCGCAGGCAAAACCGACCGTAACGCTGCTGGAGCAGGCCATTCAGGGTGAACAGCAGCGTGCGCGCGTGTTCGCGGGGGAGGTACGACCGGCAATGCCCGAGGCGCAGTGGCCGTGGCTGACGACGTTAGCCCAGGCGCTGACCGAAAGCGCAGGGCAAGCGCAAACGCTGCGCCTGGCGGCACTCGAACAGGCCCCGGCAAGCCGCGGGCAGGTCACGCTGGAGAATGAAGAGAGCCACACCTTTGAATGGCTGATGGACGGCGATGCCCGTCTGGGGCCGGTGTGTGAAACCCTGGTCAATGGCCGTTATTTCTGGGTGCCGTTCTGCGCCATCGACGCGATCCGTTTTCAGGCTCCGGCCAGCGTGACCGATCTGGTGTGGCGTCATGCGCTGGTCCGCCTCACGGACGGCACCGAGCAGGTGTGTCAGATCCCGGCGCGTTATCCGTTTGCTGACGGGGCGCCAGACAGCGTTAAGCTGGGGCGCACCACCGAATGGCTCCCGCTGGACGATGACGGCGCCCTGTATGAAGGCATGGGACAGAAAGCCTGGCTGAGCGAGCAAAGCGAAAGCCCGCTGCTTACCCTGAGCCTGGTGACATTTACCTCGGATGGTGCGGATGAGTAATCCCGCTGGCGAAGGCGATCTGCTGCGCAGCGGCTGGCAGGCCCGCAGCAGGCAGGAGAAAGTGGGGGCGCGCGACAAAATGCAGCCCTCACTGCTGGATCGCCTGACGGATAACGATCCGGAAAAAAAACGCGAGTCCGCCAACAGCAATCTGATCACCCACGCCGCGCTGCGTCGTAACGTCCTGCGGGATTTACAGTGGTTGTTTAATACCATTAACCACGATGCCTCCAGCGATCTGAGCGGGCTGACGCAGGTGAGCCGTTCCGTCGTTAACTTTGGCGTGGCGCCGCTGGCGGGGAAAAGAATGTCCGATATTGAATGGCACGACATTCAGCGCAAGCTCACCGAAGCGATTATTAACTTTGAACCGCGGATCCTGCCGCAGGGGCTTCAGGTTCGCTGCGTGTCCGATACCTCCTCGTTAGATCTGCACAACGTTCTGTCTATCGAAATCAAAGGTCGCCTGTGGTGCGTGCCGTATCCGCTGGAATTTCTCTTTCGCACCGACGTCGATCTTGAGAACGGCCATTTTGAACTGAAGGATGCGGGGTAATTATGGAAAGCAAACTGCTCGAATATTACAACCGTGAACTGGCCTATCTGCGCGAGATGGGCGCAGAGTTCGCCGAGCGCTACCCGAAAGTGGCGGGGCGGCTCGGCATGCGCGGCATCGAAGTGGCGGACCCGTACATTGAGCGCCTGATGGAAGGTTTCGCCTTCCTGACCTCCCGCGTGCAGATGAAAATGGACGCCGAATTTCCGCGCTTTTCACAGCGTATGCTGGAGATGATTGCGCCAAATTATCTGGCGCCTACGCCGTCGATGGCGATCGCTGAAATTCAGCCCGACAGCAGCCGCGGCGACCTGAGCAAAGGCTTTATTGTGCCGCGCGGCACCATGATGGACAGCCTGGCGCTGAAAAAGACCGGCGTTACGTGCAGCTATACCACGGCGCACGAGGTGAACCTGCTGCCGTTAAAAATTGAGCGGATCGAGCTGGGCGGCGTTCCCGCCGATCTGCCGCTGGCCCAGCTCGGCCTGAGCCAGCGGGGGATCAGCAGCGCCTTACGGATCCGCATTGCCTGCGATGGCCCGCAGCATCTCGGGCACCTGGACTTTGACCGCCTGGAGTTCTTCTTAAGCGGCCCGGACATCGAGGCGCTGAAGCTGCTGGAGCTGGTGATGGAGCACCACGCGGGTATTGTCTGCCAGACGGTCAGCAAGCAGCCCCAGCGCCAGCTGCTGTCGTCTGACGCCCTGCGTCAGGAAGGCTTTAATGCGGACCAGGCGCTGCTCCCGGACGATCTGCGCAACTTCGACGGCTATCGCCTGTTGCAGGAGTACTTTGCGTTCCCGGCGCGTTTTCGTTTCATCAGCCTGAGCGGGCTGGGCAAGCTGATCCAGCGCTGCGAAGACGAAAAAGCGTTTGATATCTTCATTCTGCTCGACAAGAGCGACGATCAGCTGGAGCGCGTGGTGGATGCCAGCCACCTGGCGCTGCACTGCACGCCGGTGATCAACCTGTTCCCGAAAGTGGCGGCCCGGCAGAAGCTGAGCGAAAGCCAGCATGAATACCACCTGGTGGTGGATAACATCCGCCCGCTAGATTATGAAATTTATGCCGTGAAAAAAATTTATGCCAGCGCCGATGGTCAGCGGGACGACCAGACGTTTCGTCCTTTCTGGAGTACCTGGAGCGGAGACGCGGGCAACTACGGCGCCTATTTTTCCCTGCGCCGTGAGCAGCGCGTTCTCTCCGAACACGCGCTGCGCTATGGCACCCGCACGGGCTATATCGGCTCGGAGGTCTTCGTCTCGCTGGTGGATGCGCAGCACGCGCCGTGGCAGGAGAATTTGCGCTACATTTCCGCCGAGGTGCTGTGCACCAGCCGTGACCTGCCGCTGATGCTCCAGCAGGAGCTTGGGCAGTTTATTATGGCCGACTCCATGCCGGTGAAGGCGTTAACCCTGCGTAAAGGCCCGACGCCGCCGCGTCCGGCGCTGGCGGAAGGGTTCAGCACCTGGCGGCTCATTAGCCAGCTGCAAATGAACTACCTCAGCCTGATGGACAGCGAAAACGAAGAGGGCGCAGCCGCGCTGCGTCAGCTGTTAGGGCTATACGCCAACCTGGCCGAGACGCCGGTTGCTCGTCAGGTGGATGGCGTTCGTCACTGCGTGCTGGAGCCGGTGCACCGCCGCGTGCCTGAACCCGGCCCGGTGGTGTTCGCCCGCGGGATCGGCATCACCCTGACGGTGGACGAACGCGCCTTTTCCGGCGCCAGCCCGTGGCTTTTCGGCAGCGTGCTGGAACGCCTTTTTGCCCGCCTGGTCTCCATCAACAGCTTTACGGAGTTCACGCTCAAGAGCCAGCAGCGCGGCGAAATCGGCTACTGGGCGCCGCGCATGGGTAAAAGGGCGCTGGTATGAGTGAAGTTGCCCCTGTAACGCTGCGCGTGCATCGCCTGACGCCGCTCCCCGATGCGTTCTGGCGCGGGGTGCGCGAGACGCCGTGGCGCTACGATCTGTTCCAGCTGTTAAGACGCATTGATGCCCAGGGCGGTGAGCGTTACCCGCTGGGGCGCGCGCCGCTGCCTAAATTTGAGCCGCTGCGTATTGGTCAGCAGCCTTCAATGGGCTTTGCGCCGTCAACGGTTGCTGAGGTCCGGCAGCGGGAAGAGAACGGACTGCATGACGTTTCCATACTGAGCTTCGGCCTGTTTGGTCCTAACGGCCCGCTGCCGGTGCACATGACTGAGTATGCCCGCGAGCGTATTCATCATCATCAGGATCACAGCCTCAGCGCGTTTGCCGACCTCTTTCACCACCGCCTGACGCTGCTGTTCTACCGCGCCTGGGCGGACGCGCAGCCTGCCGTTTCACTGGATCGCAACGACAACAGGCGCTTCGAAGGATATCTGGCATCGCTGATTGGCATGGGGCAGCCTGCCCAGATGTCGAAAGGCAGCCTGAGCGCGCACGCCCGCTTTACTCACGCCGGGCACCTGACCCGACACGGGCGGGACCCGGAAGGGCTGGAGAAAATCCTGCGCAACTATTTCAACGTGCCGGTCAGGCTGGTGGCCAACGTCCCGCAGTGGATGCCGCTCTCAACGCGGGAGCAGGCACAGCTGGGCGAGGGGCGGCGTATGCCGCGCATGGGAGAGTCCGCTTTTCTCGGCATTGCGGTACGCGACGTGCAGCATAAATTTCGGCTTGAGATTGGCCCGTTGAGCGCAGACGACTACAACCGTTTTCTGCCGGGCGAAGGGTGGGTGACCGAGCTGCGCGACTGGGTGCGACAGTACGCCGGGGTGGAATTTGAATGGGAAACACGGGTGATCCTGCGCGTCGATGCGGTGCAGGGCGCCACGCTCGGTAGCGCCGGGCGATTAGGGTACAACACCTGGCTCGGCCTTCAGCCTCAGCCTGTTCCGCGTGGCGATCTGGTGTATCGCGCAGAGCGATAATCCTTCCGTATACCGAATCATTGTTAATGGAAACTAACATGTCAGAAATTAGCCGTGCCGTGCTTTTCGGCAAACTGGATACGCTGTTATTTACCTCTCTGGAAAGCGCGACTGCCTTCTGTAAGCTGCGCGGCAACCCGTACGTTGAGCTGGTGCACTGGCTGCATCAGCTGATGCAGCAGCAGGATGGCGACCTGCAACAGGTCATTCGTCACTTCGCCCTTGATGAACAGCAGCTGACGCGCGATATTGTGGCGGCGCTGGATGCCCTGCCGCGTGGCGCGAGTTCCGTGTCTGATCTTTCCGAGCATATCGACAGCGCCGTCGAGCGCGCCTGGGTCTACGGCTCGCTGAAGTTTGGCGTCAGCCGCATCCGCGGCGGCCATTTGCTGATCGGCATACTGAAAACGTGGAATCTGGCTAACGTGCTGAAAAGCATTTCGGCGCAGTTCACCCGTCTTAACGTCGAGGTGCTGATCGAGCAGTTCGACGCCATTTGCGCCAGCAGCAAAGAGAGCCAGCAGGCCGCCGCCGCTGCGGACGCGCCTGCCGGGGCAGTACCGGCTGCGCAGGGCACGCTGGCGCAGTATGGTCAGGATCTGACGGCGCGCGCCCGGGAAGGGAAAATCGACCCGGTGGTGGGGCGCGATGAAGAGATCCGCCAGATGGTCGATATTCTGATGCGTCGTCGCCAGAACAACCCCCTGCTGACCGGGGAAGCCGGCGTCGGGAAAACGGCGGTGGTGGAAGGGCTTGCGCTGCGTATCGCTGACGGCGACGTGCCGGAGCCGCTGCAAAACGTTCAGCTGTGGCTGCTGGATATCGGCATGCTTCAGGCCGGCGCGGGCATGAAAGGGGAATTTGAGGCGCGCCTCCAGGCGCTGATTAACGAGGTGCAGTCCAGCGCCACGCCAATTATTCTGTTTATCGATGAGATCCACACCCTGATTGGCGCTGGCGGTCAGCAGGGCACCGGCGATGCCGCTAACCTGCTCAAACCTGCCCTGGCACGCGGGCAACTGCGCACCATCGGCGCGACCACCTGGGCGGAATACAAAAAATACATTGAGAAAGATCCGGCGCTGACCCGCCGTTTCCAGACCGTACAGGTTCACGAGCCGGACGAAGCCAAAGCCGTGCTGATGCTGCGCAGCACCGTGTCGCCGCTGGAAACTCATCATCAGGTTTTACTTCTCGACGAAGCGGTCAGCGCGGCGGTGAAACTGTCGCATCGCTATATTCCTGCGCGTCAGCTGCCGGATAAAGCGGTGGCGCTGCTGGACACCGCCTGCGCGCGCGTGGCCGTCAGCCAGAGTGCGCCGCCTGCCCAGCTGGAAGACTGTCTGCGTCACCTGGCGGCCCTGGACGTGGAGCTGGAGATTGCTGAACGCGAAGCGCGCGTGGGGGCGGGCGATCCGGCGCGTGTGGCGGCCTTAACCGCCGAACGTGACGCGTTCGAAACCCAGCGCGAAGCCCTGGCTCGTCGCTGGGAAGAAGAGCGCACGCGGGTGCAGGAGATTATCCGTCTGCGTGCCGCGCTGTTTGCGGCGGGTGATGAGGATACGGCTGAACTGCGCGGTCAGCTGGCAGAACAGCAGCAGGCGCTGAAGACCTTACAGGGTGACGAACCGCTGCTGTTTGCCGCGGTGGATGAGAACGTGGTGGCTGCGGTGGTCTCAGACTGGACCGGGATCCCGCTGGGCCGGATGGTGAAAAATGAGATCGACGCGGTGCTGAATCTGGCCGACACGCTGAACCAGCGGGTTATTGGTCAGCGTCACGGTCTGGATCTGATTGCCCGTCGGGTAAAAACCTCGCGGGCGAAGCTTGACGATCCGAACAAACCGGTCGGCGTATTCATGCTCTGCGGGCCATCCGGCGTGGGTAAAACCGAAACCGCGCTGGCGCTGGCGGAGTCCCTTTACGGCGGCGAGCAGAACGTCATTACCATCAACATGAGTGAATTCCAGGAAGCGCACACCGTTTCGACGTTAAAAGGTGCGCCTCCGGGCTATGTGGGCTATGGTGAAGGCGGCGTCTTAACCGAGGCCGTGCGCCGCCGTCCCTACAGCGTGGTGCTGCTGGATGAAATTGAAAAAGCGCACCCGGACGTGCACGAGATCTTCTTCCAGGTCTTCGACAAGGGCTGGATGGAGGACGGCGAAGGGCGTCACATTGATTTCCGTAACACCATTATTATTCTGACCTCTAACGTCGGCACCGACCTGATCGCAGCCATGTGCGCCGACCCGGAACTGATGCCGGAGCCTGACGCGTTAAGCGGCGCCCTGCGCCAGCCGCTGCTGGAGGTGTTCCCGCCTGCGCTGCTGGGCCGCCTGCTGGTGGTGCCGTATTACCCGCTGAGCGACGAGATGCTGGGGCAGATTGTGCGTCTTCAGCTCAGGCGCATTCAGCGTCGTCTGGAAGAGAATCACAACATTATTTCTGAATTTGACGACAGCGTGGTCGAACAGATTGTTCAGCGCTGTACCGAGGTTGAGTCGGGCGGGCGTATGGTGGATGCGATTCTGACCAATACGTTGCTGCCTCAGATGAGCCAGATTTTACTTACCGCCAGCCGCAGCGACGAGCAGTACCGACGTCTGCATGTCACCTGCGAGCAGGGCGAGTTCCACTGTCAGTTTGCCGCGTAATAATCATCAAGAGAACTGTAAAAGATGACGGATAATGATAACAATCGGACTGTCCCAAACGCGCTCCCGGTCGGGTACCGTTTCAATGAGTTTGAGATAAAAGAGGTGATTGGCGGCGGCGGATTCGGCATCGTCTATCGCGCCTGGGATCACCAGCTCGAACGCACTATCGCTATCAAAGAATTTATGCCTTCCTCCCTCGCCGTGCGCGGCGAGGATATGACGCTGGTGCTGCGCAGCGAGCGCTTCGGCAAAGCGTTTTCTGCCGGTCTGAACAGCTTCATCCAGGAAGCCCGCCTTCTGGCGCGCTTTAACCACCCGAACCTGCTGCACGTCCTGCGTTTCTGGGTGCAAAACGACACGGCCTATATGGGGACGCTGTTTTACAGCGGTACCACGCTGTCGCGTCTGCGCGAAGAGAAACCGGAGCTGATTAACGAGGCGTGGATCCGCCGCATGCTGCCAATGCTCTTCGGCGCCATCAAAACGATCCACGACGAGGGTTATCTGCACCGCGACATCTCGCTGGATAACATTCAGATTCAGGATAACGGCCTGCCGGTGCTGCTCGATTTCGGATCGGCGCGCCGCACCATCGGTAATCTCTCGGATGAGACGGAAACCATGCTGCGTCCGGGCTTCGCGCCTATCGAGCAGTATACCGACGACAATGAAAGCGAGCAGGGGCCGTGGACTGATATCTACGCGCTCGGCGCCGTATTGCGCACCCTCATCGTCGGCTCTCCGCCGCCGGTCAGCGTGGTGCGTTCGATTCAGGATACCTGCAAACCGCTGGTGGAGCTGATGCCGCAGGGGTATTCCATCCCGTTGCTACAGGCCATCGACAAGGCGCTGGCGCTGCATATGGAAGACCGTCCGCAATCCATTGAGGAGTTCGCGGCGCTGATCGAGATGCCCGTCGCCGGTATCGACGAGGTGCTTACCGCGAAGAAGACCGGCACGATGCTGGTGCCGGTGGAAGAGGAGACATCTGCTTCCGCGCTGGACTGGCGACGTTACAAGCTTCCGGGGCTGGTGGCCGCGGGCGTGCTGGTTGGGGTGGTTGCCGGTGCGATGCTGTTCGGCGGCGGCAGCCAGGAAACGCCAGAGCAGACGGCGCAAACCTCTGCCGTGAGCCCTCCGGCTGAGACCTCCGCCCAGGCGGAAACCAGACCGGCAACGGCTGACGCGAGCGAGCCGGTCGCGCCACCGGCTACGGCGCAGCAGAGTGTGCCGCCTGTCGACGCCAGCCCGGTCGCGCTGGTCTATATCCGCATGCTTGATGGCGAGACGCTGAAGGTGAACGGCGAGTCTAAAGCGCTGCGTCCGGGGAATAACGGTTACGCGTCGCTGAAATTGCCCGCGGGCGAGACCCGCATTGAACTGGAAGGCAATGGAAGAACGCGTACCCAGACGCTGGATATTGCGAAGCCAGGCACCTGGCTGGTGAATCCGTAAGCCTGCGGGTAACAGGACGGAGCGAATGTATAACATCAAGTTTGTCTATCTGTTCCACGAGAACGTCTCGCCAGCGCTGTTTGCGAAAATAATCCGCCCGTCCGTTGCCGGACAGTGGATTATGTCGGTTCCCGACCACTCGCTGCGCTCGCTCTTCACGCGCTACGATCTGCTGCGCACGATCACCGGTGCGAATCCTTATCAGTCCGGGCGCGATACCCGCACGCTGATCGCGCAGGATTTAGAGATGGGCAGAGTGGTTGCCATTGACGAAAGTTTTCGTGACTGGTCATCAGTAACGGAAATTTTTTATATCAATGCCAAAGGGCAACTCCAGGCTGCCTCGCTGGTCGGCCTGGGCTGGTATCCGGTGAGTACGATTGTCGACCGCTACGAAACCATGGTGAGAACGTACGGATCTCGCCCTGCGCCAACGGTACTGCCAAAACAGGTGGTGAAATCTAAAACGGCACAGGTGCCGGATGAACCTACTCCGGGCAAGGACGGTAAAACCTATGCCGGGCAGCTTCAGAAGATGACCAAAGCAGAGCGCTGGCAGGCGCGTAAGGATCTGATTGCGAAGGGGAGTAATAGCCTTTATCCGGATGCCCAGATCGCCGCGAAGCGTCTGGCGGCGAATAATATCGCGGTGGAAAAAGCGAAGCTTGCGGAAAATATTTATAAGACCGTGAACCCGCTGGAAACCACACCGGGCGTGCCGGAGGGGTGGACGGATATCAGTAATGACGATGCGCTGTTAGGAAAGTTCGGGCTGAACAAATCAATGCTCTTTGACGATGATACGTCCCCCAATTTTCTGGCGCGCGTCTATCAACCGAAGCCGGAAGTGTTTGGTACAGATATGAACCCCACGCTGGTATTCAGGGGATCGCGCGAGCCTGGTTTCGCCTCCCTGTCTGAGAATGTCTCCTCTTTACTGACCAAAGGGGAGCTGGCGCCGGTGGTAAACGGGGCTGACTGGTCGAATAACTTCTCACAGGGCATGGGTATGGCTTCAGATTATTATAAAAAGGCCGTGAGTATCGGTAAGGAGCTGGCAAGGTCAGGCCAGAATATTGATATTGCCGGTCATTCCCTTGGCGGTGGCCTCGCCTCTGCAACCTCCATGGGCAGCGGGAAAGCGGGGTGGACGTTCAACGCCGCCGGCCTGAATGCCGGAACCGTAGAAAAATACGGCGGCAAGATATTAGGCAGTACGGATAATATCCAGGCTTATCGGGTTGAAGGTGAGCTGCTGACGAAGATTCAGGAAGTTAACCCCTGGGAGGATCTGAAAACGATGAAAGGGCATGTCCCTTCGTGGATCCTCAAAGAGGAAATCTCTGCGCTGAGCCCTAATGCTGCCGGAATACCCCACGATCTTCCCGGTGGAACCGGAAGCGCGCTGGACCGCCACGGGATTAATCAGGCGATTGATTGCATAGAGCAACAGAAGGACGAGGATATTTCGATAATCGGGAGTCGATTGTGAAAAAACGGTTGATGGCTTTTGTCGCGTTATGTTTTTTATTCATGATTCAGGGGTGTAAGCAGGATATGGACCTTAATCCACAGGACTACTTCAGCGGTCAGCAGCTTGAACTGGCGAAAGCGATTGAAGAAGGTGATGTCGACGCGGTGAAGACGCTTGCACCAGAAAGCGATCTTAATAAACCGGGAAAGCAGGATATGACCCTGCTTTTTTGGGCCATCGGCAACGCGATTAATGATAAAAAAACATCGCCCCATTTAAAGGTGATTACATTGCTTGTTAAGGCCGGCGCAGATCCGCTCCAGCCTCGACCGCAGGGAAAAAGCAGCCCTGCCGAATTTGCCCTGAAGGGGGATAGCGCAGACTGGATCAACGCTATGCTGGACGGTGGCCTTTCGCCCAATGTGAAAGATAAGGTCTTCCACGAACCCATCATCTTCCAGTCGCTAAAAGCGAAAAATACAGAGACGCTGGAAGCCATGCTCGATAGCGGAGCTGACGTCAATGCAACCAATTCACTGGGTAAAACGCTGGTGTTTGATGCGCTGGATAACCAGGCTTACGATCATGTCTTGTTACTGCTCGATCGTGGAGCGGACCCGTCAGTTAAGGCTAAAAATGGCTGGTCAATGAGCAATGCGCTTGCGGACGCGCTGAGTGGACTTGATCGAGGCAGCGAGCAATACGAGAAGTTAAATGAAATAAAAGAGAAACTTATTCAGAAAGGGGGCGTGTGGCCACCTGCGCCGGTTAAGTGATTGCTCAACTTTCATGAAAGCCAGAGATAAGGTTTTTTCCGGAGTTTCCATAAGCCTGCACTCTTTGGATTTATAAAAACGAAAGTTCGTACCTCCAGACAAATCAACCCAGCATTGCATCAATCCAAAACCACCTCGTCGAAATTAGCTTTACGTTCATAAACGTTCCCAGCATAAACCATTACGGAATAAAGATTATGCTCAACCGAATTACCGTCCAGCTCCCGGTTGAGGGGCTGCTTTTCTGGAAACTCTCCGGCCGCGAGGCGATGTCCGAGTCGTTCGCGCTGACGCTGACCCTGCTTGGTACGGACGCGCGCATTGACCGCAGCAAGCTGCTGGGCCAGCCGGTCACGGTGACCATCCCCACGCAGAACCTGCTCACCCCCCGCTATATCAACGGCAAGGTGACGCGCGTGGCGGTGAGCGCCGTGGAGCTGACGGGCACCCGCTACGCGGTGTACCAGCTGACGGTGGAGCCGGACCTGTGGCCGATGAAGCGCGACCGTAACCTGCGTATCTTCCAGGGCCAGACGGTACCGCAGATTGTCAAAACCCTGCTGGGTGAGCATCAGGTTAACCTCGAAGACAAACTTACCGGCAGCTACCGGGTGTGGGACTACTGCGTGCAGTATCAGGAATCGAGCCTGGACTTTATCAGCCGCCTGATGGAGCTGGAGGGGATTGCGTACTACTTCAGCCACGAGGCGGACAAGCATACCCTGGTACTGACCGACGCCGCCACCCAGCACCAGCCGTTCAGCGGCTATGAGGTCATTCCTTACCATCAGACGCCGTCCGGCGGCAGTACGGATGAAGAGGGCATCAGCCAGTGGGCGCTGGAGGACAGCGTCACGCCGGGAATTTACAGCCTCGACGACTATGACTTCCGCAAGCCGAACGCGTGGCTGTTCCAGGCGCAGCAGAACCCGGCGTCCCCGAAACCGGGCAGCATCGACGTGTACGACTGGCCGGGCCGCTTTGTGGAGACAGGGCATGCGGAGTTTTACGCCCGCATCCGTCAGGAGCGCTGGCAGGTGGAGCATCAGCAGATTCAGGCGACGGCCACGGCGGCGGGCATTGCGCCGGGCCACATCTTTACCCTGACCAACGCGCCGTTCTTCAGTGACAACGGCGAGTATCTGGTGACGGCGGCGGGTTACCACTTCGAGGAGAACCGCTACGCGAGCGGTGAGGGGGAAACCATTCACCGCACCGATTTCACCGTTATCCCGGCGTCGGTGTCCTACCGTCCGGCGCAGAGCACGGCGTGGCCGCGCACCTACGGCCCGCAGACGGCGAAAGTCGTGGGACCGCAGGGGGAGAGTATCTGGACGGACAAATATGGCCGCGTGAAGGTGAAGTTCCACTGGGACCGTCTGGCGAAGGGCGATGACACCAGCTCCTGCTGGGTGCGCGTGTCGAGCGCCTGGGCGGGCCAGGGCTACGGTGGGGTGCAGATCCCGCGCGTCGGCGATGAGGTGGTGGTGGACTTTATCAACGGCGACCCGGACCGTCCGATTATCACTGGTCGTGTCTATAACGAAGCAAGCATGCCGCCGTGGGCGCTGCCGGCTGCCGCGACGCAGATGGGCTTTATGAGCCGCACGAAAGACGGTTCAGTCGACAACGCCAACGCCCTGCGCTTTGAGGACAAGGCGGGTGCAGAGCAGGTGTGGATCCAGGCTGAGCGCAACATGGACACCAGCGTCAAGAATGATGAAACGCACAGCGTTGGCGGCGCGCGCAGCCATTACGTGAAGAAAAATGAGCTGCATCGCGTGGAGGCTAATCAGATCCAGGCCGTGAAAGGCGGAACCGAGATCCTGACGGGTAAAGGCAAGCTGGATGCGGCGGTAGAGCAGTATGTTATTGCTTCCGGGACGAAGCTGCGGCTGGTCTCGGGCGAGAGTGCTATTGAGCTTAACGCTAACGGCAAAATTAACCTGATCGGCAAAGAGTTCAACTTCTTCGTTGAAGGGGACGGCTATATCACCACGGGCGGCAAGCTGCACCTGAATACGTCGGGCACCCAACCGGGCACAACGGCGCCGGGGTCAGGGCATAAAGGGGATATTGATGCTGCGGTGCAGGAGAAATTTACGCCCCCGGAAGAGTAACCGCTTTCTGTCTGCCGCCGGGTTGTCCGTGGCGGCACGTAAAACCCTTTAGCAATTTTAGACGCGAGTTCACCGATGAAATACACCCTCCAGGAAGGTTCCTTTACCCTTTTTCCTGCCGCCTGGCAGGACAACAGCATGAACATCATTCGCGATGACGAAAGCGGGCTGTCCGTGGTGGTCAGCCGCGGCGTTATCCCGGATGGCAGCGACTACGAACAAGAGTTTCACCGCCAGTGGGACGTGCTGCGTCCTCAGATGGGTGAGATCGCCCAGAGCGAATTTCAGCACGTAAAAGCCGGGTCTGCCGGCAACATTGATGGGGTTGAAGTTGAGACCACCTTTGACCGTAACGGCCAGCGCCTGTGGCAAAAACAGCTGGCCGTGCAGACGCCAGGCAAACCGGTACTGATGATTTTTACCCTCTCGGCCTTAAAAGCCTTTACGGAAGAGGACGAGGCGCGCTGGAGCGCACTGAAGCAGAGTCTGACGCTAAACGACAACCGGAATGTGTAAGGCATGAGCGATAACAACGCGGCCCGTAAGGGCGACGAGATTATTCACTCCAGCATTTTTGCTGATATTACCAGCATTGTGGCGGAAGGCGCTGCCTATGCGGTGATTGGCGCGGCGGTGGGCGCGGCAGCGACCGTTGCGGCCCCACTGCTGGGAGCCGGGGCAGCAGCAGCAGGCGTGGCGGCAATTGGCTCCAGCTGTCTGTTGAGCGGCATTATTGGTGGGGTTCTGGCGAACGTCGCCGGGATCACCGACGATATCAGCAACGCCGCTGAAGGGCTGGGTAACGCGCTTTTCCCGCCGTCGCCCGCGGGTAAAATCACCACCGGTTCGAGCAATGTTCTGACAAATAAACTTCCCGCTGCACGCGCCGCGGGGACGTTAACGCCCGCCGATACGCCGTCTCCTGAGCCGCAGTCGCCGGGCAGCTTTGCTGACTACGCGGGCATGCTGCTTTCCGCCGCCGGACAGTTCGGCAGCGAGATGTGGCAGCCGAGCGTCGCCTCTGCTGCCGCAGGGACCTCGCCGCTGGAAGAAGACAAGGTGGCGTGTGATAAACACTCCGGGCCGCAGTATCTGGCGGAAGGCTCGAAAAGCGTCTTTATCAACGGACAACCCGCGGTGCGCGCAAAAGATCGCACCACCTGCGAAGGCACCGTTTCCGACGACGTCTCCCCGAACGTGATCATCGGCGGCGACACGCTCACGGTCCGCGATATCAAAAGCGGTAAAACGCCGGGTCTGGCGCTGGGGATGATTGCGCTCTCCCTGCTGCGCGGGCGGCCAGGCAAGATCCTGAAAAACATGCCCTGCGCGCTGGCTGCTGCCGGTGGCGGGATGCTGGCCGATATGGCCGTCAACGCCGTGTTCGGCTCCTCGCACCCGGTTCACGCCGCTACCGGCGTGAAGGTGCTGAATGACGACGACGAACTTGATTTCTCGCTGCCGGGGCGCTTTCCGCTGCGCTGGCAGCGCAGCTACAACAGCCTGACCACCCGCGAAGGGCTTTTCGGTCTGGGCTGGGCTACCACCTTTGACAGCTATCTGACGCTGAAAGAAAACAATGCCACCTGGTTCGATGAAACCGGGCGCGAGCTGAGCTTCGAGCTGCCGCCGGTCGACCGCGCGTTTTACAGCATCAGCGAAGGCATTATCATCCGCCGCAATGAGAGCGGAGACGTGGCGATTGCCGACGATGACGGCGCGGTGTGGCGTCTGTATAAACCGACCCGCGCTAACCCCTCCATCCTGCGCCTGGCCTCCCTCAGCGACGAATACGGCAACGCGCTGCTGACTGAATGGGATGAGCACGGGCGGCTGGTCGGTCTGCACGATGAGCCGCGAGCGATCGATGTCACCCTGCGCTATGACGATGAACGTTTCCCGCAGCGCGTTACCGCTGCCAGCCATTTTGACGGCAACCAGACATGGCCGCTGATGCAGTGGGGGTACGACGCGCGCGGCCAGCTGGCCAGCGCAACGGATGCCTCCGGCGTGGTTACCCGTGAATACCGTTATAACGATGATGGCCTGATGGTCTGGCACCGTCTGCCGGGCGGGCTGGAGAGCGAATACCGCTGGCAAAAATTCGACCACTGGCGCGTGGTGGAAAACCGCACCAGCACCGGCGACGGCTGTCGCTTTAGCTACGATTTAGCCGCCGGGCTGACGACCGTCGATCACTACGACGGTCAGACGCGAAAGCATTACTGGAACGCGCAAAACCTGATTGTTCGCTACGTTGACGAGCGCGGTGAGAACTGGCGCTACGAGTGGGATGACAACGAACTCCTCACGCGTCGCATCGATCCGCTGGGTAATGCCGTTACCTTCGTCTATGACGAGATGGGCAACCGGGTGCAGGAGATCGACGCCGACGGCAATACCCGCACCACCACCTGGCTGGAGCACCGTGCGCTTCCGGCGTCCATCATCGAAGCCGACGGTAGCGCCACCCGGTTCCGGTATGACGAACATCACGGGCTGAAACGCGTGGTGGATCCGATGGGGCAGACCTCGCTGCTGCGTCGGGACGAGTTTGGTCAGGTTGTGGAAGAAGTCGATGCCGCCGGGAACAGCCGTTACCAGGAGTACAACGAGGCCGGGCAGATGGTGCGTGCGACGGACTGTTCGGGCCGTGTGACACAATACCGTTATCATCCGCTGGGCTGGCTGGTGGCTGAGATAAGCGCCGACGGCGAAGAGACGCGTTACCGCTACGACGCCGCGGGGCGTCCGGTGCAGCTCGACCGACCAGAAGGCTGGACCGAGTCGCTCAAATGGAACGAACGTGGCCTGCCGGTGAAGCATGCGGGCGCCGACGGGAAAGAGAGCGAGTTCAGATACGACGAGGCAGGGCGCTTAACCGCCACCCGCAATACGCAGGGTGAAGAGGTGCGCCGCCGCTGGGACAGCCGCGGACGGCTGGTCGCCATGGAAAACGAAAACGGCGAAGCGTATCAGTTCCGCTGGGGCGCAGACTCGCTGCTGCTGGAAGAGGTGGGACTCGATGGCGTGGCCTCGCAGTATCGCTACGATGCCTGCGGACGTACGATAGCGCGCACCTTTGCCGCCGGACATCCGGAGGCCATCACCCACGCTTTCGCCTGGAGCGCGAGCGGCCAGCTGGTCGCCCGCACCACGCCGGAGGGGCAGACCCGCTACCACTACACCCCGTCCGGCCTTCTGAGCCGGATTGGGCTGCATCCCGCGCTTTCAGAAGATGCCTGGAGCGCCGAGGCCGAGCAGGAGCTTGTGTTTGAGTATGACGCGCTCGGGCGCGTCACGCGCGAAACGGGCGAACACGGGGAGCTGGCGTGGGAGTATGACGCGCTGGGTAACCGCACCTCCGTCACGCTGCCCGATGGTCGGGAGCTGAAACAGTTCTACTACGGTAGCGGGCATCTGCTCAGCATTGCCCTTGATAAGCTGTCGGTCTCCGACTTTACCCGCGACGAACTCCACCGTGAAACCAGCCGTACGCAGGGGCTGCTGACCACCCGCAGCGAATACGACCGCCTTGGCCGACTGCATCGCCGGGACGTCTTTACCGGCAATGCCCAGCGCCCGTCGCCGCGCCGCTGGTCCCGCCGCTGGGATTACGACTATCGCAATAACCTGGTGCGGGAAGAGCGGGACGATAACCCGTTCAGCTGGTACCGCTGGCAGTACGACAGCGCCGGACGTCTGCTGGTTCAGGACGGCACGCTGCCCGGCCAGGAGCAGTGGCGCTGGGATGCTGCCGGTAACCCGCTCGAAGGCTCTGCTGAGAAGGTCACGCACAACCGTCTGACGCACCTCAACGGCATTCGCTGGCGCTATGACATCCATGGCCGCACCGTGGGGAAGGATAACGGCCAGACCCGCTGGCACTACCGCTACGACGGCGAGCATCGCCTGACGGAGGTCATCAGCCAGCCGCGGGACCGCAACAGGCCGCAGACGCAGGTCAGCTTCCGATATGACCCACTCGGACGACGCATCAGCAAAACGCGACGCCAGATGCTGTTTGGGCAGCCGACCGGCAAGCCGGTCACCACCCGGTTTGTCTGGGAAGGGTTCCGGCTGTTGCAGGAGGTGCACGGGGATGTGCCGCTGACCTACGTCTACAGCGATCAGGACAGCTACGATCCGCTGGCACGTATTGACGGCGTTGATGCCCCGGAAATCTTCTGGTTCCACTGTCAGCCCAACGGCACGCCGGAGCGGATGACGGATAGCGAAGGGCAGGTGCGCTGGGAAGGGGTGAACAGCGCCTGGGGCAAACTGCTGCGGGAAAGCGAGACGAAGGTATCAGGATATTCTCAGAACCTGCGCATGCAGGGGCAATACCTGGACCGTGAGACAGGGCTGCACTACAATCTGTTCCGGTATTACGACCCGGACTGCGGGCGGTTTACGCAGCAGGATCCGATAGGGCTGGCGGGGGGGATAAACCTTTACCAGTATGCGCCGAATGCGCTGGGGTGGGTGGATCCGTGGGGTCTTAATAGATGCGAGGCAGGGGTTGCATCAGGAAAAGGTAGTAAAATAAAAGGCAAGTGGTTGAAGGGATCGCATGGTAATGCAGGTTTATTCCCATCATCTGTTGCTGATAAATTACGAGGCCGGGAATTTAAATCCTTTGATGATTTTAGAGAGAATTTCTGGAAAGAGGTGTCTCTCGACCCGCATCTTTCGAAGCAATTTAGTACATCAAATGTAACCAGAATGCGGGGAGGTAAAGCTCCAATAGCGCATGATACACAGTGGAACGGGAAAAATAGATCTTATGTTCTACACCATAGAACCCCTATCCAACATGGAGGCGGTGTTTATGATGTTGATAATCTAGTAATCGTTACACCAAGATATCACCTTGACATACTAGACCGTGCTTATCATTTTTGAGGGATAATATGCAAAGACAAGAGCTTATTGAACTAATAAGGAAGATCCAACGCAGCGAAGGGACAGAAGAAGAAGCTGATAATGACATCGACCTCCTTTGCAGAAGTGTCGCAGATCCTCACGCAGTTAATTATATTTATTATGAAGAACTTAGCGCAGAAGAAATCGCGGATAAAATCATAAATTACAAACCAATTCAACTATAAGTCGTATTCGGGTGGCGCAATGAGTCCCCCTATATCGAAAAAAATCCATGCCAAAGCGTGGATTTTTTTTATTCAAAACAAATCAAATGTAAACAAGAAGTTCATCACGTCGCCATCTTTAACGATGTAATTTTTACCTTCAGCTCACATTCGGGCTGCCTCTTACACTCCTTGCTGAATCTTACCCTCAGTAAGCTGTCAGTATATCCGCGACGAGCTCCTCCGTGAGAACAGCCGCACCCAGGGGCTGCTGACCACCCGCAGCGAATACGAACGTCTTGGCCGCCTGCATCGCCGGGACGTCTTTACCAGCAATGCCCAGCGTCCGTCGCCGCGCCGCTGGTTTCGCCGCTGGGATTACGACTACCGCAATAACCTGGTGCGTGAAGAGCGGGACGATAACCCGTTCAGCTGATACCGCTGGCATTGCCGGTATGACGGCGAGCACCGCCTGACGGAGGTCATCAGCCAGCCGCGGGACTGCAACAGGCCGCAGACGCAGGTCAGCTTCCGCTATGACCCGCTCGGGCGACGCATCAGCAAAACGCGACGCCAGATGCTGGGCGGACAGCCAACCGGCAAGCCGGTCACCACCCGGTTTGTCTGGGAAAGGTTCCGTCTGTTGCAGGAGGTGCACGGGGATGTGCCGCTCACCTACGTCTACAGCGATCAGGACAGCTACGATCCGCTGGCGCGTATTGACGGCGTTGATGCCCCGGAGATCTTCTGGTTCCACTGCCAGCCCAACGGCACGCCGGAGCGGATGACGCATAGCGAAGGGCAGGTACGCTGGGAAGGGGTGAACAGCGCCTGGGGCAAACTGCTGCGGGAAAGCGAGACGCAGGTATCAGGATATTCCCAGAACCTGCGTATGCAGGGGCAATACCTGGATCGTGAGACAGGGCTGCACTACAATCTGTTCCGGTATTATGACCCGGACTGCGGACGATTTACGCAGCAGGATCCGATAGGGCTGGCGGGTTATATCTTTACAGCTATGCTCCTAATCCTATAGTTTGGACAGATCCTTTAGGTCTTACACCTTGTAAGGGGTTACCATCCACTCGAAGGGCTGGAGGTACAAGCAAACATTATGATCCCGTAAATGGTCAAGGATTGTATGTGCTACACGATGGAAAGAATATTATCTATGTAGGACGTGGGGATGCTCCAGCACGTTTGAATAGCCATGGGAATACACCGGGTATATTACATTTGGAACAGTAGACCATATTTGATAATAATTTGACCAAAGCGGAAGCTAAATTCCTGGAACAAAGGATTATGGATCTTAATGGTGGAGCTAAGTCAACAAACTCTTTAACAAATCTCCTCAACAAAATCAGGTCATATAGCCCTAATAACCCAAGCCCTAGCAAATATGATATTACAGGTCATAGTAGTGATTGGGGTGGGGAAGTATTGAAAGATGCGTTATCAATTCTGAAAGGGAATGGCTTATGAAAGTAAAATATAAAGAGGGTGACATCTTTGTCATTCCGATGAGTAATGGGAAGTATGCGCTTTGCCAGGTTATTTTTGCTCCAAAGAAAAAGTTTAAACAAGTAATAGGTTTCTGCATTTTATCAATACAGGATACGGAGGAGTTTGAAGAGAAGAGTTCACTAACACCTCTATCTTTTGAAAAGTTTGGCAAGGAGATGAAGGTTATTTTCACTGGCAACCAAAATATTAGTAAAGGTATTTGGAAAATTATTGACTATGCTAATCTCACAGAAGAAAAAAAACAGTTAAAAATATTTAATTATGCTGGCGGCTTATATGATGGGGAGGAGGAAATCAGGCGTCTGTCTGTTGCTGAATATCCTAATTACACAACTATGGGGGGGGCAGGCTTTGAGCTTGTCGACAATGTTCTGATAAATATTTGATCATCAGGGGAAGGGTGCTTCCCTGGGTAGTTTTCATACAACAGCAGCTCATTAACACCTTTAATAAATTCACAAGTTTTTATGATCGTCTGGCCAAATAGTATTGCATCAATGCATGCAGGAGAAGAATAGCCACAAGTTTGTCGCCGTTGATCTGGATATCAATACTCATGCCTTCGCCCGGAACGAGAGAGGACATTCGGTCGTCTGCACTACGGTAAAAGGGCTGACCCGCTACCACTACATCCAGTCAGGTCTGCACTACAATTTGTTCTAGTAGTATGATCCTACAGCGGGCGGTTTACGCAGCAGGACCCGATAGGGCTGGCGGGGGGGATAAACCTTTACCAGTATGCGCCGAATGCGCTGGGTTGGGTGGATCCGTGGGGGTTGGCATTAAAGGGAGTCGACTTTACAGGAAGCCCAGATCTTTTCCCAATCAATGGAACAAAACAGAATATTGTATCTATTACAATGCAAGGAACTCGAGATAGAGATTTCACCGAGGCTTTCAAGGCAGCCGGTATTTCTAAAAGCGATGCAACTGGATATACATGGCATCATGTCGATGATTTTGACCCAGCCACAGGAAGGACAACAATGCAATTAGTAAAAACTTCTGCGCATGAAGCTACTTTCCCACATAAAGGCTCAGTCTCACAATTCGAGAAATATTTTGGTGTAAAATATGGTTCCCAAGAAGCCATTGCTGTTTCTCATTCTAAAGGCTGGTTGAAGGGGCGTGTCCCGAAAAAATTGCGTGCAAACTGTCATCAGTGAGGTATAACCTATGAACCATTTCAGTAACTGTGAAAAAAAGATTGGACGTGCAGATATTACTAAAACGGAAGAGAAATTATCTATTACTCTTCCGGATGATTTCGTTTCACATTATCTGCAATTTAATGGTGGCACTCCTGAGAAAAGTTGGTGGGACGGTGATGAAGATTTTGAGCCAGTAGAGGTGGCAGGGTTTAAACCGTTTGTTTATAATAGTCAGACAAATAATGACCCTAGATCTTTAATCGACGGTTGTTATATCAGCATGTTGGATAGGGAAGTGATTCCTAAAAACCTGCTTCCTTTCGCAAATGATTGGGGAGGGAATTTCTTCTGTCTAGATTTAGACAATTACTCAATAGTATATTTTGCTACAGATTCTTTTGATGAGGATTTGACTATGCAAGAGAATCACATAAAACTTCAAAGATATCTGACAAATTCATTTGCCAATTTTGTTAATGGATTAGTAGCAGAAGAAGATCTTTCTTAAAGAATATTTAAAAATTTAATCGATTTATTTACTTCGATTGCTGTTGTTTTGATATTCATATTTTTAATAAAGCTTTGTGACACAAATCATAGGGTTTTATTATAAAACAGCATGACAGGCTTGGTGGTATGAAAGCAGGTAGAATCCCATGTAGAATAAATCAGGTTAAAAAATGAAGATATCCCAGTTAGCAATACATAGGTTAAATAATATTAATTGGTTTGTTAATCTTGGTGTAGCAACGACACTCCCTGGTGTTATCCAGGCTCAGTCCCTTAGCTTATTTATAAAAGGCTTGAATAGCGATGAATGGGAAAGTGCCACCTTGGAGGCTGGTTATGAAATAACGGGCTATCTCGCAAAAAAACACACTAACAAATATCAATATTGGAACTCTTTGGTCAAAGAAGCTAAGAAAGTTGTGGAGAATGATATTATCCCAAAAATAATCTTCCCAGAGTCTGAGAAAGGATCAATGACTGAGAACTTAAAATGGGACCTTGTGAATTACTTGCTTGAAGATGCGTATAGTTCTTTACTACATGAGCCATTCGCTTTTGAAGGCTTAATTAATGTTTATGAAGCTGGGCATATGCCCTGTGGATGGTCAGGTACTTGGCCAGCGGGCAAACTAGTTATCTATTGATAGGACACGCGAAAAAAATCCACGCCAAAGCGTGGATTTTTTTCATTCAAAACAAATCAAACGTTAAACAAGAAGTTCATCACGTCGCCATCTTTAACGATGTAATCTTTCCCTTCTGCACGCATCTTGCCTGCTTCTTTCGCGCCTTGCTCACCCTTGTAGGTGATGAAGTCTTCAAACGCGATAGTCTGCGCGCGAATGAAGCCTTTCTCGAAGTCGGTGTGGATCTTACCGGCCGCCTGAGGCGCGGTCGCGCCCACAGGGATGGTCCACGCTCGCACTTCTTTTACACCAGCGGTGAAGTAGGTTTGCAGGTTCAGCAGCTCATAGCCCGCGCGGATCACGCGGTTCAGGCCCGGCTCTTCCAGACCCAGCTCGGCCATGAACTCTTCACGGTCGGCGTCGTCCAGCTCTGCAATATCAGATTCAACGGCAGCGCAAACCGCAACCACTACAGAACCTTCAGCCGCAGCGATTTCACGCACTTTGTCCAGATACGGGTTGTTCTCGAAACCGTCTTCGTTAACGTTGGCGATGTACATGGTTGGCTTCAGGGTCAGGAAGCTCAGGTATTTGATCGCCGCTTTGTCTTCTTCAGTCAGGTTTTTCAGCGCGCGCAGCATGCCCGCGTTTTCCAGCTGTGGCAGACATTTTTCCAGCGCAGCCAGTTCCGCTTTCGCTTCTTTGTCGCCGCCTTTGGCTTTCTTCTGCACGCGGTGAATGGCGCGCTCGCAGGTATCGAGGTCAGAGAGGGCCAGCTCGGTGTTGATGACGTCGATGTCGTCAGCCGGATCTACTTTGTTGTTAACGTGGATAATGTTGTCGTTCTCGAAGCAGCGCACAACGTGGCCGATCGCTTCGGTTTCACGGATGTTGGTCAGGAACTGGTTGCCCAGGCCTTCACCTTTGGATGCGCCTTTTACCAGGCCCGCGATGTCCACGAACTCCATGGTGGTTGGCAGAATGCGCTGCGGCTTCACGATTTCCGCGAGCTGGTCCAGACGCGGATCGGGCATAGGAACAACACCGGTGTTCGGCTCGATGGTACAGAACGGGAAGTTCGCCGCTTCAATACCTGCTTTGGTGAGCGCGTTGAACAGGGTGGATTTGCCCACGTTTGGCAGACCGACGATACCGCATTTGAATCCCATTTCTAAATCACCTTAATATCTTGATAATCAATCCGTTAACGATAACCGATTGAAGAAAAGTAAATAACTACGCCTATTATACACGTAACCCGCGCGACGCGCGGTAAAAAAGCCCCAGAGCACCGATTATTGCGCTTTGAAAGCGTGCAGTCGATTGGTGGCTTTCGTCAGGCCGTCCTGAAGCCAAATCTCGGTGCAGCGGGCCGCTTCGTCCACCGCTTCGTCAATCAACTTCTGCTCAGAAACCGGTGGTTTACCCAGTACGAAACCAACAACTTTGTTTTTATCGCCCGGATGGCCGATTCCCACGCGCAAACGGTGGAAATTAGGGTTATTACCCAGTTTGCTGATGATGTCTTTCAGACCATTGTGGCCGCCATGACCGCCGCCAAGTTTGAATTTCGCCACGCCTGGCGGCAGGTCCAGTTCGTCGTGGGCCACTAGGATCTCATCCGGATTGATGCGATAAAACGTTGCCATGGCCGCCACGGCTTTGCCGCTCAGGTTCATAAAGGTGGTTGGCACCAGCAACCGCACGTCAGCACCCGCAAGATTGATGCGTGAGGTATACCCGTAAAACTTGGGTTCTTCACGCAGGGGAGCGCGCAAACGCTCCGCCAGCAGATCAACATACCATGCGCCGGCGTTATGGCGGGTAGCGGCATACTCTGCGCCCGGATTGGCGAGGCCGACAATCAGTTTAATCGTCACGATTTACTTCCTAATGGGTTCCAGATCTGGCGCGTAGTTTACTGTCTGGCGCGCCGCTTGACAAAGTTCTGCCTGCGGTACACCGAAATGCGAATAATTTCCTCTTTGAATAATTAGAATTTCAAGCTGTTCAATGTCTTATTTGTAAATTTTTGTCCGGGAGTGATCTGTAAATGTGATCATTCACGCAACTCATATAAGAGGCGTTGTCTATACTTTACACACAAGGAGAAGGGGCTTTTCCCCTGACAACCCAAAGTTCCGGAGGTGACATATGAAACGCAAAAACGCTTCAATGCTCGGTAACGTGCTAATGGGGTTGGGACTGTTCGTGATGGTCGCCGGTGTCGGTTATTCAATCTTAAACCAATTACCGCAGCTTGACCTCCCACAATACTTTGCGCATGGCGCGGTGCTGAGTATCTTCCTAGGTGCGGTATTGTGGCTCGCCGGGGCGCGCGTGAGCGGACATGAGGAAGTCTGCGATAAATACTGGTGGGTGCGCCATTACGATAAACGATGCCGCCGCGACCAGCGCAAGCATAGCTAGTGCCCCATAAAGAACACCGAAACGACTTCATCTGAAGTCGTTTTTTTTTTGCATGACGCATTGACCCTCACGTAACGTATGGCTCCAGAGTAACGACACTGGCAGAACAAAAGGAGCCGTTATGTTGATACAGGTGGGTGAACTGGCGAAACGTGCCGGGATCACCGTGCGGACTTTGCATCACTACGAGCAAACAGGGCTGTTGTTACCTTCTGCCAGAAGCGCGGCAGGCTACCGGCTTTATAACCTGGCGGATGTGCAGCGTCTGCATATGATCCAGACGCTGGCAAAAGCCGGGCTGGAGCTTGCCGAAATCAGGGATTTTCTGGAACAGCGTTCGCTGTCATTAGCCGAATTACTCGACGGGCAAATCACTCTGCTGGACAAGCAACTGCGTAGTATCCATACGCTGCGCAACCGGCTGGTGGAGTTGCGTACCGGGCTGACCGACGATGCGACGCCGGATCTGGAATCCTGGCTACAGACTCTGGAGTTAATGAATATGTACGATCGCTGGTTTAGCAAAGAAGAGTTGCAGCAACTGCCGTTTGCGGTAGAGAAAGAGGCGCTGGCGGATATCTGGTCGGGGCTGGTGACGGAGGTTAAACACTTGCTGGAACAGAACGTCAGCGTCACGGACGCGCGGGCGACCGATTTGGCTTCATGGTGGATGGAACGCCTGGAGCAGGATACCGCAGGCAAACCGGAATTTTTGACCCGTCTGAACGAGATGCACAGCGTGGAGCCGCAGATGCAGGAGCAAACCGGCATTACGCCGGAGATAACTGATTACATCACGCGGGCGTTTGCCGAATCAAAGCTCAGCATCTGGGAGAAATATCTCACTGCCGAAGAGATGGCCTTTACCCGGGCGCACTACTTTGACCGGATGATGGAGTGGCCGCCGCTGGTGGCGAAGCTGCATCAGGCGCAGCGGGATAATCTCAGTCCCGCTTCTGACGATGCGCAAAAGCTGGCAGAAAACTGGCTGGTTTTATTCCAGTCCTATGCGGGAACAAACCCGCAGACCCAGCAAAAATTTCGCCTCGCCATGCAGCAGGAGCCGCATCTGATGAAAGGCACGTGGATGACGCCTGCCGTGCTTGAATGGCTCCAGCAGGCGATCGGGGTGAGGATGCAAAGACGCGTCTCTGCATCAGATGACTCACAGATCCGCTAACGCAGCTTCACGGTTAGGGTAGAAGGACAATCGGCCAGGGATCGGCTGCACGCCCGCGCGCGCCATGGTGCGCAGGGGCTGGAATTCGAGGTTACTTATCCGCAGCTCGCAGCCTTCCGGCAGGCGGGCAACAAAACGCTGGAAGGCATCCAGACCGCCAGCATCCAGCACCGGGACGGCATCCCACTTCAGCACCACAATCCGTTTGCCCGCGATGCGGGATTCCAAATCGCTGAACAAACCTTCCGCTGCGGCGAAGAACAGCGGACCAATCACGCGCAGCACCAGCACATCGTCAGGCACCTCAACGTTAACCGGGGAGAGACGCGTCATCTGCGCGATGCGGCGCATAAACAGCAGCGAGGCCAGCACAATGCCGACGCTGATGGCGATAACCATATCGAACAGTACGGTCAACGACATGCAGATCAGCATCACGATAATGTCGTCTTTCGGCGCACGGCGCAGCAGGTTAACCACCTTATGCGCCTCACTCATGTTCCAGGCCACCATCAGCAGCAGCGCAGCCATGGCCGAGAGCGGAAGCCATGAAAGCAGCGGGGCAAGGATCAGCAGCGCCATGATCACCAGCAGGGAGTGAATGACCGCCGAAACCGGTGATGTCGCGCCCGCACGTACGTTCGCGGCGGAACGGGCAATCGCAGCCGTAGCGGTAATACCGCCGAAGAACGGTGCAACGATGTTCCCTAAGCCCTGGCCGACCAGCTCGCTGTTGGCTTTGTGCTTAGTGCCGGTCATGCCGTCGAGCACGACGGCGCAGAGCAGGGATTCAATCGCGCCCAGCATTGCCATGGAGAACGCGGCAGGCAGCAGAGCGCGAAGGGAATCCCAGCTTAGGGTGAAGCTTGAGCCCGGCATGTCCCACGGCAGAACCAGCTGCGGCAGCAGCTGCGGAATGCCGCTGCCCTGTGAGCCGTCCGCCAGAACATAGTGGAACTGGGAGCCAATGGTGGCGACCTGTCCACCGAGCAGGTTGACAACGCCCATCACCGCGCAGCCCAGCAGCAGAGCGGGCAGATGCCCCGGGAGACGAATGCCTAAGCGAGGCCAGACGATAAGTGTGCCGAGGGTAACGATGCCAATGGCTGCATCGCCCAGGTTGGCCGTCGGCAACGCCATAAACAGCGCGCCCACTTTCTGTAAATAGTGCTCCGGAACATGGGCCATTTGCAGGCCGAGGAAATCCTTAATCTGCATGGTCCCGATGGTAATCCCAATCCCCGAGGTGAACCCCAGCGTTACGGAAAGGGGAATATATTCAATCAGGCGACCAAAGCGGGCCAGACCAAACAGAATTAAAAAGATGCCGGACATCAGGGTGGCAACCAGCAGGCCTGCCAGACCAAACTGTTGGGAAACCGGGTAGAGGATCACCACAAAGGCGGCAGTCGGGCCGGAGACGCTGAAGCGGGACCCGCCCGTCAGCGCAATCACAATCCCCGCAACGGCCGAGGTGTACAGCCCGTACTGCGGCGCGACGCCGCTACCAATCGCCAGCGCCATCGCCAGCGGGATGGCAATAATCCCGACGGTGATCCCGGCTATCAGGTCACGAACAAAGCGTGACGATGTGTATTTCTCTTTCCAGCAGGCGTCGATGAGGGCGCGAAAGGGCAGAACATGTGAGGAGGTTACGTTTTTCACAATTATCTATCATCCGTGTGCGCATCATCTGTCATGTGAATGGCAGGTGAAGGAGGCATAAGTCATACAAATAAATACTATAAACAAAAAAACCCGCCGTAGCGGGTTTTTTGGCCGTATTCGATCAGTGTTCGAACATTGCAGAGATCGATTCTTCGTTGCTGATACGACGAATCGCTTCGGCCAGCATCCCGGACAGAGTCAACGTACGCACGTTTGGCAGCGCTTTGATCTCGTCGCTCAGTGGAATGGTATCGCAGACCACAACTTCGTCAATGACGGAGTTACGGAGGTTGTTTACCGCATTGCCGGAGAAGATCGGGTGAGTGGCGTAAGCGAATACGCGTTTCGCACCACGCTCTTTCAGCGCTTCAGCGGCTTTACACAGCGTACCGCCGGTATCGATCATGTCGTCAACCAACACGCAGTCGCGGCCAGCCACGTCACCGATGATGTGCATCACCTGAGAAACGTTAGCGCGTGGACGGCGTTTGTCGATGATCGCCATGTCGGTATCGTTCAGCAGCTTCGCGATAGCACGAGCACGTACCACGCCGCCGATGTCCGGAGAAACCACAATCGGGTTGTCCAGATTCAGTTGCAGCATGTCTTCCAGCAGGATTGGGCTGCCGAATACGTTATCAACCGGCACGTCGAAGAAGCCCTGGATCTGCTCTGCGTGGAGGTCAACCGTCAGTACGCGGTCAACGCCGACGCTGGACAGGAAGTCAGCGACAACTTTAGCGGTGATTGGCACACGCGCGGAACGGACGCGACGGTCCTGACGTGCATAGCCAAAGTAAGGAATAACAGCAGTGATACGGCCAGCAGAAGCACGACGCAGCGCGTCGACCATAACAACCAATTCCATCAGGTTGTCATTCGTTGGAGCACAGGTGGACTGGATGATGAAAATATCACCACCGCGTACATTTTCGTTAATTTGTACGCTGACTTCGCCGTCGCTAAAGCGACCTACAGCGGCGTCGCCGAGGGAAGTGTACAGGCGGTTGGCAATACGTTGTGCTAGTTCCGGGGTGGCGTTACCAGCAAAAAGCTTCATATCAGGCACGAGAAGAACCTCAGGCATGCGTCCAGTGGTGGATAGCGTTCGCCGCAAACTGCGGGGCCTAAGCAAACGCTATCCAGGCGGTGTATTAAAGAGCGCGATGCAACGTCTGGAACAGGGTGACGTTGTCACCGAAACTCAGTCTGCGCCAGAATGGCCTGCTGTAGGGGGGAGGTGTTCATCCCGCGTGCTACAAAACCATGCAGCCAAACCGGCGCTTGCTCAAGCACCTGACGGGCGGCGGTTTCGGTGTCAAATTCAGCAAAGACACAGGCCCCTGTACCGGTCAGGCGCGACGGCGCGTATTCTAACAGCCAGGAAAGCACCGCATCAACCTCGCGAAAACGTTTTCTTGCGATATCCTCGCAATCGTTGCTGAATTCACAATTTAATAACGTTTTTATTGACCGTGCCGGGGTATTTCTTTTCAGGTCAGGATCTTTAAAGATGACCGGGGTAGGAATGCTCACGCCGGGGTGAACGATCAGATACCATTTTTCCGGCGGATCGACCGGCGTGAGGATTTCACCGACACCTTCAGCGAACGCCGCGTGGCCGCGCACAAACACCGGTACATCGGCGCCCAGCGTCAACCCTAACGCTGCCAGTTCGTCCGTCGTCAGACCGCAGCCCCAGAGGTGGTTAAGCGCCACCAGTACTGTCGCGGCGTTTGATGAGCCGCCGCCAAGACCGCCGCCCATCGGCAGGCGTTTGTCGATACGGATATCCGCACCGCTTCCCGCTGGCAGACGACCCGACGACGACGCCGTGTTCATCAGCAGGCGGGCAGCGCGCACGATCAGGTTATCGTCATGCGCCACGCCGTCGACCGGCGTCAGCAGGCAAATCTGCCCGTCCTGACGCGGTTCGATGGAGATGGTGTCGCCGTAATCGACAAACTGAAACAGCGTTTGCAGGGTGTGATAGCCGTCAGCGCGCTGCCCGGTAATGTAGAGAAACAGGTTCAGTTTTGCGGGAGAGGGCCAGTGGGTCATCATTTAACGATCCAGTTGTCCATTTTCAGCTTGATACGCTGGCTACCCTGCGTCAGCTCCATATTGGACGGCAGCGACGGTTGCGTCTTGCTGTCATACGCGCTGTACACCACTTTCCAGGTTTTACCGCCCTGGGTGTAGTTCACCTGGCTCAGACGGTATTGATCGTCGAGCGTATAGTCGGTTGCGTCACCCGGCAGGCCAAGGATCCACTGGCGCAGACTATTGAGCGGAATCGGCATTCCGGTCAGCTTGCCAATCATCTCTTCGGCGTCGGTTGCCGTGTAGTGCTGGCCCTTGTTATCGGTGATCTGCGCTTCGCCAGGCTTCGCGTTAAGCTCCAGCTCGGTGCTGCCCAGCGGGTTCAGCAGCAGCAGGCGATAGTTGTCCTGACCCGTTTGCTGCCAGAAGAAGCGAGCGTAAACTTTTTGTTCGTCAGAGAGATAAGCAAATGCACCGCGGGTCTGGTACTGGCTTAATTTCAGCACGTCCTGTTGGTGCTGACGCCACTGCGGTGAGTCAGGGCTTTTGCCCGGGCCTTTCGGCTGATGAACGGAACAGGCGGTCAGAACCAGGGCCGCCAGAGGCAGCAGGCGAATCATTCGGGTCATAATGATGACAAATCCTTGAGATACGTTGCAGTTATAACTGTTAATGCTAGCGTTGAAGGGTGCCACCGTCTACGTTCAAATTATCTCAAAGCGTGGCGTAAGCTATTACTCCGAAAGGGGGCAGTCTCTTTTATTGATCTCGCGCATCCTGTATGATGCGTCCTGCTAACCTTATTAACGCTGGTACTACTCCCGCTCAACATGACCCTATTAGCACTCGGTATTAACCACAAAACGGCCCCGGTTTCACTGCGAGAACGCGTTACGTTTTCGCCGGATACGCTCGACCTGGCGCTGGATAGCCTGCTTGCACAACCGATGGTGCAGGGTGGCGTGGTGCTCTCGACGTGCAACCGTACCGAGCTGTATCTCAGCGTGGAAGAGCAGGATAACCTGCACGAGGCGCTGATCCGCTGGCTGTGTGACTACCACAACCTCAACGAAGAAGAACTGCGCAATAGCCTGTATTGGCATCAGGACAACGATGCGGTCAGCCATCTCATGCGCGTGGCCAGCGGGCTGGATTCGCTGGTGCTGGGCGAGCCGCAAATTCTTGGGCAGGTGAAAAAAGCCTTCGCGGATTCCCAGAAAGGGCATCTGAAAGCCAGCGAACTGGAACGAATGTTCCAGAAGTCATTCTCCGTGGCGAAGCGTGTGCGAACCGAAACCGACATTGGCGCCAGTGCGGTTTCGGTTGCTTTCGCGGCCTGTACCCTTGCCCGTCAAATTTTTGAATCCCTGTCGACCGTCACCGTAATGCTGGTGGGAGCGGGCGAAACCATCGAGCTGGTGGCGCGCCATCTTCGCGAACACAAGGTGAAGAAGATGATCATCGCCAACCGCACCCGCGAACGTGCGCAGGTGCTGGCAGATGAAGTGGGCGCTGAGGTGATTGCGCTGAGCGACATCGATGAACGTCTGAAAGAGGCGGACATTATTATCAGTTCTACCGCCAGCCCGCTGCCGATTATCGGGAAAGGGATGGTCGAGCGTGCGCTGAAATCCCGCCGCAATCAGCCGATGCTGCTGGTGGATATCGCCGTTCCGCGTGATGTCGAACCGGAAGTGGGCAAACTGGCGAACGCCTACCTGTACAGCGTGGATGACCTGCAAAGCATCATTTCGCACAACCTTGCCCAGCGTAAGGCGGCGGCTGTGCAGGCGGAAACCATTGTTGAGCAGGAAACCAGCGAGTTTATGGCCTGGCTGCGCGCGCAAAGCGTCAGCGAGACCATCCGCGAGTACCGCGGGCAGGCTGAACAGGTGCGTGATGACCTGACAGCCAAAGCGTTAGCGGCCCTTGAACAGGGCGGCGACGCGCAGGCGATTATGCAGGATTTAGCCTGGAAACTGACCAACCGCCTGATCCATGCCCCAACCAAATCTCTTCAGCAGGCTGCCCGTGACGGGGACGATGAACGCCTGACTATTCTGCGCAACAGCCTCGGGCTGGAATAGCGCCCTATACCCATTTTCTAAGACAAGGTGCATTTACGCCTATGAAGCCTTCTATCGTCGCTAAACTGGAAGCTCTGCACGAGCGCCATGAAGAAGTCCAGGCGCTGCTCGGTGATGCCGGGACCATTGCCGACCAGGAACGTTTTCGCGCGCTGTCGCGTGAATACGCGCAGTTAAGTGATGTTTCAAAATGCTTTACCGACTGGCGACAGGTCCAGGAAGATATCGAAACCGCGCAGATGATGCTCGACGATCCTGAGATGCGCGAGATGGCGCAGGAAGAGTTACAGGATGCGAAAGCGCGTTCAGAAGAGATGGAGCAGCAGCTTCAGGTGCTTCTGCTGCCGAAAGATCCGGATGATGAGCGTAACGCCTTTGTGGAAGTCCGCGCCGGTACCGGTGGCGACGAAGCGGCGCTGTTCGCCGGAGATCTGTTCCGTATGTACAGCCGGTATGCCGAATCCCGTCGCTGGCGCGTGGAGATCATGAGCGCCAACGAAGGCGAGCATGGCGGCTACAAAGAGGTTATCGCCAAGATCAGCGGCGACGGCGTGTACGGTCGACTGAAATTTGAATCCGGCGGTCACCGCGTGCAGCGCGTGCCTGCGACAGAATCTCAGGGACGCATTCATACGTCAGCCTGTACGGTGGCGGTGATGCCGGAGCTGCCGGAAGCGGAACTGCCGGATATCAACCCGGCGGATCTGCGCATCGACACCTTCCGCTCTTCAGGGGCAGGTGGTCAGCACGTTAACACCACCGACTCCGCTATCCGTATTACTCACCTGCCCACCGGGATTGTGGTTGAGTGTCAGGATGAACGTTCCCAGCACAAGAACAAGGCTAAAGCGTTATCCGTGCTGGGCGCCCGTATCCACGCGGCTGAAATGGCGAAACGCCAGCAGGCGGAAGCCTCTACCCGCCGTAACCTGCTGGGCAGCGGCGATCGTAGCGACCGTAACCGCACCTATAACTTCCCGCAGGGTCGCGTAACCGACCACCGCATCAACCTGACGCTGTACCGTCTGGATGAGGCGATGGAAGGCAAGCTCGATATGCTGATTGAGCCTATCGTGCAGGAATACCAGGCCGACCAGCTGGCGGCACTGTCCGAGCAGGATTAATGGATTTTCAGCGCTGGTTACGCCATGCCGCCAGTGAGCTTTCTGCAAGTGAAAGCCCGAAGCGCGACGCCGAAATTCTGCTTGAGCATGTGACGGGTAAAGCCCGCACGTATCTTCTGGCTTTCGGCGAAACCGCTCTGACCGCTGAACAGCAATCGCAGCTGGAGGCGCTGCTTGCCCGCCGTAAAACCGGCGAGCCGGTGGCGCATCTGGTTGGCGAACGCGAGTTCTGGTCACTTCCGCTGTACGTTTCAGCGGCCACGCTGATCCCGCGCCCGGACACCGAGTGTCTGGTGGAGCAGGCGCTGGCGCGGTTACCGGCGCAGCCGTGTCAGATCCTCGATCTCGGTACTGGCACCGGCGCGATTGCGCTGGCGCTTGCCAGCGAGCGACCGGACTGCACCGTGACGGCGGTAGACGTGATGCCTGATGCGGTCGCCCTCGCGCGGCGCAACGTTGAACGGCTGGGGCTGAACAATGTTTCCGTTCTGCAAAGCAGCTGGTTTGCCGCGCTTGAAAGCCGCATGTTTGAAATGATTGTCAGCAATCCGCCCTACATCGACGAAGACGATCCGCATCTCGCGCAGGGCGACGTGCGTTTTGAACCGTTGACCGCGCTGGTCGCTGCGAATCAGGGACTTGCGGATCTCGATCACATTGTGACAACGTCACGACAACATTTGCTTCCCGGTGGCTGGCTGCTGGTGGAACATGGCTGGACGCAGGGAGAGGCGGTGCGAGCGCTGTTTACGCGTGCCGGATACGCTGCCGTGGAAACCTGCCGGGATTACGGCGGCAATGAACGTCTGACGCTGGGGCAGTGGTCATGAGCCTGTTTACGCTGCTGATCTCCGTTCACCTGATTTCCGTTGCCCTGACCATTGGCTTTTTCATTGCCCGCTACTGGTGGCGCTACAGCAACAATCCGCTGATTAACGCCCGCTGGGTACGCATCGCCCCGCACTGTATCGACACGGTGCTGTTCCTTTCCGGAGCCGGGTTAATGTGGAAAACCGGCTATCTGCCATTTACTGATAAAGGCGCATGGCTGACTGAAAAGCTGTTTGGCGTTATCATCTACATCGTTTTGGGTTTTATCGCGCTTGGGCGTCATCGTCCGCGCAGCCAGCAGACAGGGTTTATCGCCTTTTTGCTGGGTCTGGTGGTGCTGTACATCATCATTAAACTCGCCACCACAAGAATACCGTTACTGGGGTAAGTCATGAGGTCCTTAGCCGATTTCGAATTTAACAAAGTGCCGCTCTGCGATGGTATGATCCTGATTTCAGAGATGATCCGCGACGATTTTACGTCACAGTACGTTTACGCTGAACTGGAGAATCTGGTCAGCCTGGCGCGCGAAGAGATCAATCAGGCACGTCCGCAGGACTGGCAATTAGAGAAGCTGATTGAGCTTTTCTACGGCGAATGGGGTTTCTGCGACACGCGAGGCGTGTACCGCCTGTCTGACGCACTGTGGCTGGACCAGGTGTTGAAAAATCGTCAGGGCAGCGCCGTCGCGTTGGGCGCCATTTTACTGTGGGTTGCGCACGAGCTGGATATTCCACTGGTTCCGGTCATTTTCCCGACGCAGATGATTTTGCGGGCGGAGTGGCTGGACGGTGAGATGTGGTTAATCAATCCGTTTAACGGCGACACGCTGGATGAGCATACGCTGGACGTCTGGCTGAAAGGCAACATCAGCCCGATAGCTGAGCTGTTCAATGAAGATCTCGATGAAGCCGATAACGCCGAAGTGATCCGCAAGCTCCTGGATACGCTGAAGTCTGCGCTGATGGAAGAGCGTCAGATGGAGCTGGCCCTGCGCGCAAGCGAAGTGCTGTTGCAGTTTAATCCGGAAGATCCGTACGAAATCCGCGACCGCGGCCTGATTTATGCGCAGCTCGACTGCGAGCACGTGGCGCTGAATGATTTGAATTATTTCGTCGAGCAATGTCCGGAAGACCCGATCAGCGAGATGATCCGCGCGCAGATTAACGCGATCGCGCATAAACACATTACACTGCATTAATCTTAATTCCGATTCACACCTGAATAAGGCGATCCTATGAAACAAAAAGTGGTTAGCATTGGTGATATCAACGTGGCAAACGACCTGCCGTTCGTGCTGTTTGGCGGTATGAACGTTCTGGAATCCCGCGATCTCGCTATGCGCATCTGCGAACACTACGTGACCGTGACCCAAAAGCTGGGCATCCCGTACGTGTTTAAAGCCTCTTTTGACAAAGCCAACCGCTCCTCCATTCACTCCTACCGTGGCCCGGGCCTGGAAGAGGGGATGAAGATTTTCCAGGAGCTGAAACAGACGTTTGGCGTGAAAGTGATCACCGACGTGCACGAAGCGTCTCAGGCACAGCCCGTGGCTGATGTGGTAGACGTGATTCAGCTTCCGGCGTTCCTCGCTCGCCAGACTGACCTGGTAGAAGCGATGGCGAAAACCGGTGCCGTGATTAACGTGAAAAAACCGCAGTTCGTGAGCCCTGGCCAGATGGGTAACATCGTCGACAAGTTTATCGAAGGCGGTAACGACCAGGTGATCCTCTGCGACCGTGGTTCAAACTTCGGTTATGACAACCTGGTTGTGGATATGCTGGGCTTCAGCGTGATGAAGAACGTCTCTAACCAGTCCCCGGTGATTTTCGACGTGACCCACTCCCTGCAATGCCGCGACCCGTTTGGCGCCGCGTCTGGCGGGCGTCGTGCGCAGGTGACCGAACTGGCGCGCGCCGGTATGGCAACCGGCCTGGCGGGTCTGTTCATTGAAGCGCACCCGGATCCGGCTAACGCGAAATGCGACGGTCCATCCGCGCTGCCGCTGGATAAGCTGGAGCCGTTCCTGAAACAGATCAAAGCGATTGACGATCTGGTGAAGAGCTTCGACGAGCTGGATACCAGCAACTAATAAAAAAACCCGCTTCGGCGGGTTTTTTTATGGGGCATATTGCCGGGTGGCGCTGCGCTTACCCGGCCTACAAAACCCGTAGGCCCTGCAAGCGAAGCGCCGCTGGGCAAAAAGGCTACGCAAATATCGTCATCAGATACGCAATAAACAGCGCCATATGCGCCGCGCCGTTCAGCACATTGGTGCGGCCGGTGGAGAAGGATATCTGGCACAGCAGCAAGGATGCCACCATCACAATCATCTCTGGCGCACCCAGCGCAAACTGCAATTCATTTCCCGTCATAAAGGCAATCAACGTCACCACCGGAACGGTAAGGGAGATGGTCGCCAGAACGGAGCCGAAGAACAGATTCATCGCACGCTGCACCTGATTATTGAGCACCGCTTTCAGCGCTCCCAGGCCTTCTGGCGACAGGATCAACAGGGCCACCAGGAAACCGGTAAAGGCGACCGGCGCGTTCAGTTCAGTTAACAGCGCCTCCAGCGGGTTCGCATTCATCTTGGTGACAGCAATAACGGCAATCAGATGCACGATCAGCCAAACCGTATGCCACGCGCTGCTGTGCGCCGACGGCTTACCGTGATGCGGGTCATCGTCGTCGCCGTCGTCTTCATGCTCGTAAACAAACAGGCTCTGGTGCGTTTTGGTCTGGATCAGCAGGAACACGCCGTACATCGCCGCGGAAATCAGCGCCACCAGCAGCGCCTGGCCGGTGGTGAAATTTGCACCCGGCAGCGCCATCGGGAACACCAGCACAATAATCGCCAGCGGGAACAGGGCGATCAGGTACTGTTTAATGCCAAAGAGGTTCATGTACTGGGTGGCAAATTTGCGACCACCTAATAAAAGTGAAAAACCGACCAGGCCGCCGGTAACAATCATAATGATGGAGTAGAGCGTATCGCGCATTAGCGTTGGCGCGGCGTCGCCGGTGGCCATTAATGCGGAAATTAAACTGACTTCAAGGATCACAACCGAAAGGCTTAAAATTAATGACCCATACGGCTCTCCAAGACGGTGGGCTAAAACATCCGCATGGCGTACCACGCTAAATGCACTGGTTAAAATACCCACCAGAGCCAGAATATTGATCCCCACAACCACTGGCAATGACTGACTGCTTCCCCAGAAGAGCAGCACAGCCAGTGCCAGAACCGGGAAAATGAGAGAGGTCTCCTTGTGGCGGGTTTTTACCGCCTCGTGTGTTGCTGTCATGTGTTTCTCCAACAATGCAGGTGCTTGTAATTATAGATAGATTTTAAAGGTATTAAATTAACAGAAATCTGTTAAATACCCTGTATTTTTTACTTAATTTTACCCTTTATTATAATTTTTATGCCTGAGGCTTATAATGCCTTATTTCTGTTAAATATTAGTTTAATAACAATGAATTGCATTTTTATATTGTTCATTTCTTTCTGTCGGGTGGCACCCTCGCGTATCGTCGTCCACACTTATCTTTTAGCCAAAAGAGAAGTTAACAATGCCATACAAATCGAAAAGCGAATTACCGGATAACGTGCAAAACGTATTGCCTGCCCACGCCCAGGATATCTACAAAGAAGCCTTTAACAGTGCCTGGGATCAGTACAAAGATAAAGAAGATCGCCGGGACGATGCCAGCCGTGAAGAGACGGCGCATAAGGTGGCCTGGGCCGCGGTGAAAAATGACTATGAGAAAGGGGACGATGATAAATGGCACAAAAAGAAATAGCCGCCAAATAACACGCTGCCTCCATTTTGACATTTCAGGCGGTTGACCTGCCGCTGTATTGCATCTGGCCCGCGAATTGCTTATCGTTGCTCAACTGCTGTTAAAATGAACAGCACGGAATGCCGGGAAGGCGAATTACAGATGTCGCAAGGAAGCATGCAGTGGCGGAGGTGGAATGTGTTAACGCGTGATTTCTTGATGAAGGCAGATTGTAAGACGGCATTTGGTGCTATTGAGGAATCGCTTCTGTGGTCGGCTGAACAACGTGCGGCGTCGCTTGCGGCAACGCTGGCCTGCCGCCCGGATGATGGTCCGGTCTGGATCTTTGGTTACGGCTCGCTGATGTGGAACCCGGCGCTCGAATTTGTTGAATCAGCAACCGGAACGCTGCCTGGGTGGCACCGCGCCTTTTGTTTGCGCCTGACCGCCGGACGCGGCAGCGCGTGCCAGCCAGGACGCATGCTTGCACTAAAAGAGGGCGGGCGCACCACGGGCGTGGCATACCGGCTGCCGGATACCACGCTGGAAGATGAGCTGACGCTGCTGTGGAAGCGCGAGATGATCACGGGCTGCTATATGCCCAGCTGGTGCAAGCTGGAACTGGATGACGGGCGCACCGTCAACGCGCTGGTGTTCATTATGGATCCGCGCCACCCGCTGTATGAAGCCGATACCCGAACCCAGGTGATTGCCCCGCTGATTGCCGCCGCCAGCGGACCGCTGGGCACTAACGCCCAGTACCTTTTCTCGCTAGATCAGGAGCTGACGCGTCTCGGCATGCAGGACGACTGTCTGAGTGAGCTGGTGGTGAAGGTGAAAGCGCTGCTGGAAGGGAACCCGCTTAGCAATACGCTGCGGCCGGGTTTTGCCTGATAATACGCCCGGCTGACCGGGCGTTTACGGTTATGCCGCCACGTAACTTACGGAATGTTCGAGCGACTGGCTGTGGCTGTCGATCAGCACATCCCAGGTGCCGGTGTAAGGCACCGTCAGCCAGGCCTTATCGTCCTGGACGGTAAGGATATCTGCCTGCGATTGCTTCTGTCCTTTTGTACTCATCAGATGGATGCGGCAACGCTCTGAGCAACGTACCACCACCGTATCCCCGCCAAACAGTTTCAGACTCGTTTTAACTCGTGCCATTTTATACCCCGTCGTTTTTGCCCATCCCGAGCGTGATGTTGTTCACAATTTACTCATTGCATAACACCAAAGGGGCAGGGGTGGGATGCTGATTTCGATCAAAAAATGGCGCAACGATTAAACAAAAATGACAAAATCCCTGAAACCTTTCAGCGGACGCGCGTTTTCCCTGCTTAACGCGCGCCCCGGAAAAATTATATGCGGAAATGGCCAGCGGTCTCAGCAAGGTCGCCCGCCTGGCTTTGCAGCGCGCTGGCCGCCGCAGCAGACTGTACAACAAGCTCGGCGTTCTGCTGTACCATGCGATCCAGGTGAGTCACCGCGTGGTTAATCTCATGGATCCCTTTCATCTGCTCCCGGGTGGCAATGGATATTTCACGCATAATGCCAGACACGCTCCCGACGCTGGCGCGGATCTCATCCATGCTGTCGCCCGCAAGGTGCACAAACCGGGAGCCGGTTGCAACGCTTTCGGTGGTGGAATCAATAAGGGATTTGATCTCCTTCGCCGCCTGAGCGCTGCGGCTGGCCAGGTTACGTACTTCCCCCGCAACGACCGCGAACCCACGGCCTTGTTCCCCGGCACGCGCCGCTTCCACCGAGGCGTTAAGCGCCAGAATATTAGTCTGGAAGGCGATGCCGTCAATGACGCTGGTGATATCGCCGATTTTCGCGGAAGCCAGTTCGATGGACTGCATGGTGCTGATGGCCTGAGCGACGACGTCGCCGCCGCGGGATGCGGCGGCAGAGGCCTTGCTCGCCTGTTCGTTCGCTTCTGCTGCCGACTCGTTTGACTGCGTAACGGAGGCCGTGATCTCTTCCACGGCGCTGGCGGTTTCGCGAAGGCTTGATGCCGCCTGCTCGGTACGCCCGGAAAGATCCTGATTACCTGCCGCAATCTCATGCGCGGCGTTTTTCACTGAGGCGCTGGCATCACGCAGCTGGACCATCACCACAGAAAGCTTATCGCTGAAGGCGTTAAACGCCTGCGCAATTTGCGCCACTTCATCGCCCCCCTTATCCGGCAGACGCTGCGACAGATCGTTAGTACCGTTGGCAATGCTGTTCATCGCGTCACGGATACCGGACAGCCGCTTAAGCAGGCGGGCAATCAGGAGGTGCATGAGGGCTCCGCTCAGCAGGGCGAGGATCGCCAGAGACAGTGCAGATGCTTTTAGCAATGACCGCATCCCGGCGGTGGCATCGACGTTATCGAACGCCACAACCAGCAGCCAGTGCGTCCCCGGTACGGCGGTGGCCAGGAACGTTTTTTCGCGTCCGTTAAACGTTCCGTCAACCAGGTTGCCGCTTTTCAGGGTGGCAAAATCGGTCCCTTTGATCGTCTCCGTAAAAGGCTTAAGCGTCAACGCAGGATCGCTGCCGGCAATAACGGTGCCGTTGCTGTCCAGAAGCAGTCCGCTGCTGGCCGGAGTCGGGTGAATACCGCGCACGTTAGCCACCACGCTGTCCATTGCCACATCGCCCGCCACCACCGCTTTCAGGGCACCTTGCTCTTTAACGGGTACCGCGAACGTCACCACCAGTTTCCCGGTGCCCGCGTCCACATAGGGTGCAGTCACTACCGGGCCATCAGCGCTGACGACCTGCTGATACCACGGGCGAAGGGTGGGATCGTAATCAGCGGGTACCCCGGTTGGGTCAGAAAATTTAGCCGTTTTGCTGGCATAACCCACGTAGACGTTGGTGAATCCACCCGCCAGCGCAAGCTGTTTAAACACCGGAACCGGATCGTCGCTGAGCGCGACTGGCTGCGCCGAGGTGATGACGGTCATTTTGCTGTTCACCCAGTCGGCAATCGCCATGTTGTGGCTGGCGCTGGTGCTGGTCAGAATATCGCGCTGCGACTGCTGATTATCCTGGCGCGTGACCTGAAAGTTAATAATGGTATTAAGAAGAAGGGCGACGACCAGACAGCCTGTCGTCGCGGCAATGATGCGGGCGCGAATGGATCTGAACATAAGTGTAATACCTGCTGTGTTGTTTCCATGCCTATCGGCAACGGTGCAGGTAAACTTGATGCTGAAACCGCGTCCATAAGAAAATAATATTTTTAGCGGGTTATTATTAAAAAGTTAATACTTTATCGGCGGAAAGCGTCCATTCAGCCAGCTCCACCAGCGTACCAATTTCCACGCCATCAATCAGCGGCAGCCCGGTAATGCCGCGCCCGTCGGTACAGGTTTTGCACAGTTTGACCGCAACGTTTTGCGCGGTCAGGATCTCCAGCATTTGTTGAATGTTGTAGCCCTCTGCGGGTTTCTGCCCCTTCAGCCCGGCCGTGACGGCATCGGACATCAAAAAGAGGCGCAGCTCCAGCTCACTCTCCTTATCGCGCAGCGCGATTGCCAGGCGCAGGCTGTTAAAAAGGGATTCACTGCCGTAGGCCGCACCGTTGGCGACGATCACAATCTTCTGCATGTTGACTCCTGTTCTTTGAAAAGGCACGAATATTGCTTCTCGTACCGAAGAATACGTATCGGGGAGAGAAACGATGACGATAGTGGCTGGCAGTTCCCCTGGCGCAACCGAATGGTTCCAGCGTGCGAGAATGTTGCGCGAGGAACAGCTCGGCAGACTGGCGCAGCTGGGCGCACTGGTGAACGGCATCAGTCGACTGGTGCATATGCTACAGTGCGAGCGCGGTGCGTCAAATGTCTGGCTCTGCTCGCAGGGCAAATTGTACGCGCCTGAATGCAAGGCCAGCAGGGCCCTGGTGGATGAAAACCTCGCCGCATTGCACCTTCAGTTTAACGAACCGCTGCCGGGCAGCGCCCTGTGCGAACGTATTGCCAGCGCACTGCACGGCCTTGAGACGCTAACGGCGCTGCGTGATGGCGTTACAGGTCAATGCGTCACCGCGCCGCAGGCGATGGAACATTACAGCCGCATACTGCGACATTTGCTCAGTATCGTACCCCAACTCAGCGACAGCATTGACGATCCGCACATCGCGGGCCGATTTGTGGCCCTTTACAGCCTGATGCAGGGCAAAGAACTTGTGGGACAAGAGCGGGCGCTGGGGGCTATTGGTTTCACCCAGGGATTCTTTGACGATGAAACCCGCCAGCGGCTGGTGGATCGCATTGATGGCCAGCAGGCCTGCTTTGAGGTTTTTATCTCCCATTGCACTCCAGACGTGCAGGAGACGTTTATCCTCAACTGCCAGCCGGGTCTGGAGACTGAAAAACTCAGGCGTGAAGCGTGCACCCGCCAGCCTCCGGCAGATAACGGCGATACCGCCCTCAAATGGTTTGCCCTGCAAACCGCGCGCCTTGAGCACCTGCGCACGCTGGAGGAGGTGGCAATTGCCGATCTGATGACGGCAGTTGAGGAGCGTCGCTATAGCGAAAACCTGCACGCAGACGATGAGCACGACGATATCCTGGCGCGATTTCCGGATAAACCGCTGCTGCCGCTGGTGCGCCAGCAGGCGCGTGAAATTGAGCAACTCTCCCGTCAGCTTGCTTCCCTGCGCGACACGCTGGAGGAGCGTAAGACCATCGACAAAGCCAAAAGCGTGCTGATGACGCACCAGAACATGAGCGAGGAGCAGGCGTGGACCGCGCTGCGCAAAATGGCGATGGATAAAAACCAACGCATGGTGGATATCGCCCGTGCGCTGCTTACGGTGAAAAATCTGTGGAAGATACCCCCTGGGGAGTAGTTGCACAGTCAGTGGGCATTTTATGCCTGATTGAGGTGCGTAAAACAGCGCTCTTCTTGCAGAAACCCCGTAACGCCGGGGATGAAAAGCTGGCATTACCTTTGCATTAACAGATTAACCATTTTCGACGATGCGCCAACGGCGGTGCATGCGTCTTCAGGATAAAGGCGTCCAGCGGTGCTTCAGCACCGTCGGGCGCTTTTTTTTGCCTTTTTTCAGGAGCAATTATGGCGGATTTGTCGAGACGGCGGTTATTGCAGGCCAGCATGCTGGCGAGTGGTGCGATGCTGTTGCCGGGTGTCATGCAGGCCGCATGGGCGGCGGGGTCAGATAAGCCGGAGCAGGATACCGTGCGTATCGGGTTTATACCTCTGACCGATTGCGCGCCCGTGGTTATCGCGGCCCTGAAGGGGTTCGATAAAAAACACGGCATTACCATTGTACCGACCAAAGAGGCGAGCTGGGCGGCGGTGCGCGACAAGCTGGTGGCGGGCGAACTGGACGCCGCACACATTCTTTACGGCCTGCTGTACGGTCTGGAGCTGGGGATCGCGGGCAAGCCACAGCAGATGGCGAACCTGATGACCCTCAATCAGAACGGACAGGCCATTACGCTCTCCAGCGATCTGGCGGAGAGGGGCGTTCGTGACCTCGACGGGCTGAAAAAGCTGATTGCGCAGCAGGCGCCGGGAACCTACACCTTCGCGCATACCTTCCCGACGGGGACGCACGCCATGTGGCTCTACTACTGGCTGGCCAGCGCGGGGATTAACCCGTTTGACGATGTGCGCACTGTGGTGGTGCCGCCGCCGCAGATGGTGATGAACATGCGCATTGGCAACATGGTCGGGTTTTGCGTTGGCGAGCCGTGGAACGCGCGGGCGATTAACGACCGAATCGGGTTTACCGCCGCCACGTCGCAGTCCATCTGGGCCGATCACCCGGAAAAAATCCTCGGCACCCGACGCGACTGGGTGGCGAAAAATCCGCACACCGCACGGGCGCTGGTGAGCGCCGTGATGGAAGCCGCGCGCTGGATCGAGGCGTCAGCGGAAAACAAACGCGAAACCGCGCAGATCCTCTCGCGCCGCGCCTGGCTCAACTGCAAGGAACAGTATCTCACCGGACGCATGCTCGGCGAGTACGACAACGGGGTCGGTCAGCGCTGGCAGGATGCGCACCCGATCCGTTTCTTCAACGAGGGTGCCGTGAGCTACCCGTATCTCTCCGACGGCATGTGGTTCTTAACCCAGTTCCGCCGCTGGGGCTTGCTCAACGCCGCGCCGGATTACGCGGGCATTGCACAGCGCATTAACCAGACCGCGGTCTGGCAGGATGCCGCGACCGCCGTGGGCGGCATGTCCACACCGTCATCACCGTATCGCAGCAGCACCCTGATGGACGGCACCGTCTGGAACGGCACCGATCCGGAAGGGTACGCCAACCGCTTCGCCATTCACCGTAAAGGGGCCTGAGTATGCAGCATCTGCAAAATGCAAAACCACAAGAGACGTCAGAGAGCGGGGAAGTGATTGTCCTGCCTCCGCTACAGGTTCGCCGTCGTACGCCAGCGTTTACGCGTCGGATGAATGATTTTTTACAGCGCGTCATCCCGGCGCTGCTCGGTCTCGGCCTGCTGGTGGTGCTCTGGCAGCTGGCGGCGATAAACAGTAAAGGCTTTCCGACGCCGCTCAGCACGCTCGATTCGGCCATGACCCTGTTTGCCGATCCGTTTTATCGCGACGGGCCAAACGATATGGGCATTGGCTGGAACGTGCTGGCGTCGTTGCAGCGCGTCGCCATCGGCTTCGGTCTGGCAGCGATGGCGGGCATTCCGCTGGGCTTTTTGATTGGCCGCTTCACCTTTTTCTCGCGCATGTTCAACCCGCTGATCGCGCTCCTGCGTCCGGTCAGCCCGCTGGCCTGGCTGCCTATCGGCCTGCTGCTGTTCCAGAAGGCGGAGCCTGCATCGAGCTGGACCATTTTTATCTGCTCCATCTGGCCGATGGTGATCAACACCGCTGAAGGGGTACGCCGTATTCCGCAGGACTACCTCAACGTGGCCCGCGTACTGCAACTCTCAGAGTGGACCATCATGCGTCGCATTCTTTTTCCCGCCGTACTGCCTGCGGTGCTGACCGGGGTACGCCTCTCCATTGGCATTGCCTGGCTGGTGATTGTCGCCGCCGAGATGCTCACCGGAGGTTTAGGCATTGGCTTCTGGATCTGGAATGAGTGGAACAACCTCAACGTCGAAAACATTCTCATCGCCATCGTCATCATTGGCGTGGTCGGGTTGCTGCTGGAGCAGGGGCTGATGCTGATCGCCCGTCGCTTTAGCTGGCAGGAAAAATAAGGAGTGAAGATGAAACCGTTAATTCAGGTCCAGGCCGTGAGCCAGCGTTTTTCCACCGCCAGCGGCGAGTTTCTGGCGCTGCAAAACGTCTCTTTTGATATCCACGAGGGCGAAACCGTCAGTCTGATTGGTCACTCCGGCTGCGGCAAGTCGACGCTGTTAAACTTGATCGCCGGGATCACGCTGCCGACGGAAGGCGGGCTGATTTGCGACAACCGCGAAATCGCCGGGCCGGGGCCCGAGCGCGCGGTGGTGTTCCAGAACCATTCGCTGCTGCCGTGGCTGACCTGCTTCGACAACGTGGCGCTTGCGGTGGATCAGGTCTTCCGTCACACCATGAGTAAGGCCGAGCGCAAAGCGTGGATTGAGCACAACCTCGACCGCGTGCAGATGGGCCACGCGCTGCATAAGCGCCCCGGGGAGATCTCCGGCGGTATGAAGCAGCGCGTCGGGATTGCCCGGGCGCTGGCAATGAAGCCGAAAGTGCTGCTGATGGATGAGCCGTTTGGCGCGCTCGATGCGCTGACGCGTGCCCATCTTCAGGACTCGGTGATGCAGATCCAGCAGGCGCTGAACACCACCATCGTGCTCATCACCCACGATGTGGACGAGGCGGTACTGCTCTCTGACCGCGTACTGATGATGACCAACGGCCCGGCGGCCACCGTGGGTGAGATCCTGCGCGTCGATCTGCCGCGCCCGCGCAACAGGGTGCAGCTGGCGGATGACAGCCGCTATCACCACATGCGCCAGCAGATCCTCCATTTCCTCTACGAAAAACAGCCGAAAGCGGCGTAATGAGGGGGCACGATGCGACTGGTCATTATCGGTAATGGTATGGCGGCAACCCGGCTGATTGCGTCGCTCACCGGGCGTGTTCCCGGTCGTTTCGCTATCACCGTCATCGGTGACGAGCCTGAGCAGGCGTACAACCGCATCCAGCTTTCACCGGTGCTGGGTGGCGAAAAGCAGGCGGAGCACATCTGTCTGCACGATGAAGACTGGTACACGGCACGAGGCGTGACGGTGCTGCGAGGAGAAAAGGCGCTCGCAGTAGACGTCAACGCGCGTGAAGTGCATACCTCTGCTCGCACGCTGGGCTGGGATGCGCTGGTGTTTGCCACCGGGTCTACCCCTGTAGTGCCGCCGATCCCCGGCGGCGATGCACCGCATGTGTTCACCTTTCGCACCCTGGCAGAGACCCGCGCCATCCAGAATATCTCCGGGCCGGCGGTAGTGCTGGGCGGCGGCGTACTCGGCGTGGAGGCAGCGGCAGCGCTGGCGCGAAACGGTGACAACGTCACGCTTATCCATCGCGGCACGTGGCTGATGGAACAGCAGCTGGATCAGCAGACGGGACTGCTGCTTGACGAGGCGCTGGCGAAGCGGGGCGTACGCTGTGAACTCGCCTCCGGCATCACGGCCATCACTGACGATGCCGTGACGTTGCTCGACGGACGCCGCATCGCCGCCACGCGCGTGGTGCTGGCTACGGGTGTACAGCCCAACGTCGCGCTGGCAAAAGCCAGCGGCATTCGCTGCGCGCGCGGCATCGTGGTGGATCAGCAGATGCAAACCTCCGTGCCGGATATCTACGCCATCGGCGAGTGCTGCGAAATTGACGGCCAGACGTTTGGCCTGGTCGCCCCCTGTCTGGCGCAGGCGGATATTCTTGCCGCGCGGCTGGCCGGGGAGGTCACCGCGCCGTTTACCCTGACCGACAACGGCGTGCGCCTTAAGGTGACCGGCGTGGCGCTGTTCAGCCTCGGACGCGCGACGGCGCAGGCGGACGATGTGGTCTGGAGTTCATGGGACCCGCTGACCCGTCACTATCGACGTTTACTGATCCATCAGGGGGCGCTGGCTGGCGTGCTGCTGATGGGTGACTGCCGCAGCGCGGCAACCTTTACCGATTTACTGGCAACGGCTGCGCCCGCCCACGCGGACTGGCTGTTCGATCGTTTCACAACGCAACAGCAGGTTGCAGGACAGAACGCTATGACAAAACCTACTCTGGTGGTGGTTGGGCACGGTATGGTCGGCCATCATTTCCTCGAAGACTGCGTCAACCGCAATTTGCATCAGCAGTATCAGATTATTGTTTTTGGCGAAGAGCGCTATGCCGCCTATGACCGCGTGCATCTGTCGGAATATTTTGGCGGACGCAGCGCGGACTCGCTCTCGCTGGTGGCGGGGGAGTTCTTTGCCGATAACGGCATTGAGCTGCGCCTCTCGCAGCAGATCGTCGCTATCGATCGTGATGCACACGTAGTGCGTACCGCCAGTGGCCATGAGACTCACTGGGACAAGCTGGTGCTGGCGACCGGCTCGTACCCGTTCGTACCACCCGTTCCGGGCAACGATCTGCCGGGTTGTTTTGTCTACCGCACCCTCGACGATCTGGACAACATTGCGGCCCATGCGGCAGGCTCTCGCCGCGGTGTGGTGATTGGCGGCGGCCTGCTGGGGCTGGAGGCGGCGAATGCGCTTAAGCAGCTCGGGCTGGAAACTCACGTGGTGGAGTTTGCGCCGAACCTGATGGCGGTGCAGCTCGACAGCGACGGCGCGGCAATGCTGCGCAAGAAAATTGAGGCGCTGGGCGTAGGGGTGCACACCAGTAAATCGACGACGGAGATTGCCTCCGCAGACGACGGGCTGGTGCTGCGCTTTGCCGATGGCGAGCAGCTGGAAACGGACATGGTGGTCTTCTCTGCCGGTATTCGGCCGCAGGACGCGCTGGCGCGCAGCAGCGGGCTGGCTGTCGGCGAGCGCGGCGGGATCTGCATTGACGACGTCTGCCGGACTTCCGATCAGGACGTGCTTGCCATCGGGGAATGCGCGCTGTGGGAGGGGAAAATCTTTGGCCTGGTGGCCCCGGGCTACCAGATGGCGCGCGTGGCCGCCGCTGTGCTGGCGGGTGAGGAGAAGCGCTTCACCGGCGCGGATATGAGTACCAAACTCAAGTTGCTGGGGGTGGATGTGGCGTCGTTTGGCGATGCCCACGGGCGCACGCCGGGCGCGCTGAGCTACCAGTGGACGCACGGGCCGCAGCAAATCTACAAAAAAATTGTGGTCAGCCACGACAGCAAAACGCTGCTGGGCGGCGTGCTGGTGGGCGATGCCAGCGAATACGCCACGCTGGTGCAGATGATGCTCAACGGCATCAGCCTGCCAAAAGAGCCGGAAACGCTGATCTTACCCGCGTCGTCAGGCAGCGCGCCGAAAGCGCTGGGCGTGGCGGCGCTGCCGGAAAGCGCGCAGATCTGTTCGTGTCATAACGTCAGCAAAGGGGATATCTGCCAGGCGGTAAGCGCGGGTGCGACGGATATCGGCGCCATTAAGCAGTGCACCAAAGCCGCGACCGGCTGCGGAGGCTGTAGCGCGCTGGTGAAGCAGGTGATGGAGTTCCAGCTTGCGGAGCAGGGCGTGGAGGTGAAGAAAGATATCTGCGAACACTTCCCGTACTCGCGTCAGGAGATTTACCACCTGGTGCGCGTCAACCATATCCGCACCTTCGACCAGCTTATCAGCCGCTACGGTCAGGGGCACGGGTGCGAGATCTGTAAGCCGCTGGTGGGATCGGTATTGGCTTCCTGCTGGAACGAGTATCTGCTGAAACCGGCGCATCTGCCATTGCAGGACACCAACGACCGCTATTTCGCCAATATTCAGAAGGACGGAACCTACTCCATCGTCCCGCGGATGCCGGCGGGTGAAGTGACCGCCGACGGGCTGATCGCCATCGGCCAGATCGCGAAACGCTATAGCCTTTACAGCAAAATTACCGGCGGGCAGCGTATTGACCTGTTTGGCGCCACGCTCGAGCAGTTGCCGGAAATCTGGCAGGCGCTGGTGGAGGCCGGGTTTGAGACCGGACATGCTTACGGGAAATCCCTGCGCACGGTGAAATCCTGCGTCGGGTCGACCTGGTGTCGCTACGGCGTGCAGGATTCCACCGGCCTCGCGGTCAGGCTGGAGCACCGCTACAAGGGGCTGCGCGCGCCGCACAAAATCAAAATGGCGGTCTCCGGCTGTACCCGTGAGTGCGCAGAGGCGCAGAGCAAAGACGTAGGGGTGATTGCCACGGACAAAGGCTGGAACCTCTATCTGTGCGGCAACGGCGGGATGAAGCCGCGCCACGCGGATCTCTTCGCCAGCGATCTGGACGACGAAACGCTGATCCGCACCGTTGACCGTTTCCTGATGTTCTACATTCGCACGGCAGATCGTCTGCAACGCACCAGTACCTGGATGGATAACCTGGAAGGCGGCCTCGACTATCTGCGCGAGGTGATCCTCAACGACAGCCTGGGGATCGCCCACGAGCTGGAGCAGGAGATGGCCCGGGTGGTGGAGACCTACCAGTGCGAATGGCAAACCACCCTTAACGATCCTGACCGCCTGGCGCTGTTCCGCACCGCGGTGAACGTCCCCGCCGCGGAGGAGAACATGCGCTGGCAGGAAATTTGTAATATCGACGAGATCCCGGAGCAGGCGGGCATTGGCGCGCATCTTGGGCGCAAACCGATTGCGTTGTTCCGCTTTGGCAAAACCGTTTATGCCCTCGACGATCGGGAGCCGGGCAGCCGCGCGAACGTGCTCTCACGCGGCATCCTCGGCGATGCGGCGGGGGAACCGGTGGTGATCTCGCCGCTCTACAAGCAACGTATTCGTCTGCGCGACGGGTGTCAGGCTGAGAGCGGGGCGCCTGCGGTGCGTGCCTGGCCGGTAAAAATCGAAAACGGCAAGGTGTGGGTTGGAAATGAAGAGCTGGTGATGCGCGCGGAGGCCTCATGACGGAAACCCGGACAACGTGCCCTTACTGCGGGGTGGGCTGCGGCGTGGTCGCCAGCGCAGACGGTGAAAAGGTGAGCATTCGGGGGGATGAAACTCATCCGGCGAATTTCGGTCGTCTGTGCGTAAAAGGATCTGCCCTTGGGGAAACCACAGGGCTACAGGGACGCCTGCTGCGCCCGGTTGTCGATGGCCGGGAGGTGGCATGGCCGCAGGCGCTGGGCGAAGCGGGCGAGCGGCTGCGGAACATTATCAACGAATGGGGGCCGCAGGCGGTGGCGTTTTATGCCTCCGGCCAGCTGTTGACCGAGGATTACTATGCCGCCAACAAGCTGATGAAAGGCTTTATCGGGGCGGCGAACATTGATACCAACTCGCGGCTGTGCATGTCATCGGCGGTGGTGGGCTACAAACGCGCCTTCGGTGAAGACGTGGTGCCGTGCAGCTACGAGGACGTGGAAAACAGCGATCTGGTGGTACTCGTTGGCTCGAACGCGGCCTGGACGCATCCGGTGCTGTATCAGCGGCTGGTGCAGGCAAAACACAACAATCCGCAGATGAAAGTGGTCGTGATCGATCCGCGTAAAACCGCCACCTGCGATATCGCCGATCTCCACCTCGCGCTCAGACCCGGCAGTGACGCCGGGCTGTTTGTGGGGTTGCTCAATCTGATTCAGGGGCGCGGCGAGTGGCCGATCCCTCGCGTGGCGGCGTTTTGCGATCTGCCTTCAGACGAGATTGGCACCTTCTACGACTGGTTTGTCACCGCGCCACGCGCGATCACGCTCTACACCATGGGGATCAACCAGTCCTCCAGCGGCAGCGACAAGTGCAACGCCATCATTAACGTGCATCTTGCCAGCGGGAAGTTCAACCGTCCTGGCTGCGGCCCGTTTTCGCTGACCGGACAGCCAAATGCCATGGGCGGGCGGGAAGTGGGGGGACTGGCGAATCAGCTGGCGGCGCACATGAACTTCGAGCCGGACGATCTCGCGCGCGTGGCGCGTTTCTGGGGAACGGAACGGCTGGCGCAGACCCCGGGCCTGATGGCGGTGGAACTGTTTGACGCCATTGCCCGCGGCGAGGTGAAGGCGGTGTGGATCATGGGCACCAACCCTGCCGTTTCACTTCCCGACAGCCACGCGGTGTGCCAGGCGCTGGCGGCCTGCCCGCTGGTCATGGTATCTGAGGTGATGCAGGAGACGGACACCAGCCGGTTTGCCCATATCCGTTTTCCCGCCCTGGGCTGGGGCGAGAAAAACGGCACGGTGACCAATTCTGAACGCCGTATCTCCCGCCAGCGCGCCTTTCTGCCTGCGCCGGGCGAGGCCAGACCGGACTGGTGGATCATCGCCCGGATCGCAGAGCAGCTCGGTTATGGCGATGCCTTCGCCTGGGAACACCCTCAGGAGATATTTTGTGAACATGCGGCGCTAACGGCGTTTGAAAATAACGGCGAACGGGCGCTAAACCTGCGCGAACTGGCGTCGCTGTCGCGAGAGGCGTGGGACGAGCTGGCGCCGTATCAGTGGCATGCCGGTGATTTCCCGCAAAGAACGCTTGTTCCGGTTGACCCCTCCCCGCATGGGGCAGGCGTCGACGAATTGTACCCCTTGATACTGAATACCGGGCGGATCCGCGATCAGTGGCACACCATGACGCGCACGGGGTATGTTCCGCGTCTGATGCAGCATATCGATGAGCCTTTTGTTGAGATGAACGCAACCGATGCGGCGCGCGCCGGGCTGACTGACGGCCAGCTGGCGCGGGTAAGCTCCCCGCGCGGAGTGATGGTTGCCAGAGTACGTATCTCCACCGCGCAGCGTGTAGGCGAGCTGTTTGCGCCGATGCACTGGAACGCGCAATTTGCCCGGCAGGGTAAGGTCAATGCGCTGGTGGAAGGGCGGGTTGATGCCGGGTCCGGCCAGCCGGAGAGTAAACAAACCGCGGTGAGGATCATGCCCTGGCTACCCGCCTGGCAGGGTGAACTGTATGCCCGCGAGCTGCCAGCGCTGCCGCCGTCGGTCTGCTGGTGGCGTAAAGCCTCACGTCTGACGGTGGCGGGGGAGCAGCCGTTGCTGTCGTGGATCATGGCGTACGCCAGCGGTCGGGGCTGGCAGTTACAGGTGGCACAGACGGGAGAACGCAGCAGCGTGCTCGCCTGGCATCACGGTGAGCTGATGCTGGGCTACTGGGAGGGCCATATGCTGCCGGCGCTGGCGCATGCGTTTATTGAAGAAGCCTTTGCTGCTGCGCCCGTCCAACTTGCTGAACGCCATGCGCTGCTGCACGGGCAACGGCCGGGCGAAGATGCCGATCCCGGGCGAATTATCTGTAGCTGCTTCAGCGTGGGTGAAAATACGATACGTAAGGCGATAGCCGGAGGCTGTGATTCTGCCGCAGCGCTGGGCGTGAAGCTGCGCTGCGGTACGAACTGCGGCTCCTGCGTGCCGGAGCTGAAAGGGCTGTTGGGATAGTGTAAGGGCGTCGGGTGGCGGCTTCGCACCGGTACGAATTTGTAGGTCGGGTAAGGCGAAGCCGCCACCCGACAAATCTTTTCAGGATATTCCTGAAATTTCTGTTAAGACTGGTTTTCAGGGCTTATGGCGTTAACATAATAAGTGTTTGTTCATAAACACAGGTTCTGATTGACGACGTTGAAGGCTGTATCGTCCCGCATCCGTTTTTTGCTGTTACTCCCCCTTTTTACGGCTGGAGCCGTTCATGGTGCGCCGAAATCCTTCGTGCAGCAGGCGCAAAATCCGTTTGATAACAACGGCGATAGTCTGCCGGATCTCGGCATGGCGCAACCGACCAGCGAAGGCGAAAAGCATCTGGCTGAAATGGCTAAGGCATTCGGTGAAGCCAGTATGACCGATAACGGCCTGACGGCCGGGCAGCAGGCGCGACAGTTCGCGTTTGGCAAGGTGCGGGATGCCGTGAGCGGGGAAGTCAACGAGCAGATTGAATCCTGGCTTTCACCCTGGGGAAACGCCAACGTCAATGTGCTGGTGGATGACGACGGCAACTTTAACGGCAGCAGCGGAAGCTGGTTTATCCCCTGGAACGACAATACCCGCTATCTGAGCTGGAGCCAGCTTGGGCTGACGCAGCAGACAGACGGGCTGGTGAGTAACGTCGGGGCAGGTCAGCGCTGGGTTGCCGGAAACTGGCTGCTGGGCTACAACACTTTTTACGACAACCTGCTGGAAGACAACCTGCAACGTGCCGGGCTGGGCGCAGAGGCGTGGGGTGAAAACCTGCGCCTGTCGGCCAATTACTACCAGCCGTTCGCTGGCTGGCAGCCGCGTTCCGACATCCGCGAGCAGCGCATGGCGCGCGGATACGACGTAACGGCCAAAGCCTGGCTTCCCTGGTTTCACCACCTGAACACCAGCGTCAGCTTTGAACAGTATTTTGGCGATAACGTCGATCTGTTTAACAGCGGTACTGGGTATCACAACCCGGTTGCGGTCAACCTGGGACTGAACTATACCCCCGTACCGCTGGTCACCCTGACGGCTGCCCATAAGCAGGGGGAGAGCGGCGTTAGCCAGAATAACCTCGGGCTGAAGCTCAACTATCGTTTTGGCGTGCCGCTGGCGAAACAGCTTTCCGCCGGGGAAGTGGCGGCGACGCGCTCGCTGCGGGGCAGCCGCTATGATTCACCCGATCGCGATAATCTGCCCGTGATGGAATTCCGTCAGCGCAAAACCCTCTCGGTATATCTGGCCACGCCGCCGTGGGATCTTAAGCCAGGCGAAACGGTGATGCTGAAGCTGCAAATTCGCAGCACGCACGGTATCCGGCAGATCCACTGGCTGGGTGATACCCAGGCGCTCAGCCTGACCTCACCGGCAAACGGCAACAGCAGCGATGGCTGGAGTGTGATCATGCCTGTATGGGATGATTCGGAAGGGGCTAAAAATACATGGCGGCTTACGGCCGTGGTGGAAGATAAGGATGGGCAGCGTGTCTCCTCCAATGAGATCACGCTTTTCGTGGTGCAACCGCTCGTCGCAATGCCTGCCGACGATCCACGGTGGAAGTTGCTGCCGGATGAGTAAGTTAAAAAATGCGCTCCTGATGCACCCAGACGGCGGCTTCGACGCGGGATTTTAACTTCATTTTTTTCAGCATGTGTTTGACATGCACTTTGACCGTGCTCTCGGTGATGTCCAGACGGCGGGCGATCATTTTGTTCGGCAGCCCCTGGGCAATCAGCTTCAGAATGTCACGCTCGCGCGGGGTCAACTGGCTGACGTCACGATCAGACGTGGCGCGGTTCGCACGCAGGCTGGCGGCCAGTACCGGCGTTAACGCTTCACTCAGCACCATCTCGCCTGCGGCAGCCTGTTGCAGCGCCTTGAGCAGATCTTCCGGCTCCATATCTTTCAGCAGATAGCCGTCTGCCCCTCGCTTGAGGGCGGTGACCACGTCTTCTTCATGGTTTGAGACGCTGAAGACCACCACCCGGCCAGAGAGGGATTTCTCCCGCAGCTTGTCGAGGGTTTCCAGGCCATTCATGCCCGGCATGTTGAGATCGAGCAAGATCAAATCAGGATCGAGCGATTCGGCAAGTTCAATACCCTGTTCGCCGTTACTGGCTTCCCCGACGACGGTGATATCTGGCGCCATGCTGACAAGCTGTTTAACGCCAGTGCGCAGCATCGGATGATCGTCAATCAACAGGATAGATGCCGGTTCCTGATTAGTCATGGTTTTCTCCTTGAGCAGTTATGAGGGGCTTTTCGGGTATAAAGGTGACCACAACTTCGGTGCCACCTGACTCTCCCCGGCGAACCTGGCAATCACCGCGCAGGCTTTGCGCGCGGTCTCGCATAATAATTAAACCATAGTGGTTCGTTCGTTCGGCATTTTCCGGCACGCCGCGGCCGTTATCCTGAACCCTGAGCTTCACCTGATTATCCTGGCAGCTGACGGTGACCGTGACGGCCGTCGCCTCGGCATGCTTGAGCACGTTGCTCAGGGCTTCGCGGGCAATTTGCAGCAAGTGGATCGCCTGGTGAGAGGGGACAAAACGCGGTGGCAGCTGGTAATCCAGCTTCACCGGGAAGCCCAGCCGGGCGCTAAACTCCTGACAGCTGGATTCCAGCGCAGGGCGCAGCCCCGGCTCGGTGAGCTGCAAACGGAAGGTGGTCAGCAGCTCGCGAAGCTGAATCCACGAGGTGTTAAGCTCGTTGCGGATCTGGCTGAGCAGCTGTTTGCTGCTCTCGGGCATGCCTTCATCCTGCATTTGCAGGCAGCTCACCTGCATCTTCATGCAGGAGAGGGACTGGGCGATGGAGTCGTGCAGCTCGCGGGCGATGGTGGCACGCTCCTCCATCACGATCAGCTGCTGCTGTTTCTCCTGGTGGCGGTCGAGCGCCAGCGTGGCCGTGAGCTGCTCAACAAGCGTATCGACCAGCTGCTGCTGGTCGTGGCTCAGGTGACGTCCGGCGGGCAGGGTGGCCAGCAAAATACCGTACTGGGTATGGCTGTCCATCAGCCGCCACTTGAGGGTCGTGCCGCTGGTGGTAAGCGGCGGCAAGCCGCGCGGGCACAGATGACACCCTTTATCGTCGCAGGATATGTCCGACTGACAGGTAAATTCCTGATGGTTTTCCTCATCCTCAACGTCGTAAACCCGAAGCTCAAGATCGCGGAGCAGAGTCAGATTTTGCAGGCCGTTCAGTACCGGCGAGAGACGTTCGCAAAGCGGGACCTGCATATGCAGGCGACGGTTCGCCTGCCAGAGGAAAGAGAGGATCTCGTTTTTCTGCTCAAGCCCGGCGGTTTTCTCCTGGACGCGTTGTTCCAGTACCGCGTAGCTTTCTGATAGCTCTGCCGACATGGTGTTGAGCGCCTCGCCGAGCATCGCCATTTCGTTGCGCCCGCTGATGTGCGTGCGCTGGGTAAAATCGCGCTGTGTGACGGCGCGGGCCATCGCCAGGAGCTGTTTCCAGGGGTTAAGCAACCGCGCGCGCAGCCAGATAACCGTGAAAATCAGCAGCAAACCCATAAACAGCGCCATTGCGCGGTGAACCATCACCACACGGTCAATGCGTAACTCTGTGGTGCGATCGAATGAGGAGACAAGATGATCGATACGTGATACAAACCCGGCGACGTCCCGGGCGACCGTTTCCCGGTCTTCCGCCCGCTTTAACCCAGGCTCCAGCTGGGTATGCCAGTAGCCCTGAAGCGCCTTAAGCTGAGATTGCTGACCGTCACGGATGGCGGCTCTTTCCAGTTCAGGGCTGAATGCGGTACGCTCCATTTCGTCGATAAGCGGTTGGTCAGCCTGCGTCAGCGGCACCGACGCCAGCAGCCGGTAACTCTGCATACGTAGCGAGCCTGCCTCGTTGATGGCATGCGCGTTACCCTGTACACCCTGTACCAGCCAGCCAGAAATAGCCATGCCGGTCACACCGATAGCGGTGGACAGCAGAACAATAAGCGCCAGCTGGTTAACCAGCGTCAGCGGAGATAAACATCTTTTTAACATAGAGTTGCCGGGCTCCTGACGTGACCTGATTGCAGGAATGGCGCTATTCTGGTGCATACCCTGGAGTATACCCATACCAATAAAGGATTACCTCTAAATTGCCAGAGGGGTAACGGTTAGTGGGTGGACGAAGCAGGGATGCGTCAGCACCGTGAAAAACCACACCTTTTTTACGTTTTGCATCTACTCATTAAGAGTGATGGCTTTTTTTTCGCCGCAAAACCTCCCACTTTTCCTTTGATTTATATCAACTTACCGCCGCTCTAAAGCCCTAATGTTTGCAGCATCATTCGAGAATCAGAGGTGTCTATGAGTCACTCTTCCGCTCCCGAAAGGGAAACTGGTGCCGTTATTACAGACTGGCGTCCAGAGGATCCGGCGTTCTGGCAACAGCGCGGCCACCGTGTAGCAAGTCGTAATCTGTGGATTTCGGTTCCATGTCTGTTACTGGCGTTTTGCGTCTGGATGTTGTTTAGTGCGGTTGCGGTTAACCTTCCAAAAGTGGGCTTTACCTTTACCACCGATCAGCTGTTTATGTTGACCGCGTTGCCGTCGCTTTCAGGCGCACTGCTGCGCGTTCCTTACGCGTTTATGGTGCCGGTCTTTGGTGGTCGTCGCTGGACGGCTTTCAGTACCGGGATCATGATCGTACCGTGCGTGTGGCTCGGTTTTGCGGTGCAGGATACCTCCACACCGTTTAGCGTATTCGTGATTATCTCTCTGCTGTGCGGTTTTGCGGGGGCGAACTTTGCGTCCAGTATGGCAAACATCAGCTTCTTCTTCCCGAAAGCGAAGCAGGGTGGTGCGCTGGGCATTAACGGCGGCCTCGGTAATATGGGCGTGAGCGTGATGCAGCTGATTGCCCCGCTGGCGATCTCTGTCTCCATCTTTGCGGCCTTTGGCGGCGGCGGTGTGACGCAGCCCGACGGTTCCGTGCTGTTCCTGCAAAACGCCTCCTGGATTTGGGTACCGTTCCTGGTGGTCTTTACCCTGGCGGCGTGGTTCTTCATGAACGATCTGTCCGCGTCCAAAGCGTCACTGAGCGAGCAACTGCCAGTGCTGAAGCGTGGCCACCTGTGGGTGATGGCGCTGCTGTATCTGGCGACCTTCGGCTCGTTCATCGGTTTCTCAGCAGGCTTTGCCATGCTGTCTAAAACCCAGTTCCCGGACGTGCAGATCCTTCAGTTTGCCTTCTTCGGTCCGTTTATCGGCGCGCTGGCACGTTCGCTGGGCGGGATGATCTCCGACCGTCTGGGGGGAACGCGCGTTACGCTGGTGAACTTTGTTGTGATGGCCATCTTCTGTGCGCTGCTGTTCCTGACGCTGCCTGCGGGTGGTGAGGGGGGTAACTTCTTTGCCTTCTTCGGCGTATTCATGGTGCTGTTCCTGACCGCCGGGCTGGGCAGTGCGTCTACTTTCCAGATGATCTCTGTCATCTTCCGCAAGTTGACCATGGACCGCGTGAAGGCGCAGGGCGGGAGCGATGAGCAGGCAATGCGTGAAGCCGCCACCGATACCGCTGCGGCGCTTGGGTTTATCTCTGCGATTGGCGCGATTGGCGGCTTCTTTATTCCAAAAGCATTCGGTATCTCACTGGATCTGACCGGCTCTCCGGCGGGTGCGATGAAAGTATTCCTCGTCTTCTATATCGCCTGCGTGGTCATCACCTGGCTGGTATATGGCCGTAATACCAAGAAAAACAAGTAAGCTTGATTATCCGTTTGCGCGGCCTGAGTGCCGCGCTTTTTTTAATCGCTAAATAGTTACAACATACTAATAGCTTTTCCTGTGGTCATACGCAGGTAACGCTGTGATCGCCATCGCTTTACAGGTGTTTCTACCCCTTAATACCTAAGATGTTAAATTTTGCCTCGCTTATTGTACGATAAATAAAATATATCCATATAAATCATAAAGTTAAAAAATATTAACGGCTACCGCTTTGGTGGTATTTGATCTAATACCCCCCCTCAGAGTCCCCCTTCGTCTTGATCGTTATCAATTCTCACCATCTTTCATAGCGTTACCTTCGCTGCAAATCAGCAATGTCGATTTAGAGAGCCACAGGCTCCATACAGGAGATACCCGATGAGCAAATTTTTGGACCGGTTTCGCTACTTCAAACAGAAGGGTGAAACTTTTGCCGATGGGCACGGCCAGGTTCTGGATACCAACCGGGACTGGGAAGACGGTTACCGTCAGCGCTGGCAGCATGACAAAGTTGTCCGTTCTACCCACGGCGTAAACTGCACTGGCTCATGTAGCTGGAAGATTTTCGTTAAAAACGGTCTGGTGACCTGGGAAATGCAGCAGACCGATTATCCGCGTACCCGTCCGGATATGCCGAACCACGAGCCGCGCGGCTGCCCGCGTGGGGCCAGCTACTCCTGGTATCTCTACAGTGCCAACCGTCTGAAATACCCGCTGATGCGTAAACGCCTGATGAAAATGTGGCGTGAAGCGAAAGTGCAGCACAGCGATCCGGTTGATGCCTGGGCCTCCATCATTGAAGATGCCGACAAAGCGAAAAGCTTCAAACAGGCGCGTGGTCGCGGTGGTTTCGTTCGCTCTTCCTGGAAAGAGGTGAACGAGCTGATTGCGGCTTCCAACGTCTACACCGTGAAAACCTACGGTCCTGACCGTGTGGCAGGCTTCTCGCCAATCCCGGCGATGTCGATGGTCTCTTACGCCTCCGGCGCGCGCTACCTGTCACTCATCGGTGGTACCTGCCTGAGCTTCTACGACTGGTACTGCGACCTGCCGCCAGCGTCACCACAGACCTGGGGTGAGCAGACCGACGTGCCGGAGTCCGCCGACTGGTATAACTCCAGCTACATCATCGCCTGGGGCTCTAACGTTCCGCAGACCCGTACCCCGGATGCGCACTTCTTTACCGAAGTACGTTACAAAGGGACCAAAACCGTCGCCGTGACCCCGGACTACGCCGAAATCGCCAAACTGTGCGACCTGTGGCTGGCGCCGAAACAGGGTACCGATGCCGCAATGGCGCTGGCGATGGGCCACGTCATGCTGCGTGAATTCCACCTCGACAAGCCAAGCCAGTATTTCACCGATTACGTGCGTCGCTATACCGACATGCCAATGCTGGTGATGCTCGAAGAGCGTGACGGCTATTACGCCGCAGGCCGTATGCTGCGTGCCGCGGATCTGGTGGATGCGCTGGGTCAGGAAAACAACCCGGAGTGGAAAACGGTCGCCTGCAACAGCAACGGCGAGCTGGTGGCGCCAAACGGTTCTATCGGCTTCCGCTGGGGCGAAAAAGGCAAATGGAACCTGGAGCAGCGTAACGGCACCACGGGTGAAGAGACGGAGCTGCGTCTCAGCATGCTGGGCAGCCAGGACGAGATCGCCGATGTCGGCTTCCCGTACTTTGGTGGTGAAGGTTCCGAGCACTTCAACAAGGTTGAGTTGCAAAACGTTCTGATGCACAAGCTGCCGGTGAAGCGCCTGCAACTGGCGGACGGTTCTACTGCTCTGGTCACTACCGTCTACGATCTGACCATGGCGAACTACGGCCTGGAGCGCGGCCTGAACGACGAAAACTGCGCGACCAGCTATGATGACGTGAAGGCTTATACCCCAGCCTGGGCGGAGCAGATCACCGGTGTGCCACGCGCCCAGATCACCCGTATCGCCCGCGAATTTGCGGAAAACGCCGACAAAACCCACGGTCGCTCCATGATCATCGTCGGTGCCGGTCTGAACCACTGGTATCACCTCGACATGAACTATCGCGGCCTGATCAACATGCTGATCTTCTGCGGCTGCGTCGGGCAGAGCGGCGGCGGCTGGGCGCACTACGTGGGCCAGGAAAAACTGCGTCCGCAGACCGGCTGGCAACCGCTGGCGTTTGCCCTTGACTGGCAGCGTCCGGCTCGTCACATGAACAGCACCTCCTACTTCTATAACCACTCCAGCCAGTGGCGCTACGAGACGGTTACCGCCCAGGAACTGCTGTCGCCGATGGCGGATAAATCCCGCTACAGCGGCCACCTGATTGACTTCAACGTGCGCGCTGAGCGTATGGGCTGGCTGCCGTCTGCGCCGCAGCTGGGCACGAACCCGCTGCGCATTGCGGAAGCGGCGAAGCAGGCGGGCATGTCGCCGGTGGACTACACCGTTAAATCCCTTAAAGACGGCTCAATCCGCTTCGCGGCAGAACAGCCGGAGAACGGTAAAAACCATCCGCGTAACCTGTTCATCTGGCGCTCTAACCTGCTGGGTTCTTCCGGTAAAGGCCACGAGTACATGCTGAAATACCTGCTCGGTACCGAAAACGGTATTCAGGGTAAAGATCTCGGCAAGCAGGGCGGCGTGAAGCCGGAAGAAGTGGAGTGGAAAGACAACGGTCTCGACGGCAAGTTGGATCTGGTGGTGACGCTGGACTTCCGTCTGTCCAGTACCTGCCTGTACTCCGACATCGTGCTGCCTACTGCCACCTGGTACGAAAAAGACGACATGAATACGTCGGATATGCATCCGTTTATTCATCCGCTGTCGGCGGCCGTTGACCCGGCGTGGGAATCAAAAAGCGACTGGGAAATTTACAAAGACATTGCGAAGAAATTCTCTGAAGTCTGTGTAGGGCACCTGGGCAAAGAGACCGACGTGGTGACGCTGCCAATCCAGCACGACTCCGCTGCCGAACTGGCGCAGCCGCTGGACGTGAAGGACTGGAAAAAAGGCGAGTGCGATCTGATCCCGGGCGTAACCGCGCCGCACATTATTCCGGTTGAACGTGATTACCCGGCAACTTACGAACGCTTTACCTCTATCGGCCCGCTGATGGAGAAGATCGGTAACGGCGGTAAAGGCATCGCCTGGAACACCCAGAGCGAAATGGATCTGCTGCGCAAGCTCAATTACACCAAAGCAGACGGTCCGGCGAAAGGCCAGCCGATGCTGAACACGGCAATTGATGCGGCAGAGATGATCCTGACCCTGGCCCCGGAAACCAACGGCCACGTGGCGGTGAAAGCGTGGGCGGCCCTGAGTGAGTTTACCGGTCGTGACCACACGCACCTGGCGAAGAATAAAGAGGAAGAGAAAATCCGCTTCCGCGATATTCAGGCCCAGCCGCGCAAGATTATCTCCAGCCCGACCTGGTCTGGCCTCGAAGATGAACATGTGTCCTATAACGCCGGATACACCAACGTTCACGAGCTGATCCCATGGCGCACGCTTTCTGGCCGTCAGTCTCTGTATCAGGATCACCAGTGGATGCGTGACTTCGGTGAAAGCCTGCTGGTTTACCGTCCGCCAATCGACACCCGCTCCGTGAAAGCGGTGATGGGCGCGAAATCGAACGGTAACCCTGAGAAGGCGCTGAACTTCCTGACGCCGCACCAGAAGTGGGGTATCCACTCCACCTACAGCGACAACCTGCTGATGCTGACGCTGTCGCGCGGGGGGCCAATCGTCTGGATGAGCGAAGCGGACGCCAAAGATCTGGGTATCGAAGATAACGACTGGATCGAAGTGTTCAACAGCAACGGCGCCCTGACGGCACGTGCGGTGGTGAGCCAGCGTGTACCGGCCGGGATGACCATGATGTACCACGCGCAGGAACGTATCGTTAACCTGCCGGGGTCTGAGATCACCGAGCAGCGCGGCGGTATTCACAACTCCGTGACCCGTATTACGCCGAAGCCGACCCACATGATCGGTGGTTATGCCCAGCTGGCCTACGGCTTTAACTACTACGGCACCGTAGGATCGAACCGCGATGAGTTCGTGGTGGTACGTAAGATGAAGAATATTAACTGGTTAGATGGCGAAGGTAATGACCAGGTACAGGAGAGCGTAAAATGAAAATTCGTTCACAAGTCGGCATGGTGCTGAATCTGGATAAATGCATCGGCTGTCATACCTGCTCAGTCACCTGTAAAAACGTCTGGACCAGCCGTGAAGGTATGGAGTACGCCTGGTTCAACAACGTGGAAAGTAAGCCGGGCACTGGCTTCCCGACCGACTGGGAAAACCAGGAGAAGTGGAAGGGCGGCTGGATCCGTAAAATCAACGGCAAACTGCAACCGCGCATGGGTAACCGTGCCATGCTGCTGGGAAAAATCTTCGCTAACCCGCATCTGCCGGGCATTGATGATTACTACGAGCCGTTTGATTACGACTACCAGAACCTGCACAACGCGCCGGAAAGCAAACACCAGCCGATCGCCCGTCCTCGCTCGCTGATCACCGGTCAGCGCATGGACAAAATTACCAGCGGTCCAAACTGGGAAGAAATTCTGGGCGGCGAGTTCGAAAAACGCGCCAAAGACCAGAACTTCGAGAACATGCAGAAGGCGATGTACGGCCAGTTCGAAAACACCTTCATGATGTATCTGCCGCGCCTGTGCGAACACTGCCTTAACCCGGCATGCGTGGCGACCTGCCCAAGCGGCGCCATCTACAAGCGTGAAGAAGATGGCATTGTGCTGATCGACCAGGACAAGTGCCGCGGCTGGCGTATGTGCATCACCGGCTGCCCGTACAAAAAAATCTACTTCAACTGGAAGAGCGGTAAGTCTGAGAAGTGCATCTTCTGCTACCCGCGTATCGAAGCCGGTATGCCGACCGTCTGCTCAGAGAGCTGCGTAGGTCGTATCCGCTACCTCGGCGTGCTGCTGTACGACGCGGACGCGATTGAAAATGTCGCAAGCACCGAGAACGAGAAAGATCTGTATCAGCGTCAGCTGGACGTCTTCCTCGATCCAAACGATCCAAAGGTTATTGAGCAGGCGCTGAAAGACGGTATTCCGCAGAGCGTGATTGATGCCGCACAGCAGTCTCCGGTGTACAAAATGGCGATGGACTGGAAGCTGGCCCTGCCGCTGCACCCGGAATACCGCACGCTGCCGATGGTCTGGTACGTGCCGCCGCTGTCTCCGATTCAGTCTGCGGCGGACGCGGGTGAACTGGGCAGCAACGGCATTCTGCCGGACGTGGAAAGCCTGCGTATCCCGGTTCAGTATCTGGCCAACCTGCTCACCGCAGGGGATACCCAGCCGGTACTGCTCGCGCTGAAACGTATGCTGGCGATGCGTCACTTCAAACGTGCCGAAACCGTTGACGGCGTTAACGATACCCGCGCGCTGGAGGAGGTTGGTCTGACCGAAGCGCAGGCGCAGGAGATGTACCGCTATCTGGCAATCGCTAACTACGAAGATCGTTTCGTGGTGCCGAGCAGCCACCGTGAACTGGCTCGCGAGGCCTTCCCGGAGAAAAGTGGGTGTGGCTTTACCTTTGGCGACGGTTGCCACGGGTCAGACAGCAAATTCAACCTGTTCAACAGCCGCCGCATTGACGCGATGGATGTGACCAGCAAAACGGAGCCGCACCAATGATTGAACTCGTCATTGTTTCGCGTCTGCTCGAGTACCCTGATGCTGCGCTTGTGCAGCATCAACAGGAACTCTTTGATGCACTCGCGTCATCTGAAAACCTGGATAAAATGGATGCCCAGAAGCTGGGCGTTTTCCTCCGCGATCTGCTGGCACGCGATCTTCTTGATGCGCAGGCGGACTACAGCCAGCTGTTTGACCGGGGCCGTGCCACGTCTCTGCTGCTGTTCGAACACGTTCACGGTGAATCCCGCGACCGTGGTCAGGCGATGGTGGATCTGATGGCCCAGTACGAGCAGCACGGTTTGCAACTCGACAGCCGCGAGCTGCCGGATCACCTGCCGCTGTATCTGGAATATCTGGCACAGTTGCCGAAAGAGGAAGCGCTGGGCGGGTTGCAGGACATTGCTCCCATTCTGGCGTTGCTCGGCGCGCGTCTCCAGCAACGTGAGAGCAGCTATGCAGTCCTGTTCGATCTGCTGGTGAAACTGGCTAACGCCTCGGTTGACAGTCAAAAAGTGGCGGAAAAAATTGCGGATGAAGCCCGTGACGATACCCCACAAGCACTGGATGCCGTCTGGGAAGAAGAGCAGGTGAAATTCTTTGCTGACCAGAGCTGTGGCGAATCTGAAATCTCCGCGCATCAGCGTCGTTTTGCCGGAGCGGTGGCTCCGCAATATTTGAATATCTCTAACGGAGGACAGCACTAATGCACTTCCTGAATATGTTCTTCTTTGACATTTACCCGTATATCGCGGGCACCGTATTCCTGGTGGGAAGCTGGCTGCGTTATGACTATGGCCAGTACACCTGGCGTGCTGCCTCCAGCCAGATGCTGGATCGTAAAGGGATGAACCTGGCGTCAAACCTGTTCCACATCGGGATTTTGGGAATTTTCGCCGGCCACTTCCTGGGGATGCTGACCCCGCACTGGATGTACGAAGCGTGGCTGCCGATTGAAGTGAAGCAGAAGATGGCGATGATTGCCGGCGGCGCCTGTGGCGTGATGACCCTGGTGGGTGGTCTGCTGCTGCTGAAACGACGTCTGTTCAGCCCACGCGTGCGGGCTACCACGACCGGAGCGGACATCCTGATCCTCTCCCTGCTGATGGTGCAGTGTGCGCTTGGTCTGCTGACCATTCCATTCTCTGCGCAGCATATGGACGGCAGCGAGATGATGAAGCTGGTTGGATGGGCACAGTCTGTCGTGACCTTCCGCGGGGGCGCTTCTGAGCATCTGGACGGCGTGGCGTTTATCTTCCGCGTTCACCTGGTGCTGGGTATGACCCTGTTTGTGCTGTTCCCGTTCTCTCGCCTGGTGCACATCTGGAGTGCGCCGGTGGAGTACCTGACGCGCAAATATCAGGTTGTGCGTGCTCGTCGCTGATTCGCTGTATTAATACAACCCCGCATTTGCGGGGTTTTTTTTGTCCCCGATCCAGGGGGGCGTGCGGATGCCGGGTGGCGGCTGCGCCTTACCCGGCCTACAGACCCTATTCGTAGCCCCGGTAAGCGAAGCGCCACCGGGGAAAACAGGCAGGGAAGGATTACTCCCGGCATCGAGAAATATGGAGCATTGTGCTTGAGTGAGTGCTTAAGAATCTGGAAGTGATGGTGGTGGGGGAAGGATTCGAACCTTCGAAGTCGATGACGGCAGATTTACAGTCTGCTCCCTTTGGCCGCTCGGGAACCCCACCAGGGGTAATTCATATTTTGAGGTAAAGCTGGAGATGGTGGTGGGGGAAGGATTCGAACCTTCGAAGTCGATGACGGCAGATTTACAGTCTGCTCCCTTTGGCCGCTCGGGAACCCCACCACGGGGTAATACTTTTAACTGGCCTGCTTCCTGTTGGAAGCGGGGCGCATCATATCAAATGAGACGCCCCTGTAAAGCATTCCTTTAGGAAAATGAAGCTGTTTGCCTGCTTTTTATCCGTAAAGGCGTAAAGCTAATCAATTCATTTTCCGAGGGATTAAAGAATAATCGTTCTGTTGCCGTACACAAAGACGCGCTGAGCAAGTACCTGATACAGCGCACGGCTCAGTACGTTCTTCTCAACGTCACGGCCAGCACGCATCATATCTTCTGCCGTATAGGTGTGATCCACGTGGATCACGTCCTGCATGATGATTGGACCTTCGTCCAGATTGTCATTCACGTAGTGCGCGGTTGCGCCAATGATCTTCACCCCACGCTCGTATGCCTGGTGATACGGACGCGCGCCAATAAAGGCTGGCAGGAAGGAGTGGTGGATGTTGATAATTTTGTTCGGGAAGCGCGCCACGAAGGATGGCGTCAGCACGCGCATATATTTCGCCAGCACCACGTAGTCCGGGTTATGCGCTTCAATCGCAGCTGCCATCAGGTTGTCGTGCTCTTCACGGGTATAGCCTTCGTGACTGACCAGCTCAAACGGAATGTCAAAACGTTCAACCAGCGTACGCAGCGTCTCATGGTTGCCAATGACGGCGGCAATTTCGACGTCCAGGCCACCGTAGTTGGCTTTCATCAGCAGATCGCCCAGGCAGTGCGCCTCTTTGGTGACCAGAATGACAATGCGGCGACGGCCCGCCGGGTTAAGCTCGCGCACCGAGCCTTCCGGCAGGGCGCTGTCCAGATCGGCAAGCAGGGTTGTGTCGTTGAAAATACCTTCCAGTTCGGTACGCATAAAGAAGCGACCGGTACGGTGGTCAACGAACTCGTTGTTCTGCACGATATTCAGTTCATGCTTGTAGCAAATGTTGGTAATTCGTGCGATCAGCCCTTTTTGATCGGGACAGATAGTGCGCAGAACTTTACGTTGTAATGATTGCATCGCCGGGAAATCCTGTTTATGTATTTGCGAAGTCTGAGTTGTCAGGCATTACTGCCGCAACACTTTTTAAATTTTTTTCCTGAACCACAGGGGCAGGGATCGTTACGACCGAATTGCGGACGTGTGCCGTCAATATAATACCATTGCCCGCTGTCCTTTAAGAATCGTGAGCGCTCAATGATGGCGCCGGGTTTGTTTTGTTCGCTAAAGCGGGCGACAAAACTGACATAGCCCTCGTTGGCATCGCGGCCGGGAGCGGCTTCAAAGACGGTGAGGCCCAGCCAGACGGTGTTGGCAAATCCGGCTTCAATCTCTTGGCGAAAATCGGCAGCATGGCAGGACGGATGCCAGGTTCTAATCAGGTAGTCTGCGTTTTTGATCACAAAAGCAGTATACCGCGAGCGCATAAGGTGTGACGGCTCTGGTGCAACCTGCTCGCCAGAAAGATATCGCTGGCAACATAGGCTATACTCCAGAGCGCTACCACAGGGGCAGAGTTGAGACACGATTCTCTTCCTGGAACAAAAAATAAGGCGTTAAACGCTTAAGGTAGCAATATGTTAACTGAGCAGGTGCGTTGACGCTATGTCGGGAATCCAGGGGAAGTAAAACAGGGCTAATGAGAAAGGTAAAAATTGGACTGGCGTTGGGCTCAGGTGCAGCCCGGGGTTGGTCACATATTGGCGTTATCAATACCTTAAACCAGATGGGGATTGACGTTGATATTGTCGCAGGATGTTCTATCGGGTCGCTGGTCGGATCCGCGTACGCCTGCGGTAAGCTCCCGGAGCTTGAAAGCTGGGTGCGCTCCTTCAGTTACTGGGATGTGCTGCGCCTGATGGATCTCTCCTGGCAGCGTGGCGGCCTGCTGCGCGGCGAACGCGTGTTCAATCAGTTTCGTAAGATAATGCCCCTCGCTGACTTCAGCCACTGCCAAATGCCTTTCGGTGCCGTTGCAACCAACCTCAGTACGGGCAGGGAGTTATGGCTCACCGAAGGGGATATACATCTCGCCGTTCGCGCATCCTGTAGCATGCCGGGGTTAATGGCGCCTGTGCCTCACAACGGCTACTGGCTCGTTGATGGGGGCGTTGTGAATCCTGTACCCATCTCTCTGACCCGCGCCATGGGGGCGGATATCGTTATTGCCGTGGATTTACAGCACGACGCACACCTTATGCAGCAAGATTTGATGCCGGTTAATCTTCAGAGCGATGACGCGGAAGAAGAGAAACTTGCCTGGCATGCGCGATTACGCGGCAGAATAGGGCGCCTGACCGCCCGTCGCGCGGTGACCGCGCCGAACGCCATTGAAATCATGACGACCTCTATTCAGATCCTTGAGAATCGCCTGAAGCGAAACCGTATGGCTGGCGATCCTCCGGATATTCTTATTCAACCCTATTGTCCACAAATCTCTACCCTTGATTTCCACCGGGCTGAGGCCGCCATAGCAGCGGGCTCGTTAGCCGTCGAAAAGAAAATAGATGAACTGTTGCCTTTTGTGCGTACAGCACGTTGAGCACTTTTTTGATTACTTCAGCAAAATCTGACAGGCGATAGTACCAATAGCATGCCACTATTGAGTAACTGTCAGCCAGGGGAGGAACCATGACACAGCCATTGGCCGGAAAACATATTTTGATAGTAGAAGACGAGCCCGTTTTCCGATCGCTACTGGATTCGTGGTTATCCTCACTGGGGGCAACCACGTCCCTTGCCGAAGATGGCGTCGAGGCACTGGAAAAAATGGCCAGCATGGCGCCTGATCTGATGATCTGCGACCTTGAGATGCCGCGCATGGACGGATTAATGCTGGTGGAAAACCTGCGTAATGAAGGTTATCAGACACCGATACTGGTGATCTCGGCCACCGAAAATATGGCGGATATTGCTAAGGCGTTGCGTTTAGGTGTGCAGGATATTCTGCTCAAACCGGTTAAAGATTTGAACCGTCTTCGTGAAACGGTGTTGGCCTGCCTGTATCCCAATATGTTTAATTCCCGGGTGGAAGAAGAAGAACGTCTTTTCCAGGACTGGGATGCTTTAGTCAGTAATCCGCTCGCGGCCGCGAAGCTGCTTCAGGAACTTCAGCCGCCGGTGCAGCAAAATATCTCTCATTGCAGAGTAAATTACCGCCAGCTGGTAGCGGCTGACCAGCCTGGGCTGGTGCTGGATATTGCGCCGTTATCAGATTCTGACCTCGCTTTTTATTGCCTGGATGTTACCCGGGCGGGAGATAACGGCGTTCTGGCGGCCTTATTACTCCGGGCGCTGTTTAATGGATTGCTACAGGAACAATTATCCCATCAGGGGCAACGACTTCCTGAGTTAGGCAGTTTACTAAAACAGGTCAACCAACTTTTTCGCCAGGCCAATTTGCCGGGGCAGTTCCCGCTTCTGGTTGGCTATTATCACAGCGGGTTGAATAACCTTATTCTGGTCTCTGCGGGTTTAAATGCCACGCTGAATACTGGCGAACACCATATTCAGGTGAGTAACGGCGTGCCGTTGGGAACGCTGGGAAATACTTACCTTAATCAAATTAGCCATCGCTGCACCTCCTGGCAGTGCCAAATTTGGGGGGCCGGGGGACGGTTACGCTTAATGTTGTCCACGGAGTAAGCAGTCAGATTTTATTTTTCAGATTGCTTTACCTGTGTTTTTGCTGGCAGTGCTACTATCGCTGCAAGTTTCATGCGTATTTGTCTTAATTGATCGGCAACGCGTTCTTTTCAGACCCGTATTAGTGGCTGAGACTGTATACTCAACGCGTTATTCAATGCATAAAAGTTCAAAACTTGAACAGTTCAGGAGAATTTCAATGGCTGCCCTTAATTCGAAAGTCAGAAAGGCCGTTATCCCGGTGGCGGGATTGGGTACCAGGATGTTGCCAGCGACGAAGGCAATCCCAAAAGAGATGCTGCCTCTGGTTGATAAGCCATTAATCCAGTATGTCGTGAATGAATGTATTGCAGCAGGTATCACCGAAATTGTGCTGGTGACGCATTCATCTAAAAACTCTATCGAAAACCATTTCGATACCAGTTTCGAACTCGAAGCAATGCTGGAAAAACGCGTTAAGCGCCAGTTGCTGGAGGAAGTGCAGTCTATTTGCCCTCCACACGTTACCATTATGCAGGTTCGTCAGGGCCTGGCGAAAGGCCTGGGGCACGCAGTATTGTGTGCACACCCGGTAGTGGGTGATGAGCCGGTCGCGGTTATTCTGCCTGACGTGATTCTTGATGAGTACGAGTCCGATCTTTCCCAGGAAAACCTGGCGGAAATGATTAAACGCTTCGATGAAACCGGCAGCAGCCAGATTATGGTTGAGCCAGTCGACGACGTGACCGCTTACGGCGTGGTTGACTGCAAAGGCGTTGACCTGCAACCTGGCGAAAGCGTACCGATGGTTGGCGTTGTTGAAAAACCTAAAGCGGACGTCGCGCCGTCTAACCTTGCTGTCGTTGGTCGTTACGTACTGAGCGCTGAAATTTGGGCTCTGCTGGCGAAAACGCCTCCGGGTGCGGGCGATGAAATCCAGCTGACGGATGCTATCGATATGCTGATCGAGAAAGAGACCGTGGAAGCCTACCATATGAAAGGTAAGAGCCATGACTGCGGGAATAAGCTCGGTTATATGCAGGCATTCGTCGAATATGGTATTCGCCATAACAGCCTGGGTGAAGAATTTAAAGCCTGGCTCAAAGGTAGCGTGGGTATTAAGTAATAAACTCACAGCCCAGTGAACAAGACCGGTGGAGCGATGCCCACCGGTTTTTTTATGCCTGTCGCTCCGTAATTGGCGGGGGATTGTCAGGGACGTTAAATAGGGAGCCTCACAATATGACAGAATGTAAGGAGATGTTCGGGCGAATATTACAGGCATAAAAAATCCCGCATTAAGCGGGATTTTTCAGAATCTTTCCAGATTAATCCTTGATCAGGAAGTCATCCAGTTGTTTACCTTGTTCGTCCATTGCTTTCTTGATTACAGCAGGAGTACGGCCCTGGCCGGTCCAGGTTTTCTCTTCGCCGTTCTCATCGATGTAGCTATATTTAGCAGGACGTGCCGCGCGTTTTGCTTTGGTACCGGTTTTAGCCGCAGCCATGCTGTTCAGCAATTCGTTTGGATCGATACCATCGGCAATCAGCATTTCACGATACTGTTGCAGTTTACGTGTACGTTCTTCGATTTCAGCCGCAGCAGCGCTTTCTTCTTCACGACGTTCGTTAACTACAACTTCTAATTTTTCGAGCATTTCTTCAAGCGTCTCAAGGGTACATTCTCTTGCCTGCGCACGAAGAGTACGGATGTTGTTCAGAATTTTAAGTGCTTCGCTCATTGTAGTAATCTCAAACTTATAATGGGGGTGGGTTTGTTGTCCTAATAATAGAGCCTTAATTTCACTTGTGCAATAGGTGGGAATGTAAGGAATTCAAAAAATACAAAATAAACGACGCTATTATTAATTACGCTAACTTAAATTTCATTGTTTGTTGGGTCTGTGAGATATCGTTTCAAACGGCAAAAGCGGGTCATTTGCGTGTATGTTTTGTGACTTTTACCTCAGGAATTATAGTTGCGGTTGATAAATATCAGCCTTTTGTATTACCCCGAGTAAGCGCAGCGAAGACAAGAATAGTTAATAAATAGTGAATTTTAATGAACGAAGAAGACACTATAAAAAGAAGTGTTATCTCTGGTTGCGGACTCACCTTATTGTCAGTGTTTAATGCCTTTACTGCCTGTTTTAACGCATTATTTTGCGCTATTCGCGAAGGATTTACTGATGCATGGCAGGCTGGAGAGCGCAGCCCGCCGCTGATGACGGTACAAAATATGGTACAATGATCCATCGGGAATATTACACATTGATTAGGGTTCTTCGGCCAATGGCACAACTTTATTTCTACTATTCGGCAATGAATGCAGGGAAATCGACGGCGTTACTGCAATCCTCATACAATTATCAGGAGCGGGGGATGCGCACCGTTGTTTATACCGCCGAAATCGACGATCGCTTTGGGGCAGGGAAGGTGAGCTCAAGAATAGGGCTCTCGTCGCCTGCAAGGCTGTTTAACCCTGAAACGGACCTGCTGGAGGACATTCGTGCCGAGCATGCCTCTAAGCCTGTCCATTGCGTGCTGGTAGATGAAAGCCAGTTCCTGACCCGAGAGCAGGTCCATGCACTTTCAGAGGTCGTTGATGAGCTGGATATTCCCGTTCTTTGCTATGGATTACGTACCGATTTTCGTGGGGAGTTATTTGCCGGCAGTCAGTATCTGCTCGCCTGGTCGGATAAGCTGGTTGAGCTGAAAACAATCTGCTTTTGTGGCCGCAAGGCAAGTATGGTTCTTCGCCTGGACCAGTCGGGTAAACCCTATGCTGATGGCGAGCAGGTGGTGATAGGAGGCAATGAACGTTATGTCTCGGTCTGCCGCAAGCATTATAAAGAGGCGCTGGCTGTAGGCTCGCTGACGGCGTTACAGGGCGACAATCGAAAATAATAAGAATGTTTTACGGATCCTCAGATATAAAAAAACCCGCCAGCGGCGGGTTTTTTTATCATACTGTCAATCAAGCATTTTTCTTCGCTTTCTTGTCAGCCTTTACAACTGCGGGGATTTCAACTTTTACGGCAGCGACATCGCTTTCAGTGAAGTTACGACCGTAATAAGTATCCAGCAGGATCTGTTTCAGTTCGGAAATCAGTGGGTAGCGCGGGTTAGCACCAGTACACTGGTCATCGAATGCATCTTCAGACAGCTTATCTACGTGAGCGAGGAAGTCAGCTTCCTGAACGCCTGCTTCGCGGATAGATTTAGGAATACCCAGTTCAGCCTTCAGGCTCTCCAGCCATGCCAGCAGTTTCTCGATCTTCGCGGCAGTACGGTCGCCCGGTGCGCTCAGACCCAGGTGATCTGCGATTTCAGCATAACGACGGCGCGCCTGTGGGCGGTCGTACTGGCTGAATGCAGTCTGCTTGGTTGGGTTGTCGTTGGCGTTATAGCGGATAACGTTGCTGATCAACAGGGCGTTCGCCAGACCGTGAGGAATGTGGAACTGTGAACCTAGCTTGTGCGCCATGGAGTGACAGACACCCAGGAAGGCGTTAGCAAACGCAATGCCCGCGATGGTTGCCGCACTGTGTACACGTTCACGCGCAACAGGGTTTTTCGAACCTTCGTTGTAAGAAGCTGGCAGGTTTTCTTTCAGCAGTTTCAGCGCCTGCAAAGCCTGACCGTCAGAGAACTCAGAAGCCAGTACGGAAACGTAAGCTTCCAGAGCGTGAGTTACCGCATCCAGACCACCGAACGCACACAGTGATTTCGGCATTTCCATGACCAGGTTGGCGTCAACGATAGCCATATCTGGCGTCAGTGCGTAGTCAGCCAGCGGGTATTTCTGACCGGTTGCGTCATCAGTCACAACGGCAAATGGCGTCACTTCTGAACCAGTACCGGAAGTAGTGGTGACGGCGATCATTTTCGCTTTCACGCCCATTTTCGGGAACTTGTAGATACGTTTACGGATATCCATAAAGCGCAGCGCCAGTTCTTCGAAGTGAGTTTCCGGATGTTCGTACATCACCCACATAATTTTCGCGGCGTCCATTGGGGAACCGCCACCCAGTGCGATGATCACATCAGGTTTGAAGGAGTTCGCCAGTTCAGCGCCTTTACGTACAACGCTCAGGGTTGGGTCAGCTTCAACTTCAAAGAAGACTTCAGTTTCGACGCCAGCCGCTTTCAGAACAGAGGTGATCTGGTCTGCATAGCCATTGTTGAACAGGAAACGGTCGGTCACGATGAGCGCACGTTTGTGGCCATCAGTAATCACTTCATCCAGCGCGATTGGCAGAGAGCCGCGGCGGAAGTAGATAGATTTCGGAAGTTTGTGCCACAACATGTTTTCAGCTCGCTTAGCAACGGTTTTCTTGTTGATCAGGTGTTTTGGACCAACGTTTTCAGAGATGGAGTTACCACCCCAGGAACCACAACCCAGAGTCAGGGAAGGTGCGAGTTTGAAGTTGTACAGGTCACCGATACCACCCTGAGAAGCAGGGGTGTTGATCAGGATACGTGCCGTCTTCATCTTCTGACCGAAGTAAGCAACACGCTCAGGCTGGTTATCCTGGTCGGTGTACAGGCAAGAGGTGTGGCCGATACCGCCCATCGCCACCAGCTTCTCTGCTTTATCTACCGCGTCATCGAAATCTTTCGCACGGTACATTGCCAGCGTCGGGGAGAGTTTCTCGTGAGCAAACGGCTCACTTTCATCAACGACTTTCACTTCACCAATCAGAATCTTGGTGGTAGCAGGGACGCTAAAGCCAGCGAGCTCAGCGATTTTATACGCAGGCTGACCTACGATAGCCGCGTTCAGCGCACCATTTTTCAGAATCACGTCCTGAACGGCTTTCAGTTCTTTACCTTGCAACAGGTAGCCGCCGTGGCTGGCGAAACGTTCACGAACGGCGTCGTATACCGAATCAACCACGACAACAGACTGTTCAGATGCACAGATAACGCCGTTATCGAAGGTTTTAGACATCAGCACAGAGGCAACAGCACGCTTGATATCAGCCGTTTCGTCGATCACCACAGGGGTATTACCTGCGCCTACGCCGATGGCTGGTTTACCGGAGCTGTACGCTGCTTTAACCATACCAGGACCACCGGTCGCCAGAATCAGGTTAATGTCAGGGTGATGCATCAGGGCGTTGGACAGTTCAACAGAAGGTTGGTCGATCCAGCCGATGAGATCTTTTGGTGCACCCGCCGCAATGGCAGCCTGAAGCACGATATCTGCTGCTTTGTTGGTGGCGTCCTTCGCACGTGGATGCGGGGAGAAAATGATTGCGTTACGTGTCTTCAGACTGATGAGAGATTTGAAGATGGCGGTAGAGGTTGGGTTAGTGGTTGGAACGATACCGCAAATGATGCCGATCGGTTCTGCGATGGTGATGGTGCCGAAAGTATCGTCTTCTGACAGCACACCGCAGGTTTTCTCATCTTTATAGGCGTTGTAGATATACTCTGAAGCAAAGTGGTTTTTGATCACTTTATCTTCAACGATACCCATGCCGGATTCGGCAACGGCCATTTTAGCGAGAGGGATTCGAGCATCAGCAGCAGCCAGAGCGGCCGCGCGGAAGATTTTATCAACCTGTTCTTGGGTGAAATTGGCATATTCACGCTGGGCTTTTTTTACGCGCTCGACGAGGGCGTTCAGTTCAGCGATATTGGTAACAGCCATAATGCTCTCCTGATAATGTTTAAACTCTTTTAGTAAACCAGCGCTCGATACGTCTGACAGTATAGTCAGAGCCGATCCCACTTGCGTAACACACAGTAAAACAAAGGATTACTCACTGCTCCAGCTCACTAATTTACTAAAAGAGCCTTACCTTAGCATCATACCTTTTTGATAGGTGATCTCCCTGGCGGCGTAACCAAGATTACTCACTTCTGAGTACGAAAATTATGATCGAGATCAATTTTGTCCTAAGCTGATACCTTTCAGCAGGGTTATTTTGTGCTAATTATTCTACTGTTAAATAATTAAGTAACTATTGGAAGCAGCGATATCATTGATTACACAAATGTTTAACATCATGAATTGATAACGTTTAAGAACAGATTTCTGGTGAAGTATGCGGCTAAAAAGCGTATCTTCAGCGCGGATTTATCATGACACGCAGTTTCTCCCTGGCCATGCTCAATTGCGGAGCTTAATGTGATTCAAACGCTCTTTGATTTCCCTACATATTTCAAGTTTTTTATCGGCTTGTTTGCTCTGGTTAACCCGGTAGGGATCATCCCTGTCTTCATTAGTATGACCAGCTATCAGACGGCTGCGGCACGAAATAAAACCAACCTGACGGCAAACCTGTCGGTGGCGATCATCCTACTTACCTCTCTTTATCTCGGAGACGCCATTCTTCAGGTCTTCGGCATCTCAATTGATTCGTTCCGTATAGCAGGCGGGATCCTGGTGGTGACGATTGCCATGTCGATGATCAGCGGCAAGCTGGGGGAGGATAAACAGAACAAGCAGGAAAAATCAGAGACAGCTATCCGCGAGAGCATCGGGGTCGTGCCACTGGCACTGCCGCTGATGGCGGGCCCGGGGGCGATTAGTTCCACTATTGTCTGGGGTACGCGCTACCACAGCCTGATGCACCTGATTGGCTTTTCCGTCGCTATTGCGCTGTTCGCGCTGTGCTGCTGGGGTGTATTTCGTATGGCGCCATGGCTGGTTCGCTTGCTGGGACAAACGGGCATCAACGTGATTACCCGTATCATGGGTCTGTTGTTAATGGCGTTGGGCATCGAATTTATCGTTACCGGTATAAAAAGTATATTCCCCGGGTTAGTACACTGACTTTCATTTGAAAGAGCGGAGCCAGCGGCTCCGTTTTTTTTACGTGATTATCTGCAAATCATATAAATAAAGTTGAAATAGGCGCCAGTCATAATAAGTTCTACTAATAATCCTCTTCTGTTGTTTTTCAAGGGGTTGTTTATTTTCATTTCCCCTTGCCGCGCATAAATCCCTCAAACCCTCTGTTATTTTACTCACATGATACTCTGGGGCTTGCTGACAGATAACCGAAATGATATTAGTAATTTCGACGCTGACTCAGACGAATGTGCTAAATAATAATCAATTGTTAAATTATCGTGAAAAATCGTTCAGGTAAGCTATGTCGTCGCGTTTGCAGCAACAAAATTTATTATCTATATGAATTACATCTCTTTTTGTTGATTTCGGCGTAAGCCAGGGCTGGCGCCATAGTTATGCCAGCCATCGTAAAAGAGAAATGCTTAACAAATTTGCAAAATGTATTGGCGAGAGTTGGCACCATTTGGTACTTTCCGGCCTTATATTTTGCAGCATTAAACAAGTTGATGAGAACTATTTTCATATAGCCCTCACATAAGATATCCAACGCATCTCTCTGACAGGGGAGAGGTGTAAAGAATCGACGCAAGACCGCCGTACGAGCGGTCAGTAATAATGAAGTCGGTGATAGCAAGAAGTAAAAAAAGAACCTGACAGTAGCAAAAAAAACTCCTGCGCTGTACAGGCCCCAACAGGGGATTACACAACTGGCGAAGGCTGGTCATTATAATGAGTGGAGTATCAACACAATGTCCATCATCACAAAAAAAAGTCTGGTAGCGGCGGGGATTTTAACTGCGCTAATCGCGGGCAACGCTGCAATGGCTGCGGACGTTCCTGCTGGTGTTCAGCTGGCTGAGAAGCAAACGCTGGTACGTAATAACGGTGCGGAAGTGCAGTCTCTTGATCCGCACAAAATTGAAGGTGTTCCAGAGTCTAATGTTAACCGCGATCTGTTTGAAGGTCTGCTGGTGACTGACGTAGACGGCCACCCGGCTCCGGGCGTGGCGGAAAAATGGGACAACAAAGATTTTAAAGTCTGGACCTTCCATCTGCGTAAAGATGCCAAATGGTCCGACGGTACGCCGGTTACCGCCGAAGATTTCGTCTATAGCTGGCAGCGTCTGGCGGATCCGAATACCGCCTCCCCGTATGCGAGTTACCTCCAGTATGGCCATATTGCCAATATCGATGACATCATCACGGGTAAAAAGCCCGTTACCGACCTGGGCGTAAAAGCCATCGATGCCAACACCTTTGAAGTGACGTTGAGCGAACCTGTTCCGTACTTCTATAAGCTACTGGTTCACCCGTCCGTCTCCCCGGTACCAAAATCTGCGGTAGAAAAATTTGGTGAAAAATGGACGCAGCCTGCGAATATCGTGACCAACGGTGCATATAAGTTGAAGGACTGGGTCGTTAACGAACGTATGGTGCTGGAGCGTAACCCGCAGTATTGGGATAATGCGAAGACCGTTATCAATCAGGTCACCTACCTGCCAATCTCTTCTGAAGTGACGGACGTAAACCGCTACCGCAGCGGTGAAATCGACATGACCTATAACAACATGCCGATTGAACTGTTCCAGAAGCTGAAAAAAGAGATCCCGAAAGAAGTTCACGTCGATCCGTATCTGTGCACCTACTATTACGAAATTAACAACCAGAAAGCACCGTTCACCGACGTACGTGTTCGTACCGCACTGAAGCTGGCACTGGATCGCGACATTATCGTGAATAAAGTGAAGAATCAGGGCGACCTGCCGGCTTACAGCTACACCCCGCCTTACACCGACGGTATGAAGCTGGTTGAACCTGAATGGTTCAAATGGTCACAGGAAAAACGTAACGAAGAAGCGAAAAAACTGCTGGCTGAAGCTGGCTATACCGCCGACAAGCCGCTGACCTTTAGCCTGTTGTACAACACCTCCGATCTGCATAAAAAACTGGCTATCGCCGTCGCGTCAATCTGGAAGAAAAACCTCGGCGTGAACGTGAAGCTGGAAAACCAGGAATGGAAAACCTTCCTCGATACGCGCCACCAGGGAACCTTTGACGTGGCACGTGCAGGATGGTGTGCGGACTATAACGAACCGACCTCATTCCTGAACACCATGCTGAGCGACAGTTCGAACAACACCGCACACTATAAGAGCCCGGCGTTTGATAAGCTGATTGGCGAAACCCTGAAGGTGGCAGATGACGCCCAGCGCGCCGATCTGTACGCGAAATCAGAACAACAGCTCGATAAAGACTCTGCGATCGTTCCGGTTTACTACTACGTTAACGCCCGCCTGGTGAAACCATGGGTAGGGGGTTATACCGGTAAAGACCCGTTGGATAATATTTCCGTTAAGAATCTTTATATTATCAAGCATTAATGGCAATACGTGGGGCGAGCGAGCTTGCCCCACTGTGTCTATTTTGTAACATTCATCAGGCACACGCCAGAAGGTACGGGCAATGTTGAAATTTATCCTGCGTCGCTGTATTGAAGCGATTCCAACGTTATTTATTCTAATTACAATTTCCTTCTTCATGATGCGTCTTGCACCGGGCAGTCCTTTTACCGGTGAACGCACGCTTCCGCCAGAAGTTATGGCCAACATCGAAGCGAAATACCATTTAAACGATCCTATCACCACGCAGTACTTCAACTATCTGAAGCAGCTTGCACACGGTGATTTTGGTCCGTCCTTTAAATATAAAGACTATTCCGTTAACGACCTGGTGGCGTCCAGCTTCCCGGTATCGGCTAAATTAGGGGCTGCTGCATTTATCCTGGCCGTTGTTCTCGGTGTCACTGCGGGCGTTATCGCTGCGCTAAAACAAAATACCCGATGGGATTACGCCGTAATGGGGGTCGCAATGACCGGGGTGGTTATCCCCAGCTTCGTTGTCGCGCCGTTGCTGGTCATGATATTCGCCATAACCCTGAAATGGCTTCCCGGGGGCGGCTGGAACGGCGGGGCGCTGAAGTTCATGATATTGCCGATGGTGGCATTATCTCTGGCCTACATCGCCAGCATCGCCCGTATTACCCGCGGTTCAATGATTGAAGTCCTGCACTCGAACTTCATCCGTACCGCCCGTGCGAAAGGGCTGCCGATGCGCCGGATTATTTTCCGTCATGCCCTCAAGCCTGCACTGTTACCGGTACTCTCCTATATGGGTCCGGCTTTCGTCGGCATTATCACGGGTTCAATGGTGATTGAAACCATTTATGGTCTGCCGGGCATCGGGCAGCTGTTTGTTAACGGGGCGCTTAACCGTGACTATTCGCTGGTGCTGAGCCTGACGATCCTCGTGGGCGCGCTGACCATTCTGTTTAATGCCGTTGTCGATGTGCTGTATGCCGTTATCGACCCGAAAATCCGTTACTAACTGGAGCACGCCATGATGTTGAGTAAGAAAAACAGCGAGGCGCTGGAAAACTTCAGTGAAAAGCTGGAGGTCGAAGGTCGTAGCCTTTGGCAGGACGCCCGCCGTCGTTTTATGCATAACCGTGCCGCCGTTGCCAGCCTGGTCGTGCTGGTGCTTATCGCGCTGTTCGTAACCCTGGCACCAATGCTCTCTCAGTTCACCTATTTCGATACGGACTGGGGCATGATGTCCAGCGCGCCGGATATGGAATCCGGGCATTATTTCGGCACCGACTCCTCCGGGCGTGATTTGCTGGTGCGTGTGGCGATTGGCGGCCGTATCTCCCTGATGGTTGGCATCGCGGCGGCGCTGGTGGCGGTGATTGTCGGCACGCTTTACGGCTCGCTTTCCGGTTACCTCGGCGGGAAAGTGGACTCCGTAATGATGCGTCTGCTAGAAATCCTGAACTCCTTCCCGTTCATGTTCTTCGTCATTCTGCTGGTGACCTTCTTTGGTCAAAATATCCTGCTGATCTTCGTGGCGATCGGGATGGTGTCCTGGCTGGATATGGCGCGTATTGTGCGCGGCCAGACGCTGAGCCTCAAACGTAAGGAGTTTATCGAAGCCGCACAGGTTGGCGGCGTTTCTACCGCCAATATTGTGGTGCGTCATATCGTTCCTAACGTGCTGGGCGTGGTGGTGGTATACGCCTCTCTGCTGGTGCCAAGTATGATCCTGTTTGAATCTTTCCTGAGCTTCCTGGGATTAGGTACGCAGGAGCCGTTGAGTAGCTGGGGCGCTCTGTTAAGTGATGGCGCAAACTCCATGGAAGTGTCACCGTGGTTACTGCTGTATCCGGCGGGCTTCCTGGTCGTCACCCTGTTCTGTTTCAACTTTATCGGCGATGGCCTGCGTGATGCCCTCGACCCGAAAGACCGTTAAGGAGCGCCGTCATGACCATTATTGAAACGGCAACCGCGCCACAGGCGCAACAGCGGACCAGCGCACTGCTGGACGTTAAAGACCTCCGCGTGACGTTTAAAACCCCTGACGGTGATGTTACTGCCGTTAACGATCTCAACTTCGACCTGCGTGCCGGTGAAACGCTGGGCATTGTGGGCGAATCCGGTTCCGGTAAATCCCAGACCGCATTCGCGCTGATGGGCCTGCTGGCGTCAAACGGCGTGATCGGCGGTTCGGCGACGTTTAACGGGAAAGAGATCCTGAATTTGCCGGAACATGAGCTGAACAAGCTGCGCGCCGAGCAGATTTCAATGATTTTCCAAGATCCGATGACGTCCCTGAACCCCTATATGCGGGTGGGCGAACAGCTGATGGAAGTGCTGATGCTCCACAAGGGGCTGGGTAAAGCCGAAGCGTTTGAAGAGTCCGTCAAAATGCTGGATGCGGTGAAAATGCCTGAAGCACGCAAGCGCATGCGCATGTATCCGCACGAGTTTTCCGGCGGTATGCGTCAGCGCGTTATGATCGCGATGGCATTGCTTTGCCGGCCAAAACTGCTGATCGCTGATGAACCGACCACCGCCCTGGACGTGACCGTCCAGGCGCAGATCATGACGTTGCTGAACGAGCTGAAGCGCGAGTTCAACACCGCCATCATTATGATCACCCACGATTTAGGCGTCGTTGCCGGGATCTGCGACAAAGTGTTAGTCATGTATGCAGGCCGCACGATGGAATACGGTAATGCCCGCGATGTGTTCTATCAGCCAGCCCATCCGTACTCTATCGGGCTGTTGAATGCCGTTCCGCGTCTTGATGCGGAAGGGGAGTCGCTGCTGACTATCCCTGGTAACCCGCCAAACCTGCTGCGTCTGCCAAAAGGCTGCCCGTTCCAGCCGCGTTGTCCGCATGCGATGGAAATCTGTAACAGCGCACCGCCGCTGGAAGCGTTTGCCCCAGGCCGTCTGCGCGCCTGCTTTAAGCCGCTGGAGGAGCTGGTATGAACGCGATCGACGAAAAAAGAAATGTGCTGCTCGAAATCGCTGACCTGAAGGTCCATTTCGATATCAAAGACGGTAAACAGTGGTTCTGGCAGCCTGCCAAAACCCTGAAAGCGGTGGATGGCGTCACGCTACGCCTGTACGAAGGCGAGACCCTGGGCGTGGTAGGCGAATCCGGCTGCGGCAAATCGACGTTTGCGCGTGCGATCATCGGCCTGGTGAAGGCCACCGACGGGAAAGTGGCCTGGCTTGGCAAAGATCTGCTGGGGATGAAGCCGGATGAATGGCGCGACGTGCGCAGCGACATCCAGATGATTTTCCAGGATCCACTTGCGTCCCTGAACCCGCGTATGACCATTGGCGAAATCATTGCCGAGCCGCTGCGCACCTATCATCCGAAGATGCCGCGCCAGGAAATTCGCGATCGGGTGAAAGCGATGATGCTCAAGGTGGGTCTGCTGCCTAACCTCATCAACCGCTACCCACACGAGTTTTCCGGCGGTCAGTGCCAGCGTATCGGTATCGCACGCGCGTTGATCCTTGAACCAAAACTGATTATCTGTGATGAGCCGGTTTCGGCGCTGGACGTTTCCATCCAGGCCCAGGTGGTTAACCTGCTACAGAAACTGCAACGGGAAATGGGGCTGTCGCTGATCTTCATCGCCCACGATCTGGCGGTGGTAAAACACATTTCGGACCGTGTGCTGGTCATGTATCTGGGCCACGCCGTAGAGCTGGGCACGTATGATGAGGTGTACCACAATCCTCTGCACCCTTATACCAAAGCGCTGATGTCTGCGGTTCCCGTTCCGGACCCCGATCTGGAAAAAAATAAAACCATTCAGCTTCTGGAAGGTGAACTGCCTTCGCCAATCAACCCGCCTTCAGGCTGCGTATTCCGTACTCGATGCCCAATAGCCGGGCCGGAATGTGCAAAAACACGGCCGGTTCTGGAGGGCAGTTTCCGACATGCGGTTTCCTGCCTGAAAGTAGACCCGTTATAATCGCAAGGGCTGACATGATGTCAGCCCTTATTTTTCGAGGTTAATGTGTCGCGATTATTCACGTCGGCCCGCCAGCGGCTGTATCACCTTTTATTTGATCCTGAAACGGTTTCCGGTCGCCGCTTCGAAGGTCTGTGTGGTTTATTTGCGCTGATTAGCGTCATTATTATCTTTATCGAATCCGGCGCCGGAACGCAGTACCACATGACGTATGAGGAGTGGCACGTTTTCGTCTGGCTGGAATTGATTGTCACGCTGGTGTTTACTGCGGAATATGTGCTGAGGGTCATTAGCTGGCCAAATCCGGCGAAATACGTTTTCAGCTTCTGGGGATTTATTGATTTAGCCACCATCCTGCCGCTGTATGTCATGTGGCTGTGGCCTGAGATCAGCTTGAATTATGTGTTTGCCTGGCGTGCAATGCGGGCGATTCGTGTGTTACGGATTCTCAAACTGCTGCGCTTTATGCCGTCGCTGCGGGTTTTTTGGGTTGCCATTGTCAGCGCCCGCCACCAGCTGATTCTCTTCTATTCGTTTATTGCTATCGTGATGATCGTTTTTGGCTCCCTTATGTATTTAATCGAAGGGCCGAAATACGGGTTTACCACGCTTAATGCGTCTGTTTACTGGGCTATCGTCACGGTGACCACCGTGGGCTATGGCGATATTACCCCGCATACGCCGCTCGGACGTATTGTGGCATCGGTTCTTATCCTGATCGGCTATTCGGTGATAGCGATTCCGACGGGGTTAATTACCACCCATATGAGTAGCGCCTTCCAGAACAGCAAGCAGCAACGCAAATGTCCGAATTGTCAGCAGGGGAATCATGAACCCGGCGCGCGGTTTTGTCACCGCTGTGGAAATGCCTTACCGGATTAAATAAAAAAGGCTGCGCGGGCAGCCTTTTTTATTATTCGCGCCAGAGAATATGGCACAGTTTGTGATCTTTCTCGCGGCACAGCAGGACGCGGGCAAAGATGTCGTTAATTTCTCCGCCGTCTTCATCTGCCAGGCCAATCACCACCTCGGCGAAGAAGTCCGGGTTGAGATCAAAATCGACGTGTTCGGCCCAGTCTTCAGCCGGATCGAACAGCTCAGCACCGCCACGCTCTTCGAATTGCAGGTTGAAAAGAATGACGTCAGCAGGGTCGAGATTATCGACCGCCAGCTCGAGAAAAATATCGTAGGCCTGTTCGAGCGTTTCGTCTTCGGTCAGGCGATTGTTCAGATCCATTTCCATGATGACTACCTGTTAAACATCGTTGGGCACGTTTTACAGCAACGGACTAAAGAAGTAAAACAGTCGTTCGGCAATTCGCTGCCACAGCGGACGTTTCGCCCACAGTCTGGCGTCCAGCAGGCGTGAGCGGGAGATATAATCGTCCTGAACCGCAGCCAGATCGCCACCGAACCCGGCGTCATCAATGACCAGCGTAATTTCAAAATTCAGCCACAGACTGCGCATATCGAGGTTGACGGTACCCACCAGGCTCAGCTCTCCGTCCACCAGCACGCTCTTGGTGTGTAACAGGCCGCCTTCGAACTGATAAATTTTAACGCCTGCGGCCAGCAGCTCACTAAAGAACGCGCGGCTTGCCCATCCCACCAGCAGCGAATCGTTCTTGCGCGGCATAATAATGCTCACATCCACTCCGCGCTGTGCCGCTGTACAGATGGCATGCAGAAGGTCGTCGCTGGGAACGAAATAGGGCGTGGTCATGATCAGATATTCCCGCGCGGAGTACGCGGCGGTCAGCAGTGCCTGATGGATCAGATCTTCCGGGAAGCCAGGACCGGAGGCGATAGTGTGGATAGTGTGCCCGCTGGCTTCCTCAAACGGCATGATATTGCCATCCGGCGGCGGGGGAAGAATGCGTTTACCGGTTTCAATTTCCCAGTCGCAGGAGTAGACGATGCCCATTGAGGTCGCGATCGGTCCCTCCATCCGCGCCATCAGATCGATCCATTGCCCCACGCCGGAATCCTGCTTGAAGAAGCGGGGGTCAACCATGTTCATGCTGCCGGTGTAGGCAATGTAGTTATCGATCAGAACCATTTTCCGGTGCTGGCGGAGATCCATGCGGCGCAGAAAGACGCGGAAAAGATTCACTTTTAGCGCCTCGACCACCTCGATACCGGCGTTGCGCATCATGCCTGCCCACGGGCTACGGAAAAAGGCCACGCTGCCGGCGGAGTCCAGCATCAGGCGGCAGTGGATACCGCGACGTGCAGCGGCCATTAGCGATTCGGCGACCTGGTCCGCCATGCCGCCCGGCTGCCAGATATAAAACACCATCTCGATATTATGCCGGGCGAGCTGGATATCACGGATCAGCGCCTGCATCACATCATCAGAAGAGGTCATCAGTTGCAGCTGATTGCCTTTTACCCCAGCAATCCCCTGGCGGCGTTCGCACAGCTTGAACAGAGATGCGGCCACGCTACTGTTCTCTTCAGCGAAGATATGCTTGCAGGCTTTAAGGTCGGCAAGCCATTTCGCCGTGGAGGGCCACATGGCGCGGGCGCGTTCGGCGCGGCGTTTACCCAGATGAAGTTCACCGAAAGAGAGATAGGCGATGATGCCCACCAGCGGCAGAATGTAGATAATCAGAAGCCAGGCCATGGCGGAAGGTACCGCTCTGCGTTTCATCAGAATGCGCAACGTCACCCCGGCAATTAACAGCCAGTATCCTAAAATGACCAGCCAACTCACCACGGTGTAGAAGGTTGTCATAAATAAAAAATCCTTTTGAAAGCGTATTGTTATGAGTTTACGCATCAGGATTCATCTGGCAAATAAAAACGGCAGATAAAAGCGCTGGTTTGCCGCCTGCTTAGGCATATAATGGCATCTCTGTTAGAGAAAGAGTTGTAGACATGAAGCGCAGTAGAACTGAAGTTGGGCGCTGGCGCATGTTGCGACAGGTGAGTCGTCGTAAGGCTCGTTGGCTGGAAGCACAATCCCGCCGCAATATGCGTATCCACGCCATCAGAAAATGTGGCCTGAACAGACACCGTAACGCGCTGTTGTTCGCGGTCCAGGACATCTGAAAAGCATGAAGGGCACCGTAAAGGTGCCCATTAAACATCCAGGCTATCAATTTTTGCAGTCTCTTCCCATCTGCTTTCCGCGATATACTAAGTCCCCATAACGTCATGATATTAAAAGATGAATCCTTATCTCTGGATTTTTATTGTACTTTTGGCGCTGGATGCGCTCAGGGAAGATTTAGGACTTTCGTCATTTTCCTCATTGGCAGATTATGTTTTCGCATGGGGAATACATTTTTATTAAAGGAAAAAAGGATGAACGGAAAAGTAATGGCAGCACTCTTTGGGATTGCGATATTAAGCGGTTGTGCCAGCAGCAAAACCTCACCCGAACGGCACGCGTTTTATTTCGTGTCGCATCAGTCCAGCTTTACTGGCGGCAATTACACCTCCAGCGTGCAGAAAAATTATCAGCTGAACGTGGCGCAGTTCCGCGAGCTTTATGCCCGGGGCAAAGCTGACCGCGCGGAAGGGCGGACTGAGGCTGAAGCCAGTGTATACGCGCAAAGCATTCGCGATCAGCTAAAAGAAAATGCGAAGTCGCAGGAATTGTTCGCAGGCAACGCGAAGGATAAATGGTCTTCGGACATGGACAGTAAAGACGCCCTATTATTTGGTAACGAACTGGCCGCGACTTATCTTGATGGCTATAACGGCGTACAATAGCGCAACTGATTCAGGGGATACCGTAATTACCGGTATCCCCGCTGTTTTTGAGCGAAAGGAGTGAGACGTGTTTGCGGAGTTTGGTGTACTGAATTTCTGGACCTATGTTGTCGGCGCATTTTTTATCGTGCTGGTTCCAGGACCGAACACCTTGTTTGTGCTGAAAACAGGGATTGGCCACGGCGTTAAGAAAGGCTATCTGGCAGCCACCGGTGTGTTTATTGGTGATGCCGTGCTGATGTTTCTGGCCTGGGCGGGCGTCGCCGCGTTGATCCAGACCACTCCGGTTTTATTTAATATTGTCCGCTATCTGGGCGCGTTTTATCTGCTGTGGCTGGGCGGAAAAATGCTCTGGTCCGTTATGACGCGTCAAAAAAATGCGCACGAAAGTAGCGCCGAACCGGCAAGCGCTATCCTTAAGCGTTCGCTGGTGCTGAGCCTGACGAACCCGAAAGCGATTCTCTTTTACGTGTCGTTCTTCGTGCAGTTCATTGATGTCAATGCGAAGAATACCGGCACGTCGTTCCTGATCCTCGCCACAACGCTTGAGCTGATCAGCTTCATGTACATGAGCTTCCTGATTTTCTCAGGCGCGTTTGTCACGCGTTACCTCAAAACCAAAAAGAAACTGGCGAAGCTGGGGAACGGGCTGATAGGTCTGCTGTTTGTCGGATTTGCGGCGAGGCTGGCGTCGCTGCACTGAATGAAGAAAAGGCTCCCGAGGGAGCCTTTCGTTTCAGAATACTTTTTTATACGGACGAACCGTGACTTTCTCGTACACGCCGGCTGCGACGTACGGGTCTGCTTCTGCCCAGGCCTGCGCGGCTTCCAGAGATTCAAACTCGGCAATCACCGTGGAGCCGGTAAAACCCGCCGCGCCCGGATCGTTGCTGTCAACGGCAGGCATCGGGCCTGCGGTCAGCAACCGACCTTCATCCTGTAGCAACTGTAAACGCGCCAGATGAGCAGGGCGAACGGAAAGACGTTTTTCCAGAGAATCAGGTACATCTTCAGCGTAAATCACGTAAAGCACGGCAAAGCTCCTTAACCGGTAAAAGTGACAATTACGTTATGTGAAAGCACAAATGACTGCAATGTAAAGATAATAACAATGTTAAAACCCTGATCTGGATGCCCCTTTTTTGCCCTCATGTACGCTTAAATTGCGCCAGGACAAAGTGTCTTATTGAATATGATTGCTATTTGCATTTAAAATCGAGGTTCGGTTTTTTAACGTTGATGATTATGACTTCGATGACCCTTGATTTACCTCGCCGCTTTCCATGGCCGACGCTGCTTTCCGTCGTTATTCACGGTGCTGTCGTGGCGGGTCTGCTCTATACCTCGGTTCATCAGGTTATTGAAATGCCGGCGCCAGCGCAGCCAATTTCTGTGACCATGGTATCGCCTGCGGATCTTGAGCCGCCGCAGGTTGCGCCGCCGCCGCCACAGCCCGTTGTTGAACCCGAGCCGGAGCCAGAGCCCGAGCCGGTTCCTGAACCGCCGAAAGAAGCGCCGGTAGTGATCCATAAGCCGGAGCCGAAGCCTAAGCCGAAGCCAAAACCCAAACCGGTCAAAAAGGTGGAAGAGCGTCCGAAACGCGAAGTGCGTCCGGTTGAGCCACGCGCCACGCAGCCGGTTGAAAATGCCGCCCCGTCACGTCCGCTGATGAATAACACCACGACCGCGACAAAACCGACGGTAACGGCGCCCGCAGGCCCGCGCGCGCTGAGCCGTAACCAGCCGCAGTACCCGGCACGTGCTCAGGCGTTACGTATTGAAGGGCGTGTACGGGTGAAATTCGACGTTACGGCCGACGGACGTGTCGATAACGTGGAAATCCTGTCCGCACAGCCGGCGAATATGTTTGAACGCGAAGTTAAATCGGCCATGCGCAGGTGGCGCTATGAAGCCGGTAAACCCGGCAATGGGTTGATTGTGAACATTGTCTTCCGCCTGAACGGCGGGGCACAGATGGAATAAAAGAAGCCTCCGCAAGGAGGCTTTTTTTTACCTGAGGATCAGCTCCGTGGGAGCTGGCGGGGCTTACCGTCGCTATCCACCGCCACATAGATGAATAATGCCTCCGTCGCCTTATAGCGCTGACCAATCGGCTCAGAAGAGACTTTTTTCACCCATACTTCAATGTTGATGGAGACAGACGTATTGCCGCGTTTTACGCAGCGTGCGTAACAGCACACCACGTCCCCCACCGCGACAGGGCGCAGAAAGGTCATGCCATCGACCCGGACTGTCACCACGCGCCCGTGTGCAATCTCTTTTGCCAGGATTGCACCGCCCATATCCATCTGCGACATCAACCAGCCGCCAAAAATATCGCCATTGGCATTCGTATCCGCAGGCATTGCCAGTGTGCGTAAAACTAGTTCGCCCTGTGGGGCGTCATTTGTTGTCATTGTTTTAAACTCGTAACTGAAGACTTCAGGCGGGATGCTACTATGATTTCTGGCTGGAGAGAATAGGGTTAGCGCCCGCCGAGCAGGCGCCTTAGGGTCAGAAGGACAGTGTCACGCCGGCGTAATACGCACGGCCTGGTTCGTTATAGGTCGATGCACCGTCATTTTCTCGGTAAATCTGCTTATCAAAGAGGTTGCTGATCCCGGCATTCAGGCGGAGATCTTTTGTCAGTTGATAGTTACTACCGATCCCAACGATGGAATAGGCGCCAATCTCTTTATCTGACATTGCATTCTGCTCTTTGCGGATTTCAGCATTTTCTCTTGGCTTCTGGCGGCCATACATCGTCCAGCTAAGGTTCGCTGAAAGTTTGCTGTTAACCTGCCAGTCGAGCATCGTGTTGACGGTATATTTTGGGATAATCGACAGAGGGTTGCCGGTGTCCTTACTTTCAGACTGAATCATATACGTCGCATTGGTACGCCAGGTTAGCGTGTCGCGGATAACCGGGACGGTGAGGTTGCCTTCCAGCCCCTCAACAACAGCCTTTCCTCCGTTCTGCCACTGAAGGATATTTGCGCCGCTGCTTGTCTGGCCCAGCACGTCCGTTCCTGAAACAATCTTGTTTTTGTAATCGTTGCGGAACCAGGTTATGCCAGCCTCGTAGCCTTCCAGCGCAAAGGCCAGGCCAATCTCTTTGTTCACGCTGATTTCAGGATCCAGATCCGGATTACCTAACAGGTAACAGCTTCCTTCGGAAACGTTGTTCGGGCAGCCATTGCCGCGGGTGGAAAGCAGATAGCCTTCGCTGGATTGATACAGGTTTGGCGCTTTAAATACCCGAGCGATACCCGCTTTAACTTTGAACATGTCACCCAAATCCTGAGAGAGGTTCAGGCTAGGACTCCAGTTGCTGCCAAACTGATTGTGATAATCAAAGCGGAGCCCTGGGATCAGGTTGGTGCCCTGGCGCGCTTCAATATTGTCCTCAAGATAGATGCCAGTGAGGTCAGCGCTGTTTTTGCTGTTGCGCTCAGAAGCCGTACCGGGAACGCCGTTAATCACTTCTCCCGACACATTTGTCGCCTGCATTGAGGCCGGATCGTTCAGTTCATCACGGTTCCATTCTGCACCCACGGTTAGCGTCTGTTCGACCAGCCAGAAGAAAGGAATGTTCAGTTCACCCGTTGAACGGTATGACTCCAGCCGGCTGGTATCGTATTTATCGCTATTGATCATCCCCTCAACTTTGCCCGTAGAGCCTTCTTCCAGGCGGGTGTTGTTGGTCTTTTCATAATAAACACCGAACTTAGACTGGCCCCAGTCCCAGATGCCGTTGTGCGTAATGCCATAGGACTGGCGGTACATTCGGTTCGTTTCGTGTCCATACAGGGACGACACCAGACCGTCAGGGCTGACGTTGCTGTTGCTGTATTGAGTATCACCCGCGTAGATATTGCCCTGGCGGCTGTAGCTGTAGTCGAAATCGATAATCTGCTGTGGCGTGAGTTTCCAGGAGAGCAGGGCATTAATGTCCTTGTTGCGCACGCCTTCACGTCCGGCGGCGTAAGAGCCGTTTTGCGCGGTGTTGATGTCCTGAGCATCTGCGTCAGTTTTGTTGATATTCCCGTACAGGCGCATCGTTAACGCATCGCCCGCAAGGGGGCCGCTCAGATCAAAATTAGCGCGTTTCGTCGCTCCCTCTTTATCATTTTCAGGCTGGTTAGTGTACAGGGAGAGCGAGCCGTGCCAGTCGTTGGTCGGGCGTTTGGTAATGATGTTGACGACGCCGCCGGCCGCCCCCGAACCATAGCGGGCGGCAGCAGGTCCCCGGAGCACTTCAATGCGCTCAACCATCTCTGGCGGAACCCAGTTGGTATCCCCGCGGGTGTCGCGCTCCCCGCGCCAGCTGTAGCGCACCGAGTTACGTGACGACACCGGCACACCGTCAATCAGAATCAGCGTGTTCTCCGGCCCCATACCGCGGATGTCGATCTGGCGGTTGTTACCGCGGCTGCCTGTCGCGCTGTTTCCGGTGAGGTTAACCCCGGGCATTTTGCGAATAATTTCAGAAAGATCGTTCACCGGTGGATCCTTTTCTATGTCCTTTGCCGTGATGATGGAAACCCCCGGCTGTTGCTTCAGCGCCTCTTCAGCGGTGGCCTGAACAACCATTGTTTCACCATCGGCGAGAGGATCTTCCGCTGCGTGTGCGCTCTGATAAAGCGTTGAAAGAATGGCGAGCGTAAGTGTAGCCGGGGCAAATCTTATTATGTTATTCATCAACTCATTTCCATTTGTTAAAAATGCGATGACGAATATTAATGATAGTCATTCTCATTACAATAAAGTGACAGCAAACTCCATAAAATCTTCATGATTCAGACATTTTCGCAGGAAGGATGTAGAGAAAAGAGAAGGCGGGAAAAGAGGCCAGACCGCGTGGCGATCTGGCCAGAAGGATCAGTGCTTGTCATCCTGCGGCATGTGGCGATAAATATAAACGCCGCTGAGCAGGGTGAAGATAAGAGTCAGCGCCGTCAGGCCAAACACCTTGAAGTTGACCCAGATATTCTGCGGCAGCCAGAATGCGATATAGATATTCGCCAGACCACACAGAATAAAAAATAGCGCCCAGGCGATATTCAGACGCCCCCACACAGCCTGTGGCAGGGTCAGTTCTTTCCCCAGCATGCGCTGGATCAGCGGCTTCTTCATCACCCACTGGCTGATGAGGAGTGCGCCCGCAAACAGGCCGTAAATCACCGTGACCTTCCATTTGATAAATTCATCATTGTGGAAGAACAACGTCAGACCTCCAAACACCGCCACCATCAGGAAGGTGATGAGCGCCATCTTTTCAACTTTGCGATAGCGAACCCAGCTGTAAATCAGCACCACAGCCGTTGCCACAATCAGCGCCAGCGTGCCGGCATAAATGTTGTACAGCTTATAAAAAGCGAAAAATACGATCAGCGGTAAAAAATCAAGAAACTGCTTCATTCTGCGATCCCAGTTACTGACGAATTAACATGTACAGGCGGAACAAATAGACCAGCAGCACGGCTGAAATCAGATTGCTCAGCGTATTGGCGACAACCGCTCCGACGTTTGGCGTTAACACCGCAAAATTCGGCGCAAACAGCAACAGCAGAGTTTTGGCCAGCAGCCAGCTGATAACGGCCGGGGCGACCAGTCGCATATTGGCCCATGCGAGCCTGATGCTGCTGCGCATGGCGGTGAAAATGCCCATTTTGTCCTGCACAACCATTACTGGCGCGAATGAAAGCACGATAGCCAGCAGCACGCCCGGAACGACAACCAACATTATCCCCATCTGGACCAGCAGCGTGGTAAGGAAGATGAGGATAAACAGTTTTGGCAGCACCGGAGCGCTGGCCCCGATTGCACGTAACGCGCTGACGCGTTGGCCGGCAGTCACCAGCTGGATCATCAGCAACACGCCACCCGCCAGAATGGCGTTGCCAATCAGGCCCGAGAAGGTAGATGCCGCAGATGCGCGCAGCAAGATTTGCTGTTGCTCTGGCGTCATATTCTGTACAAGGTCAAACAACCCTGCGCTGCCTGCAAGATTTTCCCCCTGGCTCAGCGTGGCAATCTGTTCATCACTGGGTGAGAACGCATGACCCAGCACCACCGTAATAAAGGCGCACAACAACGCGATCAGTAAAAAGGTAATGAACTGATTGCGGAAAAAATTTCCCGTGTCACGGTAGACAGACTTCGCCGTGATAGACATGCACTCTCCTTGAGTATTGCAGGTGTTAATTAGCCGGCAATTGTACACCGGATAACACGCTGGTGGCAGCATCAAGGCTTGTATGGAAAAGCATATCTTTGTAAAGCGGCGGTAATCCATAGCGGGCGCGGGCGCGATTGCATGCCTCATTGACCTGCCCATCCTTTCCCGACATCGCGAAAGTGCGACACGGGCTGGGGCGATCCGCGTAAATGGAACAGCGGGTGGATACCCCAGGCTCACCTTGCAGTGCCACACAGCGGCTCTGTTTTTGGTTGGTGCCGCGCATACAGCGCAGAAAAGGGGTTAAGGGTTCAGTGAGATCAACCGGAACGGTGCCGCCGCCATCGCTGGCTTCAGCCCAGTAGAAAGAGACTCGAAAATACGCACAACAGGCTCCGCACGTCATGCACGGGTTATGATCACTCATGGCACACCTGCAAAAGTAGAACGCATCAAATCACATTGTGAGAGCGATAAATTATCCAGCCGCTACAGGAAGCGCAAGAGAGGGAAGACAGAAAATTTTGTAACCATGAAATGCCAAAAATTGACGCGGTAACAACTTATTGCTTTATGAGGTGTCATCAAAAATTAACCTAGATCAATGAATGTTAACTTACTGGTTTTAATGTGATCTGTGTTAGATCACTTATTACTCATTTGTGAGTATATTCTCCTCCGCAATTAAAACCACAACGATGGAGCGGATATGAAAAAATTAGCGGTGGCAGCCCTTATCTTAAGCAGTCTCTCTGGCGGCGCGTACGCGCATGAAGCAGGCGAATTCTTTATTCGTGCCGGTTCGGCAACGGTACGTCCAACGGAAGGGTCCGATAATGTACTGGGTATGGGCGGGTTTAACGTCAGCAATAACACCCAGTTAGGCCTGACGTTTACGTATATGGCAACGGATAACGTTGGCGTCGAGCTTTTAGCCGCCACGCCATTCCGTCACCGCGTCGGTTTAGGACCGACCGGGGACATTGCCACGGTGCACCATTTGCCACCAACGCTGATGGCGCAGTGGTACTTCGGCGATTCCAGCAGCAAGGTGCGCCCTTATATTGGTGCAGGCGTTAACTACACCACCTTCTTTGATGAGAAATTTAACGATACCGGTAAAGAGGCCGGGCTCTCCGATCTCAGCCTGAAAGACTCGTGGGGCATGGCGGGGCAGGTTGGTCTGGATTATCTGATTAACCGTGACTGGCTGATCAACGCCTCGGTCTGGTATATGGACATTGATACGGACGTGCGCTTTAAAGCTGACGGGCAGCAGCAAAGTATCAATACCCGTCTGGATCCGTGGGTATTTATGTTCTCAGCAGGCTATCGTTTCTGACAGAAGATATATCCCCTGTCAGCCGGTGATTGCTGTATGGTGGTTGTTCCATACACCTGGCTGGAGGGGATATCCCCAACATCAAATTTGAGTGTCCGGTTTGTGCAGGTAAACAGTTTCAGTTCACGACGTTCAGCCCAGCACATAGCCTACCTCACGGTGCTATCTGTTCCGTTTGCGGAACACGTCTCACCATTCATTCATGCCTGCCGAAGCTCAGACGACGACGGTGGCCAAAGCCAGTAAACTAGAAAAGGCCTCTGAGAGGCCTTTTTAGATCGTGAAGTCACTTCTGAATTAAATAACGAATGGTTGGTCCGTCCTGCTGGATATCCAGCACGGTATAGCCGTGATTTTTGGCATCAAGAGGAATGTTATTGATCGACTGGGGGCAATCGCTCACCACTTCCAGAATTTCACCTTTCTTTAGCTGCGGTAGCGCTTCAAGCGTGGCGACGGCCGGGTAAGGGCAAGGTTCACCCACCATATCGAGACGATAATCAGGCACGATCTCTTTCATGCGGCATTCTCCTGAGTTTCAGTTTTGGCGGTGGCGCGTCGGAAGAAGCGCTTCTCTTGTGCAACAACCAGTAAGAAGGCGATAAGCAGCAGGGCGTAGGTCACCAGGAGCCCCCCGAGTGGACCAAAGGTATTCAGCAGGTTGACCTTGTCCCAGTTTGTTGCCAGTACCGGAGAGACGTCATCCCAGTAGTAGGCCAGAATTGTAGAGCCAATCACGTTACCCAGACCCACCCACCAGTAATGCACCTGGCCTTCCACAGCGCGATACATCCAGCCGGTTTCACACCCGCCCGCCAGCACGATGCCAAAACCAAACAGCAGCCCGCCAATGACGGCATTTGGGCCCGCCCACATGATTTTCGGTTCCACGCCGAGCTGAACGTAGCTGAAGATGCCGATCGCGCTCACGGCCATACCGGCAATGATCGCCTTCGCCATCATGGTGCGTCCGGTGATCCACATATCGCGAAACGCGGAGGTAAAGCAGATCTGCGCGCGTTCAATCAGCAGACCAAAACCGACGCCGAACAGCATGGCCAGGCCAAGTTTTGGCTGATTCATCGCCGTGCAAATCGCCCAGGCAACCATGGCAAAAAAGACCAGCATACCGAGGCGGAAGCGACGACGCGCCTGATCGGGTTTTTGCGTTAACGGAGAGGCAGCGCTAACTTTCGTCATTTTCACCGGAATGCGGAACAGCGGCAGCAGGGTGAATTTAGCACCGAAGTAGGAGCCGATGGCGGTGGCGACGGCAAAGAACCAGGCATGCAGCGAGAACTGCGGAATACCGGTAAAGAACGCGGCCAGATTACAGCCCATCGCCAGGCGGGCGCCAAACCCGGCAATGATGCCGCCGACCACGGCCTGCATAATGCGGATGCGGCTTTTCGGCATGCGCAACTTAACGTTGTTGGCCCACAGCGCGGCCGCAAAACAGCCGCCGAACATGCCAATGATCATCATCCCGTCGATGCGGGTCAGCGGTGTGCCCTCAAGATGGATCAGTTTGAAGTAGCCCCACTCTTCGGCATGGACGCCTGCCAGCTGTAATAGCTGCCCACCCCAGCGGGTAAACTCGCCCGTAACAGCCCAGAAGGTGCCGGTAATACCGAAATAATAAGTAGAGAGAATGCCTGCCGCGATAACGGCCGGAACAGGTGACCAGAACTTAACCAGGTAAGTCTGTTTGAAGGAATGCCATGACATGAATAACCTCTGAACTCAGAAGGGTAACGCTAAAAAGAGCCCAGATCATACGCTTACGCGAAAGTTTGGAAAGTCATTCACACCGAAAATATCGACAGGATCAATTTTGACCTGCTTCTTTCAGGAAGAGAGAAGGGAAAACCGCCTGACGCCGGGGCCAGACGGTGTTAACGGTTACGCCTTGCGCGTGGCCGCTTTCATGGATGTGACGAATGCGTGTAACTCAGCCAGCATCTGCTCTGGCTTATCCACGTTCTTCTCGATAATTTTCACGATAGCCGAACCGGAAATGGCTCCGGCGGCTTTCGCGTCAATCGCCGCAGTAACCTGATCCGGTGAAGAAATGCCAAAGCCCTGAAGCGGCGGTGCAGCATGGTATTCTGCCAGCTTCTCCACCAGATGATGCAGCGGCAGCGCGGCTTTGTTTTCCGCACCGGTGACGCCCGCACGGGAGAGCAGGTAGGTGTAACCTCGTCCGTAAGAGGCAATCTGGCGCAACAGATCGTCATCGGCATTCGGTGGACAGATGAAAATCGGCGCGACGTTGTGGCGCATTGCCGCCTGACGGAATGGCGCAGACTCTTCAACGGGCACGTCAGCCACCAGCACGGAGTCAACGCCCACGCGGGCGCACTCTGCGTAAAACGCATCAATACCGCGGCTGAACACCAGGTTGGCGTACATCAGCAGGCCGATCGGAATGGTCGGGTGCTTCTGACGGATCGCCGCCAGCATTTCAAAGCACTGGCTCGGCGTCACGCCCGCGGCAAACGCGCGTAGCGTTGCGTTCTGAATGGTCGGGCCATCCGCCAGCGGATCGGAGAACGGAATACCGAGCTCCAGCGCGTCGGCACCGGCATCAATCAGGGTGTCGATAATCTTCAGCGACTGCTCCGGGCCGGGGTCGCCCAGCGTCACGAAGGGAACGAAGGCGCCTTCCTGGCGAGCTTTCAGTTGTGCAAATGCGTTGTCGTAGCGTTCCATCAGATTTCCCCTCGTGCTTTCAGAATATCGTGAACGGTGAAGATATCTTTGTCACCGCGCCCGGAAAGGTTTACCACCAGCAGCTGCTCTTTTTCCGGGTTTTCCTTCATCATTTTCAGCGCGTGCGCCAGCGCGTGGGAAGACTCCAGCGCCGGGATGATCCCTTCATTGCGGCACAGCGTTTTGAAGGCCTCCAGCGCTTCGTCATCTGTGATGGAGACATAATCCGCGCGGCCGGTGCTGTTCAGGAACGCGTGCTGCGGCCCTACGGACGGGAAATCCAGCCCGGCAGAGATTGAGTAAGACTCTTCAATCTGCCCTTCATCGGTCTGCATCATCGGGGCCTTCATGCCGAAGTAGATCCCCACGCGGCCATGCTTCAGCGGCGCACCATGCTCGCCCGTTTCAATACCGTGGCCGGCAGGCTCAACGCCAATCAGCCCAACGCTGGTTTCGTCGATAAAATCGGCAAACATGCCGATGGCGTTAGATCCGCCGCCAACGCAGGCGATCACCGCATCCGGCAGGCGACCCTCTTTTTCGAGGATCTGCGCTTTAGTCTCTTCGCCGATCATGCGCTGGAATTCACGCACGATGGTCGGGAACGGGTGCGGGCCCGCGGCGGTACCGAGCATGTAGTGGGCGGTTTCGTAGCTGCCAGACCAGTCGCGAAGCGCTTCATTACAGGCATCTTTCAGCGTGGCAGAACCGCTGTGCACCGGGATCACTTCCGCCCCCATAAGACGCATACGGAACACGTTTGGCGACTGGCGCTCAACGTCCTTCGCCCCCATGTAAATGCGGCATTTCAGACCGAGCAGGGCGCTGGCGAGCGCTGAGGCCACACCGTGCTGCCCCGCGCCGGTTTCGGCGATGATTTCGGTTTTACCCATCTGCTTCGCGAGCAGCGCCTGGCCAAGCACCTGGTTAGTTTTATGCGCGCCACCGTGCAGCAGATCTTCACGCTTAAGATACAGCGTAGTTTTAGTGCCTTCGGTCAGGTTGCGGCACTTTGTCAGCGCAGTCGGACGACCGGCGTAGTTTTTCAGCAGGTCAGTAAACTCCGCCTGAAACGCCGGATCTTTCTGTGCGCTCACGAACGCTTCTTCCAGCTGGCGCAGCGCGGGCATCAGGATTTGTGGGACATACATCCCACCGAACTCACCAAAATACGGGTTAAGTAATGTCGTCATCTTCTCTTCCTTAATATGCACGCAGAGTTTTAAATACCGATGCCAGCTTGCTGGCGTCTTTAATGCCCGGTTGGGACTCTACGCCTGAATTGAAATCGAGGCCTGCGCAGCCGGTTTTGGCCGCTTCCACACAGTTATCGGGGCTTAATCCCCCCGCCAGCAGGACATTGTCCAGCACTTCGCCACGCAGCAGTGACCAGTCAAAACGCTGCCCCGTGCCGCCCTGGCCGTTGTCGAGCACGTATTTATCAACATGCTTCAGGTTACGCGCGGGCAGGGTGGCGCCAACGCTTTGCGCTTTCCAGATCTGAACCTGAGGCGCCAGAACATGTCGCAGAGCATCGATGTACGCCTGATCTTCATCGCCGTGCAGCTGGACCGCGCTCAGGGATAACGCGTCCGCTTTTGCCGCAACGTCGTTAATATCCGCATTGCGGAACACGCCCACGTAGCTCAGAGGCGCAGCCGCCACCACCTTGCGCGCCTGTTCCTCATTAACGGCGCGAGGAGAGGACTCAACAAAGATCAGACCACCATAGATTGCGCCCGCTTCATATGCGGCCTGCGCATCCTGTTCACGGGTCAGGCCGCAGACTTTGTTCTCACCCAACAGCACGCGGCGCACGGCCGCATTAAGGTCTTCGTGTTCCATCATTGCGGAACCTATCAGGAAACCGTTGGCAAAGTGGCTGAGTTCGCGCACCTGAGCGTAGCTGTTAATCCCGGATTCGCTGATCACCGTGACGCCCGCGCCCAGACGCGGCGCAAGCTGGCGCGTACGGTTGAGGTCAATCGACAGGTCGCGCAGGTCGCGGTTGTTAATGCCGACCACTTTGGCTTCCAGCGCGATGGCGCGCTCCAGCTCCTCTTCGTTGCTCACTTCGGTCAGTACGCCCATATTCAGGCTGTGCGCGACGGCGGAGAGCTGGCGATACTGCTCGTCATCCAGAACGGAGAGCATCAGCAGGCAGGCATCTGCCTGGTAAAAGCGCGCCAGCCAGATCTGATACGGGTCGATAATAAAGTCTTTGCACAGAATCGGCTGCGGCGCGATGCCGCTGACAACGGGCAGAAAATCGAAGCTGCCCTGGAAATATTTCTCATCCGTCAGCACAGAAATGGCAGACGCATGATGCTTGTAGATACCGGCAATACGCGCCGGGTCGAAATCGTCGCGGATCACGCCTTTGGACGGAGACGCTTTTTTACACTCCAGAATAAACGCGGTACGCGCGCCCTGGAGCGCATCATAAAAACGACGGCTGCTCGGAACGACGTCATTCTGAAAACTGGCGAGCGGCTGCTGTTGCTTACGGGCTTCCACCCAGATGGCCTTATCGGCGACGATTTTCGCTAAAACGGTCTGCATTATTTACCCTCTTGCCGCAAGTGCGGTAACGCGATCGTAAGCTGCACCGGAGCGCAGTACGTCCAGAACTTTTTGGGCGTTGGCTTTCAGATCTTCCTCGCCATGTAAACGCATCAGCATGGCTACGTTGGCCGCCACGGCGGCCTCATGGGCGGCCTCACCTTTACCTTGTAATAAGCGCGTGAGAATGTCACGGTTTTCTTCCGGCGTGCCGCCCGCCAGGGCGTCCTGATGGTACGGGGTCAACCCGAAGTCAGCGGCCTCAAGCTGATAGTTCAGCACTTCGCCGTTATTCAGTTCCGCCACCAGCGTGGGCGCATGCAGGGAAACTTCATCCATCCCGCCGCTGTGTACCACGGCGGCGCGTTGGTAACCGAGGACGCGCAGCGTCTCCGCAATCGGCAGGACCAGTTCCGGGCTGTAAACGCCAATCAGCGCCAGCGGCGGGTGCGCCGGGTTAATGAGTGGACCGAGCACGTTAAACAGCGTACGGGTTTTGAGCTGCTGGCGAACCGGCATCGCGTGGCGGAAACCGGTGTGATACTTCGGCGCGAACAGGAAACAGACGCCCAGGTCATCCAGCGCTTCACGGGAACGCTCGGCGTTCATGTCCAGGTTGATACCGAAAGCCGCCAGCAGGTCGGACGATCCTGAACGGCTGGACACGCTGCGGTTGCCGTGTTTCGCCACCTTCAGACCGCATGCCGCGGCCACAAAGGCGCTGGCGGTGGAAATATTGATACTGTTACTGCCGTCGCCACCGGTCCCGACAATATCGGCAAATGGATAGTCCGGGCGCGGGAACGGGGCGGCATTTTCCAGCAGCGCGGTTGCCGCGCCGGCGATCTCCTGCGGGCTTTCGCCACGTACCTTCATGCTCACCAGCGCAGCGGCCAGCTGCTCAGGCTTCAGCTCGCCGCGCACGACAGCGGAGAACAGCTGATGGCTTTCCTGCTGGCTCAGGGTCTGAGCCTGATACAGTTTTTCCAGAATCGGTTGCAGGGTGTTGGTCTGCTCCAGCTTTTGTAGCGCCCAGTCGAGCGTTTGCTCCAGCAGACGCGCGCCGTTGGACGTCAGGATAGATTCCGGGTGGAACTGCATCCCGCAGACGCGATCCGCATCGTGACGCACCGCCATCACCATCCCTTCAAACGAGGCGTTAATGGTCAGCCCGGCCGGAATGTTGCTGCCGACCAGCGAGTGGTAACGCGCTACCGGAAGCGGGTTCGGCAGACCGGCAAACATCGCCTGACCGTCATGTTCAATACTTGACGCTTTACCATGGAGGATCTCCCCCGCCTGACCCACGTAACCGCCGTAGGCTTCGACAATCGCCTGGTGGCCGAGGCAGATGCCGATAATCGGCAGCTTGCCGCGCATACGGGTCAACAGCTCAGGCATACAGCCTGCTTCGCTCGGTGCGCCTGGGCCCGGGGAGAGCATCAGCACCGGGTTTTGCATGGTCGCCAGACGGTCAATTAGCGTCTGGGCCGGAACGTGGTTGCGATAGATAACGACATTGTGACCATTCGCACGCAGCTGATCTGCCAGGTTGTAGGTAAAGGAGTCGATATTATCGAGCAGCAGAATGTCAGCCATCAGAAAATCTCCTGTGCATGGTGTGCGGTAGCAATGGCGCGCAGTACCGCGCGCGCTTTACTGCGGGTTTCGTCGGCTTCCGACTGCGGAACAGAATCCAGCACAATCCCGGCTCCGGCCTGGACGGTGGCAATGCCGTCCTCAACGTAGGCGGAGCGGATCACGATGCAGGTATCAAGGTCACCGTGAGCGGTGAAATAGCCCACGGCACCACCGTAGCTGCCGCGACGGCGTCCTTCCGCTTCGGCGATCAGCTGCATGGCGCGGACTTTCGGCGCGCCGCTCAGGGTGCCCATGTTCATGCAGGCGCGGTAGGCATGCAGAACGTCGAGGTCGTGGCGCAGTTCACCCACCACGCGGGATACCAGGTGCATGACGAAGGAGTAGCGGTCGACTTTGGTCAGGTCCGCCACGTAGCGGCTGCCAGGCGTACAAATGCGTGCCAGATCGTTACGCGCCAGGTCAACCAGCATCAGGTGTTCGGAGAGCTCTTTATGGTCGGTACGCATTTCAAGTTCGATGCGGCTGTCGAGATCGCGGTCCAGGGAGCCATCGGCACGACGGCCGCGTGGACGGGTTCCCGCTATCGGGTAGATCTCAATCTGGCGGCTGGTGGCGTCGTACTTGAGGGAGCTTTCCGGCGACGCGCCAAACAGGGTGAAATCATTGTCCTGCATAAAGAACATGTACGGGCTTGGGTTGCTCTTTTTCAGTACATCGTAAGCCGCCAGCGGCGACGGGCAGGGCAGTGAGAAGCGACGGGACGGCACTACCTGGAAAATCTCCCCGGCACGAATCGCTTTTTGCATCTGACGTACCACCGCGCCGTACTGATCGTCGGTCTGACTCACCTCGCAGGTCATCTTTTCAACACGCTGCACCGGGAGCGCGGGCGGTGCTTCTGACATCTGCTGTTGCAGTTGGGCGATGCGCTGCGCGAGGCGATTTTTCTCAGACTCAGACGGAGTGAAAAGGCTGGCCTGGATGCGGGTATATTTTTTCTGATGGTCGATCACCAGCAGGGTTTCGGCCAGGTAGAAACAGTAGTCCGGGCAGCGGTTTCCCTGCTCGGTTTCCGGTAAATCTTCAAAGCCAGCAACCAGGTCGTAAGCAAACAGCCCGCCAAAAAACATTGCTTCGCGCTCAACTTCCGGCACGGCCACCAGATTTTGCAGCAGGCGAAAGGCGTCAAAAACGGAGAGCGAGCAGAGGCGGGCATCCTCATCCAGCAGCTGGCTCACCGGCGGGAAATGCAGAATACGCAGGTCCGGGTGGCGTTCATTTTCAATGCCTGAAGGCAGCGCCGCATCCAGCAGCGGCAGGAGCGACGCGCCATTGTCAGACAACGCCCTGATAGTGACGGTGTCACCTAACGCGGTAATGCGCAGCGCGCTGTCAACCAGCAGCAGGCTTTTGAGGTCGTCCTTACTGTCGATATCAGCTGACTCCAGCAGCAGCGTCGCGGGACGTGCGCCGCACACCTGATGAAACAGCGCGGTAGGGTTATGGCGATAGGCCGCCTCGCAGGTCAGCAGTTCGAGATGAGGTTTGGCTGTTTGCATGTTGTTGTTCTCATATTCTGTTCAAAAAAAAGCCCGCTGGGTAGCGGGCCGGGTATCTGTTTGCATTTCGCAGACGCGTGACACTGCCCGAAGATCAGGAAGTACGCCACCAACCGTGCAGAGCGAAATGTGCTGTCATTTTCAGATACCTTTCTCGTGTGAACTTGCGTACTAGTTAACTAGTTCGATGGCGTGTTGTCAACCCCTGATTTCAGTATTTCACGGTTAGTCGGTATCATAGGGGCTTCGGATGTCTCCAACCTGTTATGGGAAGTGCTTTGAGCGATACCACCTACGCCGTAATTTATGATTTACACAGCCATACGCAGGCTTCAGATGGCCTGCTGACACCCGAAGCCCTGGTCCATCGCGCCGTTGAAATGCGTGTCGGCACGCTGGCAATAACCGATCACGATACCACTGACGGCATTCCCGCCGCGCGCGCCGAGATTGCCCGCAGCGGACTGGCGGTGGATCTGGTGGCCGGGGTCGAGATCTCGACGGTCTGGGAAAACCACGAAATTCATATCGTTGGCCTGAATATCGATACAGAACATCCGGCCATGCGTGCTTTTTTGCAGGAACAAAAAACACGCCGCAATCAACGCGCGGAGATGATTGGCGAACGTCTGGAAAAAGCGCATATTCCCGGTGCGCTGGAAGGCGCGCGAAAGCTGGCGAACGGTGGGGCGGTGACGCGCGGCCATTTCGCCCGTTTTCTGGTGGACGCCGGTAAGGCGACGACCATGGCGAATGTCTTTAAAAAGTATCTGGCGCGCGGGAAAACCGGATACGTTCCCCCACAGTGGTGTACAATAAAACAAGCTATTGATGTGATTCATCATTCTGGCGGTAAGGCCGTGCTGGCCCATCCGGGGCGGTATAATCTTTCTGCTAAATGGCTGAAAAGACTGCTGGCGCACTTTGCCGAATGCGGCGGTGAGGCGATGGAAGTTGCCCAGTGTCAGCAGGCACCCAATGAGCGTTCGCAGCTTGCGACCTACGCCCGTCAGTTTGGTCTGCTTGGGTCACAGGGTTCAGATTTCCATCAGCCCTGCGCGTGGATTGAACTGGGGCGCAAGCTCTGGTTACCCGCGGGCGTTGAGCCTGTCTGGCAGCTCTGGGAACAGCCACAGCAAATTGAAGAGAGGGAAGTATGAGTCAGTTTTTCTATATCCATCCGGATAACCCCCAGCCACGTCTGATTAATCAGGCCGTGGAGATCGTCCGCAAAGGCGGCGTTATTGTCTACCCAACCGATTCTGGCTACGCGCTGGGCTGTAAAATTGAGGATAAAGGGGCGATGGAGCGCATCTGTCGCATCCGCCAGCTGCCGGATGGCCACAACTTCACCCTGATGTGTCGCGATCTCTCTGAGCTGTCGACCTATGCTTATGTTGATAACGTGGCCTTTCGTCTGATTAAAAACAACACGCCGGGTAACTACACCTTCATTCTGAAGGGGACAAAAGAGGTGCCGCGTCGTCTGTTGCAGGAAAAACGTAAAACCATCGGCATGCGCGTGCCGTCGAACCCGATTGCCCAGGCGCTACTGGAAACCCTCGGCGAGCCGATGCTCTCCACATCGCTGATGCTGCCGGGCAGTGAGTTTACCGAGTCCGACCCGGAAGAGATCAAAGATCGTCTGGAGAAGGTGGTGGAGCTGATTATTCATGGCGGCTATCTTGGTCAGCAGCCGACCACCGTGGTGGATCTCACCGAAGACGCGCCAGAAGTGATTCGTGAAGGCGTGGGCGATGTTAAGCCTTTCTTGTAAGGGTGTAAGCAGATATACTACGCGGCCATCAAAGCAGGGCGCCGCCCTGTTTTTGACCTGATTCGACGCCTGTGAAGGCGACACCTGAGGAAGCTCAATGAGCGAGAAGTTACAGAAAGTGCTGGCACGCGCCGGCCACGGTTCGCGCCGTGAAATCGAAGCCATTATTGAAGCAGGCCGCGTGAGTGTGGACGGTAAAATCGCCACGCTCGGTGACCGCGTTGAAATCGTACCGGGGCTGAAGATCCGCATTGACGGCCATCTTATCTCCGTGAAAGAGTCTGCTGAACAGATCTGCCGCGTACTGGCTTACTACAAGCCGGAAGGCGAACTGTGTACCCGCAACGACCCGGAAGGTCGCCCGACGGTGTTTGACCGTCTGCCAAAATTGCGTGGCGCCCGCTGGATTGCCGTAGGGCGTCTGGACGTGAACACCTGCGGCCTGCTGCTGTTCACCACCGATGGTGAACTGGCAAACCGTCTGATGCACCCGAGTCGTGAAGTGGAACGTGAATACGCCGTTCGTGTTTTCGGCCAGGTTGATGAGAACAAACTGCGCGACCTATCGCGTGGTGTTCAGCTGGAGGACGGCCCTGCGGCGTTCAAAACCATCAAGTTTACCGGTGGTGAAGGCATTAACCAGTGGTACAACGTTACCCTGACAGAGGGACGTAACCGCGAGGTGCGTCGACTGTGGGAAGCGGTCGGTGTCCAGGTGAGTCGCTTGATTCGCGTCCGCTATGGCGACATTCTGCTGCCGAAAGGCCTGCCACGTGGCGGCTATACCGAACTGGATCTGACGCAAACCAACTACCTGCGCGATCTGGTTGGCCTGACGCCAGAAACCACGTCGAAAGTGGCGGTAGAGAAAGATCGTCGTCGCATGAAGGCGAATCAAATCCGCCGTGCGGTGAAACGTCACAGCCAGGTCAGCAGCAATCGCCGCTCTGGCAGCCGTAATAACAACGGTTAATTGAAAAGCCCGGTGAATATACCGGGCTTTTTTTTCAGTAATCAATCCCAATTTGCGCTTTGATACCCGCATCGAACGCATGCTTAACCGGACGCAGCTCGCTGACGGTATCGGCCAGCTCCAGAATGTCCCGATGACACCCGCGCCCCGTGACGATCGCCGTCTGGTGTGCAGGGCGGTTCCTGAGGGCCTCCAGCACGGCTTCCAGCGGCAGGTAGTCATACGCCACCATATAGGTGATCTCATCCAGCAACACCATGTTCAGCGACGGGTCTGAAAGCATTCTTTTGGCATGCTCCCAGACGGCGAGGCAGGCTGCGGTATCGGTTTCCCGGTTCTGGGTATCCCAGGTAAAACCGGTTGCCATTACCTGAAACTCAACGCCATGCGGCTCGAGCAGATTACGCTCGCCGTTGGGCCATTCACCCTTGATAAACTGGATCACGCCCACTTTCTGCCCATGCCCGACTGCGCGGGTGGCGGTCCCAAATGCGGCGGTGGTTTTACCTTTGCCGTTGCCGGTGAACACGATTAGGATACCGCGCTCGTCCTGAGCGGCCGCCACGCGTGCATCAACCTGTTCTTTCAGACGCTGCTGGCGCTGCTGATGACGATCATCACTCATTGCGATATCCCCGGTTTGCGGCCTGGCTGGGCATCGAAGGTCATTCCGGTTTTGCGACGGCTGTCGTCACCCATCAGCCACAGGTAAAGGGGCATGATATCGGCCGGGGTTTTAAGCTTCTGCGGATCTTCTGTCGGGAAGGCGCTGGCGCGCATTTTGGTGCGCGTACCGCCTGGATTAATACAGTTAACCCGCAGGTGGCGGCTTTGGTACTCTTCGGCCAGCACCTGCATCATTCCTTCGGTGGCAAATTTTGAGACGGCGTAAGCCCCCCAGTTCGCACGCCCCTGACGCCCCACGCTGGAGGAGGTAAATACCAGCGAGCCGGAATCGGAGTTGAGTAATAAAGGAAGCAAGGCCTGGGTCAGGAAAAACGTCCCGTTGACGTTAACCTGCATCACCTGCTGCCAAATTTCCGGATCCTGTTCATCCATCGGGCGCACTTCGCCCAGTAACCCCGCGTTGTGCAGTACGCCGTCCAGACGCGGATAATGTGTGCTGATCCGCTGGGCAAGGGCCTGACATGACGCTGGCGTGCAGGTCAGCAGATCGAGCGTATACCAGGGCGTGGGGGTACCGCCGGCGTTTTCGATTTCACGGGCGACGGCCTTGAGCTTTTCTTCATTACGTCCCAGCAGAATAAGGCTCGCACCGTATTCAGAATAGGTCAGCGCCGCTTCGCGACCAATCCCGTCGCTGGCACCGGTAACCAGAATGATGCGGTTCTGTAGAAGGTTTTTTTGTGGCTGATAATGCACGGTGGCTCCTCAGGCGCATTGGGCGTGACTTGCACCTTTATTTATGACTTTTCGGCTTTATGCCCGAAACAGCGTCAGAATTCAATCAGTCTACAGGACAGAACGCTGGGAAATTAACAATTTGCAAAGATTTAAACCAGAAGCGGGGGATTTCTGAAGCCGCCTCGCAGAGGTAATGTCCAGAGCGAGACGCCTGCGCAGGGCTGTTGTACACTGGCGTGAAAGATTCGTGGTTAAATCAAGGTGGAACGCGTGGAATTACTTTCTCAGTATGGGTTGTTTTTGGCCAAAATCGCGACGGTGGTTATTGCTGTCGCGGTGATTGCCGTCCTGATTGTCAACCTGACGCAGCGTAAGCGTCAGCGTGGTGAGTTACGCATTACCCGCCTGAGCGAGCAGTATAAAGAGATGCAGGAGGAGATGTCTCTGGCGCTGCTTGACGATCATCAACAGAAGCTGTGGCTAAAAGCCCAGAAGAAAAAACATAAGCAGGACGCCAAAGCCGCGAAGGCGAAAGCTAAGCTCGCCACGCCACAGGCTGACGCAAAACCGCGCGTCTATGTGCTCGATTTTAAAGGTAGCATGGATGCGCATGAAGTCTCCTCTCTGCGTGAAGAAGTGACGGCGGTGCTGGCCGTGGCGACAGCCCAGGATCAGGTGGTGGTACGCCTTGAAAGCCCGGGCGGCGTAGTGCATGGGTATGGACTGGCGGCTTCGCAGTTACAACGTCTGCGGGATAAACAGATCCCACTCACCGTTGCGGTAGATAAGGTCGCGGCGAGTGGCGGCTATATGATGGCGTGCGTGGCGGATAAAATCGTCGCGGCACCGTTCTCCATTATCGGCTCGATTGGGGTGGTCGCGCAGATCCCTAACTTCAATCGTTTCCTGAAAAATAAAGAGATCGACATCGAACTGCATACGGCGGGTCAGTACAAACGTACGCTGACGCTGCTCGGCGAAAATACCGAAGAGGGACGGCAGAAATTCCGGGAAGATCTGAACGAAACCCACCATCTGTTCAAAGATTTCGTGCACCGCATGCGCCCAACGCTGGACATTGAGCAGGTGGCTACGGGCGAACACTGGTACGGCACGCAGGCGCAGGAGAAAGGGCTGGTGGATGAAGTGGGTACCAGCGATGACCTCCTGCTCAACCTGATGGAAGGCCGTGAGCTGGTGGGGGTGCGCTTCACCCGACGCAAGCGCCTGCTCGACCGTTTTACCAATAGCGCGGCAGAAAGCGCGGATCGCCTGCTGCTACGCTGGTTGCAGCGCGGACAAAAGCCGCTGCTGTAAAGAAAAACGCGAGGCAGATGCCTCGCGTTTTCGTTTTAATCGACCAGGTGGTACTTCTCTGAGAGGGTATGCGCCAGGTATTTAAACATGTTAAACACGGCGGTGCTTTTCGGGGTGGGTAGCCCTTGTTCATCAAGGAAGTATTCACCGCTGAACACCAGCACGCCATTACGTTGTTCCACGCCAGTCGCTTCAATTCCCGCCAGGGTGTCTTCATGGTCGCGAATGAGTTTGTTTGCTTCGATAAGCAATGAAGCTCGGTCAATGGGTTGGGTCGTATTCTGCATATTCCACTCCTTAAACAGTGACAATAGTCTACGCCTGGGTCGCTTCGGGGGCAAATTTTCCCTGTTATCCGAGGGGATAAGAAACAGGGGCTGGCTGGCGGGATTTGCTTTTGCATGCTAATAAAGTTGCGTAACGAATTTTATCAGGTACAGTGTGCGCTTTCGTCATTCTGGCAACAGAATTGCTTGACATTCGACCGGGAATTCGTCACGAATGAACTTTGATGTGAGAAAAATACCCGAAAACTCAATGACCTGGATGTCGCCATTCTGACGTTCGGTAACACATAGGGGTTGATATCCCCTGACGATGTCGCAATATCAATGGCTCGTCGTCAGCGGAAGGGAAATCAACGTGCGGCGTATTCCTGGAAGAATTAAATTAGGTAAAGGTGAATATGGGTAAAGCTCTCGTCATCGTTGAGTCCCCGGCAAAAGCCAAAACGATCAATAAATATCTGGGCAATGACTACGTGGTTAAGTCCAGCGTTGGTCACATTCGCGATTTGCCGACCAGTGGCTCAGCCAGCAAAAAGAGCGCAGACTCTACCTCCACCAAAGGGGCTAAAAAGCCTAAAAAGGATGAACGTAGCGCGCTTGTCAACCGCATGGGTGTTAACCCATGGCACAACTGGGATGCACATTACGAAGTGCTGCCAGGCAAAGAAAAAGTCGTTAACGAGCTGAAACAGCTTGCTGAAAAAGCAGACCACATTTATCTCGCAACCGACCTTGACCGCGAAGGGGAGGCCATTGCATGGCACCTGCGGGAAGTGATCGGGGGTGATGACAAACGCTACAGCCGTGTAGTGTTCAACGAAATTACAAAGAATGCGATTCGTCAGGCGTTTGAAAAGCCGGGTGAACTGAATATCGACCGTGTTAACGCTCAGCAGGCGCGTCGCTTTATGGACCGCGTTGTAGGCTACATGGTCTCGCCGTTACTGTGGAAAAAGGTCGCTCGCGGCCTGTCTGCGGGGCGTGTGCAGTCTGTGGCTGTTCGTCTTGTTGTTGAGCGTGAACGCGAGATCAAAGCGTTCGTCCCGGAAGAGTTCTGGGAAGTGGATGCGAATGTCACCACGCCGGGCGGCGATGCGCTGCCGTTGCAGGTGAGTCACCACAACGACAAACCGTTCCGTCCTGAGAATCGCGATCAGACTATGGCCGCGGTGGCGCTGCTGGAAAAAGCGCGTTATCAGGTTCTGGATCGTGAAGACAAACCGACCAGCAGCAAGCCTGGCGCTCCGTTTATCACGTCAACTCTCCAGCAGGCGGCAAGCACGCGTCTGGGTTACGGCGTGAAGAAAACCATGATGATGGCCCAGCGTCTGTATGAAGCGGGTTACATTACCTACATGCGTACTGACTCCACCAACCTGAGCCAGGACGCTGTTAACATGGTGCGCGGCTATATCGAGGACAACTTCGGTAAGAAATACCTGCCGGAAAGTCCTAATCAGTACGCCAGCAAAGAGAATTCTCAGGAAGCGCACGAAGCGATTCGTCCTTCTGACGTTTCCGTCTTGGCAGAATCGCTGAAAGATATGGAAGCGGACGCCCAGAAGCTGTATCAGCTGATCTGGCGCCAGTTCGTGGCCTGCCAGATGACGCCAGCGAAATACGACTCAACCACGCTGACCGTTGGTGCAGGCGACTTCCGCCTGAAAGCGCGTGGCCGTATTCTGCGCTTCGACGGCTGGACCAAAGTGATGCCTGCGCTGCGTAAAGGTGATGAAGACAGAACGCTGCCTTCAGTCAACAAAGGTGACGAGCTGTCGCTGGTTGATCTGGTCCCGGCTCAGCACTTCACCAAGCCACCTGCGCGCTTCAGCGAAGCATCGCTGGTGAAAGAGCTGGAAAAACGCGGCATCGGTCGCCCGTCCACCTATGCGTCAATCATTTCGACCATTCAGGATCGTGGATACGTTCGCGTCGAGAACCGTCGTTTCTATGCTGAAAAAATGGGTGAGATTGTCACCGACCGTCTGGAAGCGAACTTCCGCGAGTTGATGAACTATGACTTCACCGCGCAGATGGAAGACAGCCTCGATGAGGTTGCCAGCCATAAGGCAGAGTGGAAGAAAGTTCTCGACAGCTTCTTCAGCGATTTTACCAATCAGCTTGAGAAAGCCGAGAAAGATCCTGAAGAGGGCGGCATGCTGCCTAACCAGATGGTACTGACGAGCATCGACTGCCCAACCTGCGGCCGTAAAATGGGGATCCGTACCGCGACCACGGGCGTGTTCCTCGGTTGCTCTGGCTATGCGCTGTCGCCGAAAGAGCGTTGCAAAACCACCATCAACCTCGTGCCGGAGAACGAAGTTCTCAACGTGCTGGAAGGTGACGATGCGGAGACCAACGCACTGCGCGCCAAACGCCGCTGTAAGAAATGCGGCACGGCGATGGACAGCTACCTGATCGATCCCAAACGCAAATTGCACGTTTGTGGCAATAACCCGACCTGCGATGGTTATGAGATCGAAGAAGGTGAGTTCCGCATTAAGGGCTATGACGGTCCAATCGTTGAGTGTGAGAAATGTGGTTCCGAAATGCACCTGAAAATGGGACGCTTCGGTAAGTACATGGCATGCACCAACGACGACTGTAAAAACACGCGTAAGATCCTGCGTAACGGTGAAGTTGCGCCGCCAAAGGAAGATCCGGTTCCGCTTCCTGAGCTGCCGTGCGAGAAGTCAGACGCGTATTTCGTGCTGCGTGACGGCGCTGCCGGGGTATTCCTGGCGGCCAACACCTTCCCGAAATCGCGCGAAACCCGTGCGCCGCTGGTAGAAGAACTGTACCGCTTCCGCGACCGTCTGCCGGAGAAACTGCGTTACCTGGCCGATGCGCCACAGCAGGATCCGGAAGGCAACAAAACCGTGGTGCGCTTCAGCCGTAAAACGAAGCAGCAGTACGTGGCGGCAGAGAAAGAGGGCAAAGCGACCGGATGGTCAGCCTTCTTTGTCGACGGGAAATGGGTTGAAGGCAAGAAATAATCTTCCCTTACCGTAACTTACCTGTAAAAGGGCCGGACTTCCGGCCCTTTTTTATTACGTAGTTATTATTTTTTGTTCCGTACTATACAGCCTGGCTATAAATGATATAGTGGTTATAGTTAACCCGTTTCTTATTATCAAATCGTCTTAAGCGATTGACGCATGCGCTAAATCGGATGGTCTGGCATGAAATTACAGCAGCTTCGCTATATCGTTGAGGTCGTCAATCATAACCTCAATGTCTCTTCCACCGCAGAAGGTCTTTATACCTCTCAGCCCGGCATCAGTAAGCAGGTGCGTATGCTGGAGGATGAGTTAGGTATACAGATATTTGCCCGCAGCGGTAAGCACCTGACTCAGGTCACCCCGGCAGGACAGGAAATCATACGCATCGCACGGGAAGTGCTCTCCAAAGTCGACGCCATTAAATCCGTCGCCGGGGAACATACCTGGCCGGATAAAGGCTCTCTGTATATTGCCACCACGCATACACAGGCGCGTTATGCGCTTCCCGGGGTGATCAAAGGCTTCATAGAACGCTATCCCCGCGTTTCCCTGCATATGCATCAGGGCTCACCGACGCAAATCGCAGAGGCCGTGTCTAAAGGCAATGCAGACTTCGCTATCGCGACGGAAGCGCTCCATCTGTACGATGATTTGGTCATGCTCCCGTGCTACCACTGGAACCGCTCTATTGTCGTGACCCCGGATCACCCGCTGGCGGGGAAGGGCGAAGTGACAATCGAAGAACTGGCGCAATACCCGCTGGTGACCTATACGTTCGGCTTTACGGGCCGGTCTGAACTGGACACCGCGTTTAACCGCGCCGGATTAACGCCACGGATTGTCTTTACGGCGACGGATGCGGACGTCATAAAAACGTATGTGCGTCTGGGCCTGGGCGTTGGGGTTATTGCCAGCATGGCGGTGGATCCTGTCTCAGACCCGGATCTGGTGCGTCTGGATGCGCATGATATTTTCAGTCACAGCACCACCAAGATAGGTTTTCGTCGCAGCACGTTCCTGCGCAGCTATATGTATGATTTTATTCAACGCTTTGCGCCACATTTAACGCGCGATGTGGTGGATACAGCTGTGGCGTTACGCTCCAATGAAGACATCGAAGAGATGTTTAAAGACATTAAACTTCCCGCCAAATAATCACTCCCGGTATCTTTCTCTTGCGGAAAGATACCGTCATTCCGCTTTAAACCTGAATTAGAATTATCATCATCTACGCCCACTGTCATATATCGTCATAACCCATTTGATGACTATGGTTTTACTGTCGCAAATTTGCGACAAAAGTAGAAACTAATTTACAGCTGTGCAAATTATTCTTTTCAATTATTTATTTCGGGTCAAAAGATTGAATTTTCCCGGGCTCGGATACGTAAATTCACTGGCTTTTCGGCTAAAGTTTCTTTAGGATTTATCTCATCAGATGATTACTTGTGCCAATTGTTTGGTCTCTAAATGATAAGCGATATCGATTGTATGAGGTTAGCAATGCCGTCAGGAAGTGAAGAACCGCAAAGGGATCCCGCGCTTAAGCGTAAAGCCTGGCTGGCGGTCTTTCTTGGCTCTGCCCTGTTCTGGGTGGTGGTTGCTCTTCTTGTCTGGAATTACTGGGGTTGATTATGGTCATGACGGTGCGTACAGAAGCGAGAAAAGAGATGTGTCAGCTTCGTGACAATGCTCACAAAGCCCGTAAGGCGCCAGCAACCAGCGTGCCAGCTTCCTGGAAACTGACGCCGCAGCAGCAGGCCTTTATTGATGTGTTCGCGGAAGACGAACCCAAAAAACAATAATTTTGATTTTTGCGTAATGATGCAAATAGTCTGAATATAGACCGTGCACTTTTGTACTCCTTAATAAATACACATCAGCAATATAGAACGAGGGCAGACCTCGCAACCTTAAATAATTAAAGTCTGGTGTCCCTATGATGAATAACATGACAACCGTAAAATACTGGTCATGGCTCGGCGTATTCTCAGCGTCGATCCTCTTCTGGTGTCAGCTCCTCTGGCTGGCCTTGCACTAAATCGTAAAACCTCGCCACGGCGGGGTTTTTTGTTTTATCCCTCGCGTTAGACCATTCCTAAATTTATCAATTTGGGTTGTTATCAAAACGTTACGACATCTTTGTGTTATCTTTAATTACAGCCCTGATGATTGTCAGGACATCCCTGTTTTTAAGGAGGAGCTTATGTCGTTAACCCTACGCGAAGCCAGTAAGGACACATTACAGGCGGAAAATAAAACCTGGCGCTACTACAGCTTACCGCTGGCTGCCAGAACGCTTGGGGACATTTCGCGGTTACCCAAGTCGTTGAAAGTCTTACTGGAAAACCTCTTGCGCTGGCAGGATGGCGACTCGGTTACCGAGGAGGATATCCAGGCTCTGGCAGGGTGGTTGAAAAATGCTCATGCAGACAGAGAAATTGCCTATCGCCCGGCCAGGGTGCTGATGCAGGATTTCACTGGCGTGCCAGCGGTGGTGGATTTGGCAGCTATGCGTGAAGCCGTTAAGCGTCTCGGGGGCGATACAGCTAAGGTTAACCCCTTGTCCCCGGTAGACCTCGTCATTGACCACTCCGTCACCGTCGATCACTTTGGTGACGACGATGCTTTCGGCGAAAACGTCCGTCTGGAGATGGAACGTAACCATGAACGCTACGTATTTCTGAAATGGGGTCAGCAGGCTTTCAGCCGCTTCAGCGTTGTTCCACCGGGCACTGGCATTTGTCACCAGGTCAACCTGGAATATCTTGGCAAAGCCGTCTGGAGTGAATTGCAGGATAAAGAGTGGGTGGCTTACCCTGATACGCTGGTGGGCACCGATTCACACACCACCATGATTAACGGCCTTGGCGTTCTGGGCTGGGGCGTCGGTGGTATTGAAGCGGAAGCGGCCATGCTCGGCCAGCCGGTATCAATGCTCATTCCCGATGTGGTGGGCTTTAAGCTGACCGGTAAATTGTCCGAAGGCATTACCGCCACGGATCTGGTTCTGACGGTCACCCAGATGCTGCGTAAGCATGGCGTGGTGGGCAAATTCGTTGAATTTTATGGCGATGGTCTGGATTCACTGCCGCTGGCGGACCGGGCCACCATCGCCAACATGGCGCCGGAATATGGCGCGACCTGCGGCTTTTTCCCGATTGATAGCGTTACGCTGGAGTATATGCGCCTCAGTGGTCGCAGCGAGGAGCAGGTGGCTCTCGTTGAGGCCTACACCAAAGCGCAGGGCATGTGGCGTAACCCGGGTGACGAGCCGGTATTTACCAGTACGCTGGAGCTGGATATGGGCACCGTTGAGGCAAGCCTCGCAGGGCCAAAACGTCCGCAGGACCGCGTCGCCCTGAGCAACGTTCCCAAAGCCTTTGCCGCCAGCAATGAGCTGGAAGTTAACGCCGCACAAAAAGATCACCGTCCGGTGGACTATGTTCTGAACGGGCATCAGTATCAGCTCCCTGACGGCGCCGTGGTGATCGCCGCTATCACTTCCTGTACCAACACGTCCAACCCGAGTGTGTTAATGGCTGCCGGGCTGCTGGCAAAAAAAGCGGTAGAGCTGGGGCTCAAGCCACAGCCTTGGGTTAAAGCCTCCCTGGCGCCTGGTTCGAAAGTGGTATCCGATTACCTGGCACAGGCCAGACTCACGCCTTACCTCGACGAGCTGGGCTTTAACCTGGTGGGCTACGGCTGTACGACCTGCATCGGTAACTCTGGTCCACTGCCTGAACCTATTGAAATGGCGATCAAGCAGGGGGATTTGACCGTTGGCGCGGTACTTTCCGGTAACCGAAACTTTGAAGGGCGTATTCATCCGCTGGTGAAAACCAACTGGCTGGCCTCGCCGCCGCTGGTTGTAGCCTATGCGCTGGCCGGAAACATGAACATTAACCTGGCGACCGATCCGATTGGTCACGATCGCAAAAATGAACCGGTCTATCTGAAAGACATCTGGCCATCATCGCGCGAAATTGCGCGCGCGGTAGAGAAAGTTTCCACCGAGATGTTCCGCAAAGAGTATGCGGAAGTGTTCGAAGGCACAGCGGAATGGAAAGCGATCGACGTGGTGGGTTCCGATACCTATGACTGGCAGGATGATTCCACCTATATTCGCCTGTCGCCATTCTTCGACGAAATGCTGGCGGAGCCTGCACCGCTGAAAGATATTCACGGCGCGCGCATTCTGGCGATGCTGGGCGATTCCGTCACCACCGACCATATCTCCCCTGCGGGTAGCATCAAGGCGGACAGTCCGGCAGGTCGGTATCTGCAAAGTCGTGGCGTGGAACGTCGCGATTTCAACTCCTACGGTTCGCGCCGCGGTAACCACGAAGTGATGATGCGCGGGACCTTTGCCAACATCCGCATTCGCAATGAAATGGTCCCAGGCGTGGAAGGGGGTATGACGCGCCACCTGCCGGATACAGAGGTCATTTCAATTTATGACGCAGCCATGAAGTATCAGCAACAGGGTACGCCGCTGGCCGTTATTGCCGGTAAAGAGTACGGCTCCGGTTCCAGTCGCGACTGGGCGGCAAAAGGTCCGCGTCTGCTCGGGGTTCGCGTGGTGATTGCCGAATCCTTTGAACGTATCCACCGCTCAAACCTGATCGGGATGGGGATCCTGCCGCTGGAGTTCCCGCAGGGCGTAACGCGTAAAACGCTGGGTTTGACCGGGGAAGAGCAGATTGATATCAGCGGTCTGCAAAATCTGCAACCGGGTAAAACCGTTCCGGTGAAGTTAACGCGCGCAGATGGAACGACAGAAGTGCTGGATTGCCGGTGTCGTATTGATACGGCAACAGAGCTGACCTATTACCAGAACGACGGCATTTTACATTATGTGATTCGTAAGATGCTGGACTGATCAAACTCGCCCGGCACATGTGCCGGGCGTTTTGCGTTTACTCGCTCAGCAGATGCCCCATTTTGGCAGCTTTGGTATCGAGGTAGTGCGCGTTTTTCGGGTTGCGGCCGACAATCAGCGGTACGCGTTCCACAATATTGATGCCCGCTTCAGTGAGGATTTCCACTTTTTTCGGGTTATTGGTCAACAGACGCACTTCGTCCACGCCCAGCAGCTTGAACATATCCGCGCACAGGGTGAAATCGCGCTCGTCAGCAGCAAAGCCGAGCTGATGGTTCGCTTCGACGGTATCGTAGCCCTGATCCTGCAACGCGTAGGCGCGGATTTTATTCAGCAGTCCAATATTGCGACCTTCCTGACGGTGATACAGCAAAACGCCACGTCCTTCCTCTGCGATATGAGAAAGGGCGGCTTCAAGCTGAAAACCGCAGTCGCACCGCAGACTGAACAGCGCGTCACCGGTCAGACATTCTGAATGAACGCGGGACAGCACCGGCGTTTGCCCCGAAATGTCGCCGAACACCAGGGCGACGTGATCTTGCCCGGTTGCCAGTTCTTCAAAACCCACCATCAGGAAATCGCCCCATGGGGTTGGCAGTTTGGCTTCTGCCACACGTTTAAGCTGCATGTGATTCTCCAGACCAGGCTGACACGTTTCGTGCCTTTGCCCCATTATGCTTTCTGTATCGGACTATTTTGCCACAAGCCCGGCAACTTCACCTAATCACCACCACGCTTTACAAACGTTAAACGCACAATCCGACATATCCACCAGAATGATGAAATTCAGTTATGATTGTGGTGCTTAGTGAAAAAGGAGAGGACATGCTTTCAATTGCCAGACGAACGGCCGCAGGAGCTGCCGTATTGCTCGTTATACCCCTGGTCGTTTGGTTCTCCGGCTGGATGTGGCAGCCCGGACAAAACGAGACGTGGCTGAAAGCCTTATACTGGATAACCGAGACGGTCACCCAGCCGTGGGGGATTATTACGCACGTGCTGCTCTGTGGCTGGTTCCTGTGGTGCCTGCGCTTTCGCCTTCGCGCGGCGCTGGTACTGTTCGCTATTCTCGGCGGCGCCATACTTATCGGGCAAGGGGTGAAGTCGTGGGTCAAGGATCGTGTGCAGGAACCCCGTCCTTTCGTCGTCTGGCTGGAAAAAACGCATCATGTTCCGGTGGATGAGTTCTACAATTTAAAGCGTAAAGATCGCGGTGCGTTGGTAAAGGAGCAGCTTGCAGAACAGCAGGATATCCCGACCTTTTTACGCAAACACTGGCAAAAAGAGACCGGCTTTGCGTTTCCTTCCGGGCATACGATGTTTGCTGCCAGCTGGGCGCTACTTGGCGTGGGACTGCTGTGGCCGCGTCGGCGTACCCTCACGATTGCGATTTTGCTGGTCTGGGCGACAGGCGTAATGGGCAGCCGGATGCTGTTGGGGATGCACTGGCCGCGTGATTTGGTGGTGGCAACGCTGATCTCGTGGGTACTGGTGACGCTGGCGACCTGGCTTGCACAACGTTTTTGCGGACCATTGACGCCGCCGCCGGAAGAGAAGGAAGAAATAGCCGAAAGGGAGTCTGGCGGAACCTGAAGGTTGATATTCCGCATTTTGACCATAAATCCATGTAGGGCGCGTTACTTTTTCCATTTCGCGCCCGCCACTAAAATGGTAGCTTATAAGGCTGATTGCAGTGAGTTGAACACGCTTTATACGCTCGAACCACATAACGGGAAGTCATGTGAAATATTTACTCATTTTCTTACTTGTGTTGGCGATTTTTGTCATTTCAGTCACATTGGGCGCGCAAAACGATCAACAGGTAAGTTTTAACTATCTGCTGGCGCAGGGCGAGTACCGGGTGTCGAGCCTGCTGGCGGTGTTATTCGCGGCGGGTTTTATCATCGGCTGGCTTGTATGCGGCCTGTTCTGGCTTAAGGTTCGTGTTTCTCTTGTTCGCGCTGAACGTAAAATTAAACGACTTGAACATCAACTTACGCCTGCGTCTGACATTCCGGCGAGCTCTGGTGTGCCGGTAGTCAAGGAATAATCGAATATGCTGGAGTTGTTGTTTCTGCTTTTGCCTGTCGCCGCAGCCTATGGCTGGTATATGGGCCGCAGAAGCGCGCAACAAACAAAACAGGATGAAGCAAACCGACTCTCCCGTGACTACGTAGCGGGGGTGAACTTCCTGCTGAGCAATCAGCAGGACAAAGCGGTGGATCTGTTCCTCGACATGCTTAAAGAGGATACCGGCACCGTTGAGGCGCATCTCACCCTGGGAAACCTGTTCCGCTCGCGCGGAGAGGTTGACCGTGCCATTCGTATCCACCAGACCCTGATGGAAAGCGCTTCGTTGACCTATGAGCAACGGTTGCTGGCCGTGCAGCAACTTGGGCGGGATTACATGGCCGCGGGGCTTTACGATCGCGCCGAGGATATGTTCTCTCAGCTGGTGGATGAGACGGACTTCCGTATCGGTGCGCTTCAGCAGCTTCTGCAAATCTATCAGGCCACCAGCGACTGGCAAAAAGCGATTGATACCGCCGAACGCCTGGTCAAACTCGGTAAAGACAAACAACGCGTCGAAATTGCCCACTTCTATTGCGAGCTGGCTCTCCAGCAGATGGGTAGCGATGACATGGATAAAGCCATGGCATTGTTAAAGAAAGGCGCTGCGGCCGATCGCAACAGCGCGCGCATCTCGATCATGATGGGGCGGGTCTTTATGGCTAACGGTGATTACGCCAAAGCCGTGGAGAGCCTGCTTCGCGTTATCGACCAGGACAAAGAGCTGGTCAGCGAAACGCTGGAAATGCTGCAAACCTGCTATCAGCAGTTAGGTAAGCAGGACGAGTGGGTTGCGTTTCTGCGTCGCTGCGTTGAAGAAAACACCGGCGCCACAGCCGAACTGATGCTGTCAGATGTCGTCGAAGAGCACGAAGGGAGTGATACCGCCCAGGTATACATTACCCGTCAGTTGCAGCGTCATCCTACCATGCGGGTATTCCATAAGCTGATGGATTACCACCTTAATGACGCAGAAGAAGGGCGCGCTAAAGAGAGCCTGATGGTGCTGCGAGACATGGTGGGTGAACAGGTGCGCAGCAAACCGCGCTATCGCTGCCAGAAATGCGGCTTCACCGCCTATTCGCTTTACTGGCATTGCCCTTCCTGCCGGGCGTGGTCCACCATTAAGCCAATCCGAGGTCTGGACGGGCAGTGATTTTTTAAAACGCCGCATTTTAGTTACAACATACTAATGGTTGCAGTGATTTCGTCAGCACCGTGCGGTCTGGGGTTCGGCAGGAAAATCATTCGATTCTGTTCATTTACCCCGAGGGCAGGTAGAATGCACGCCGTTTATCTGTTCCGCGCCGCTGCGCGCCCATAGACGAAAAGGGCTGGTCATGACGTCTGTTACATCCTCCACTTCCCGCGTAGTTACCGATTCTCCCGTAGTTGTCGCTCTGGATTACAATAACCGTGACGCCGCACTGGCCTTTGTTGATGGCATTGATCCCCGCGATTGCCGTCTGAAAGTAGGCAAAGAGATGTTTACGCTGTTCGGACCGTCAATCGTCCGCGATCTGCACCAGCGTGGCTTCGACGTTTTCCTCGACCTGAAATTCCATGATATTCCAAATACCACTGCGCACGCCGTTGCTGCGGCGGCTGAACTGGGCGTGTGGATGGTTAACGTTCATTCATCCGGCGGGGCACGCATGATGACGGCTGCGCGCGAAGCGCTGGTGCCGTTTGGTAATGACGCTCCGCTTCTGATCGCCGTCACCGTGCTGACCAGTATGGATGAATCCGACCTGCGCGATCTGGGTGTGACGTTGTCACCTGCCGAACACGCGGAGCGTCTGGCGCGCCTCACGCAACAGAGTGGTCTCGATGGCGTGGTCTGTTCGGCTCAGGAGGCGGTTCGCTTCAAAGCTGAGCTAGGCCGCGACTTTAAACTGGTAACGCCGGGCATCCGTCCGGCAGGCACCGAGTCTGGGGATCAGCGACGCATCATGACGCCAGAGCAGGCGCTGAGCGCGGGTGTAGACTATATGGTGATTGGTCGCCCGGTGACGCAATCCGCTCATCCGGCAGAGACCCTGAAAGCGATTAATGCATCACTGAAAAAGGGGGCATAATGCGTGACGCCAACAGTCGTCTGGTCTATTCAACGGATACCGGGCGCATTGAAGAGCCAAAAGAGAAAGCTGAACGTCCAAAAGGCGATAGTATCGTGCGAATTCAGCGCCAGACCAGCGGCAGGAAAGGTAAAGGGGTTTGCCTTGTCACTGGCATTGATCTGGATGATGCAGACCTGGTAAAGCTCGCCGCTGAACTTAAAAAGAAGTGCGGATGCGGTGGGGCAGTAAAAGACGGCATTATTGAGATTCAGGGTGATAAACGGGATTTAATTAAAACGCTGCTGGAAGCCAAAGGAATGAAAGTTAAACTGGCGGGCGGCTAAAATAAATGAGCCACGGACATTGCCGTGGCTCTTTTTTTTACGTGCGTAAGTCAGACCTGAAAATACAAAATATATTATTATACCGGTGAGAGCCGTTATGGTGATTATTTGCCCACCTGGTGACCGATAACACCACCTACGGCAGCACCACCTAATGTACCCAGCGTACTACCATCCGTTAATACTGCACCACCAAGCGCACCAGCACCGGCACCAATCGCGGTATTACGGTCACGTTTAGACCAGTTAGAGCAAGCGCTCAGGGACATTGCTACAGTGATTGCCAGAACAGCGGCGGCTAATTTTTTGCTGGTAAAGGTCATAATACTTTCTCCTGAATTATCGATTCACGGAAAGGAATGCACTTTAAGTATAGACAATATCCATACTTAAATTCTGTTCCCGTGAAAGCTGGTCGCGCAGGCGTTTCATCATCACGCAGGTGATAGTCACTTCCTGTTATATCGCTAATATTAATTTTACGTGTTTAGAACGGTTTCAACAGGTAAAAACTCTTAAAGGCAGGGTCGGAATACTCTCAGAGAAAGGTTTAAGTGCGCCCATTATTCGGGCGCAGCAGGATAATCAGGCCGTTTTTTTCACAATATCGACAGTCAGGCCGTCTTGTTCTAATTGCTGGCGATATTCATCGCGCAAACGCTCATCCGTAATCACACGGCTGAAGCGTGAAGCCGGACCCATCGTATAAGGGTGTACGGCGCCAAACTTAGAGCTGTCGGTCAGCACTATCGCTTCACACTCTTTGGCGAGCACTGCGTTAACCACGTCTGAACGCATCATGTCGCGACCGGTAAAGCCGGTGTCGGGCTGCCAGCCGTCAATACCAATGAATGCTTTACTGAAGTGAACCTGCTGAACATATTGACGCGTTAATGGCCCCACCATGCTTTCGCTTTTCTTCTGGTAAATGCCGCCCAGCAGTATCACCTCGCACTGAGTTTCCTTCAACAGATGGGCGATATAGCTGCTTACGGTGATGATGGTAACGTCTTTTTGATCGGCGAGCGTGCGCGCCAGAAGAGCGTTACTGCTGCCATTTTCAATAAAGACGGTCTCACCGTTATTCACTAAGGATGCAGCAAACTCCGCCAGCTCCCGCTTGAGCGCATAATTGTTCATCATGCGGGTTTCGACGTCGTCGCTGTCCAGTGGAACGGCATATCCGTGCGCACGCCGCAGGTAGCTCTGTTTTTCCAGCAGATTCAGATCCTGACGAATGGTGACTTCAGAAACGCCGGTGGCTTTAGCGAGATCGACCACGCTTACGCGTCCCTGATCGATCACCATCTGCAAAATGATTTGTTGTCGGGAATTCATAGCATCCATTTAAAAGGCAAGGGCGGAAACGACGTGGCTACACTTCCCACGGGGCTTTAGGTTGAGTGGATTCTGGAGCGTTATCAGCGCCGTTCTCAGCCAGCAGTTCAGACTTGAGGATTTCAAGGTTACGGATAGCAGAGTGATAATCGCCTGCGACAAGAATATCCAGCACAGTATCAATACGCTGTGCCACGGCTGTTGCATCAATGTTAGACATAAGCTCACCCTGAAGCGAAAAGTTAATATTATCAATGATGCAGAAAATTGATTCAAAAGAGAAGGTAAAAAATGCAATAACCAAAGTTCATAAATGAAAGTGATAAATTTGGCCCCCGTATGCTGCGGGTTGTAGGGGTGGATTAGTCTAAAACTGCGCGCAACGCGCTTTTTTATAAGAGGAATTCGACTATGACAGTTATCAACCAGACAACCTGCACATTGTTTACTGATGCTGAACGATTCACTCAACTGGCGGCTTATTATGAGGCCGAACGGCGTACGGTGTGGATGATGTTACGTGCCACGCCACGGCCTTGCTTCAATCATGCGCTGATCGAGGAGATCATGAATCTCTCCTGGCTGGTTCGACAGTCCGGATTTGTCGTTGATTTTTGGGTCACCGGATCGCTGGTCCCCGACATCTACAATACCGGCGGTGATTTACAGTTCTTCGTTGAGTGCATCAAAAACAACCGACGCGAAGCGTTACGCGCCTATGCCCGGGCCTGTGTGGACTGCGTTCATGCCGCCTCGCGAGGGTTTGATACCGGAGCTGTCACGCTGGCTATGGTGGAAGGAAGCGCGTTAGGGGGCGGGTTTGAAGCCGCGCTGGCGCATCATTTCATTCTGGCCCAGCGCGATGCCCGATTAGGCTTTCCGGAAATCGCGTTCAATCTGTTCCCGGGCATGGGCGGCTATTCACTGGTGGCGCGTCGCGCCGGCATGAAAATGGCGGAGGCGCTGATCTACAAAGGTGAGACGCATACGGCGGAATGGTATGAGCAGTATGGTCTTGTGGATCTCTTATTCGAGCCGTTACAGAGCTATGTTTCGGTGCGGACGTTTATCGACACGCTACAGCCGAAGCTCAACGGCGTAAGGGCCATGCTGCGTGCACGTACGCGCGTGCTGCCACTTCCGCGAAGCGAGCTGATGGACATTACCGAGGATTGGGTTGATGCCGCCTTCTGCCTTGAACCGAAGGATATCGCCTACATGGAGCGGCTGGTTATGCTGCAAAATCGCCATCAGGCGACGGGCTTACGCAAAGCCAGCTAACGGACATTTCTGGCCTGATAGCGCTTTAGCCATCGCTCGAATGCGGCAGCGGGCATGGGCTTAGCAAAAAGATAACCCTGCCGTTCGTTGACGCCATTCTTCGTCAGAAAGGCGTCTTCTTTTGCACTTTCCACCCCTTCAGCAATGACCTGCAAATTTAACGCCTGCGCCACGGCGACTATCGCACGCACCAGCGACTGTGAAATAGACTGCTTATGAATGTCCCGCACGAAAGACTGGTCAAGCTTAATGGCATCGATAGGGAAGCGCGCCAGCTGCGACAGGGAAGAGTACCCCGTACCAAAGTCATCCAGGTGAATTTGCGCTCCCAGGCGGCTAAACTGCTGGATCACTGACAGGGCCAGCTCTTCATTTTCAATGAGACAGCTTTCGGTCAATTCCACGTCAATCGGGCAGTATTCAAAATTCAGGTCTTTCAGCGCCTGCTTCAGGTCGCTGAAGATGGTCTGGTCCGCCAGCTGACGGGCGGAGACGTTGACCGCGACGCGAAGGTTGATCCCCTTGTCGCGCCATTTTGCCACCTGGCGCACCACATCAAGCATAACCCAGCGGCCCAGGGGCACAATCAGCCCTGACTCCTCAGCATAGGAGATAAACTCCATCGGCGGGATCAGGCCACGCTCTGGGGACTGCCAGCGCACCAGCGCCTCCAGACTTCTGACTTCGCCGCGCCAGGTTATTTTGGGCTGGTAGTGGATTAACAGCTGATCGTTATCCAGTGCTTTACGCAGGTTGGTATCCAGCCACAGGTATTCAAATACGCGCTGGTTCATCTCTGGCGAGAAGACGCAGAATTTGCCCCGGCCATTTTCTTTGGCGGTGTACATGGCGGTGTCGGCATTACGAATGACGCTTTCGCGATCGTTACCGTGCTGGGGCGCAAGCGCGATGCCCAGCGAGCAGCCGGTGTAAACCTCTATCAGCCCGATGCGGAAAGGCTGACGAAGTCGGGTCAGTATGCGCGATGCCATGGCTTCCAGCGCGCCCTGCGAGGTATCGGTGGCTAGCACGATAAATTCATCCCCACCCAGGCGCGCCAGGGTTTGTCCTTCGTCCAGGCAGCTCAGGATCGCCAGCGCAACGGCCTGTAGCAGCTGGTCGCCAAACATATGCCCATAGGCATCGTTCACTTTTTTAAAGTTATCCAGATCGAGATAAACCACGCCTACCTGCGTGTCACCCCGAGCGGCAATGGCATCGGAGATCAGCTCATGGATGGCGTTTCGGTTAGGCAAACCGGTAATCGTATCCGTATTGGCGAGTACGCGCAGGCGCTCCTGGGCCCGACGCTCTTCGGTTATATCAGTACCTGAACAGATGAGGAAAATTTCATTTTTCCCGCTGCCGCTGTGAACAAATTTATTTCTGAAGAGAAACAGGCGCTGCCCTTTGCGGGTCTTGATCCAGCGTTCAACTTCGTACGAGCTGCCGTTACGAAAAAAACCGGTGATGTTGCGTTTGGAGGCCGCGGCTTCGCTACGGCTCATAAACAGTTTGAACACGTTTTGCCCGATAACTTCCTGTTCCTTCAGGCCCGTATATTCTTCACTTAAACGGTTGAAGCGCTGAATATTCCCGTTCTGGTCGAGGATCACAATCACGGAGTTAGCCTCGGACACTACCTGTTCGGCGAAGGAGAGCCCCTGCGCCAGGTCCCGCGCCACGGAAGGAGTATCGTTCCAGGCTGATGCCGTTCCTGCCCACTCATTTTTGTTAATTTTACGGCCGACAAGATGAACGGGGACGTCCACACCGTACAAGGGCAGGGTCATGGCAATGCTGGAGGTTATCACGGTGAGCTGGCGGATCAGCGCGGCCTGCTCATCATTCAGCGCCACCACCTGAATGATGTCAGCGCTTTCACTGGCAGCAAGATGAAGAGCATTGCTGTCTGCTGTCAGTCGCCACCAGGGGCTATGCGTACCCATGTAACGAAACAGCAAATTCTGCTCCAGATCGTCCATCACGTTTTCTCCCGCGGCTGCTGAGTAGCGCACAAATTATTCATTTGCAGTCGACAATGACGGCTCTCTTTTACTGTAGATAATTCTGGCGAAATGTGGCGATGGGAAACAGAAAAGTGTGAGAAAAAACGATGATTTTGCGGGAGATAATACAGAAGAGAACTCCCGGCCACCCCTTAACGGAACGGCCGGAAGTTTACGCGGTTATCAGGCGACAGGGCGCGCGATAATACTGCGGGTTTCCATGCGCACTTCAGCGATGGTGACATCAATCACGTCAGTGACCTTGTAAACCGTTTCGCCTTTAATTTGCACGGTCCCGTTTTCCTGGCTACAAACCAGTTCGTCGCGAACGGCATGCAGGAACGGGGCAGGAATAAAGGCAACGGCGCCATTATCCACCAGACGAACGCGCATACCGCCGCGGCTGATGTCAATGATTTCAGCCGGGAAACGGGTGTCAGTCCCTGCCTGATCATTCAGGAAGCGCGCGTATAACCAGTCGCCGACATCACGCTCCGCCATACGGTTCAGTCGGCGACGTTCTGCCATCTGCAACGTCGTATCATCCTGTGGGCGGGCAACAGATTCCCCTTTGATGATCGCTTTCAGCAGACGATGGTTAACCATATCGCCGTACTTACGGATCGGGGAGGTCCAGGTCGCGTAAGCCTCAAGGCCAAGGCCGAAGTGCGGGCCTGGCTCGGTGCTGATTTCCGCAAAGGACTGGAAGCGGCGAATACGGCTGTCAAGGAACCCTGAAGGCTGCGCGTCCAGCTCGCGGCGCAGTTTGCAGAAACCTTGCAGGGTCAGCACTTCCTCAGGATCGACGTGTACGTCATGGGTTTTCAGCAGGGCAGCCAGCGCTTCGGTGTTCGCCGGATCAAACCCGGTGTGCACGTTGTAAATGCCAAAGCCTAATTTGTCGCGCAGCACGCGGGCGGCACAAATGTTGGCGGATATCATCGCTTCTTCAACGATGCGGTTGGCAATACGGCGCGGCTCAGCGACGATATTCAGCACTTCACCTTTTTCACCCAGCACAAAACGGTAGTCCGGACGATCTTTGAAGACCAGCGCGTGAGTTTGACGCCATTCGCTGCGGCTCAGGCAGACGCGGTGCAGCAGACGAATTTGTGCGGCAATGTTGTCGGACTCGGGTTTCCAGCTGCCCGTGTTCTCCAGCCAGTCGGACACGTCGTCATAGGCCAGCTTGGCTTTGGATTCGATGGTGGCGGCGAAGAATTCAATATCTTCTTCAATGGTACCGTCAGCCGCAATGGTCATCCGACAGGCCAGCACTGGACGTACTTTGTGCGCACGCAGCGAGCAAAGATCGTCGGAGAGTTCACGCGGCAGCATCGGAATGTTAAAGCCCGGCAGGTAGTTGGTGAACGAGCGCACTTTGGCCATCTCGTCCAGCTTGCTGCCTTCGACAATCCATGCGGTAGGGTCGGCAATGGCGACGGTCAGATGCAGTTTGCCATCGGCTGTCTCTTCGGCATACAGCGCATCGTCCATATCCTCGGTGCTGGCGCTGTCGATGGTGACAAAGTGCAGCGCCGTCAGATCGCGACGTTCCAGACCTTCGTCCTGCATTTCAGTCGCTACGCCCTCAGGCGCTTCTTTTTCGAGGTTGTGGCGCGCCAGCGTCACCCACCATGGGACGAAATGGTCGTCGCCGAAGGTAATGTATTGGGTAAGCTCGGCGTAGAAACCGCGATCGCCTTTTAAAGGATGACGGCGCATCTCAGCAACCGCCCAGTCACCCTCAACAAAATCATGCTCAACGCCACGCGCGGCGCGGCACGGAATAGCATCTTTCAGGAGAGGATGGTCCGGCACGACAGAAAGACGATCGTCTTTTTTATGCACTTTCCCGACAAAGCGGGTCAGGAAAGGTTCGATCAGTGCTTCCGGCTCGGCAGACTCTCGTTCCTTTTCGGTATGAATAACGGCCGAAATGCGGTCGCCATGCATCACTTTCTTCATCTGAGGAGGCGGAATGAAGTAGCTCTTCTGCCCGTCAACTTCAAGAAAGCCAAAGCCCTTTTCCGTGGCTTTTACGACCCCTTCTGCACGCGGCGTCTGGGAATGCAGTTGCTGTTTAAGCTGCGCTAGCAGCGGGTTGTCCTGAAACATAATGTTCTATTTTCGTAGCCATTGAGCGGCTGACAGTTTTACGCGAATCTCACTGCTACAGCAAGCGCTCTTTAGGTAAAGAGTATGGTTATTCCTCTTTGCCGAGCGCCACGCGCAGACGGTCCAGCCAGCCATAAAATGCATCTCGGGTAAGCAGGTTGATGGCCTTCTCTGGCGAGAGACCTGACCCGGTCAGGGGCGTTAACTGGGCGGCGCTAAAGCGATCCGGAGAGGCGACAAGCAGCGCACGAGCGGCTGAGAGCATCGAAGACGCGGGGCCTTCACTTCGCGGATGGTTAAGCAGAATTTCGCCCGTCAGATCAAGCAGCATCGGCTCATGACACAGCACAGGAGTAAGCGCTTCAAGCGCCGGTTCCGCCTGCCAGCGTGAGAGCGCCTCAAGCTGAAGCGCACTGGCATATTTTAGCTCAACCGCGGGTAGCGTGGCGGTCCATCTGCTGAAGCTGACCGGCAGCGTATGGGGCTGAATGTGATGCCCGGGCAGCCAGCGTACCGGATGGCCAAGCAATGCCTGAAATACCGCGACCACTCGCGCCTGAAAACCGACAAAGCCGATGATCTGGTTGATGAGCACAATGTCATACGTTGTGAGTCCAACCTCATCAAGCTGGTTTTGGGCTTTATCATCGATGACATCGGGTGAGCTGGCTAACTGGCGGGCATACTGGGTAATTTCTGCAAGGCGTCGATTGCTTTCCCGGGAGGAGTCCGGCCCCGGAAGAGGGGCGAGCAGAGCAGCGTAGTGGTTACAGAGCCGCTGAACGCCACACGCCTGGGCAACCGTTAATGCCGTGCTCAGCCTGTCGTAGGCGCTGAGCGTATGCAGACGGTTCACGGGAGTATCAAGTGGGAACAAAAGATGACAGAGGGTTCGGGCAGGCGTAAGCCAACAAGCACAGCTTGCGAGAATGTCATCGGGCAGGGCTAGATCGAGCAAAAAACGGTCGTCGACGTTAGCGGCTTCGGGCACCAGCGGCAGAACGTCCGTCTGCGAATGATTCGACTGGGTTTCATGATACCAGTGGCCTTTGCCGGAAAAACGGCGTTGTTCCATGGGCGTTCCTTGATCTCAAAATGGCGATCAATATCCTGGCGTAAGGCGGATGAGGGGAAAAATATTGTTAGGTGATAACAAATAGCTGAACGGAATAACGAGGGGCGGGGCGGGAGGAAACTCTCTTCCCTGGCGGGAAGAGAGTGACAAGCTTATTTGATTTCCAGCTCGTTCATTGCAGCGATGTTGAAGCCGCCGTCAACGTGAACCACTTCGCCGGAGATACCTGCGGAAAGGTCAGAGCACAGGAATGCCGCAGAGTTACCCACATCTTCGATAGTAACGGTACGACGAATCGGGGTAACCGCTTCGCAGTGTGCCAGCATTTTACGGAAATCTTTGATACCGGAAGCGGCCAGGGTACGGATTGGACCCGCAGAAATAGCGTTAACACGCACGCCTTCAGGACCCATCGCGTTCGCCATGTAGCGCACGTTGGCTTCCAGAGACGCTTTCGCCAGACCCATAACGTTGTAGTTAGGGATAGCACGTTCTGCGCCGAGGTAGGACAGAGTCAGCAGGGCTGCGCCCGGGTTCAGCATCGCGCGGCAGGATTTTGCCATTGCAACGAAGCTGTAGGAGCTGATGTCGTGGGCGATTTTGAAGCCATCACGGGTAACCGCGTTCACGTAGTCGCCGTCCAGCTGGTCGCCAGGAGCGAAGCCGATGGAGTGAACAAAACCGTCGAATTTCGGCCATGCTTTTGCCAGTTCAGCAAACATGCCATCAATGCTTTCGTCTTGTGCAACGTCACATTCCAGAACAATGCTGGAACCCAGCTGCGCGGCAAATTCTTCAACACGGCCTTTCAGCTTGTCGTTCTGGTAGGTGAACGCCAGCTCAGCGCCTTCGCGATGCATTGCCTGTGCGATGCCGTATGCGATGGACAGTTTGCTGGCAACGCCAGTCACCAGAATGCGCTTACCGGAAAGAAAACCCATAGCTTTAATCCTTATATTCATTGCTTATTTTGCCTTGTAATTCATAGCGTTACAGGCAGTATTTCAAAATCATTCGAAATTAGCTCGAAATTATAGCCCACTCACAGCCCCATGTGTCACGATATTTCTCGCTCCTGCGCCGTGAATGGGCTCACGGAAGAGGTTGAACTGGCTCTTCATCAGGCTGTTTCGTGTGTATTTCAGCAGTATATCACCGCACGCGGGGTTCGCCTCATCCAACCAGCGGGCACCGTGACGCCGCCCTCATGCTGATGTGTCCAGCGCCTTTTGCGCAAAATGATCCGTTAAGCCCTTTAAACGCTTTAAAATTGCGCGAGGGTCGATAACGGCTATGCCATTTTGCGTCTTTATCTGTGTGCGGTAAGAAGGAAGATGAAAAATATTACGTTGGCCGAAAAACTGATCATGCTGTCAGGTGCGGTGCTTTTCGCACTAATGATCGCGGTGAACTCCTTTTGCGTGAATGATAATCCTGGTTTCAGGGTGCCTATGACCACCTATTTGATCGTCATGATTGCGCTGTTCTTTCTGGATACCATTATCTTTATTTTTATCCAGATGCTGTATGCCTCCGACCGAACGCGTTTTTCATTATTCATTCTGAGCCTGGCATTTCTTAGTGGGCTGGTTTATTTTATTGAGACGATCATTGTTATTCAGCTTCCGGAGCATGCTGGTTTTACCCAGGCGGCAAAAACCAACGATACGGCGGTATTCTATTTTTTCCGGCAGCTGAGCTTTATCGTATTACTGGCGCTGGCGGTCCGTGTGGAGAAAATCACGAGACGTTCCACGCTCAGATTCCGAAATAAGATCAGCATGACGTTAGCATTGATGATGTCACTGGTTATGTTTCCGATGCTGGCCCATTATCTCAGCAGCTACCATCCGGCCTGGACATTAACGATTGCAGCATACGAAGATGAATATCATCATCCTGTCTGGGATATCAGGTACGTAAACGTTCTGATCCTGCTCTGGTCGGTTTTACTTTGTTATATGATTTCAGTGACACGCCTGGCGTCCGGGATCTGGAACAGTATTATTGTGGTCTGCCTTTCCGCCATCGTTTACAATTTTTTTCTCTTACTGCTTGATACCTACAATCTGTCGCTCTGGTATATCAGCCGGGCAGTAGAGGTCCTCAGCAAATTATTTGTGATTTGTACCTTAATGTTCCATGTCTTTAACCTGTTGAAAATTTTCGGCGATCGGGTTGATCGCGATCCGCTTACTCAGATCTACAATCGTAAATATTTTTACGAGGCACTTCCGCGGGTCCGCTCGCTCAGGACAGAAAAGGGGGCCAGCATTATGATGCTGGACATCGACAACTTTAAGTCGATAAACGATAACTGGGGCCATCTTGTGGGGGATCGCGTGATTCTGGCGGTCGTGGATATTATCAAAGACAGCATTCGCGAAAACGACATCTTTGCCCGACTGGGAGGCGAGGAATTTGGTCTTCTGCTGCCGGATATCGACGGTAAGCAGGCTATTGCCGTCGCGGAGCGTATTCGCCAGAACGTTCAGCAGCGCACCGGGCCGGGCTACCATTATGCTCTCCCTGTAAAGGTCACATTAAGTATCGGCGTGTGCTCAGCCATTCAGAATAACGTCAACAGCAATGATATTATGCGTGACGTGGACGAGGCGTTGTATGAGGCTAAGCACAACGGTAAAAACAGAATCGTTACCAGACAGGCTGAATGCAGCTGAGGTCACAGGATGGGGATGAAAACATCAAAATCGACACGCTCATCGCTGTACGCATTAATTTTCATCAGGTAAATACCGTCGCGCAACGTCAGGCGTTTATTTACCATCGCCTTAACGAAGCCAATCTTGTTAAACGCGCTGTAGCTTTCCCAGCTACCGCTAAAGGGCATTCTTGCGTATCTCCCACGCACAGCGCAGGATGTTTTATTTGTCACCGTGTCGCTTTGTAAAGCGTACGATATCAATACCTCGACCAGATACGATCGGCTTTTGCCTAACTCGGGTCGGCGGGGCATCAGAATAATTTTATCGATATCATGTCGGTTTTCTGTCAGGAGCTTTTTGATTTTTTTAGTAATATCATGCACCGAGGTATCAAAAAGATGATCGTGCTCGATAATTTCATGCGTATAGACAAACGTTTCATTCAGAAAGCAGACCTCGAGCTCAGGCGTTTCCAGTTCGCTTAATAAAAAAGAGGGCTGTAAGATGTCAAAATTCCACCCTCTGGCACATCTGTACTCAGAGGGTGTCAGTCCCATCATTTTTTTAAAGGCTCTGGAAAATCCCTGGTTGCTCTGGTAATGGAATAAATACGCAATATCCGTCACCGGAATCGACGTCATTCTCAGCATAATGGCGGCACGGCTTAACCTCCTTCGGAGAATATACTCACCTAAAGAGAGCCGATACTTCTCTTTAAACCATGTTTCGATGGTTCTTCTGCTGTATCCAATATCTGCAACCAAATCATCAATGTGTAAAATAGTAAAGTTATTTTCTTCTACCCAGGAGAGAATATAGTTACTGATGCTGTCTTTCATTTGTGCGTCAGTGATAGCTTAACGGTAAATCAGTTTGCTGCCTTATGTTAATTCGCGGGCGTAGGGATCCTGGCGATAACCTTAATTTCGAAATCAAAACCCGCAAGCCAGTTAACGCCTATTGCTGTCCAGTTTGGGTAAGGAGCGTGCGGAAATGCCAGTTTTTTCGCCTCCATGATGACGGGAAACTGGTTTTCAGGATCGGTATGAAACGTCGTGACATCAATCAGATCGTCAAAAGTACATCCCGCGGCTGCCAGGATCGCCCGTAAATTATCGAACGCCAGCTGCACCTGAGCGGGAAAGTCGGGTTCAGGTGTGCCATCGCTGCGGCTGCCAACCTGACCGGAAACAAATAACAGATCGCCAGAGCGGATTGCAGCTGAATAGCCATGCTCTTCATAGAGGGCATGTCGGTTAGCCGGGAAGACGGGATCACGTGAAGGCATGGCTTTTCCTTTTCTGTCAGAGGTATTGTTGTGCTTACGCGGTAGAAGTAACATACGCGATGTATGTGAAAAATGTAATTCACATACGTCGCGTATGTCAAATTATAGTTATCGCTTAATTAAGGAAGTCCCATGGCTACAAAACGTCGCGCTGAAACGGCCCAGGAAAATCGCGAGAAAATGATTCAGGCGGCGCGGAAGGCGTTTGCTGAAAAAGGCTATGCCGCAGCGTCAATGGATGAACTCACGGCAAGCGTGGGGTTAACACGCGGCGCGCTATATCATAATTTCAACGATAAGAAGGGATTACTGGCGGCGGTGGTCGCGCAGATAGACAGCGAAATGGCAGCAAACGCAAAAGCGATTGCCGCCGCCGCCGAAGATGACTGGGAGCGACTGCTGGCGGAGGGCATCGCCTATATCAAAATGGCGCTCGTTCCTGAAGTTCAGCGTATCGTCCTTCTTGACGGTCCGGCTGTTCTGGGCGACCCGGCGCAATGGCCCAGCCAGAACAGCTGCCTTGAGTCGACCCGTCAGACCATCGAAAAAATGATGGAGTGCAACGTAATCAAAAAGATGGATGCCAGAGTCGCAGCCCATCTGCTGAATGGCGCTGCTCTGAATGCGGCTCTGCTGATTGCCGCGAGTGATGAACCGCAGAAGACTCTCCCGCATGCCATAGAGGTGTTTACTCTGCTGGCAAGCGGGTTACGCAGCGGCTAACGATCTTTACGCCACGCGTCCGCCGTCAACGCTTCACCAAAGTGTCCGGCAATCAGGCGTTTCGTCAGGTCATGGAGCGGGGAGGCCAGTACGTCAGCGGTACTGCCGCGCTCGACAACTTCTCCCTGGTGCATCACCAGCACCTGGTCGCTTATGTGCTTCATCATGCCCAGATGCTGAGTCACGTAAATATACGAGATCCCCTGCTTTTCCTGTAACTCCAGCATCAGGTTAATGAGCTGCGAACGCATCGACATATCCAGCGACGCCAGCGCTTCGTCGGCGATGATGACCTTCGGGCGCAGGATCAGCGCGCGGGCCAGACCGAGACGCTGTTTTTGGCCCGGGGCCAGCATGTGCGGGTAATAGCTGACATGGTCGGGCAGAAGGCCTACCAGACGCAGGGTTTCGACAATCCGTTTGCGACGCGCTTCCGGCTCCAGGTCGGTATTCAACCGCAGCGGGAAATCCAGGATCTGGGAAATACGCTGACGCGGGTTCAGGGACGTCGACGGATCCTGAAAAATCATCCGGATGCGCTGACTGCGAAAAGAGTAGTCCCCAAATTCCAGAGGATGATCGTCAATCAGTATTTCACCGCCGCTCGGCTCGACCATACCCGCGAGCATTTTTGCCAGGGTCGATTTGCCCGAGCCGTTTTCACCGATAATCGCCAGCGTCTGCTTTTCGCGCAGCGTAAAGCTCAGCGGTTTAACAGCCTCGACGGTCTGACGGTGAAACAGGCCGGTGCGATAGCGAAAGGTCTTACTCAGGTTACGTACTTCCAGTAAGGTTTCGACCATTTCACTCTCTCTCCATGTTCAGCGGGAAATGACAGGCAAACAGATGATTTTTCGGCCCTGTCAGGCGCGGTGTTTCGATGCATTTGCGCTGAGCATACGGGCAACGCGGACCCAGACGGCAGCCAATGGGCAGCGATTCCAGCAGCGGTATCGCGCCAGGCAGCGTATTCAGACGGCTTTTGTGCGGCATCGCGCTGCCAAAGTCCGGGATCGCCCTGATCAGCGCCTGCGTGTAGGGATGATGCGGCGTCGTCACCAGGTCTTCGCTTGGCGCGGTTTCTACCGTCTGGCCGCAATACATTACGTCAATTTTATCCGCCCACTTGCTCAGCATTTGCAGGTCGTGGCTGATCAACAAAATGGTGGTGTTGTTATTCTGGTTCAGACGCGTGAGCAGGCGGAAAATCTGGGCCTGGGTGGTTGGCTCCATCGCGTTCGTTGGTTCGTCCGCAATCAGCAGACGCGGCTGATTCGCCAGGGCGATGGCAATCATCACTTTCTGGCATTCACCGTCGGTCAGTTCGTAGGGGAAACTGCGCATCGCGTCTTTATGGTCTTTGATCCCGACACGGTGCAACAGCTCAATGGCACGGCGTTTACGCCAGCCGAAACGCTGCCACCAGCGGCCTTTATAGGTCCACCCGGGGATGTTCTGCATCAGCTGTTTCCCGACGCGCTCGGACGGATCGAGACAGGATTGCGGCTCCTGGAAAATCATCGAGACGTTATGGCCCACCAGTTTACGGCGTTCGCGCGGGGAGAGACGCAACAAATCGATGTCGTCGAAGCGCATACGGTCGGCGGTCACCCGCCAGTTGTCCTTCGCCACGCCGCAAATGGCCTTGGCGATCAGACTTTTCCCCGAACCCGATTCGCCCACCAGCCCGCGGATTTCGCCCTCTGCAAGCGTAATACTGATGCGATCCACGGCCTTGACCCAGCCTTCGCCCGTTTTAATTTCTATCGTGAGGTTGCGGATATCGAGTAACGGCATTATTGCACCCCCGCATTGATTGCGCGGCGGATCCCGTCGCCCAGCAGGTTAACGAGCAGCACGCTCACCATGATGGCCGCGCCCGGCAGCATGACCGTCCACGGCGCAACGTAAATCAGCTCCAGCGCATCGCCAAGCATGGCGCCCCATTCCGGGGAGGGGAGCTGCGCGCCAAGGTCGAGGAAGCCCAGCGCTGCGATATCCAGAATCGCCATCGACAGGGCGCGGGTGATCTCCGTCACCAGCCCGGCAGCAATGTTAGGCAGCACGGCAAACCACAAAATATTAAACGTGGTGGCGCCATCCAGGCGGGCGGCAACGACATACTCTTTCTCCAGCTCGTCGTGAACCAGGCTGTAAACCGAGCGCACCATGCGCGGCAGAATGGCCAGCCAGACGGCGAACATCGCATGGGTGAGATGCGGCCCCGCGAAGGCCACGACGATAATCGCCAGCAGCAGCGAAGGAATAGAGAGCAGGGTATCCAGAATATGGTTAAGCACGGCCGACCGCAGCCCGTGGGTTGAGCCGGCAAAAATGCCCAGCGCCAGGCCGCAAATCGCAGCGGCCAGGGTGACCACGAACGCGCCGCCTACCGTCGGTGCGGCGCCGCTCAGTAAACGACTTAGCACGTCGCGTCCGAGATCGTCAGTCCCCAGGAAGAACGAAACCTCCCCGTAACGCGACCACGACGGCGGTAAAAGCTGATAACCCAGGAACTGCTGATCGATGCCATACGGTGCAAACCACGAACCCAAAACGCACAGCAACACGAGGCCAATGCAGCCGTAAAAGCCGATCATCGCCGTGGTGTCGCCGTAAAAATTACGCCACACGGTGCGTAGCGCACCGGGCGTGCGCTTTTCGCTGTAGACGTTATCGTAAGGCATACCATTCCTTATGCTTCAATGGGTTGGCCATGGCACCCAAAATATCGGAAATAACGTTAACAATAATGACCAGCGAGCCAATCACCATCACGCCGGCGGAGATCGCCGCGTAATCCTGCTGGCGAATGGCGTTGATCATCCAGCGCCCAAGGCCCGGCCAGCTGAAAACCATCTCGGTGATCATTGCCAGCGTCAGCATGGTTGAGAATTGCAGCCCAAGACGTGGGATTACGGGGGGCAACGCATTGTGCAGCACATGGCGACGTAAAATCGTCAGGCGAGACAGTCCGCGCGTGGCGGCGGCTTTCACATAGTTTTGATCGAAGACGTCGATAGTGCTGATGCGCATCAGGCGGATCACTTCGGTCGTCGGCGCGACGGCCAGCGTAAGCACCGGCAGCACCATGTGGCGCAGCGCGCTCACGATCATTTCGTCGCGCCAGACTGAATCAGAAAGCCAGGCGTCAACGATCGCGAAGCCGCTCACCGTTTGCACGTTATACAGCAGGTCAAAACGGCCAGATACCGGCAGCCAGCCTAACGTCAGTGAGAAGAAGAGGGTAAGCAGCAGCGCCAACCAGAAAACAGGGATGGAAAAGCCAATTAAGGCAAGCGCGCTAATAAATTTATCCTGCCATTTATTACGATAAATTCCCGCCAGCATTCCCACCGGGATCCCCACCATGAGGGCAAAGCCAAAGGCAAGTATACACAGCTCCATGGTGGCCGGGAAAACCACTTTCAGCTGTTCGGAGATGAGCTGTCCGTTGATGCTGGACACGCCAAAATCCCAGTGCAGCAGGCCATTAAACCAGAACAGCCAGGCGTCCCAGAGAGATGAGCCCTGAAGCGGGGCGTGCGGCGTAAAGTAGCTCAGGCTAAAGCCGACAAAGGTCAGGAAGAACAGGGTCACCAGCAGTAACAGCAGCCGACGCAAGGTAAATATAATCATGGTTTCTTCACCTCTTGTTCTTTCTCACGGGTCACGCCCGCGAAGGAGGCGTTACCAAACGGGCTGAGTACCAGCCCTTTAATATCGTAACGGTAGGCCTGGAGGCGCAGGGAAGAGGCAAGTGGCAACACGGGAAGTTCTCTGGCCAGAATATTTTGCGCTTCATCGTAGGCCTCAATGCGTGAGGCAAGCTGTTGAGACGCCAGCGCTTTTTGCAGCACGGCATCAAATTCCCGGTTACACCAGTGGGCGTAGTTGGTCTGGGAGTTGATTGCCGCACAGCTCAGCAGCGGACGGAAGAAGCTGTCCGGGTCGTTACTGTCGGTGGACCAGCCAGCCAGCGTTAAGTCGTGATTCATGTCCATCAGACGCGCCTCCTGGAAACGGCCTTCGACAGGCACGATGATCACCTTAATGCCCACCTGCGCCATATCAGCCTGCAACAGCTCCGCCGTTTTCAGCGGGCTGGGGTTCCACGCCTGAGAGCTGGTGGGCACCCACAGCTGTAGCGTCAGGTTTTCTGCCCCCAGCGCTTTAAGCTGTTCGCGCGCTTTCGCCGGATTATATTCCGTAATCTTCGCCTCGCCGTCATAGGCCCAGGAGGCGCGCGGAAGAATAGAGGCGGCGGTTTCCGCGGTACCGTAGTAAATCGACTGCATCAGACGCTGGTTGTTGATCGCTAACGCCAGCGCATGGCGCACGGCCGGATTATTCAGCGGCGGCTTATCGGTGTTAAACGCCAGATAAGCGATGTTCATGCCCGGGCGCAGGGTCAGGCGCAGGCGTGGGTCGTCGCGCAAAATGGTCAACTGGCTGGCCGCAGGCCAGGCAAGCACGTCGCACTCGCCGGTCAGCAGTTTGGAGAGTCGGCCTGTTCCACCTGAACCCAGATCAACAATAACCTGCGGCATCAGCGGCTTGCCGCGCCAGAAACGATCGTGGCGTTGCAGGCGAATGTATTGTCCGGCGCGGTACTCTGCTAACTGGAACGGACCGGTGCCTACAGGCTCACGATCGAGACGTTCCTGACGATCCTTTTTCGTCAGCTGATCCGCGTATTCGGCTGACATGACCGAGGCGTAGTGCGTCGCCAGATGCCAGAGGAAGGAGGCATCCGGGCGATTCAGACGAAACTCAACCGTACGGTTATCCAGTTTGCGAACGCTTTTGACCGAGTCCGCGAATTGCAGACTGTCGAAATAGGGGAAGTTCCCGCCATTAACGTTATGCCACGGATGATTGCGGTTGAATATGCGCTGGAAGGTGAAAACCACGTCATCCGCGTTGAGCTTACGGGTTGGGGTAAACCACGGGGTGTGCTGAAATGCGACATCATCGCGTAGACGAAAGCGGTATGTGGCACCGTTATCAAGCACTTCCCAACTTTCAGCAAGCTCCGGAACCAGCCGATAGGTATAAGGATCGACGTCGAGCAGGCGATCGTAGAGCTGTGCGGCCAGCGTATCGACAATCAGGCCGCTCCCCGCTTTTTGCGGATTAAAAATATCAACTTGCCCGCTGACGCAGTAGACGAAACCACTATCACGGATATCAGGAGGCACAGCGCGATCGGGCGCAGCAAAGGCCAGATTGCTGAACAAACCGAGTGCAAACAGGGACGATAAAACCAGGCGCATAGTTTTTAAGGTTTTTAGATTCGATCTGCAAAGTGTATCGCACTTACGCCTGCTTCGTAAAAATGTCTGGGGGTAAGTGCTGATAATGTCAGCGCATTTGATGTTTTTTGAGCAATGCCCTTAACTGATGGTAGGTCAGGCCCAGCAGTTCAGCTGCCCGTTTCTGATTATATTTCGCCTCTTTCAGGCTCTGCTCAAGCAGCTGTTGCTCCTGCTGATGCTGGAACTGGCGTAAATCGAGCGGCAACGCCGGAGCCTGCTGGCGCGTCGCCGGAGCAGGGAGCTGTTTCTCCTCGCGCCGAAAAGGATCGAGAATAATGTTGTCCAGTTCGGTCTCGCTGCTGCCATGCCGGTAAACGGACCGTTCCACCACGTTTTTCAGTTCACGAATATTGCCCGGCCAGTGGTAACCGAGCAGGGTCCCGGTGGCCCGTTCGCTGAAGCCCGGAAAGAGAGGCAGACCCAGTTCCCGGCACATCTGAATGGCAAATTGATCGGCCAGCAGCATGATATCGCTGCGCCGCTCCCGCAGCGGCGGCAGCTGTACAACATCGAAAGCCAGCCTGTCCAGCAGGTCGGCGCGGAATTTGTCCTCAGCCACCATCGCGGGCAGGTCGGCGTTGGTGGCGCATACCAGGCGAACGTTGACCTGGAGGGGCTGACTGCCGCCAACGCGTTCCAGTTCACCGTACTCAATGACGCGCAGCAGTTTTTCCTGCACCAGCATCGGCGCGGTCGCCAGCTCGTCGAGAAAGAGCGTTCCGCCATCGGCGCGCTCAAAGCGTCCGGGATGGCGTTTTTGTGCGCCGGTGAAGGCGCCAGCTTCATGACCAAACAGCTCGGTGTCGAGCAGGTTTTCATTCAGCGCCGCGCAGTTAAGGGAAATAAAAGGGCCGTCCCAGCGGCCAGACAGAAAGTGCAGGCGGTTAGCGATAAGTTCTTTACCCGTTCCGCGCTCACCGATAATCAGCACCGGTTTATTCAGTGGCGCGAGGCGCGATACCTGTTCAAGCACTTCCAGGAAGCTGTTGGCCTCGCCAAGCAAATTATCTTTATATTCAGCCATGATGAAATTAACCACTCCTTAGTGATATTCACCAGGTGAGAATAGCCGCTGGCTGGATAAATATCAATCACACTCAGTAAAATCAATAAGATAAAAAGTTGGCATGGGATTTGTATTAACTACTCAGCAGGGCATCGCCCGATAACAGAACTATGAGGATTGAATTATGGGTATTTTTTCTCGTTTTGCCGACATCGTGAACGCCAACATCAACTCGCTGCTGGAGAAAGCGGAAGATCCGCAGAAGCTGGTGCGCCTGATGATTCAGGAGATGGAAGACACGCTGGTTGAAGTACGCTCCACCTCCGCCCGCGCGCTGGCAGAGAAAAAGCAGTTAACGCGTCGTATCGAGCAGGCAACTGCCCAGCTTAACGAATGGCAGGAAAAAGCGGAACTGGCGCTGCGTAAAGATAAAGAAGATCTGGCTCGCGCTGCGCTGATTGAGAAGCAGAAGCTGACCGACATGGTTGCCACGCTGGAACACGAAGTGACGCTGGTGGATGATACTCTGGCGCGTATGAAGAAAGAGATTGGTGAGCTTGAAAACAAACTCAGCGAAACCCGTGCACGTCAACAGGCGCTGGCGCTGCGCCACCAGGCTGCAAGCTCGTCCCGCGACGTGCGTCGCCAGCTGGACAGCGGCAAGCTGGATGAAGCGATGGCCCGTTTCGAATCGTTTGAACGTCGTATCGACCACATGGAAGCTGAAGCCGAGAGCCACAGCATCGGTAAACAGAAAACCCTCGATCAGCAGTTTGCTGACCTGAAAGCCGATGATGAAATTAGCGAGCAACTGGCTGCGCTGAAAGCCAAAATGAAACAAGACAACCAATAATAATTCCTGCGGCACCTGAGCGTGCCGCATCGTAAGACAAGGAGTACACATGAGCGCGCTTTTTCTGGCTATACCCCTGACCATTTTCGTGCTGTTTGTTCTGCCCATCTGGTTATGGCTGCACTACAGCAACCGCTCTTCACGCGGTGAGCTGTCGCAGAGTGAACAACAGCGGCTGGCGCAGCTCTCTGCCGAGGCAAATAAAATGCGCGAACGTATTCAGGCGCTGGAAGCGATCCTGGACGCGGAACACCCGAACTGGAGGGAACGGTAATGGCTGGACTGAATCTGAATAAAAAACTGTGGCGGATCCCACAGCAGGGCATGGTTCGGGGTGTTTGCGCCGGGCTGGCGCACTATCTGGATGTTCCGGTAAAACTGGTGCGTGTGGTCACCGTATTGTCGATTTTCTTCGGCCTGGCCTTTATTACGCTTGTGGCATACATCATTCTGTCGTTTGTACTCGATCCTATGCCGGAAGGTGAGCTGGATGCGGAGAACACGCCAACCAGCAGCGATCTCCTGAACGCGGTGGATGAACAGCTGAGCGCAGGGGAGAAGCGATTGCGCGAGATGGAACGTTATGTCACCTCCGATACCTTTACGCTGAGAAGTCGTTTTCGTCAGCTTTAAGAGAGAACTTACATGAAACAAAACTGGCAACAGGCCGGTCAGAAGGTAAAACCCGGCCTGAAAATCGCAGGTAAACTGGTTCTGATGACGGCGTTACGTTATGGCCCGGCCGGTGTGGCGGGTTGGGCGATCAAGTCTGTTGCCCGCAAGCCGGTCAGAATGATGCTGGCGGTCGCTCTGGAGCCGCTGTTACAGAAGCTGGCAAAACGCGTTTCCCGGCGCTACCTGTCACGCTAGTTCCTCCCGCATAAGCCCTTTCTCGCCCAGAGAAGGGGCATGACTTTCCCTTCTGCGTTTCTTCTGCTTTTCTGCTTTCTTTGCGGCAGCTCACAATAATGCGTTGCGCTGCGCTGAGATTGCTGCTTTCTGCCCCCGGGTCCGTTGACAGATATTTTACATGGGAGTAGATTGCCACTCCGTGGGACCGCTACCATGGAAAATAATGTGAACGCAAAAATTAAAAAACTTATCAATCATATTTACGGTGAATCATTTTCAGATGCACACCTTAACGTGTTATTAACTAAGCTTGAAAAGGTGGCGGTTAATATTACGGAAAAGCGTAAGTCAGGCTGGGATGAAAAAGACGTTGTGCTGATTACCTATGCCGATCAGTTCTCCGCGAAAGGGGAGAAAGCGTTGCCGGTATTTACCCGGTTCTATAATGAATGGCTTTCTCGCACGTTTTCCCATGTCCATCTGTTACCTTTTTATCCGTGGTCTTCGGATGATGGATTTTCCGTTATTGATTATCACGAGGTTGCATCTGAAACCGGAACCTGGCGAGATGTCGCGGAATTAAAACAGTCTGCCAGCTTAATGTTTGACTTCGTTTGCAACCATATGTCAGCGAAAAGCGAATGGTTTGCTAATTATCTGGCGCAGAAGCCGGGCTACGAAGATTTCTTTATTTCTGTCGATCCTGAAACCGATTTATCCGCGGTGACGCGTCCACGCGCATTACCGCTGCTGACGCCGTTCACGCTTCATGATGGCAGAGTTCGTCATCTGTGGACCACATTCAGCGATGACCAGATTGATCTCAATTTCGCCTCGCCGCAGGTGTTGATTGCCATGGTTGACGTTCTGCTCCATTACCTCATGGAAGGGGCGCGTTATATCCGTCTGGATGCTGTCGGGTTTATGTGGAAGATCCCGGGAACCACCTGTATCCATCTGGAACAAACCCATTGCCTTATCCAGCTGTTCCGCGCCATTACGGACGCCGTGGCGCCTGGAACGGTGATCATCACTGAGACAAATGTTCCCCACAAAGACAATATCTCTTACTTCGGTGATGGTGAAAATGAAGCCCAGATGGTCTATCAGTTTTCCTTACCGCCGCTGGTGCTGCATGCTGTTCATCGTCAGGATGTTAAAGCCCTGTGCCAGTGGGCGGGGTCACTGACGCTGCCTTCAACTCATACCACCTGGTTTAATTTCCTGGCCTCGCATGATGGTATCGGTTTGAACCCGTTACGCGGCATCCTTCCGGAATCAGAGATCCTCTCGCTGGTCGATAAGCTTCAGCAGGAAGGCGCACTGGTCAACTGGAAAAATAATCCTGACGGAACGCGAAGCCCCTACGAAATTAATGTCACCTATCTTGATGCGTTGAGTTTGCGAGACAGCTCAGATGATGAGCGCATTGCGCGGTTCATCCTGGCGCATGCTGTGTTGTTAAGTTTTCCTGGCGTACCGGCTGTATATATTCAAAGCATTCTTGGTTCGCGTAACGATTATGAAGGTGTCGAACGTCTCGGATATAATCGCGCGATAAACAGGAAGAAATACACCGCAGGTCAGGTTGATCGGGAGCTTAATAATAAGAAGAGTATTCGTTATCAAATTTATTCTCGTTTGAATGAGCTTATTGCTGTTCGTCGCGGCGAGCGTGCGTTCCATCCGGATAGTCAGGCTATTTTTGACGCAATCGGTGAACATATTCTTAAAATTGTTCGTGTTGCTGAAAATGGCGAGCGAATGACAGCATTATTTAATTTTAGCAATAAAATGCAGACCGTTTATGGACAAACGCTCTTTGGTACGGAATTACTCTCAGGACAAAATATTAGCGGTACGGAACTGACCCTCAATCCATGGCAGGTAATGTGGATTAAAGAAAACTAAAAAGGACCCTAAAATGAAAATGCCCAAAATTGTGCTGTTATCAGCACTGGTTTCGTGCGCCCTGTTATCAGGCTGTAAGGACGATAAAGCATCTCAGGTCACCATTGAGTTTATGCACTCGTCGGTAGAACAGGAGCGTCAGGCAGTTATTACGAAACTGATCGAAAAATTCGAGAAAGAAAACCCGACTATTACGGTGAAACAGGTCCCCGTTGAGGAAGATGCCTATAACACCAAGGTCATTACGTTGGCCCGTACCGGCGCGCTGCCGGAAGTGATTGAAGTCAGCCATGACTACGCCAAAGTCATGGATAAAGAGCAACTGCTGGACCGTGACGCGATCGGCAACGCTATTAACGCCGTCGGCGAAGATACCTTTTACGACGGCATTTTACGCGTTGTTCGCACCGAAGACGGCAAGGCATGGACGGGGGTGCCGGTTAGCGCGTGGCTGTCCGGCGTCTGGTATCACAAAGATGCGCTCGCGGCAGCGGGAATCGAAGAACCGCACAACTGGGAGCAACTGCTGAAAGCCAGTCAGGCGCTCAACGATCCGGCGAAAAAACATTACGGTATCGCGCTTCCAACCGCAGAAAGCGTCATGACGGAGCAGGCCTTCTCGCAGTTTGCGTTGTCAGGCGGAGCCAACGTCTTTGATGCAAACGGCAACGTGAAAATCGATACCCCTGAAATGTCGAAAGCGCTGGCGTTTTATCGGGCACTGGCCGCGAACACCATGCCGGGCTCCAATGATGTCATGGAGATCAAAGACGCCTTCATGAACGGCTCTGCGCCTATGGCCGTTTACTCCACCTATATCCTGCCCGCGGTCTACAAAGATGGCAATCCGGCCAACCTGGGGTTCGTGGTCCCGACGGAAAAATCATCAGCCGTGTACGGCATGATCACCTCGTTGACGATCACGACCGGCCAGACCGAAGAGGAAACGCAGGCGGCAGAAAAGTTTGTGACCTGGATGGAGCAGGCTCAAAACGCGTCTGACTGGGTGATGATGTCCCCTGGTGCGGCGCTGCCGGTGAACAAACTCGTGGTGGGCACTGAAAGCTGGAAAAACAACGACGTGATCAAAGCCTTTGGCCAACTGCCTTACGAGCTGATTGCGCAGTTCCCGAACGTCCAGGTATTTGGCGCCGTGGGCGATAAAAACTTTACCCGCATGGGAGACGTTACCGGCTCCGGCATTATCAGTTCCATGGTGCATAACGTGACGGTGGGACAAAAAGATCTCAGTGCGACGTTAAGCAACAGCCAGAAGAAACTGACTGACCTGATATCACAACGATAGGAGCGCTTTGCGAAGGGAATTATGAAGACGTTGTTTTCTGGTCGTTCAGATATGCCTTTCGCCATGCTGCTGTTGGCCCCCAGCCTGATTTTGCTGGGGGGCCTGGTGGCCTGGCCAATGATTTCCAACATTGAAATCAGTTTTTTACGTTTACCGCTGAACCCGCGTATTGATGCGGTGTTCGTCGGCCTGGATAACTACATTCGCATTCTGGGCGATGCTGCGTTCTGGCACTCCCTGTGGATGACGTTCTGGTATACGGCGCTGGTCGTGCTCGGCAGCACCGGGCTGGGACTGGCCGTAGCGATCTTCTTTAACCGTGAATTCCGCATGCGGAAAACGGCTCGTTCACTGGTGATCCTGTCCTACGTGACGCCGTCTATTTCACTGGTATTTGCCTGGAAATACATGTTCAACAACGGCTACGGGATTGTGAACTACCTGGGCGTTGATCTGCTGCATCTCTACGATCAGGCGCCGCTATGGTTCGATAATCCTGGCAGCAGTTTTGTGCTGGTTGTGCTGTTCGCCATCTGGCGTTACTTCCCGTACGCCTTTATCTCGTTCCTCGCGATTTTGCAGACCATTGATAAATCATTGTACGAAGCGGCAGAGATGGACGGAGCAAATGCCTGGCAGCGTTTTCGTATCGTGACGTTGCCCGCCATCATGCCGGTGCTGGCCACGGTGGTCACGTTGCGAACCATCTGGATGTTCTACATGTTTGCGGATGTGTATCTGCTCACCACCAAGGTCGACATTCTGGGCGTATATCTCTACAAAACCGCCTTTGCGTTCAATGACCTGGGTAAAGCAGCCGCCATTTCCGTTGTGCTGTTTGTGATCATCTTCGCGGTCATTCTGCTGACCAGAAAAAGGGTAAACCTCAATGGCAACAAATAAACGCGTTCTGGGCCGTATCGGTTTTTATCTGGGACTGGCGCTATTTCTGATTATCACGCTGTTTCCATTTTTTGTGATGTTGATGACGTCGTTCAAAAGCGCGAAAGAGGCGATCTCGCTGCACCCGACTATTCTGCCGCAGGAGTGGACGCTACAGCACTACATCGACATCTTTAACCCGCTGATTTTCCCGTTTGTGGATTACTTTCGTAACAGCATGGTGGTGTCGCTGACCTCCTCGGTCATTGCGGTGTTTCTCGGCACGCTGGGCGCGTATGCGTTATCCAAACTGCGCTTTAAAGGGCGCACGACGATCAATGCGAGCTTCTACACCGTCTATATGTTCTCCGGGATCCTGCTGGTGGTGCCGCTGTTCAAAATCATCACCGCGCTCGGCATTTATGACACCGAACTGGCGCTGATCATCACCATGGTGACGCAGACGTTGCCTACCGCGGTCTTTATGCTGCGCAGCTATTTCGACACCATCCCGGACGAAATCGAAGAAGCCGCGATGATGGACGGCCTGAACCGCCTGCAAATCATTTTCCGCATCACCGTGCCGCTGGCGATCTCGGGTCTGGTGTCGGTCTTTGTCTACTGCTTCATGGTGGCGTGGAATGACTATCTGTTCGCCTCCATTTTCCTGTCCAGCGCCAGCAACTTCACGTTGCCGGTCGGGCTGAACACGCTCTTCAGTACGCCAGATTACATCTGGGGTCGCATGATGGCGGCATCGCTGGTCACGGCACTTCCGGTCGTCATTATGTATGCCCTGTCTGAACGTTTCATTAAAAGTGGTTTGACCGCCGGCGGCGTGAAGGGCTGAGGCGGCCGATTTTAACAAGGAGTCAGTCATGAAAAAATTAGTTGCGACAGCGCCTCGTGTAGCGGCGCTGGTGGAATACGAAGATCGTCCTGTTGCAGCACATGAGGTGAAGATTCGTGCCCGTTATGGCGCCCCGAAACACGGCACTGAAGTCGTGGATTTCCGCGCGGCAAGCCCGTTCATCGATGAAGAGTTCAACGCGGAGTGGCAGATGTTTACCCCGCGTGAAGAAGGAGCAGCGCGCGGCATCGAATTTGGTAAATTCCAGCTGGGGAACATGATCGTCGGCGACATCATCGAATGTGGTGCGGACGTGACCGAATACCAGATCGGCGACAGCGTCTGCTGCTACGGCCCGTTGCAGGAAACGGTCATTGTTAACGCGGTGAACAACTATAAGCTGCGCAAAATGCCGCAGGGTGCATCCTGGAAAAATGCCGTTTGTTACGATCCGGCGCAGTTCGCCATGAGCGGCGTGCGTGATGCTAACGTCCGCGTAGGGGATTTCGTCGTAGTTGTGGGGCTGGGCGCGATTGGCCAGATTGCGATTCAGCTGGCGAAAAAAGCCGGCGCGTCAGTGGTCATTGGTGTCGATCCTATCGAACATCGCTGTGAGATCGCCCGTCGTCACGGTGCAGACCACTGCCTGAACCCAATCGGTACCGATGTTGGTCTGGAAATTAAGAAACTGACCGGCAAGCAGGGCGCGGATGTGATCATCGAAACCAGCGGATTTGCAGATGCGCTGCAATCTGCGCTGCGCGGTCTTGCCTACGGCGGAACGATCTCCTACGTGGCCTTCGCCAAGCCGTTCGCGGCGGGCTTCAACCTTGGTCGCGAAGCACACTTCAACAACGCCAAAATTGTCTTCTCCCGCGCATGCAGTGAACCCAACCCGGATTATCCGCGCTGGAGCCGCAAGCGTATTGAAGAGACCTGCTGGGAATTGCTGATGAACGGTTATCTCAATTGTGAAGATCTGATCGACCCGGTCGTCACCTTCACCACCAGCCCGGAAAGCTATATGAAATATGTCGATCAGCATCCGGAACTCAGTATCAAAATGGGCGTCACTTTTTAAGCTAAGGACAGCAAATCATGAAAATCGCAACACAAAACCAGGCCTTTTTCCCGACCGCTATCATGGAAAAATTCGAATACATCAAAGCGATGGGATTTGATGGCTACGAAATTGATGGCCGGCTGCTGGTGGAAAACCTCGACGAAGTAAAAGCGGCTATCAAAGCCACTGGCCTGCCGGTCACGACGGCCTGTGGCGGATACGATGGCTGGATCGGGGATTTTATCGAAGAACGCCGCCTGAACGGTCTACAGCAGATTGAACGCATTCTGGAAGCGCTGGCAGAAGTGGGCGGAAAGGGGATTATCGTTCCGGCTGCCTGGGGGATGTTTACTTTCCGTCTGCCGCCAATGACTTCGCCACGTAGCCTGGACGGCGATCGCAAAGCGGTCAGCGCTTCCCTGCGCTGGCTGGATGAGGTGGCAGCGCGCACCGGTACTACCGTCTACCTGGAGCCGCTGAACCGCTATCAGGATCATATGATCAACACCCTGGCCGATGCGCGTCGTTATATCGAAGAGAACGGCCTGAAGCACGTGCAGATCATCGGTGATTTCTACCACATGAATATTGAAGAAGACTCCCTGACGGAAGCGCTGCATCACAACCGCGACCTGCTGGGTCATGTGCACATTGCTGATAACCACCGCTATCAGCCGGGCAGCGGCAGCCTCGATTTCGCCAGCCTGTTCGATCAGCTGCGTGCCGATAACTATCAGGGTTATGTCGTGTACGAGTGCCGGGTGCGTGCCGACGATCCGGCTCAGGCCTATAAGGACTCTCTCACTTACTTGCGTGATTGCTAAGGATGACGAGCGTGATGAGTGCTTCTACACCTTTGCCTCTGCGCGTCGCCATCATTGGCGCCGGGCAGGTTGCAGACAAAGTGCATGCCTCGTATTACGCCACGCGCAGTGATGTTCAAATGGTGGCTGTCATGGACAGCCGCCTTGAGCAGGCACAGGCGTTCGCGGAACGTTATGCTATTCCATCGGCATGGCAGGACGCTCACGAGATGTTGCAGGAAGTAAAACCGGATGTGGTGAGCGTCTGTTCGCCTAACCGGTTCCATTTTGAACATGTGATGGCGGCTCTCGAAGCAGGCTGTCATGTGATGTGTGAAAAGCCGCCGGCGATGACGCCGCACCAGGCGGATGAGATGCGTCTCGCGGCGCGCAAGGCCGGAAAAGTCCTCGCGTACGATTTTCACCATCGCTTTGCCCTGGATACCCAGCTCCTGCGCGATGCGGTTATGAACGGAACGCTCGGTGAAATTTACTTCACCTCCGCGCAGGCGCTGCGTCGTTGCGGTGTGCCGGGGTGGGGCGTGTTCACCAATAAATCGCTTCAGGGCGGCGGGCCGCTGATCGATATCGGCATTCATATGCTGGATGCCGCGATGTATGTGCTGGGCTTCCCGGCCGTGAAGCGGGTAACCGCGCACAGCTTCCAGAGACTGGGGAACCGGAAACACACCGGCCAGTTTGGCGAATGGGATCCTGCGCAGTTTACCGTGGAAGATGCCCTGTTTGGCACGATTGAGTTCTGCAACGGTGGCATTCTGCGTCTGGACACCTCTTTTGCGCTTAATATCCGCGAGCAGTCGATCATGAACGTCTCTTTCTGCGGTGAGAAGGCGGGTGCAACGCTGTTCCCGGCACACATTTATAACGACGAAGCCGGTGTTTTGCAGACGCTGATCCAGCGTGAAGAAGCTGACGATCGGAGACATCTGCGCAGTATGGACGCGTTTGTTCGCCACGTATTGGGCGAGCCGGTCATGATTGCCGATGCGGAGCAGGGGCTGGTGATCCAGCAATTAGTCGCGGCGTTATATGAAGCCGCGGAAACAGGGGAAAGCGTGACGTTATGCTGAACCAGTCTGTATTAACCGATCCGGGCTTTTGCCCGCATAGTCTGAATAAGTACGCGTCCATTATGGCCTGCGGCAATGGCTACATGGGCATGCGCGCTACGCATGAAGAAGATTACACCCAGCAGAGCAGAGGCATGTATCTCGCGGGGCTGTATCATCGCGCGGGACGCAACGAAACCACTGAGCTGATCAATCTGCCGGATGTCACCGGGATTGAAGTTGAGCTGGACGGCGTCAATTTCACGCTCCTTTCAGGCGAAATTCTTGAGTGGCAACGCGAGCTGGCCTTTGCTAACGGCGAACTGCATCGTAACGTTGTCTGGCGTTCGCCGGACGGAAAACGCTATCGCCTCGAGAGCCGTCGTTTTGTTTCGCTGGACCAGTTGCCCTTAGTGGCAATGCAGCTCTCGATCACACCGCTTGACGGCGCCGCTCAGGCCGTGCTGAAAACCGGCATAGATGCGACACAAACGAACAGCGGCAGGCAGCATCTGGATGAAATCTCGGTCAGGGTCTTTGACCAGAACTACATGCAGGGTGTTTATGAAACGCAGGACCGGGCGTCTGAAGTTGTTGTTTCGGCGTTTTGTCAGCTCTCCGCTAAGAGCGACAGTTGTTTCACCGCCAAAAATCGTCGCCTCAGCGTTCATCATTCTCTGACCATTACGCAAGGTGACACCGTCACACTTGAGAAGATCGTCTGGCTGACGCATCGCTGCGATAAATCGCTCTCGCAGGAGTCTTTCGCCCGCAACGCGCTGGCCGATCTCAAAGTCTGCGCGGCAAGAGGCTACGATGCGTTGCTTGAGAGCTCAGCGTACGCCTGGGAAGCGGTCTGGCGTGATGCTCGGGTGGAAGTGACGTGTGCAGAACAGCAGGATCAGCTGGCGCTGGATTACGCCGTCTGGCATCTGACGACAATGACGCCTGCTCATGATGAGCGAAGCAGTATTGCGGCGAAAGGGCTGACGGGTGAGGGGTATAAGGGACACGTCTTCTGGGATACCGAAATTTTCCTGCTGCCGTTCCATCTGTTTACCCGTCCACAGATTGCCCGCAGCCTGCTGCGCTATCGCTGGTTGAATCTTTCGGGCGCGCGTGAAAAAGCACGGCGTAACGGTTGGCCGGGCGCGTTGTTCCCGTGGGAAAGCGCCGCCAGCGGACAGGAAGAGACGCCAGAATTCGCAGCCATTAACATCCGCACCGGGGTTCGCCAGAAGGTTGCTTCCGCACTCGCTGAACATCACATCGTGGCAGATATTGCCTGGGCCGTAGTCGCTTACTGGCAGGCAACACACGACGATGCCTTTATGCGCAATGAGGGCCTGACGCTGCTGATGGAAACCGCTTCGTTCTGGATGGGACGCGCGACGGAAACTAATGGTCGTCTTGAGATCCATGACGTGATCGGACCGGATGAGTACACCGAGCATGTCAACAACAATGCCTACACCAACTATCTGGCCTGGCACAACGTTGCATGCGCGCGTCAGTTTATGGCGATGTTTGGGCGTGAAGATGCGCGTTTTACGGAGAATGCCGGGAAGTTCCTGGCGCGCCTGTGGCTGCCAGAGGCCGACGCAGACGGTGTGATCCCGCAGGACGATACTTTCATGGCGAAACCTGCCATCGATCTGAGCCGCTATAAAGCCAAAGCGGGTAAGCAAACCATTCTGCTTGATTACTCTCGCGCGGAAGTGAACGAGATGCAGATCCTGAAGCAGGCCGACGTGGTGATGCTTAACTACCTGCTGCCGGAACGGTTTACGCCGCAGCAATGTGCCGCCAATCTGGCGTTCTACGAGCCACGCACGATCCATGATTCATCCCTGAGTAAAGCCATTCACGGCATTGTGCTCGCACGCTGCGGTGACACCGAGGGTGCGTATGCCTTCTGGCGCGATGGGATTGCCATCGACCTGGGGGATGACCCGCACAGCAGTGATGACGGTATTCATGCCGCCGCCACCGGTGCGATCTGGCTGGGCGCCATTCAGGGATTTGCTGGCCTGCACATTAGCGAAGGGGAGCTGCATCTTGCGCCGAAGCTGCCTGCTCACTGGCAGAAACTCGCCTTCCCGCTGCGGTGGCGGGACGCAACGATGCACATTACCTGTGAAGATGACCAGTTAACCATTGAAACCACCGCACCTGTCACGTTGACGCTGTGGGGTAAAACGCTGCATGTATCAGGGCGAAAGGTCTGTGAGCGTAAGGACTTTCTTGCATCTGTTAATGGGACCGCTACCACGGAGGGGCGCCATGACGCTTAACGCTGTTGTATTCGATCTGGACGGAGTGATCACCGATACCGCGCATCTTCACTTTCTGGCCTGGCGCGCCGTGGCGGAGGAGATTGGTATCACCTTCGACGAAGTATTTAACGAACAGCTGAAGGGAATAAGCCGTATGGACTCCCTCCAGCGCATTCTGAAACATGGCGGGAAAGAGGGGATGTTCAGTGACGAGCAGCGCCTGGCGCTGGCGACGAAAAAAAACGCGCTTTACGTCCAGTCGCTGGCATCACTGACGCAGGACTCGCTGCTCCCGGGTATTCGCGAGGTGCTGGCGGATATTCGCGCCGCGAAGGTCAAAATTGGCCTGGCATCCGTATCGCTTAATGCCCCTGGGATTTTGCACGCGTTGGGTATTCATCAGGCTTTCGATTTTTACGCCGATGCGTCGCGCATTTGCCGCTCAAAGCCGGACCCGGAAATCTTCCTTGCGGCCTGTAAAGGACTGAACGTGCGTCCTGAAGAGGCCATTGGTATCGAAGATGCCGCCGCAGGGGTAGATGCGATCAACGCCGCAGGCATGCTGTCGGTCGGGATTGGGCCTGGCCTGGACCATGCGGGATTACAACTTCATTCAACGCAGGAACTGACCTGGGAACGCCTGACGGCGTTCTGGGCATCCCGGGCGTATTGATAAGGAATTAATAATGGCTCAACTGTCTCTGAAACACATTCAGAAAATCTATGATAACCAGGTCCACGTGGTGAAGGATTTCAACCTCGAAATTGAAGACAAAGAATTTATTGTCTTCGTCGGTCCATCGGGCTGTGGGAAATCCACGACGCTGCGAATGATTGCCGGCCTTGAGGAGATCAGCGCGGGTGAACTGATTATTGATGGGGTTTGCATGAATGATGTTCCCGCCAAGTCCCGTGATATCGCTATGGTCTTCCAGAACTATGCGCTCTATCCGCATATGACGGTCTACGACAACATGGCGTTTGGCCTGAAAATGCAAAAAATTGCGCCCTCCGTCATTGAAGAACGCGTTACCTGGGCGGCACAGATCCTGGGCTTGCGCGACTATCTCCAGCGTAAACCTGGTGCGTTGTCCGGCGGTCAGCGCCAGCGCGTAGCGTTAGGCAGGGCGATAGTGCGCGAAGCGGGGGTCTTCCTGATGGATGAGCCTTTATCCAATCTCGATGCCAAACTTCGTGTGCAGATGCGCGCTGAAATCAGCAAGCTGCACCAGAAGCTTAATACCACCATGATTTACGTGACGCACGATCAGACGGAAGCCATGACGATGGCGACCCGCATCGTGATTTTAAAGGACGGCATCATTCAGCAGGTGGGCGCGCCGAAGCAGGTCTACAACGAGCCGGCGAATATGTTCGTTGCAGGGTTTATTGGCTCACCGGCGATGAACTTCATTCGTGGCGCAATCGACGACCGCTACTTTGTGACGGAAACGCTGCATCTGGAGATCCCGGAGGACAAGCTGGCCGTGCTGAATGCGCAAGGTTACCAGCGTAAAGCGGTTGTCTTTGGGATCCGTCCGGAAGACATTCTCACCGTACAGCGAAGCGGTGAAAACATCACGGCGAAGATCAGCGTTGCTGAGCTGACCGGGGCTGAATTTATGCTTTATGCCTCCGTGGGTGGGCATGAACTGGTTGTCCGTGCGGGAGCGGCGGATGATTACGTTGCCGGAGAGAATATCGGCATCCAGTTCGATATGAATAAGTGCCATTTCTTCGATGCTGATACTGAAACAGCTATTAGATAAGAAAGGTGTTCGCCGGAAATGAAAGTTTCCGGTTTTTTGTGTGTTAATTATAAAGGAATATTTTAATGAGTACTCTACTAAGAAGTGCTGCGCTCGTTCTGTGCGCAGGGGTGAGCTGCGCGCAAGCAACAGAATCAGCCAAACAGTGGGAATTTAATATTGGTGCCATGTATGAAATTGAAAACGTCGAAGGTCAGGCTGACGATAAAGATGGATTATATGAACCCTCCGTGTGGTTTAATGCCACATTGGATGCCTGGACCATTTCGCTGGCTATGTATCAGGAGGGGCCGGTCGATTACAGTAGCATGACGCGCGGCACCTATTTCGATCGTCCTGAAGTAGAATTACGCTATCGTTTTATCGGCACCGATGATTTTACGTTCGGCCTGACCGGTGGCTTCCGTAATTATGGCTATCACTTTAAGGATGAACATGGTGCTAAAGACGGTAGTGCTAATATGCAGCGCTATAAAGTTCAGCCTGACTGGGATATTAAACTAACCGACGACTGGCGTTTTGGCGGCTGGTTTGCCATGTATCAGTTTGCCAACGATCTGGAAAAAACCGGCTATTCTGACAGCCGCGTCGAGACCGAAACCGGTTTTACCTGGACAATTAACGAAACGGTCTCGGCAAAAGTTAATTACTATTTAGAGCGCGGTTTTAATATGGACGGTTCACGTAATAACGGTGAATTCTCCACTCAGGAAATTCGCGCCTATCTGCCGATTTCATTGGGTCAGACGACGCTAACGCCTTATACCCGTCTGGGACTCGATCGCTGGTCAAACTGGGACTGGCAAGACGATCCTGAGCGTGAAGGACATGATTTCAACCGTTTGGGTATGCTGTACGCCTATGATTTTAACAATGGTTTATCCATGACGCTGGAATATGCCTACGAATGGGAAAACCATGACGAAGGGGAAAGTGACCGCTTCCACTATGCCGGTATCGGCGTGAATTACGCGTTTTGATAACACTTCACCAGGGGCGTTTGCCCCTGGTTTTTAGCGTAATGAAGCAGCATCTGAAAAATGCGTTTCAACCAATATCTTATGCGGGGCAGGTTTACCCGCTATGCACCTGAACAACACATCGCAGCTCTCTTCGCCCAGCTTTCTGGTGGGGATATCAAAGCCGCCAGGCGCAGGGGTTAAAATGAGAGATAGCATTGGGTCGCTGTATCCTGCCATTGCGACCTGTTCCGGGATCGTCAGGTTTAGCGCATCCGCGGCACGATAAAGACTCAGCAATTTCATACTGTCTGTCGCAAAAACCGCATCGGGCGGGTTGTCTGAAGAGAGTAGCTGACAGGCCGCCTGAAGCGCGCTTTCATGGGTATACCCGCCATCAATAACCCAGTCCGGGTTAATCGCAATACCCTGCTTCTCAAGGCTCGATTTATAGCCCGCCAGGCGATCGATAGAAACGTGATAATCGAGCGGGGCATGCAGGCAGGCAATTTTAGTTCGACCATGTTTGATAAATGAGTCGGTTAATATGGCGCTGTCGCGGAAATTATCCGTGTCGACAGAATAGATATTCTGGTAATTACCTTCCACTTTACCAATAACGACCACGGGCACGCCATATTCGTCCAGCGTCGCGAAAAAAGACTCGTTCGCCGGCGAGCTTAGCATGATGATCCCCTTGATCATCTTCTGCTTTATTTTACCCACGCATTTTTGCAGATCATCTTCGCTGCTTTTGGACGTTTGTAAAATAACATCAAAACCCTCTTCTTCTGCTTTTGCCGTAATGGCATGTAGTACATCAGAGAAAAACGGATTGCCTGCGGTGGTTTTGGTTGAACGGGTCGAAATAACCATAATGGCGTCGAAGCCAGAAGAGGTGAGTGCGCGGGCAAGTTTATTCGGTTGATAATTTAATTCTTCTATCGCCTTCAACACCTTTTCGCGCGCTTCAGGAGAAATATTCGTTTGTTTATTCAGAACGCGCGACACGGTTGATTTCGAAACGCCAGCAACGCGGGCAATATCATAGATGGTGGGTGACATACACCTTACTCACTCCAGACGGACAGCAATTGCGCCCATCTTACTGGAGAGAAAACGGCAATAGCAATAATTAAGAATTGATAATCAACGATCTGCCCCAATTTACTGTATTCTGAAGTGACTTTTTTCAGGGTTCCAGGCAATGAAGGACGGCGATGAAGCGACTTAAAAACGAATTCAATTCTCTGGTGAACCGTGGCGTTGATCGCCATCTGCGTCTTGCCGTGACGGGGCTGAGCCGCAGCGGTAAGACAGCATTCATTACGGCGATGGTCAATCAGCTGTTGAACCTGCATGCAGGGGCGCGCCTGCCACTGCTTAGCGCAGTGCGCGAGGAGCGGTTGCTTGGGGTGAAACGCGTACCGCAACGTGATTTTGGCATACCCCGTTTCACCTATGATGAAGGTCTGGCGCAGTTATATGGGGAGCCTCCCGCCTGGCCCACCCCGACGCGTGGCGTGAGCGAAATCCGTCTTGCGCTTCGTTTCCGCTCGAATGAATCCCTGATGCGTCACTTCAAAGAAACGTCCACGCTCTATCTCGAAATTGTGGATTACCCGGGAGAATGGCTGCTCGATTTACCGATGCTGGCGCAGGATTACCTGAGCTGGTCCCGACAGATGACCGGTCTGTTGCAGGGGCAGCGGGCAGAGTGGTCGACCAAATGGCGCCAGCTTTGCGAAGGACTGGATCCGCTGGCACCGGCGGATGAAAACCGTCTGGCCGTCATAGCCGAAGCCTGGACGGATTACCTGCATCAGTGCAAGCAGGAGGGGTTGCATTTTATTCAGCCGGGCCGTTTTGTTCTGCCGGGCGATTTAGCCGGTGCTCCCGCGCTACAGTTTTTCCCGTGGCCGGACGTTGACAGCATCGGCGAATCGAAACTGGCGCAGGCGGACAAGACCACCAACGCCGGTATGCTCCGCGAGCGATACAATTATTACTGTGAAAAGGTGGTTAAGGGCTTTTATAAAAATCACTTTTTACGCTTTGATCGCCAGATCGTACTGGTGGACTGCCTGCAATCGCTTAACAGCGGGCCGCAGGCGTTTAATGATATGCGGCTGGCGCTTACGCAGCTGATGCAAAGCTTTCATTATGGCCAGCGTACGCTGTTTCGCCGTTTGTTCTCGCCGGTCATCGACAAGCTGCTGTTTGCCGCCACAAAAGCTGACCATGTGACGGTCGATCAGCACGCCAACATGGTATCCCTGCTGCAACAGCTGGTGCAGGATGCCTGGCAGAATGCGGCCTTCGAAGGGATCAGCATGGACTGTCTGGGGCTGGCGTCCGTACAGGCTACGCAGAGTGGGTTGATTGACCTGAATGGCGAGAAAATTCCAGCCCTGCGGGGCAACCGTCTCAGCGACGGTGAGCCGCTCACGGTCTATCCGGGGGAAGTCCCGGCGCGTCTGCCGGGCCAGGCTTTCTGGCAAAGCCAGGGTTTTCAGTTCGAAGCCTTCCGTCCGCAGAGTATGAACGTTGACCAGCCATTGCCGCATATCCGTCTGGATGCCGCGCTGGAGTTTTTAATTGGAGATAAATTGCGATGACGGAACCGTTAAAACCACGCATTGATTTTACCGGCCAGCTTGAGCAGCCCCCGCATGAGGCGTTTAAAACGGCGCAAACCTTCAGCGGGCCGCAGGCCGACAACTTTGCTCCCGTGCTGGCAGACGAACCGATGGTTGAAGAGGGGCAGGCGGAAGCGGTTGTTGATGCGGCACTGCGCCCGAAACGCAGCCTGTGGCGCAAGATGGTGACCGCCGGGTTAGCCCTTTTTGGTGTGAGCGTAATCGGTCAGGGCGTGCAGTGGGGCGTCAATGCCTGGCAAACGCAGGACTGGGTGGCGCTGGGGGGATGCGCCGCCGGGGCGTTGATTGTTGGTGCGGGCGTTGGCTCAGTCGTCACCGAGTGGCGTCGCCTCTGGCGTTTGCGTCAGCGTGCCCACGAACGCGATGAAGCGCGGGATCTGCTGCACAGTCACGGCACAGGAAAAGGGCGTGCTTTTTGTGAAAAGCTTGCGGCTCAGGCCGGGATTGATCACTCTCACCCGGCGCTTCAGCGCTGGTATGCGGCGATCCACGAAACCCAGAATGACCAGGAAGTGGTCACGCTCTATGCCCACATTGTTCAGCCGGTGCTGGATGCGCAGGCTCGTCGTGAGATCAGCCGCTCGGCGGCGGAATCTACCCTGATGATCGCCGTCAGTCCGCTGGCGATGGTGGACATGGCCTTTATCGCCTGGCGCAACCTGCGCCTGATCAACCGCATCGCCAGATTGTATGGCATCGAGCTTGGCTATTACAGCCGGCTGCGCCTGTTCAAACTGGTATTGCTGAATATCGCCTTCGCCGGGGCAAGCGAACTGGTACGGGAGGTCGGGATGGACTGGATGTCGCAGGATCTTGCGGCGCGTCTCTCTGCCCGGGCGGCGCAGGGGATTGGTGCCGGTCTGCTGACGGCACGCCTGGGCATCAAAGCGATGGAAGTTTGTCGTCCACTCCCCTGGATCGATGGCGATAAGCCGCGGCTGGGGGATTTCCGTCGCGAATTGATTGGCCAGCTTAAAGAGACGCTCAATAAAAAACCTGCTCAGTGAGGTTTTGTTTACTAATCGTGCGGGCTGTCAATATTTGTTGACAGCCACCTTCCCGAATACCGTTATCTGACATATCATTTTACTGTTATTGGCTTAAACGGTGAATTTCCCATGCGTCTGGAAGTCTTTTGTGAGGACCGTCTCGGTCTGACCCGGGAGTTACTCGATCTTCTTGTTTTACGTAGCATTGATTTACGTGGCATAGAGATCGACCCTGTCGGGCGAATTTACCTCAATTTTGCCGAAATTGAATTTAATACCTTCAGTAGCCTGATGGCGGAAATCCGCCGTATCGCTGGCGTTACGGATGTACGCACCATCCCCTGGATGCCGTCCGAGCGGGAACATCTTGCGCTGAGCGCGCTGCTGGAAGCAATGCCGGAGCCGTTTCTCTCTCTCGATCTGAAAAATAAAGTCGAGCGCGTTAACCAGGCCAGCTGCCAGCTGTTTGCGCAGACTCAGGAAAAACTTATCGGGCACCACGCCACGCAACTGATTACCGGGTTTAATTTCCAGCGCTGGCTGGACAGCAACCCGCAAAATACCCATAGCGAGCACGTCGTTATCAACGGACAGAATTTCCTGATGGAGATCACGCCGGTCTACCTGAAAGGGGAAAATGCCGCGCGGGTGCTCACCGGCGCGGTGATCATGCTGCGCTCCACGGTGCGCATGGGACGCCAGTTACAGAATCTTTCCAGCCAGGACGTCGGCGCATTCAGCCAGATTATTGCGGTGAGCCCGAAGATGCGTCATGTAATCGACCAGGCGCGCAAGCTGGCAAATCTTACGGCGCCGCTGCTGATTACCGGGGATACCGGTACGGGGAAAGATCTGCTGGCGCATGCTGTGCACATGGCCAGCCCGCGTGCGGCAAAACCGTATCTGGCGCTGAACTGCGCCTCTATTCCTGAAGATGCGGTGGAAAGTGAGCTGTTCGGGCATGCGCCGGAAGGCAAAAAAGGCTTCTTTGAGCAGGCGAACGGCGGCTCGGTGTTGCTGGACGAGATTGGCGAAATGTCGCCACGCATGCAGGCGAAACTGCTGCGTTTTCTCAATGACGGCACGTTCCGCCGTGTGGGGGAAGATCATGAAGTACACGTGGATGTGCGCGTCATCTGCGTCACCCAGAAAAACCTGGTGGAGCTGGTGCAGAAAGGGGTATTCCGCGAAGATCTCTACTATCGTCTCAACGTTCTGACGCTCAATATTCCGCCGCTGCGCGATTGCCCGCAGGACATCATGCCGTTGACAGAACTGTTCGTGGCCCGTTTTGCCGACGAGCAGGGCGTGCCGCGTCCGAAGCTCTCTGCCGACCTGGGCACCGTGCTGACGCGTTACGGCTGGCCGGGCAATATTCGTCAGCTTAAAAATGCGGTCTATCGCGCATTAACTCAGCTTGAAGGGTATGAACTGCGCCCTCAGGATATTCTGTTGCCGGATTACGATGCCGGGACGGTCTCGGTAGGCGAAGAGGCAATGGAAGGCTCGCTGGATGACATCACCAGCCGTTTCGAGCGTTCGGTGTTAACGCAGCTTTATCGCAGCTATCCGAGCACGCGCAAGCTGGCTAAACGTCTTGGGGTGTCTCATACCGCGATTGCGAATAAGCTGCGCGAGTATGGGTTAAATCAGAAGAAGGGTGACGAATAAATAAAAAAGCCTCTTTGCAGAGGCTTTTTTACGTTTAGGCTTTAAGCGCCTCAAGTGCAGCGGTGTAATCCGGTTCGGTAGTGATTTCGTTAACCAGCTCACTGAAAACAACGTTGTCGTTTTCGTCGATCACCAGCACCGCACGAGCAGCCAGACCTTTCAGCGCGCCTTCGGAGATGGCAACACCGTATTTTTCCAGGAAATCCGGGCTGCGCAGAGTGGAAAGGGTGATGACGTTGCTCAGGCCTTCAGCGCCGCAGAAGCGGGACTGGGCAAACGGCAGGTCAGCAGAAATGCACAGCACTACGGTGTTGTTCATTTCGGTCGCCAGCTGGTTGAATTTACGCACTGATGCAGCGCAAACGCCAGTATCGATGCTTGGGAAAATGTTCAGGACTTTACGTTTGCCAGCAAACTGGCTCAGCGTGACGTCAGACAGATCTTTAGCCACCAGAGTAAAAGGCTGTGCTTTGCTGCCAGACTGTGGGATGGAACCTGCAACAGCAACCGGGTTGCCCTGGAAATGAACGAGTTGTGACATAGATATCTTCCTGTTTACAAATAGTTAACGTCGTGGCTAGTGTATGTCATCCGCAGTTAGCACGGCAAACCAATTTTCTGCCTTTCCGGCCTGCAAGGAGTCAGTGATGAGAAGCGTTAAGGTCTATGAAGAAGCCTGGCCATTGCACACCCCGTTTGTGATCTCGCGTGGCAGCCGTAATGAGGCCTGTGTGGTCGTGGTTGTATGTGAAGAGGACGGCGTAAAAGGCGTCGGGGAATGTACCCCTTATCCTCGCTACGGAGAAAGCCTGGCGTCAGTCATGGCGCAAATTATGACGGTGGTGCCCGAGTTGCAGGCGGGTCTGACGCGCGAGGCTCTTCAGCTTCGGTTGCCGGCCGGCGCGGCACGCAACGCGATTGACTGCGCACTCTGGAGTCTGGAAGCGGCGAAACAACAAAAACCGCTGCCTGCGCTGCTGGACGTTACGCTGCCGCAATCGATCGTCTCCGCGCAAACGGTGGTCATCGGTGAACCAGAGCAAATGGCCGCCAGCGCTCAGGCGTTGTATGCCACCGGTGCAACATTATTAAAGGTGAAGCTCGACGATCGTCTGATTAGCGAACGCATGGTCGCCATTCGTGCGGCGGTGCCTGATGCCACTCTTATCGTCGATGCGAACGAATCATGGCATAGCGAAGGGCTGGCAGCCCGTTGTCAGCTGCTTGCCGATCTGGGCGTTGCCATGCTGGAGCAACCCCTCCCGGCAGAAGACGATGCCGCCCTGGCGAATTTTATTCATCCGCTTCCCGTCTGTGCAGATGAAAGCTGTCATACCCGTGAGAGCCTGTCAGCTCTCGAGGGACGCTACGAAATGGTGAACATTAAGCTGGATAAAACAGGTGGATTAACCGAGGCCCTGGCACTGGCACAAGATGCGCAGGCGCAAGGCTTTGCTCTGATGCTGGGCTGCATGTTGTGCACGTCCAGAGCGATCGGCGCTGCGCTCCCGCTGGTGAACAGCGTGCGTTTTGCCGATCTTGACGGCCCAACCTGGCTGGCGGTTGACGTATCACCCGCCCTGAATTTTACCTCCGGTGTACTTCATCTTTAAGGCTGCCAGCGCAGGAGATCTGTCATCGCCCGCAGGTATTTTTCGCTCGCTTCATCCGAGGAGATGGGCGGAAACTCTGCGGTGATACAGTGAAGGCTGAGGTCTGCGCACCAGCTGCCAAACGACCCGGGTGTTTCATAGCCAACGCTGCTCACCAGAGGTAGAGCAAACGCATCCGCCAGCCACTGCCCGAGCGCCGTATTACGAGGATCTTCAATACAGGCGAGGGGATCGTGGAAAGAGACAACCCAGGCCGGGTGGATCTTATGAATAAGCTGGCACAATGCCTGAGTCTCCGGTTCGGAACCGGGTTTGTCTCCCGTGAGCAGGACAACATCTCGCTCCTGCGCCGAACTGTTCCAGCGATACACCGTTTCACCGGCGCGCCAGTTTGCCGCCGGGAAGTTCCTGTTCAGGTCAACGCCGCGTGCATTCGCCCGTAATCCAAGCTGACAACCGTCCGGATTGACGGTCAAAATCACATGATGACGTCGTAAATCGGGGGCCAGCGTACGTAGCGCGCACGAGAGCGTCACGACAGACGAGTTTTCATCGCCATGCGTGCCCGCAATGATTAAGCCGCTATTGCGATCGGCCTCGGGTGCCGGAAACCAGATCAGCGGCGCGCCTAAAAACGAGCGTCCATAATGTTCAGTCCCGGGCGGGAAGGCGCCGCGTTCCGTTCTTGGTCGGGTAGTTGCCATAGTAAACCCTGATCATAAAGTCACTTCTGGCAGTGTTGTGCAAAAGCCGCGCTTAATCAAATAGTTTCCGTGTGTGTGGAAAATTGCCTGACATCAACTTTCCGGAGGAAGCATTTGCATTTCTCCGTTTCGAAACAAATAATTACGCATCTGCCTGTTACCTGACATCATTAAGGGGATCGTATGAAGCATCCTGTTTCGCTTCTTTGTACTGCGCTGTGGCTGTGCGGGCTTTCTTCACTTTCATATGCCGCGGAGGTTCCCGAAGGAACGGTTCTGGCGCAAAAGCAGGAGCTGGTTCGACATATCAAAGATGAGCCCGCTTCGCTCGATCCGGCAAAAGCGGTGGGGTTGCCCGAGATACAGGTGATCCGCGACCTCTATGAAGGGCTGGTAAATCAGAACGAAAAAGGGGAGTTAGTTCCCGGCGTGGCGACGCGCTGGCAGAGCAATGACAACCGCGTCTGGACGTTCACGTTGCGGGATAACGCTAAGTGGTCTGACGGAACCCCGGTGACGGCACAAGATTTTGTCTATAGCTGGCGTCGTCTGGTTGATCCTAAAACAACGTCACCTTTCGCCTGGTTTGCGGCGCTGGCGGGCATTAACAATGCCCAGGCCATTATCGACGGCAAAGCTGCTCCGGATACCCTCGGCGTGACGGCGGTGGATGCTAAAACGTTGCGCGTGCAGCTGGACAAACCGCTGCCCTGGTTCAGCAATCTGACGGCTAATTTCGCGTTTTATCCTGTTCAAAAGGCCAATGTGGAAAGCGGTAAGGAATGGACGCGCCCTGGCGCGCTCATTGGCAACGGTGCGTATGTGCTGAAAGATCGCGTGGTGAATGAAAAACTGGTGGTTGAGCCGAATTCTCATTACTGGGATAACGCCAGGACGGTGCTTAAAAAAGTCACCTTTGTGCCCATCAACCAGGAGTCCTCAGCGACCAAACGCTATCTGGCGGGCGATATCGATATTACAGAATCGTTTCCGAAAAACATGTACCAGAAGCTGCTTAAAGATATTCCGGGTCAGGTATATACACCGCCACAGCTTGGGACCTATTACTACGCGTTTAACACGCAAAAAGGCCCAACCGCGGATGCCCGCGTACGTCTCTCGCTCAGCATGACTATCGACAGACGTATTATGGCGGAGAAAGTCCTGGGGACCGGTGAGAAACCGGCCTGGCATTTTACTCCCGATGTCACTGCGGGTTTTACGCCGGAAGCCTCGCCATTTGAGCAGATGACGCAGCAGGAGCTGAATGCGCAGGCGAAAACGTTGTTGCAGGCGGCAGGCTATGGCCCTCAGCGTCCGCTAAAATTAACGCTGCTGTATAACACGTCTGAAAACCACCAGAAAATCGCGATTGCCGTTGCATCCATGTGGAAGAAAAATCTGGGTGTTGACGTTAAGTTGCAGAATCAGGAGTGGAAAACCTACATCGACAGCCGCAATACCGGGAATTTTGACGTCATCCGTGCATCGTGGGTAGGGGACTACAACGAGCCGTCGACATTCCTGTCGCTGCTGACCTCCTCCCACAGCGGGAATATCTCACGATTCAACGATCCTGCTTACGATAAGATTATTCATCAGGCGACGCTCGAAACGACTGAAAAAGCGCGTAATGCCGACTACAACATGGCCGAGAAGATCCTCACCGAGAAAGCACCGATTGCCCCTATTTATCAGTACACCAATGGACGTCTCATCAAGCCATGGGTTAAAGGTTATCCGATAAATAACCCAGAGGATGTTGCGTACAGCCGTACAATGTATATTGAAAAGCATTAAAAAGAGGTCAGGGCGCTACGTGATTATGGTAAACATCCATTAACCGCATAAGCGCCCGCTCTCAGGGGGTATGATTTTACAGCCTGGTTAATACCGAATATCCCCTTCATATCCGCCCATCACTCATTGTCATGATGAATATCTTCAGAGAGATTCTTTCTCCCGTTTATCGAAAAACGCGTAGTCATTTATTCGCCATTCCTGTAGCAGTATAGTCATTACTGTTTTTAAGATTAAATTTGTCCGATACAGGATTTTTTCATATTCAGGCCATTTATTGAATTAAAACCTTAGTTATCTGCGCTGTTACGAGGTGTGTTAATAAATGCATTGATGTAAATCAATTATTCAACCTCATGGAACAATAAGTTCAATATTTCCAAACTAAGCAGTCATTCCTGCCAGATTAATGTGAATAAATAGTTAATTTTTACTGTATGTCATGTATGTATGGCATTTATGAGTACAATAATTTAGTGGAATATTCTTAAGAAAAGTCTAATAGTAGATCTTTGATCTGAGAAGTTGATTTTAAATGGGCTTTTGCTCTAATATGATTTTGTAAAGAAACGTCACTCACTTAACATTTATTTCTTTTAAAGAAAGGGACTGCTATGGCCGATTCATTCCAGAATGAGGTGCCCAAGGCACGCATAAACTTAAAGCTGGCTCTGCATACAGGTGGCGCGCAGAAGAAAATCGAACTGCCGCTTAAACTCCTCACCGTCGGTGATTTCAGTAATGGAAAAGAGAATCGTCCATTATCGGAAAGGGAGAAAATTAACGTCAATAAAAATAACTTCAACAGCGTACTTTCGGAATTTAACCCGGAAGTGAATCTGACGGTTCCTAACACAATGGCCGGGGATGGTTCGGAAGAAAGCATAAAACTGAATTTCTCCGATATTAAGGATTTCGAACCTGAACAGGTTGCCCGCCAGATCCCCCAGCTCCGCGCCATGCTGGCCATGCGTAATTTATTACGCGACCTCAAATCCAATCTCCTTGATAACGCCACTTTCAGAAAAGAACTCGAGAAAATTCTTAAAGACCCGGCGCTGTCTCAGGAATTACGCGACGAAATGAGTGCACTGGCCCCGAAATAAGCGGCATGTGTAATTTAATGGATTAACCGGGAATATGCTGATGTCTGTGAATACTGAAACCGCCTCCGCGCAGGGGCAGACCACCGTACTGGAAAAAGAGGGCGTTTACGCCTCCCTGTTTGAAAAAATCAACCTGACCCCGGCCTCCAGCCTGGGGGATATCAATGCGTTTCTGGATGACGCCGCGCTTTCTGACGCTCCGGCGGGTGAACGCCTGACGGCGGCGATGCAGGTGTTTATGGACTGCATCCGCAAATCCGGTCAGCCGGTGGAGAAGCTCGACAAAACGCTGATTGACCACCATATCGCTGAGCTGGATTTCCAGATTAGTCGTCAGCTGGATGCCGTAATGCATCACCAGGAGTTCCAGAAGGTGGAGTCCCTGTGGCGCGGCCTGAAGCAGCTGGTGGACAGCACCGACTACCGCCAGAACGTGAAAACCGAAATTCTGGATGTGTCGAAAGAAGATCTGCGTCAGGACTTTGAAGACGCGCCGGAACTTATCCAGAGCGGCCTCTACTGGCACACCTATACCGCCGAATACGACACCCCGGGCGGCGAGCCGATTGGCTCCGTGATTTCATCCTATGAATTTGACGCCAGCCCGCAGGATGTGGCGCTGCTGCGCAACATCTCTAAAGTGTCAGCTGCCGCACATATGCCGTTTATTGGCTCTGTCGGTCCGAAATTCTTCCTGAAAGACTCCATGGAAGAGGTCGCTGCAATTAAGGATATCGGCAACTACTTCGACCGCGCAGAATACATCAAGTGGAAATCCTTCCGCGACACCGACGACGCCCGCTACATCGGCCTCGTGATGCCGCGCGTGCTGGGGCGTCTGCCGTATGGCCCGGACACCGTACCTGTACGCAGCTTTAACTACGTTGAGCAGGTGAAAGGCCCGGATCACGAGAAATACCTGTGGACCAGCGCCTCGTTCTCCTTCGCCTCAAACATGGTGAAGAGCTTCATCAATAACGGCTGGTGCGTGCAGATCCGTGGCCCGCAAGCGGGCGGGGCGGTGAAAGACCTGCCTATTCATCTGTACGATCTGGGTACCGGCAACCAGGTGAAAATCCCGTCTGAGGTGATGATCCCGGAGACCCGCGAGTTCGAGTTCGCCAACCTCGGCTTTATCCCGCTCTCGTATTACAAAAACCGCGACTATGCCTGCTTCTTCTCGGCGAACTCCGCGCAGAAACCGGCGCTGTATGACACTGCGGATGCCACGGCCAACAGCCGCATCAACGCACGTCTGCCGTACATCTTCCTGCTGTCGCGTATTGCGCACTACCTGAAGCTCATCCAGCGCGAGAACATCGGCACCACCAAGGACCGCCGTCTGCTGGAGCTGGAGCTCAACACCTGGGTGCGTAGTCTGGTGACGGAAATGACCGATCCGGGCGATGAGTTGCAGGCTTCTCATCCGCTGCGTGACGCGAAGGTGGTGGTGGAAGATATCGAAGACAACCCGGGTTTCTTCCGCGTGAAGCTGTTTGCGGTACCGCACTTCCAGGTGGAAGGCATGGATGTGAACCTGTCTCTGGTGAGCCAGATGCCGAAAGCGAAAGCGTAACGTAAGGCAGGAAGCATGAAAACGGAACAACCGTTATGGGGCAGGGGCCAGATGGTCTCTCCCCAGCACTTCCAGCAACAGGCCGCCTATGCGGCCTGGTCTGCGGAATGTATCGCCCGACTGGGTCTCTCCCATCCCTGGGGGGTGATTAATGCCACTTTCGAACCGGATGTACTGAAGTTGGGCCGTCTACAGGCCCGTCATCTGCACCTCCGGTTCCCTGACGGGACATTAATCGATACGGATAATGCTGACGACCTGCCACCGGTGCTGGCGCTTGAGAGTGAAACACAGGACGTGGTGGTGGTTCTGGCTCTTCCGCTGCTGCGCGCGAATGGTGGCAACTGCCTTAAGCCCGATGAGGTGGCCGCGCGTCCTGTTCGCTATCGCCAGCGCTGGCGGGATGTCCGCAACCTTTTTGGCGATGATACCCGCCAGATTGCAGTGATGCGGCCAGAGCTGACGTTGCGATTTGCCCATCAGAACAACAGCGATTACCTGACCTGTCCGGTTGCCCGCCTGCAACAAGATTCGCAGGGGAACTGGGCACTTGATGAGACATACCTTCCGCCGCTGTTGGCGTTACTGGGCAGTCGCTGGCTGATGACCCAGCTGGAGCAACTGTTGACGCAACTGCGCGCCCGTCTGGGCCGCCTGATGGACATGCGCCGGGAAAGTAATGAGCGCATGGCGGATTTTGCCGTAGCCGATGTTTCATTGTTCTGGCTGCTCAATGCCCTGAACAGTGCTGAGCCCGTGCTGGGTCAGTTTCAGCGCCACCCGCAAAGCCCGCCTGAGCGTCTCTATCCGGAGCTGGCAAGGCTTGCAGGCAGCCTGTTGACATTCTCGCTGGAGCATCAGGTCAGTGCGATCCCGGCATGGCAGCATGAGCAGCTGAATAACGTCTTCCCGCCGCTGTTTGATTTACTTGGCGATCTTCTGGAAGCCAGCCTGCCGTCGCGGGTGGTGGCAATTGAGCTTGAGCATGATGACCGGCTTCACTTCTGGCAGGCCCGTCTGCATGATCCACGTCTGCGCGAAGGGGCTGATTATTACCTCTCCGTGCGTTCACCGATGCCGGTGGCACAATTGCAGGAGCAGTTCCCGCGCCAGTGCAAGGTCGGCAGTCCCGATCATGTCAGGAGTATCGTCAATTCATCGCGGGTGGGCGTCCCTCTGATGCCGTTGCGCCATGTGCCGGCAGCCATTCCACTACGTCTGGAAAATCAGTATTTCAGCCTTGATGTCTCTCATCCTCTGGCCATCGAAATGTTCCAGAGCGGCACCTGTATGTTTTACGTTCCGGGAATGCTCGCCGAGCCTGAACTTGAACTCTTTGCGGTACTGAGAACATGAATGATCGTAAACGCGCTACTGCCGCGTTCATTGATATTGATGCCCTGTTACCCGTGAAGCAGTGGAAGCCATTTGCTGCGGGTATGTTGTTCATGCTGGTGGCAGCCAGCATTGTCGCAGTGGGATGGCAGACGATGCATGCGCCAGATTCAGTACAAACTCAGCTGGCCGCGTCCCTGACTCCTTTACCTGAAGGACTCTCTACAGCACAGTTGCAGGCGCTGCAACAAACGTCACCGCCACCTGAACCGGGGATCAGCAAGACACAGCAACTGTTAGCGCAGCTTTTACGCCTGAAACCAGACTGGGCAGTAAGCTACGGCGACCGTCTGGTGCAGCAGGCGCTGACGCTGTGGCCAGAAGAGGCCAAACCCCTGGTACAACAGTGGCACAAGCAAATTAGCGTTGCCGGACTTGCAGAGTCAGATCTGAATGGCTGGCATCAGGGGATGACGCAGTTACAGCAGTTGACGAACAGGCTAAACGCGCTGGATGAACAGAAGGGGAAGTACATGACGGTGAGTGAACTGAAATCAGCCGTGTTTGCCATGTCGCAGTCCTTCAGCCATACCGTTCCGCTTGAGGAGCAGCTTCGTCTGCTTTCCATTTTACCTGCCGGGCAACCCGTGTCAGCAGCGCAGCTAAACCAGACCGAACAGCATCTTCAGCAGTTGATTGCCAACTATGCCCTGCTGAAGCACCAAAAAGAATAATGAGACTGGCGAAAAACACGGAGTTGACATGTCAGCAAGAGAGCGATTTTTTAAGAAAGTGCAGCAGAGTATCGGGGACAAACCGATCTATGTTAATACGGCTGAGGCCGAAGTCAGGGCGTTTTGCGAGCGGATGGAAGACCTTGCGCAGCAAATCATTACATGGTTTGAAGGTTCTGGTATTGAAATAATTTTATCTAAAAAACATATCACCGATTTAAGTACGGTTGGCTACAGCCTCAGTAGCGGTATATGTCGTTATGCTATTACGACGATCATTTTGCAAAATGAGGATCGCAGCGTCACCATTATGCCAGAACAGGTGATCAGGGGGCCGGAGAAGGGGTGTGTGACGATGAGTATTAATGTCCCCGATAGTCTGTCGGGGGCGAGGATATTCCATTTAAGCATGGCGCCTGATACAGGCTGGTATATTCGTCGCGGGCATCAAAGTGCAAAAGAGAATATTCTCATGAATGAGGACTGTTTTTTCCAGGCTATCGACTATCTGGCCTGAACGTAACTCACCCTAACGGAAGGAGCGCGCATTAACTACGTTAACTTATTAAGCACCACTAAACAACGGCGCCCTACAGTACCCCTCCTTAAATATATAATTGCCATTTTTGAAGGGGTATCAGCAACCAAACGACAAGCCAGACATTTAGCGTAAAACATGCTTTTTGTCCGCCTTAAGTAAAACTGCGAAAATCAAACTGCAAAACAACAAACCAGCGACGAACGTGAGGACAAATTCGTATGGCAATGCTATAACCCTTAATGCCAACCAAAATATAATGTCCCAGGAAAACGTATGCTAAGAAATATTAGTGTCAGAACGTTCATTGTCTATTTCCTTTTATGTGTATTTTTGGTAAGTGATGGAGTTATAGCGCTATTTTCACGAAATTCTTCGCTTTTTATTGCAGTCATAATTGTACAATTCATCGCCTTATTTTTGCTTTGGGCGTACATGACAAAATATCTTGTGACGCCGATCAATACGGTGAAAAAAAGTATTGAAGAAGTGACGTCAGGCAAACTTGGCGTGTCGATACCTGAATTTGGCAACAATTGTGCGGGACGCCTGATCCCGGGGATTAACAGTCTCTCCAGCAACATTGCAACGCTGGTCCGTGAGATCCGCGCCTCCTCGCAAACCGCGATGACCCTGTCAGATCAACTCTCTTCACGCAGCGCGCAGCTTTCCGTCAAAACAGAACAGCAGTCAGCTTCGCTGGTGCAAACGGCAGCCAGCATGGAAGAGATGGCTGCAAGTACAAAAAATAATGCCGACAATACCCGTTTAGCCAGCGAACAGGCGAATCTCGCGACGTTGCAGGCGCGTAAAGGCGGAGAATTAATGGGGCAGGTCGCGAACAATATGCAGTCGATTACCGACTGCGCCCAGCAAATGACAGAGATTATCTCGCTGATTGACGGTATCGCTTTTCAGACCAATATTCTGGCGCTTAACGCCGCCGTTGAAGCGGCAAGAGCGGGCGACCATGGTAAAGGGTTTTCTGTGGTCGCGGGTGAGGTGAGAAGCCTGGCGCATCGTAGCGCCGAAGCGGCAAAAAATATTAAGTCATTGATTGAAGTTACCAGCCATAACGTGACGCAGGGCGTTAACGTGGTCTCTGAAGCCGAAAAAAACATGCATGACATTGTTACCGGTTCGGGCAATGTGAGCAGACTGATGGATGAAATATCCGCCTCAACATCAGAACAGGAAAAAGGTATTTCACAAATTACGCAGGCATTATCAGAGCTTGAACGCGTAACGCAGAGCAACGTGTCGATGGTTGAGGAACTCAATGGATCGTCAGATGTGCTGCGCAATCAGGTGATTGAGCTCCAGACACGAACACGTAATTTCCGTCTGGAAAATGAGTTCCAGACTGACAATGCGTTAAGAAGCCGCGAATGGGCGGTGAATTCCTGAACGTATTCAGGACGATGCCTCACATAATTATTGCTTAACCCTCGGCGAAAGCTAGACTGACACCGAAAGAGATAAAACGGTGGAGGCGCTGTGGAGAGCATTAAAGGGTCTGAGGTTAACGTACCTGACGCAGTTTTTGCATGGGTGTTTGATGGACAAGGCGGCGCAAGGCCGCTTGAAGATCAGGATCACATCGACAGCGAACATCCATGCTGGCTGCACCTCAACTACACGCACCCGGACAGCGCAGAGTGGCTCGCGTCCACGCCGCTACTGCCCAACAACGTTCGGGATGCGCTGGCGGGAGAAAGTCTCAGACCCCGCGTCAGCCGCATGGGTGAGGGGACGTTAATTACGCTGCGTTGTATAAACGGCAGTACGGATGAGCGTCCGGATCAGTTGGTGGCAATGCGTGTTTATATGGATGAACGGCTGATTGTTTCCACCCGCCAGAGAAAAGTGCTGGCGCTGGATGACGTCATTAACGATCTGAAAGAGGGCACCGGACCTACGGATTGCGGCAGCTGGCTGGTGGATGTGTGTGATGCGCTGACCGATCATGCCAGCGAGTTTATAGAAGAACTTCACGATAAAATCATCGATCTGGAAGATAACCTGCTCGATCAGCAAATCCCCCCACGTGGTTTTCTGGCGCTGCTGCGTAAGCAGCTCATCGTGATGCGCCGCTATATGACCCCTCAGCGCGACGTTTATGCGCGGCTGGCCAGCGAACGCATGAGCTGGATGAACGACGATCAACGCCGCAGAATGCAGGATATCGCTGACCGGCTCGGACGTGGACTGGACGAGATTGACTCATGTATTGCCAGAACGGCAGTCATGGCGGATGAGATAGCCCAGGTGATGCAGGAGTCGTTAGCCAGGAGAACGTACACCATGTCGTTGATGGCGATGGTCTTTTTACCGAGTACCTTCCTGACGGGGTTGTTTGGCGTAAACCTCGGAGGGATCCCCGGCGGTGAATATCACTATGGCTTCACCACGTTTTGCGTCATGTTAGTGGTTTTGATTGGGGGTGTTGCATGGTGGTTGCATCGTAGTAAATGGCTGTAAATTTACGCTTTTCTGAGGCAGAGTCGGCTTCAAAACGACATTTTAATTGAGCGAAGTCAATAAACTCCGACCATGTTAGGTGCAATATTACTCCCGCAGGTGAATGCAACGTCAAGCGATGGGCGTTGCGCTCCATATTGTCTTACTTCCTTTTTTTGAATTACTGCATAGCACAATTGATTCGTACGACGCCGACTTCATAGTCGGCTTTTTTTTTGCCTCCTGTTTATCTGCGTCTACCCTTTAGGGGTCAGCACCCTAATCTGGAGGAAAAGATGAGTATGCTACTTGCCCTGCAACGCCTCAACACCTGGCAGTCCGATCCGGTGCCCACCGATCCGACGCCGATACCCGATCCTGTCCCACGTCCGCAGCCGATGCCGGATCCGCCGCCCGATGAAGAACCGATTAAATTGTCGCATCGTTAGCGCAGATCTGCGAGGATACGCGCCATCTGACTGCAATCATTACCACGAGAGTATATTGTGACCGCTTTTTCCACGCTGAACGTTCTGCCTGAAGCCCAACTGACTAACCTGAATGAGTTGGGCTATCTCACTATGACCCCTGTCCAGGCCGCCGCGTTGCCGGCTATCCTTGAAGGCCGTGACGTGCGCGTGCAGGCGAAAACCGGCAGTGGAAAAACGGCTGCATTTGGGCTAGGCCTGTTACAACACATTGATGCAACCCTGTTTCAGACCCAGTCCCTGATACTCTGCCCGACGCGCGAGCTGGCCGACCAGGTCGCGGGTGAGCTGCGTCGTCTGGCGCGTTTTTTGCCTAACACTAAAATTTTAACGATCTGCGGCGGGCAACCGTTCGGTGCGCAGCGCGATTCCCTTCAGCACGCGCCGCATATCATTGTGGCAACGCCGGGCCGTCTGCTCGATCACCTGCAAAAAGGCACCGTTTCACTCGATGCACTGCAAACGCTGGTGATGGATGAAGCTGACCGCATGCTGGATATGGGCTTCAGCGATGCGATTGACGAAGTGATCCGCTTTGCCCCAGCCACACGCCAGACGCTGCTCTTTTCTGCCACCTGGCCCGAGGCGATTGCAGCGATCAGCGGGCGCGTGCAGAAGAACCCGCTGACCATTGAAATCGATACTGTCGATGCGTTACCGGCGATTGAGCAGCAGTTCTTCGAGACATCGCAGCAGGGCAAAATTCCACTGCTACAAAAATTGCTGAGCCAACATCAGCCAGCGTCCTGCGTGGTGTTCTGTAATACCAAAAAAGATTGTCAGGCGGTGTGCGATGCTCTGAATGATGCCGGACAGAGCGCATTATCGCTGCATGGCGATCTGGAACAGCGCGATCGCGATCAGACGCTGGTGCGTTTCGCTAACGGCAGCGCACGCGTGCTGGTTGCAACGGATGTGGCGGCCCGTGGCCTGGATATTAAATCGCTTGAGCTGGTGGTGAATTTCGAACTGGCATGGGATCCGGAAGTGCATGTCCACCGCATCGGGCGTACCGCGCGCGCAGGTAACAGTGGTCTCGCCATCAGCTTCTGCGCACCTGAAGAGGCGCAGCGCGCCAATATTCTTGCGGAAATGCTGCAACTGAAACTCAACTGGGTGAATACCCCTGGTAATATCAGCATCGCTCCGCTGGCGGCGGAAATGGCCACCCTGTGCATCGACGGCGGTAAAAAGGCCAAAATGCGTCCCGGTGACGTTCTGGGGGCGTTAACTGGGGATATCGGTCTCGACGGGGCAGATATTGGCAAGATCACGGTCCATCCTGCGCATGTCTACGTAGCGGTTCGCCAGTCGGTTGCGCATAAGGCCTGGAAACAGTTGCAGGGCGGGAAGATTAAAGGGAAGACCTGCCGCGTTCGACTGCTGAAATAAGCTTAAAACGCGTCTCAGAAATGATATCTGAGACGCTGCCAGGTTACTTGACTTCTACCACGTTCAGGCGCAGTTCATCCAATTGCGCATCCTCTTCCTCTGGCTGCCAGCCAGCAGGCTGCATCGGGATCTCTTCGCGGTCAAACGCCAGATCCCCGCCATTCACCACCTCTGAACCGTGGTTAATCCCTTTGAAATCGAACAGTTCAACGTCGGCCAGGTGCGAAGGCACCACGTTCTGCATGGCGCTGAACATGGTTTCGATGCGGCCCGGATAGCGTTTATCCCAGTCACGCAGCATGTCGCCAATGACCTGACGTTGCAGGTTCGGCTGTGAGCCGCACAGATTGCACGGAATGATAGGGAAGGCTTTGGCCTGGGAGAAACGCTCAATGTCTTTCTCGCGGCAGTAGGCGAGTGGGCGGATCACGATGTGTTTGCCGTCGTCGCTCATCAGCTTCGGTGGCATTCCCTTCATTTTACCGCCATAGAACATATTCAGAAACAGCGTTTGCAGAATGTCGTCCCGGTGATGACCAAGCGCAATCTTGGTGGCGCCCAGTTCGGTTGCGGTGCGGTACAGAATGCCGCGACGCAAACGTGAGCAGAGCGAACAGGTCGTTTTGCCCTCAGGGATCTTCTCTTTAACAATGCCGTAGGTATTCTCTTCTACGATTTTGTACTCAACGCCCAGGTTCTCAAGGTACTCCGGCAGGATATGTTCCGGGAAGCCGGGCTGTTTCTGATCGAGGTTAACCGCGACCAGGGAAAAGTTCACCGGTGCGCTTTGCTGTAGATTGCGCAGGATCTCCAGCATGGTGTAGCTGTCTTTACCGCCCGACAGGCAGACCATGATGCGATCGCCTTCTTCAATCATGTTGAAGTCTGCAATGGCTTCGCCCACGTTACGGCGCAGTCGCTTTTGCAGTTTATTCAGGTTGTACTGTTCTTTCTTGTTAATTTCTTGATTTTGTTGCATCTATTCGTTACTCAGATCTCAAATGGGGCACAGGGTGAGGAAAACGATTTCAAAGCGTCAGCTTCGTGTTCATCTCTTCTATCCATGTAGCATAGATTTCATACACCATCTGCGCATTTACGTGCCCCACCTGGTTAGCGATAAAAGACGGGTTTGCGGCTACCGGTAAAAACCAGCATGCGAAAGTGTGTCGTGTATGGTACGGATTGCAGCGCCGAATGCCAGCACGATTTACAAATGAGCTCCACAGGAGAAGTTTGGTTAAGACTGAAGGGTTGTCTACACTTACAGCTTACGCAGTAAAAACGGAGGTGAAAATGACTGACCGTCCCGTTAATGGTGACCATCCTGATTATAATCCCAGCCCGGATAACCCGGACAAGGATGGAAAAAAACCGAAAGATGATCCTGGCTCAGCGCCTGAATCAGGCGATAAAGATCCAGAGTAATGACCTGCCGCCTTTTCGAAGGCGGTTTTAACACCCATTCGGCCTCTCTATGCGCACCGCTATTCATGTTGTCCTCTTCAACGTTGTCTGATAACCGCTCAGAACCCCTACTGTTTTGCCTGGCGAACAGCTGAGATAAAGCACGGATCTCATTCCCGCGTACCAGCGCGTTTTACATTTCTCCTGCTACGCTTTTGAGGGGGACAAGGGAGCGCTTCTATGAAAAATAAAGACGAGCAGACAGGATTAGTTGGGCTGGCGATTGGTGCCGCCGTTATCGGGCTGGTTTCATCCCAGAAGATCATCAACCGTGAAAGTATTGTCGCTGAGCTGGTAAGGCTCGGCAGGCAGAAGGGGGATGGTGTCGAAGATGAGGTCTTTTTAAAAGCGGCTGAGTTAGTGAGAAAAGGAGTATAACGATGGCTGACATTCGTCATGCACAGTGTCATTGTGGGGCGGTGAAATTTACGGTTGAGCTGTCGGACGGCCTGAATACCGCTCGTCGATGTAGCTGCTCGTTTTGCAGGATGCGTGGGGCGGTAGTGGTTTCAGCGCCTTTGACGGGCATTAAGGTGACGCAGGGCGCGGACACGCTCACAGAGTACCGTTTCAACACCGGCACGGCGCGCCATTTCTTCTGTTCGATTTGCGGTATTTACACGTTCCACCAACGACGTTCCAATCCCAATGAATATGGTGTGAATGTCGCCTGTCTGGAAAATGTCACGCCATTCGACTTCCCGGAAGTGGCGGTAATGGATGGAGTAAATCACCCTATGGATGGCGACAGCGGGGTAATTGGTTATCTCTCTTTTCGCAAAGAACAGGCGAAACAGCGATAAAATTAGCCCGCAGATCGCTGCGGGCTAACGGGATTAGAACTGGTAAACCAGACCTAACGCTACGATGTCATCCGTACCGATACCATTGTTTTTGTAGAACGAATCATCTTCATCCAGCAGGTTGATTTTATAATCAACATAGGTGGACATGTTTTTGTTGAAATAGTAGGTAGCACCGACGTCAGCGTATTTCACCAGATCTTTATCGTCCTGGCCATTGCCCAGGTCTTTACCTTTGGACTGTAAATAGGAAATAGCCGGACGCAGACCGAAATCGAACTGATATTGTGCGGTGACTTCAAAGTTCTGGGTTTTGTTTGCCACCGCATCTGCATTGTCGCCGTACGGCGTCATATTGCGGGTTTCGGAATACATTGCCGCCAGATAAATGTTGTTGGCATCGTATTTCAGACCTGCGGTCCATGCATCCGCAGTATCGCCGCCGGCGGTAGTGTAATTTACCTGATCGTTGGTACGGTCAGATGAAGTAAATGCTGCACCTGCGCTGAAGCCCATGCCGAAATCGTAGGTTGCGGATATACCGTAACCGTCACCATTTTCATGACGTGTATCACGACCGTTGTTGGTCCCTTCATTGGTAGAGCAGAAATTCTCGTCGCAGTTATTACCTTCATTATTACCCTGATACTGCACCGCGAAGTTCAGACCCTGCACCAGACCAAAGAAGTCGGTGTTACGGTAGGTAGCCACGCCGTTTGCACGACCGGTCATAAAGTTATCGGCATAAGTATAAGAGTCGCCACCAAATTCTGGCAGCATATCGGTCCAGCCTTCAACGTCGTACAGGACGCCATAGTTACGGCCGTAATCGAAGGAGCCGTAATCGCCCACCTTCACACCCGCGAAGGCCAGACGCGTCCAGGACTGATTGTCAGAACCTTCGGTGTTGTTTGCCTGAATGTTGTATTCCCATTGTGCGAAGCCGGTCATCATGTCGTTGATTTGGGTTTCACCTTTAAAGCCCAGTCGCATATAGGTTTGATCGCCATCTTTAGACGCGTCGTCAGAGAAATAATGCAGACCATCTACTTTGCCATACAGATCCAGTTTATTGCCGTCTTTATTATAAATTTCAGCTGCGTGAGCGGCGCCAGCCATTAACAAAGCGGGGATCATCAGTGCCAGTACTTTTCTTTGCATTTTGATTATTCCTTTGCAGTTATTTTTTTATTACTTCGTGAACTTTCCGGGCTGGAAAGCTGTCCCATGCTAAATCACTCTGACGGCGGATGAATAAAATATAATTGTTACGGGTTAAGTAAAATCTAAACTAAATGATGCGGTAGAAATAACGATTGATGCCATGAATGAATTATTATAATCAATACAAAATAAAAATTATTAATTACGTGGAAAACAAGGTAACCTTCACGCCGTTATATGCCTTTAAGATTTTTTCATCCATAATTCACGTGAATATTGTTCAGAACATTGAGGCAATTTTCACCGATCTTCTGGATTCGCCCGGTGCACGTGCATCGGGCTTTTTTTGGCAAAAAAATGCCCGGACATGCCGGGCATACAGGTTATTCGCTGGTCGATTTTTCGGCTTTCCCCGCCAGTTGCGCCAGGAAGTCATACCGCTTCTGTAGATCCGCTGCCGCATCCTTCCATAGCTGCTCTGCCACTTCTGGCTGTTGAGCGTTCAGCCTGCGGAAACGCTGCTCCTGAAGTAAGGTTTCGGCAAGGGCGTCTGACGGCGGACGCGAATCCAGCGCCAGCGGCAATTTCCCTTCATCGGCACGGCGCGGGTCGAAGCGGTACAGTGGCCAGAAGCCGGTTGCGGTGAGCTGACGCATCTGGTCGTGGCTGAGCGCCAGATCGTAGCCATGCTCCTCACACGGACTGTAGGCGATAATCAGCGACGGCCCTGGATACGCTTCCGCTTCCTGAATGGCTTTCACCGTCTGGTTGAGCTGCGCCCCCAGCGAAATCTGCGCGACGTAGACGTGTCCATACATCATCATGCTGACGCCCAAATCTTTACGCGCCTTGCGCTTGCCGTGCTCACCAAATTTCGTGACCGCCCCCAATGGCGTTGCTTTCGAGGCCTGTCCGCCGGTGTTGGAATAGCACTGAGTATCGAGCACCAAAATATTGACGTTTTCGGTCAGGCTCAGGACATGGTCAAGACCACCGAAACCAATATCGTAGGCCCACCCGTCGCCGCCGATCAGCCAGACAGATTTTTCAACCAGCGCGTCAGCATCAGTGAGGAGTTGTTCAGCCCCTTCAACACCCTGAAGCGCGTTGCGCAGTTCAGCAACCTGCGCGCGACGAACGTCAGGTGTGGCCTCCGCATGCAGGGCATCATTCAGTTCTGCCGGGATCTTATCGGCAAACTGTGCGAGCAGACGCATTACGCGGGCGCGGTGCTGATCGACCGTCAGACGGAATCCCAGACCAAATTCTGCGTTGTCCTCGAAAAGCGAGTTTGCCCACGCCGGGCCGCGACCGTTCGCGTCGGTGGTGTATGGCGTGGACGGCAGGTTACCCCCGTAGATCGACGAGCAGCCCGTCGCGTTGGCAATCAGCATTCGGTCACCGTAAAGCTGAGTGAGCAGTTTGATATACGGTGTTTCGCCGCAGCCGGAGCACGCCCCGGAGTACTCGAAGAGCGGGGTGATGAGCTGCGAGGTACGAATGTCAATGCGTTCCAGCTTGTTGCGATCGATTTCGGGCAGGTCGAGGAAGAAATCATAATTCACTTTCTCTTCTTCAACATGTTCAAGACGCGACATCATATTGATGGCTTTGATTGACGGGTCCTGACGATCTTTCGCCGGGCACACCTCAACGCACAGGTTACAGCCGGTACAGTCTTCCGGCGCCACCTGTAGGACATATTTCTGACCACGCATATCGCGGGATTTTACATCCAGCGAGTGCAAACTTTCCGGCGCGCCATCTAACGCTTCTGGCGACACCACTTTGGCGCGAATGGCCGAGTGCGGGCAGGCCGCCACGCAGTGGTTGCACTGGGTGCACAGCTCTTCTTTCCAGATGGGAATCGCTTCGGCAATGTTGCGTTTTTCCCAGCGGGTCGTGCCCATCGGCCAGGTTCCGTCAGGCGGAAGCGCAGAGACGGGAAGGGTGTCGCCCAGTCCGGCAAGCATCGCCGCCGTGACGGTTTTGACGAAATCCGGGGCGGCGTCAGACACCACTGGCGGCCGGTTCGGACTGCTGGCATTGACCGGCTGCAACGGCACCGCGAACAGCGATTCGCGGGCCAGCGCCAGCGCCTGCCAGTTGCGCTCAACCAGTTCCTGACCTTTGCTGCTGTAGCTTTTGGCGATTGCACCCTGAAGCTCCATCAGCGCGCTGTCGCCCGGCAGAATATTGGTCAGGTGGAAGAACGCCATCTGCATAACCGTATTGATGCGCGCCGCCAGGCCGCATTCGCGGGCGATCTTCGCGGCGTTAATGACATACAGGCGCGCCTGTTTCTGGTTAAGCACCGCCTGCACTTCCTGGGGCAGGCGTGCCCAGACCTCGTCGGCGCTGTAAGGGGTGTTGATCAGGAAAATACCGCCGGGCTTCAGGCGCTCGGCCATCTGATATTTATCAATGAACTGGAGCTGGTGACAGCCAACAAAATCCGCCTGAGAAATCAGGTATGCCGAGCGGATCGGGTGTTCGCTGACGCGCAGGTGGGAGACGGTCAGTCCGCCCGCTTTTTTGGAGTCATAGACGAAATACCCTTGCGCATACCACGGCGTAGAGTTGCCGATAATTTTGATGTTGTTCTTGGTTGCCGAGACGCTGCCGTCGCTACCCAGACCGTAGAACAGCGCTTCCAGTTTCGCAGTCGAGGGCAGGGTGTTTTCCGGCAAGGGCAGAGAAAGGTTAGTCACGTCATCATAAATGCCGACCGTAAAGCGCGGCTTCGGTTTTGCCTCGCGGAGTTCAGCAAATACCGCCAGGACGCACTCCGGTCCGAACTCTTTGGAAGACAATCCATAACGCCCGCCAATGACGCGCGGCAGCGTTTCGCGCTCACCGCGGTTAAACGCCTCAGCCAGAGCGGTCATCACATCCAGATAAAGTGGCTCAGCCTGTGCGCCAGGCTCTTTGGTGCGGTCCAGTACCGCCACTGCACGCGCGCTGTCCGGCAGGGCTGCGAGCAGGTGTTTCGCTGAGAAGGGACGGTAGAGGCGAACTTTGAGCACGCCAACTTTTTCACCACGCGTCAATAGCTCATCAACCACCTCTTCACAGGTGCCAATGGCGGAGCCCATCAGGACGATCACGCGCTCGGCCTGCGGATGACCGTAATATTCAAACGGCTTATATTCGCGGCCCGTCGCAGCGGCAAAATCGTCCATCGCCTGTTCAACGTGTTCATAGACCGCGTTGTACCACGGGTTTGTCGCCTCGCGGGACTGGAAATAGGTATCCGGGTTCGCAGAGGTACCCCGGATCACCGGATGTTCCGGATTGAGGGCGCGAGCGCGATGCGCATCGATGTCAGCCTGCGGCAGCAGATTAAGAATAGTGTCGTCCGGTAGCGGAACGATTTTATTGATCTCGTGGGACGTACGGAAACCATCGAAGAAATGAATAAATGGCACTCGGCTTTTCAGCGTGGCGATATGCGAAATCAGCGCGAAGTCCTGCGCTTCCTGCACGCTGCTGGCGCAGAGCATAGCGCAGCCGGTCTGACGCACGGCCATCACATCTGAGTGGTCGCCAAAAATAGAGAGAGCGTGAGTGGCTACGGTGCGTGCGGCAACGTGCAACACAAACGGCGTTAATTGCCCTGCCAGCTTGTAAAGCGTGGGGATCATCAACAGCAGCCCCTGAGACGACGTGAACGAGGTCGACAGGGCACCGGTCTGCAACGCACCATGCACGGTGGCAATGGCACCGGCTTCGGACTGCATCTCTACAACCCGCGGGACATCGCCCCAGACGTTTTTTATCCCATTACCAGCCCAGGCGTCAGCCTGTTCAGCCATCGTGGAGCTGGGAGTGATGGGGTAGATGGCGATCACTTCGCTGGTACGAAACGCAACAGACGCGACTGCACCATTGCCGTCAATAGTTTGCATAGGACAACACCCTTACATTGCGCAAAAAGAGGGGCCTGAAAAACGACGACAGACCCTGAATATTATCTGTGTATTTTAGCAAAGCTCAGGTTTTACGATTTTCGCTTTTGTGTCCTTGGTATGCGCTGTATCAATGACTCGATGGCTACTCGCGTTAAAAAATTGCGAGAAATTGTTACCAGGGCGCATAAATACGCACATCCGCTCTCGACGATGCGGCGCGTGATGCCTATTATGCATAGGTTTCGCGTTAATTATGGGGAGGAAGGTATGCGTTCAGCATTTTGGGTCGGATGTGCCGCGTTACTGTTGTCGGCATGCAGCAATGAACCTGTACAGCAGGCGACAGCGGCACACGTTACGCCAGGTATGCGGGCGGCTATGTCCAGTTCAGGTCAGGCCAACTGCGCAATGATCGGCGGTTCACTCTCCGTTGCCCGTCAGCTCGATGGCTCCGCCATCGGCATGTGCGCATTGCCAAATGGCAAACGCTGTAGTGAGCAGTCGCTTGCCGTAGGTTCGTGCGGAAGCTACTGAGTTATTCAACTCGCTTAAACATCAATGTTTTATTGGCTGTCGCCAGGGTTAACTGGTCTTCGGTCAGGTCTACCTGTGCGCCTGTGCGTAGCATATCGGCGATGGTCTGATCCAGTTCATTTAGCTGCGGCTCGGTGCAGAGTTTCCGCGTCATTGCCAGCGTTTTGACCGTCAACTCTCCTTCGGACAGTTTCCCCTGGCCGTTGAAGCCGTTGCACAATGTGCCGGAGACGACAATGTTGTTAATCAGGCTGATATTGGGTTGCGCACTGAAGCGAATTTCAGGCTGGGTTTTCCCGCCTTTAACCGCTTTGCCATCCACATTTTCCAGAACGAAACGATGATTCTCTAGCTGTTCGGTCTGAACGGAGGCTTTACCAGGATTAACGCATCCAGCCAGTGCGAGGCTGATTAAACTTACTGCCGCGAGCTTTTTCATTTTTTTTCTCAAACTATCAATACCGTAAATATTTTTTCAGTGTAACCATACCCTCCTGAGTGTTAATGGGGTTTATCTGAAAGTGCGGGAAGGGACCGGGCGGCGGCGCACCCGGTCAGTGAGTTAGTGCGATTTAAATCCGGCTGCGGCCATCAGCATTTTAAAGAGCATACTTACGCAGGCCAGCGCCAGGACGCTGCCGCCCCAGATGATGGCAAGCCACATCAAACGTTTCCATACAGGTTGTTGCATCAGTGATAACCCTCCCCATGCTGTACTTTTCCGCGAAAAACGTAATAACTCCAGAAGGTGTAGACCAGAATCACGGGAATGATCAACAGTGCACCCACTAACATAAAGCCCTGGCTTTGGGCTGGCGCAGCGGCCTGCCAGAGGGTAATGCCCGGCGGGATGATATGCGGCCAGATGCTGATCCCAAGCCCGCTAAACCCAAGAAAAACCAGCCCTAATGTCATGATAAACGGCAGAGTATGGCTCGCAGGATCGTTCAGGCAGCGCCACTGGCACAGACTCAGGATCGCAACCAGCGCAGGCACGGGCAGCAGATAAAACAGATTCGGCAGCGTAAACCAGCGCGCAGCAATAGCTGGTTGGGCGAGAGGGGTCCAGATACTGATTACTGCAATGAATACCAGAAGCAGGAGCAGAAGCACTTTCGATACCTGACGCATCCGCTGTTGCAGGGCATTTTCGCTTTTCATTACCAGCCACGTTGAACCTAGCAGCGCGTAAGCCACTACAAGACCCGCACCGCAGAAAAAATTGAACGCGGTAAACCAGTCAAACGGACCACCGCTGTAAGCGCGACCAGTGACGCTGAACCCATGGATGACCGCGCCGACGGTGATGCCCTGGCTAAAGGTCGCCACAATTGATCCGCCAATAAAGGCCTTATCCCAGAACGGGCGGTGCGCCGGAGTGGCCTTGAAGCGAAATTCGAAGGCGACGCCACGAAATATAAGCCCGATCAGCATTATTGTCAGTGGAATGGTTAGCGCGTCGATGATAACCGCATAGGCGAGAGGAAAGGCGCCAAACAGGGCCGCACCGCCAAGCACCAGCCAGGTTTCGTTGCCATCCCAGACGGGAGCCACGCTATTGACCATCACGTCGCGGTCGTCCGCATTCGGCGTTGCCGGAAACAGGATGCCTATCCCCAGATCAAAACCGTCCATCACGATATACATCAACGTGGCGAAAACGATAATCACGAACCAGATAATGGAAAGATCGATACCCATTACGGTTACTCCTTGAATTCAGTGGTGACGGCAGAAAGCGGACGAGCAGGGCGGCCATCGGATTCAGTCGCGAAGGATTCATGGGGCTGCGGCCCTTTTTTAATCAGACGCACCATATAGCTGTAACCCACGCCGAATACCGCGGTATAAACCACGAAGAAGGCCAGCAAACTGACGCTCATGTGCAGATCGCCATGCGCGGAAACCGCATCCTTTGTACGCTGTAGACCATAGACGACCCAGGGCTGGCGGCCGACCTCCGTTGTTACCCATCCGGCGAGGATCGCGATCAGCCCGGACGGCCCCATCAGCAGGGCAAACCACAGGAAGGAACGTAAGGTATAAAGGCGCTGTTTATAACGCAGCCAGATTGCCGTCACGCCCAGGAGCAGCATCAACATTCCCAGGCCGGCCATGATGCGGAAAGACCAGAAGACAATGGTGGCGTTCGGGCGATCTTCTTTTGGGAACTCCTTCAATGCCGGAACCTGTTTATCAAGACTGTGGGTCAGGATCAGGCTGCCGAGAGCGGGAATTTCCAGGCCAAAACGGGTCCGTTCCTGCTCCATATCCGGCCAGCCAAATAGCAGCAGTGGGGTAGGCTCACCCGGCGGATTCTCCCAGTGGCCTTCTATGGCGGCTATTTTCGCTGGCTGGTGTTTTAAGGTGTTAAGCCCGTGCATATCACCCACCAGCGCCTGGACGGGTGCCACGATCAACGTCATCCACAACGCCATGGAAAACATGGTGCGAATAGCGGGCGTATTGTTTCCGCGCAGCAAATGCCAGGCCGCGGAGGCACCGACAAACAGCGCGCTGCTGAGAAATGCCGCTATCGACATGTGCAGCAGGCGGTAAGGGAAGGAGGGGTTAAATACCACGGCAAACCAGTCCACCGGAACGACCTGACCGTTGATGATTTCATACCCTTGCGGTGTCTGCATCCAGCTGTTTGACGAGAGGATCCAGAACGTAGACATGAGGGTCCCCAGTGCGACCATGCAGGTCGAAAAGAAGTGCAGCCCTGGCCCGACCTTATTCCAGCCAAACAACATTACCCCGAGGAACCCCGCCTCAAGGAAGAACGCGGTAAGCACTTCATAGGTCAGCAGGGGGCCGGTAATACTGCCCGCGAACTGCGAAAACCCACTCCAGTTAGTGCCAAACTGATAAGCCATCACCAGGCCGGAAACCACGCCCATCCCAAAGTTGACGGCGAAGATCTTCGACCAGAAATGGTACAGCGAGCGCCAGACGGGATTTTTTGTTTTCAACCACAGCCCTTCCAGCACGGCGAGATAGCTCGCCAGGCCAATGGTTATCGCCGGAAAAATAATATGAAAGGATACGGTAAAGGCGAACTGTATTCGCGCAAGATGAAACGCATCTAAACCAAACATGCACTGCCTCAATGTTAAACGGTGTACTGTTATGATAGAGAGGCGGCAAATGAGATATCAGAAGCAGAAATCGATAATTTATCTATAACAGTTGTGGAAAAAGCTGAACTTTATCTGGCTGATATAGGTAACAAGGAAGAATAAAAAATTTCTTTTTATGATTTTTACGCATTAAACAGCTTGCTTTGTCGCCAGCAACATGCGTTAATGGATTTCTGGTTTTGAATCCAAATAAATATCTGACGTAGTTTTATAAAGCAGTTCTCATCACGTTGTGCCTCTCCGCAGCCTCTCTTGGGTCTTTATCTACATTCCGATTAGTTTTGTATCGAACCATTTATTGCCTGATCGGCTCATGAGTAATTTACGTTTTTACGTTTACAGGAGAATCCTATGACTTCTTATATCCATTTCCGCTGCCCATGCTGTCATGGCTCGCAGTACCGCACCTCAGCTTTTGATGTGTCTGACAAAAATCCGTTCGGCGCGAAATGCATTTTCTGCAAATCGTCGATGATCACGCTCGACCACCTGGCCGCAGCGCGTTCTGCTCAGAATCACATTACAGAGTACCGCAAGTAATCTGCCGCGTTTCCTATAACAGTTAGCAAAATCTTCTCTTTTTCTCCTGCTGATATACACTGTCAGCAATAAGGAGAATCTGATGAAAAAATACCAGCGTCTGGCGCAACAAATTATCTCGCAGATTGAGCTTGGCGTATGGTTGCCGGGCGATAAGCTGCCTTCTCTGCGAGAGCAGGTGGCAAGCAGCGGCATGAGTTTTATGACCGTGGGCCACGCGTATCAGATGCTGGAAAGTCAGGGGCGCATTGTTGCCAGACCGCAGTCAGGCTATTACGTTGCCGCCCGCCCGATCACACACCAGCCTGCACCGCCCGCGCAGGTGATGCGCGATGAAGTGGTCGACATCAACACCTATATTTTCGACGTGCTACAGGCCAGCCGCGACCCCTCCGTTGTCCCTTTTGCCTCGGCGTTTCCCGATCCGCGCCTTTTCCCGCTTCAGCAACTCAACCGATCGCTGGCTAACGTCAGCAAAACGGCTACCGCCATGAGCGTGATTGAAAACCTGCCGCCGGGTAACGTCGACTTACGTCATGCCATTGCCCGTCGCTACGCTCAGCAGGGAATGAATATCTCCCCGGATGAAATTGTGATCACCGCGGGCGCGCTTGAGGCGCTCAACCTCAGTTTGCAGGCTGTGACTGAACCAGGGGACTGGGTTATCGTTGAAAACCCCTGTTTTTATGGCGCACTCCAGGCGCTTGAACGTCTGAAACTGAAAGCGCTGTCGGTTGCCACTGACGTGCGTGAGGGCATCGATCTCAGTGCCCTTGAGCAGGCGTTAAATGATTATCCGGTGAAAGCCTGCTGGCTGATGACCAACAGTCAGAACCCGCTCGGCTTCACGCTGAGTGCAGAGAAGAAAGCTCAGCTGGTGGCCTTACTCACCCGGCATAACGTCACGCTGATTGAAGACGATGTTTACAGCGAACTCTACTTTGGCCGCGAAAAGCCGCTTCCGGCAAAGGCCTGGGATAAGCAGGATATGACGTTGCACTGCTCCTCATTCTCCAAGTGCCTGGTGGCCGGTTTCCGTATTGGCTGGGTGGCGGCGGGAAAACATGCGCGCCGTATTCAGCAGTTGCAGCTGATGAGTACGTTGTCCACCAGCTCTCCCATGCAACTGGCGCTGGTGGATTACCTGGCGACCAAACGTTACGACGCCCACCTTCGTCGCCTGCGACGCACGCTTGCTGAACGCAAACAGCAGGCCTGGCAATCGCTTTTGCGTCATATGCCTGCTGGTGTCAAAATCCATCACAACGACAGCGGCTATTTTTTATGGCTGGAACTGCCTGAACAGCTGGATGCGGGGCGGTTGAGCGAGAAGGCGCTAACCCATCAAATCAGCATTGCGCCCGGCAAGATGTTTTCCACCTCCAATATCTGGACACCGTTTTTCCGTTTCAATACCTCATGGGGCTGGGGCGAGCGGGAAGAGCAGGCGGTCATCCAGCTGGCGGGGTTAATCCGCGAAATGATGCTGCACCCAGTCACACCTTGATGAAAATTCCTGAAGCGACATAACGCGCAGTCTACCTTTAGTAAGGGAGCGCGGATTGGTAACGTGACGTTGTCACGTTTCTGCCCGCCAGAACGTGTGCTGACAGCGAAAACAATGTCGATTTCAACAGGACGATGCTATGCAAAATCAATTGCTGATTAATGGTGAACTGGTGACCGGCGAAGGTGAGAAGCAGGCGGTTTATAATCCTGCCACGGGTGAAGTGCTGCTGGAGATTGCTGAAGCGTCGGCAGCACAGGTGGACGCTGCCGTCCAGGCTGCCGATCGCGCGTTCACAGAGTGGGGACAAACGACGCCGAAAACGCGCGCCGAATGTCTGTTGAAACTGGCTGATGTGATAGAAGCCAACGCTGACGCGTTCGCAAAAGTGGAGTCCCTTAACTGCGGGAAACCGCTGCACTGTGTTCAGGGAGATGAGATCCCGGCCGTGGTCGATGTGTTTCGCTTCTTTGCCGGGGCCGCCCGCTGCCTGAACGGGCTGGCTGCCGGAGAATACCTCGAAGGACATACCTCAATGATCCGCCGCGACCCGGTTGGCGTTGTCGCCTCTATTGCGCCCTGGAACTACCCTCTGATGATGGCGGCGTGGAAGCTGGCGCCCGCGCTGGCGGCGGGAAACTGTGTCGTCATCAAGCCGTCTGAAATTACCCCGTTGACGGCGCTGAAGCTGGCGGAACTGGCGAAAGATATCTTCCCGCCAGGCGTGCTGAACGTGCTGTTTGGTCGCGGAAAAACCGTAGGAGATCCGCTGACCGGCCACGAAAAAGTCCGTATGGTTTCTCTCACCGGCTCTATTGCTACCGGAGAACATATTATCGGGCATACCGCATCTTCAGTTAAACGTACCCATATGGAATTGGGCGGAAAAGCCCCGGTCATTGTCTTTGACGATGCAGATTTGGATGCCGTGGTTGAAGGCGTGCGTACGTTTGGTTTCTACAATGCTGGTCAGGATTGTACCGCAGCCTGTCGTATCTATGCCCAGAAGGGGATTTACCCCGCGCTGGTCGAAAAGCTGGGCGCAGCCGTTGCCAGCCTGAAAATGGGCGCGCCGGACGATGCGTCAACCGAGCTGGGACCGCTCAGCTCCGCAGCGCATCTTTCCCGCGTTTGCGCTGCCGTGGACGAAGCCAAAACCCTTGGACATATCCGCGTCGTCACCGGTGGCAGTAAAAGTGAGGAGGCAGGATATTACTTCCAGCCAACGCTGCTGGCCGGGGCGAAGCAGGAAGATGCGATCGTCCAGCGAGAAGTGTTTGGCCCGGTGGTCAGTGTGACAGAATTTGAGGATGAAGCGCAGGTGCTGAACTGGGCTAACGATTCGCAATACGGCCTGGCCTCGTCCGTCTGGACAAAAGACGTCGGACGCGCCCATCGCCTCAGCGCACGGTTGCAGTATGGCTGCACCTGGGTCAATACCCATTTTATGCTGGTGAGCGAAATGCCGCACGGCGGGATGAAGTTATCCGGTTATGGCAAAGATATGTCGGTCTACGGACTTGAGGATTACACGGTAGTCCGGCATGTCATGATCAAACACTAAACCCTCATGCCCGGCGCAGTGCCGGGCGATTCAGCTTACCAGCCACAGACCTCGTGTTCATTTTCCGTATCGTAGGCGCGAACGGTGTTCACCAGATCCTTCACGACATCTGCCGCGACGTCCGGGATCAACAGCTCCATTGGCGCTTCTGTTTCATAATCCACCGACACGCCGTTGCTGTTGTTGGTGACGGTCACGGTATAGGTAGCCTTACCCATTATCTACTCCTTATGCGTATTGACCACTTTACCGATGCCCGCACCGCTGAGCGTGACGGCAGGATCCGCAAAAAAGTCGATATTAAAATAGGTGTCGTCGGTCAGTAGCTCAATGCGGTGCCATTTTTGCGGTGGGGAGATGCCAAAAGAACCGGCCTCAATAACCACTTCCAGATCGGGCTCGGTGGCGTCGCCATCGGCAAAGCCAAAGTAACGCACCGCACCCTGCATGACGGACAACCGACCGTACACGCCGGCTTTGGTGTTGTGATGGGTAAAAAGCGCTTTTGGGGCGGTCTCTTTATTCCAGAACGGCGTCGAGCGGGTATGAACAAAGTTTTCAGGAATACGTAACATAATAGTTTCCTTCATGTTGGCGGGCGCTTAAAGGGACTTAAGCACCTCAGGTTCAACAAAGAATTCAATATTGAACAGGGTGTCGTCGGTCATCACCTCAATGTGGTGCCATCTCTCTGGCGGGAAAACGCCGAAACGACCCGCTTCAATGACGAGCTCGCTGTCAGGCTCAGAGGTAAATTCATCAGCATAGCCCAGATAACGCACTGCGCCACGCATCACCGACAGGCGAGGGTAAACGCCCGGACGCGTGCCCGTATCCAGGTGGCGTTTAAAAATGCCGGCGGGGGCCGTTTCTTTGTTCCAGAAAGGCGTGGAACGGGTGTGAATGCAACTCTGCGGAATGCGTAGCATGTTTCCTCCCTTAAAAGCCTGCTGGTATTAAACTGCTTTCTGAGGGGATGGATTTATCAAAAAGTGCATTTAATATGCATCTTATCAATAATAACCGTTTTGCTTTACCCGGCGTTGTTACACAAGGTACTCAGTTGTTATTATCCTTAGTATTTAAGTGGTTATGATGTAACGAAAAAACTTGATCTGTGTCAACATATGACGCATATTGCGTGCGGTTATTTTTCGGCTCAGGTAAACAGAATGACGTTGTATCAAAAGATGTTGGTGTTCTACGCAATCATGGCCTCCATCTGCGCATTAATCACCTGGTTCCTGTCTAAAGATCGTAAACGTATTCGCCTGCTGAGCGCATTCCTGGTGGGTTCCACCTGGCCGATGAGCTTTCCTGTTGCCCTGTTGATCTCTCTTTTCTGAAGCACGCTTCCAGAATCGGCATCCAGACATAGCATTCCATACATTGAGGCTGTATAAATATACAGTCCGTCATACATGGAGTGCTTATGATCAGTTTCTATTCGCAGCAAGCAGGCTGCACTGTGCGCTGGCAAGATCTTCCCGGTGTCGGTGACCCGGTTGTGTTTATCCACGGGTTGGGCTGTGCATCGTCGTATGAATATCCTCGTATTGTCTGTGATACCCGTTTCGGGGGGCGCAGAGCCATTCTGATCGATCTTCCCGGTAGCGGTTACAGTGACAAACCTGACAACTACCGTTATCGCACGAGCGAACAGGCGCAGGTGGTGGTTGAACTGTTAAACCATCTCGCCCTGGATAGTCTATGGCTGTATGGTCATAGCATGGGAGGGAGTATCGCGATCGAAACGGCAGCACTGTTAACGTCGCGCGTTAAGGGCCTGATAGTATCTGAACCCAATTTTCATGCGGGTGGCGGGATGTTCAGCCGAGCAATTGCGGCCCAAACGGAACAACATTTTCTGGCTCAGGGCTATGATGACATGCTGCGGGCGGAAACGTCGCCGTGGGCTGGAAGCCTTCAAAGCAATGCCCCCTGGGCCGTCTGGCGCGGCGCAACAAGCCTGGTCGAGGGCGTTAAACCTGACTGGGCACACCTGTTCTTGTCATTGAGCTGCCCGGTAATGTTAGTTTTTGGTGAGCGATCCCTGCCTGATGACGATTTTAATCGCCTGCAACAAAACAATGTTGCTGTAAAAATTATCCCTGATGCGGGCCATTCAATGTCCTGGGAAAACCCGTCAGCGTTGGCTCAGGCTTTATCTGGCTTCATAAACGGCTCATGAAGGGGTAGCCCGCATTGCTGCGGGCTGCAATGATTAAGACAGCAGGGCAGACAAGGCTTTCCGCGCAGCAGGCTGAACGTCATACGGGCACTGATAATCCACGTTTTCAATCGCGCGGGTGTAGAGCGCAACCAGCCAGTCATAAACATAGGCTGTCGCCGCATGGACAGGCTGCTCGCCAAGTCGGGTAAGACGGGGAGAAGCGCTGCTCACAACTGGCGTCACAAAAATTGGCTGACCTTTGCGGATCCGGCTTGCAGGCCGTTCAGAAACGGGCGTCATTTCATAGCCAAGCCAGCTAATGAAATTGCCTGTCGCGGCATGCAGCTGCGCGGCACTGCTTTTATCTTTTTCTGCAATGCGTTGCAGTTGCAGCGGCAGATCCAGCCGGTAGCTGGTAACGATCAGCACATCCGCAATCTGCTGTAATACCTCTGCGTCCAGGCCCAGACGGGCAGCCGCCGCGTCGTTGCGACTCCACTGACGAAGATGGTTAACCCACACGTTATGGGCCAGCCGCGCCTTGTCTTTGGTCTGCAACGCGCCTGGATTTTCCTGCGTCTCTTCCGCAAACAGATCGATAACATCGTTAAACAGGCCGTTGACCTGTTCCTCACGAGGCTGGTGAACGGTCAGCAGCGTCTCAAACGCGTTTAACGGCGGCAGAAGTCCCTCAAGCAGTTCACCATGACGAGCGGCACTGCCTTGCAGCGTTCGGACCATTTTTTCGGCCTGTGCCCGCCCTGCGCCTGGCTCCTGAGTGAGAGGCGCGACATATGGGCGAATCAGCGTCGACAGCGACTCTTGTAACAGCCTTTTCAGCGCGCGGAGACGCTTCTGGCGCTGTGCCGGCAGGGTAGCCTGCGACAGCCACTCAATCACCCGCTGCATGCTGTGGGTATCGAGCGCCTGGAGCGTGCCCCAGCGCAGACCCGGCTGGCCCAGCAATTGCTGCACCGCTTCGTCCAGATTCTGCTTTGTGGTAAACCGCGCATCATGAGGGGTAATGGCCCAGACCAGCCCCGGCAATGCGGATTCTTCAACCGGCTGCGTCTCTTTGACCCAGTTTTGCAGGAGCCTTGCCGTTTTCGCGGTCTGCTGGTGGTGCGCCGTCGCATTGCAGATAACCAGGACATCCGGCTGAATGTGCTGACGATAATGTTCCAGCAACCACAGGCATTTTGCCTGCATCATCAGCGGCGTGTTTTCCTCAGAAATGGCAGGGATATCAATGACGTCAACGTTATCCAGCACGCAGTTCTCAACGGGCAGCACCACTTCGCGGGTCAGAGATGCCAGTACATCGACCGGCAGGCTAATGGCGTTAAGCAGCTCGCCGTTTTTTACCGGATGAAGCAGTGTTTCCTGTGCTTCCGGCACGGTAAACGCCCCGTGAGTAAGGAAGCCTTCGCAGGGCAGACCAAAGCTGTCCACCAGCAGACTCAACGGCGCCGCAAGCGCGCTGGCATGGCTGGTTTGATGCAGCACCTGGGCGAATTTAAGCCACTGCTGGGTTAACTCCTGCTGCTCACCCCACAGCAGAGACCAGACGCTGGCGCGGGTGCTGAGATCAAGCGACGGAACCAGCAGGGCAAACTGGTGCCACAGGGCATCATCAATATGCTGCTTAGCGCCGGGTACTACGCTTTGCCAGAACCGGGCAATGGTCGCGACTTCCCGCGCCGTCATTCCCGGCACGCTCTGCGGTTGACGCAGCGCCCGCCACTTCTCAAGCCGGGCTTCAATCACCGATTTATCCACCGCGCGGATCTGCGGATCCAGCGTGGTGCGCGCGATAAACAGCTGCACCAGCTCGGCCTCCGTTACCAGGCGCAGGCGCAGGGGAAACGCGTCGTCTGCGACCTCGCGGGACGCTCTGCTGAAACGCACGGCCATGTTGGTCGGTGCATGCCCGGGGTTAATATGCGAGAAGTAATCAAACGTGCGTTGACCCGGCGTAACGTTCAGCCGTTCGTTGCCGCTGCCGCACAGGGCGGCCAGCAGGTGCGCTTTTGCGGCCTGCGAGTGGCCGTATAAGCCGATGCTGCCCTGGCTGACAAAGGCGCGATCGAGCGCCTCTTCACGCGCGCTTACTGCGTTAAGGCGGGCAAGCAGTGCGTCGGCTTCGTTATCCAGCATCGGGGCGTGCTGTCGCGTCTCGTTGATCCACCCGATTAAGGCCTGAGTGGTGGCAGTCGTCGCAGTCATTTGAGGTATACGCTCCCGCTGTCGATCCAGTAGTGGCTGCCGCTGTGTCGGCGATCGGCCAGAGTATTCAGTTTAAAGGTCAGGGCATCCGGCGGCACGGGCGTGCCGTCCTGTAGCCAGGCATCACTCAGCTCGAAAGATTCCGGGCCTTCCTGCTTAGTGTCGCCACGCAGCTTCAGACGCACGTTCAGTACGCCGTCGCCCGCAATGGTTTTCGCCAGCTCGGCTGAGTTGATGCTCAGGGTATAGAGCGGCGTCGCGGGCCAGCGGGCATTGGCCAACTGCCGGAAGCCGAGCGTAACGTTGCCGCGCAGCGGGAAGTGCAGACGGGCGTCCAGTTTCGCGCCGGGTTTATCGAGGTCGATATCGTGATACCAGACGTTCTCGTCCCGCAGGGTATTGATCGTGTTATCCAGCACGCCCAGATAGCGCACCGTAGAGTACGCGCCGATATCCGCTGCTTTAAAGTTAAAGCGCGGCAGACGAAGATCCAGCGCCAGGCTACAGAGCATCGCTCCCACCGCAGCGGTGGATTTCGGGTTGCCGATCCGTCCCTGCTGGCTGAACGGATACCATTCATGAACCTGGTATTTATCCAGCCAGACGATGCGGTTGACGGGCACCGGTTGCAGGTGGCGAATCAAGGCCTGAACGCCCGGCAGACAGCCCGGCCGTCCCGTGATCAGCAGGATATCGCAGCTGTAATGAGAGATCGCCTCACATACCGCATGAAGCGGGGCGGCAAGCGTGAACTGACCCGCCAGCATGGCGTCCCGCATCTCCCGGAAGCTGACGTGCAGCGGTACGCTGAACAGATCAAAGTGTTCTGAGCCGGCAGGCAACGCATGGTCGATCGCCTGCTGGAGATAATTCATCACGTTGCGCGTCGGTTTTTGCGCAAGCAGATCGCCAAAGGTGGCATGCAGCCCGGCCAGCGGATCGTCAACATCGCTCGATTCCCACGCCGCCAGGATCGCGTGACCGATCGGCATAAAGAGCTGAAGCGCCGTCTGCTGGCGCAGGACCGCCTGGGTATCGATCCGCCCGGAGTCACCGAACAGGGATGCCATCAGCTGGGAGGCATCGGCTATGCCGGATTTCTGAAGCTGGGTTTGCAGGGCGGGCAGAACGTAGCGCTGGATCACGTCCAGCAGCGTGTCGTCACCGGCTACCTTAAACCCTTCGCGGAACAGCAGCTGCGGGGTGATTTTGACGTTATTCCCGGAACCATCATCTAACTGATAGTGCGTGATGGCCATATCCGTCGTGCCGCCGCCGATATCAATCGAGGCCACGCGCAGCGCACGCCCCGGCTGGACGCCAGGCTCAGGCGCGCGATCCGGACGGGCGAGGGAGGCGAAAAAGGCCTCGGTCTGGCCACCAAAATGGGAAATGGCTTCGTTATACAGCCACACCAGCTGGCCGCAGCTGGCCTCGTCCCACTCCATCTGGATCTCAGGGACCGGCACCACGCTTTTTTCCTGCTGCTTGCGGCTGGCAAAATCTTCATCCTGCGGGTGCCAGCCCATCGCTTTCCAGACGATGGCGATGGCTTCGAACATGCGGCGACGGAAAATCTCGCGCTCCTGTTTCGGCATCGCCGACGGCAGGGTGAGGATCAGCGTCCGCAACTGGCGGGGAGAGGCCGGGAAGCCGAGCCGCAGGCGGGTGGCCACGCTGTTAATCTGGCCAAGCGCCTGAGCCAGCAGCTCGCAGAGCATGTGCGTCATCAGGGTGCTGCGGCTGTACTGCGGAGAGAACACCGGCAGGCGCTCATCCTGCGGCAGCGTAAAGAGCGGTTCCCCGTCGTCGTTCATCAGGTTCATCAGCGGAAACGCAGTTGCCAGCGGTTCGCGCTGGGTTTTGCTGTTCATCTGGCTAAAGCGCCAGTCCTGCACCACCGGCGTCTCGTCCCACAGATAGCGACGCGGGCTGGAAATGCCGCTGTTGCCTTCGGTGCCCAGACGCTGCATTGCCAGCTTACGCGCTTCATCACCCACGCGGACAATCGACGGCCAGACGAATGCATCCTCCCGGCCGCTTTCCACCGAGAAGTGTTGCTTGCCAAAACGCGCTTCGGAAAACTCAAGACGGCTGGTAAACAGCGGCTCATTCAGGAACTGCGGCTCACTCAGCGATCGTACCTGAAGTTCAGCCGTCTGACGCAGGCCGTCGTTGGCATCACCATGATCTTCAATAATCACGCCGCAGGTGTGGGTGTTGCCTACGTCAAGGATCAAATCGACAGGAATAGCAGGGGTGCTCAGGGTATGGGTGACAAACTTCACTTCCGGCACGGTGAGTTGTTCACCGAGCATGGAGAGCAGGTTGAGCCAGTGCGCCTGATATTCAAAGCTGCGCATGGCCTGATGCAGCTCGCGCTCGGAGCGTTTTTCAACCCCGTCGGCAAACTGCGTGAAGGCTTCACGGAGCCAGCCGTCAATCCAGGTCTGGTCGAGGAAACTTTCAACCTCACTGTCGCGCCAGGCGAGCGCGAAACGTGTGCCGTTCAGGATATCGTTTTCAACCGGCGACAGGGCAGACGTCGCATGCTCTGCAATCTGGCTGTCGAGCGCGACGGTGACCCGGTGCGTATTGCCAGCTGCGTCGGGCGTGGAAAGCTTTCGTACCTGGACGCGCGCCCAGTTATCCGGGCCTTCAACAAACGTCCGCGGCGGGTTAAAGCGCAGGAAAGGGATCGGCAGCCAGACGCCGTCCAGCACGGTCAGGGAGTCATGCAGTGGAATGGTGCTTTCAGGCTTGACCACTTCCGGCTGCCCGCCATCGGTGGCAGGGAGCGTGTACCGGCCGTTAACCAGGTCAAAATCCAGACGCAGCAGCGGGCCATTTGCCGTTTTACGCACGAAACGCCCGTTGCTGGCGGTGTCCTGCGGAGTCAGGCCAAAATCGAGAAACTGCACGCCGCTGTTAGCAATCAGCGTCACGCTCTGTTTATAGTCGCAAAGATTAACCAGCATAGGATCAGACACCTGCTTTCTTGAACGTCAGAGGAACGACGGTGTTGGCATCGTAACGTGCGGTGCATTCCGCCACATCGCTGGCACCTGCCTTACAGGTCACTTCCGGCATCGGATAGCGTGAACCGTCGGTGCAACGCGCGTTTCCGCGCGTTTTGATCAACAGCTCGCCGTTGCTGTGTAATCCGGAAAAGACGTCTACCCGGCAGACAATGTTGTCGCCATGCACGACCCGGGCGAAACCTTTATTGTTCTGGATCTGGTAGCGCAGCGACGGCGGTTTGCCGGTGAGCGGATCCTGCACATCGAGAAACGCGCGCCAGGTGCCGTTCAGGAAGCGCGTTAACCCCGCTTTGACCTGGTTTGCCTCCATCACCATCGCATCTTTCGGTATCGCGGTAATGACCACCGGTTCGGCTGCCGGGGCAGGCGTTTTCACCTTCGGCTCTACCACTTCGGCCTGGTGCAGCGGGAGTTTCAGTTCAAGCGGCTCAACCGACTTTATGGGGGCCGGAGCAATGGCGACGGGTACTGGCGCTGGTGTGGCAACAGGCGCTGCGATTGGGGCCTGTTTTGGCCAGAGCAGCGGGGTGGCGATGGCTGCAATAATGACGGCGGCAACCGGCAGCAACCACAGGGGGGAGCGACGTTTTTTCTGTATGGCCGCCGGTGCGGGCTCTGGCGGCGCGGCGTTCATGCGCACCGGCTCTGGCGTATACAGTTCATCGTCGGTGATACGGACTGTAGTCACAGGCGTGATAAGCGGCGCGTCGGCCTGCTCAAAGGTCACCACCGGGGCCGGTTCTGGCTCCGGTTCAGGTTCAGGCTCGTTAATCACCACTGGCTCAGGTTCAGTGACCAACGATTCGCGCAGGCAGTCCAGCACGTCGTCGCGCGCGTTTTCGTTAAGGTTGACGAAACCCCAGAAGCAGAGCACCGGTTTGCCATCCACCAGGAAAACAAAGTTTTCACCGGGAAACTGAAAGGCTTTTGAGAGCAGAGAGCCAAACAGTTGCTGCGCCGTTTTCGGTGACTGAAGGCATTTTTTACTCAGCGACTCCACGCTGGCGAGCGTGTTTTCCAGATAGCGCAGGGCGCGATAACGATCATCTTCATCCGCCGCCTTCCAGCTGGAGACGGTTCCCTCAACCGGGGAGTACCAGTCAACGCGATCGCCGCCGTCGTTGACCTGGGGGATGGCCAGGCAATCAACGATAGCCTGCTGTTTGCGCAACCGAAGCGCTTCGCGGATTTGCAGCGCTGATTCAAAAACGGCCTGTCCGCCGCCGCCAACGGCCTGAAAATCATCCAGATTACCGCTGCGTAAAAGTGTTTTTGCCACGATTTGGTCCTGTAGACTTTTTCACGCCATTACTTTAGCGAATCAGGTAAGCAAGCAAACGGCTGAGGAGACGGCAAAAGGGACGATTTCTTGCGGCATTGATCGTGACGGTTGTGCTTGACGAATAATGGACCTTAAGGCAAATCGGTTTCTGCGGGCTGATGCTAAAACCAGCGAAATGTACGGCTTTAGAATAACCTGATAGTGATTCGTTATTTGTCAGGCCAAAACGTCTGTGCTGTTATTACTGTTCACTATAATAAAACCGAAAGGGTAATAACCATGTCTACAGGGAAAACCGTGCTGGCCCTCGCGCTCAGCGCGCTGCTACCGGCAAGCGCCGCATGGGCGGAAAACAAAGACACCATTATCTACTGCTCCGAGGCGTCGCCGGAGTCGTTTAACCCGCAGATCGCCAGCTCTGGGCCCTCATTTGTCGCCAGCTCGCAAACGCTGTATAACCGTCTGATTAACTTCGACCCGGTAAAAAACACGCCGGTGCCTTCTCTGGCCGAGTCGTGGACCATTTCGCCAGACGGCAAAACATACACGTTTACCCTGCGTAAAGGGGTAAAGTTCAACAGCAATAAATACTTCAAACCGACCCGTGATTTTAACGCTGATGACGTTATTTTCTCCGTTATGCGTCAGAAAGACCCTAAGCATCCCTATCACAATGTTTCCCAGGGTAATTACGAATACTTTAATGACGTGGGCCTCGACAAGCTCATTCAGGATGTGAAAAAGATCGACGATTATCACGTTCAGTTCACGCTGAGTGAACCCAACGCGGCGTTCCTCGCCGACTGGGGAATGGACTTCGCCTCGATCCTCTCTGCCGAGTACGCGGACGCGATGCTGAAAAAGGGGACACCTGAATATGTGGACACCTGGCCAATCGGCACCGGCCCGTATGTGCTTCAGCAGTACAAGGTGGATTCGCTGATCCGCTACGTCGCCAATCCGAACTACTGGGAGGGTGAGGTGCCGACCAAACACCTGATCTTCTCCATCACGCCAAACGTTGAGACGCGTCTGGCTAAGCTGCAAACGAACGAGTGTCAGATCATTCCTGCGCCGTCGCCGGTGCAGTTTGAAGCGATCAAGAAAAACAAAGACCTGACCCTGCACTCGGTGGATGCGCTGAACGTGGGGTACCTGGCGTTCAACACGGAGAAAAAACCGTTTGATAACGTGCTGGTGCGCCAGGCTCTGAATTACGCAACGGACAAAAAGGCCATTGTTAACGCGGTCTTTATGGGGTCTGGTACGGTCGCTAAATCGCCGATCCCGCCGAACATGCTCGGCTTTAACAAAGACCTGAAGGATTACGGCTACGATCCGGAAAAAGCGAAAGCGCTGCTGAAGCAGGCGGGTCTGGATAAGGGCGCGGAAGTGACCCTCTGGTCCATGCCGGTTCAGCGTCCGTACAACCCGAACTCGCGACGCATTGCGGAGATGATCCAGGCTGACTGGGCGAAAGTGGGCGTGAAGGCGAAAATCGTCTCATACGAGTGGGGGGAATATCTCTCCGGCATGCGTAAAGGCGAGCATGATTCCGCGCTGTTCGGCTGGATGTCTGATAACGGCGATCCGGACAACTTCGCCGATGTGCTGCTGGGTTGTAACAGCATCAAAACCGGATCTAACGCCGCGCGCTGGTGTGATAAGGGGTATGATGAGCTGGTGCAAAAGGCCAAACTGACCAGCAACCCGGATGAACGTGCGAAGCTGTATGGCCAGGCACAGGAGATTTTCTACCAGCAGGCACCGTGGATTGCGTTAGCTAACGGCAAAACGTTCTATGCGACCCGCAGCAACGTGACCGGGTACAGCGTGAGTCTGATGGGCAGTGACTTCTCGAAAGCGAAGCTGAACTGATCGTATTCTTGCCGGGTGGCGGCTATGCCTTACCGAGCCTACATTTAGCACCCGTAGGCCCGGTAAGCGTAGCGCCACCGGGCACGTGAAAAGGAGTGACAATGTCACATTTAAACGATGTTATCGCCCGCGTCGATGCCGCCATCGAAGAGAGCATAATTACCCACATGAACGAACTGCTGATCGAATTAAGCGACGATGCAGAGCTCAGCCGTGAAGATCGCTATACCCAGCAGCAGCGCCTGCGTACCGCGATTGCGCATCATGGTAAGCAGCATAAAGAAGAGGCGGAGGCGCGCCATGCCCACCTCACGCAGGGTGGGACTATCCTGTAAGGGTTAAAACTGGCGCCGTGCCACCAGCCAGGCGCCGACCACCAGCATCACTGCGCCGCAGACCGGGCCAACCAGCGCCCGCAGGGGGACACCGTTGCTCTTGAGGATGTCCATCACCAGGCCGCCAATCAGCTGGCTTGCCACCAGCACGGCAATGGTCGTTGCCGCGCCCACATTCTGATACCCGCTAATACTGGCAAAGACAAAAAATGACCCCAGCAGGCCGGGGATCAACGTCCACCAGCGCACCGTTGACGCCAGTTCGCTAAACCCCGCCAGGCCATTTCTCATAAGCAAAATGCTGACAAACAGCACAATCCCCACCAGCGAGTTCAGCAGCATGGCGATAAGAATGGTGGAAGAGGATTGCGTAATGCGCACCATCAGGGTGTTTTGCACCACCAGCCCAATCCCGGCGGCCACCAGAAACGCTAACGTCAACGATTGATTCATGGCAGAGCATCCGGATCGCTGCGCTCATCGAGCTGGAGTTGCATAAAGGTTAAATCCAGCCAGCGACCGAATTTGGTTCCCACCTGCGGCATATTTCCGGTGGTAACAAAGCCCAGGGTTTCATGCAGATGAATCGACGCCTGGTTCTGCGCCTCGATACCGGCAACCATCACATGTTTACCAATCTGGCGGGCTTCCTTGATTAATTCCGTCATTAGCAGTCGACCAATGCCTTTGCCCTGGTGATCGGGATGAACGTAAACCGAGTGCTCCACCGTATGGCGAAAACCGTCGAACGCTCGCCAGTCGCCAAATGAGGCGTATCCCGTCACAACACCTTCTTCTTCACTGACCAGCACCGGATAACCCAACAGCGTACGCGCCTCAAACCATGCAATACGGTTATCGGTGTCGACAGTTGTATCGTTCCAGATGGCGGCGGTGTGCAGCACCGCATGGTTATAAATTTCACCGATAGCGGCACAATCTTCTTTACAGGCATGACGAACAATCATGGTTAACCTCTGGCTGTGTTGTTCACTATAGTAGTACGATTCACTCACAATATTACACAGTTCTTGTATTGCATCGCTACGACAAAATCCCTATTTTTTTGTCAACAAATTGCCCCGAATAACCATCCGTACACTATAGTATGACGTCATGAACACAATGACAGACAATATGAATCAACGCATTAGCGCCCGTATACGCCTTGAACGCGAGTCGCGGGGCTGGTCATTAAGCGAACTGGCCGAACGGGCAGGTATCTCACGCGCCATGATCCATAAGATTGAACGGGGTGACAGTAGCCCAACGGCGACGCTGCTTGCGCGGTTATCCGGTGCCTTCGGTATTAGCATGTCTACGCTCATTGCGCGCGCGGAAATGCAGGAGGGCAAACTGTTACGTCTGGCGAACCAGCCCGTCTGGCGCGATCCGCAAACCCACTATTTGCGTCGCCATGTGTCGCCGCGCAGCGATATGCCTATCGACCTCGTCCAGGTGGAACTGCCCGCAGGCAGCGATGTGCCGATGCCCGCCTCCTCTTATGCGCTGGCGCGACAGCTGATCTGGTTGCAGGCAGGTGAACTGGTCTTTCTGGAGGGGGATACCCGCCATGAAATGAAGGCCGGAGATTGTCTGGAACTTGGGCCGCCGAACGACTGCCGGTTTATCAACGAAACGGATGAATCGTGCCTCTATCTGGTCGTGCGGCTTAATCAGTCCGGCTTATAATGCAAAGGCGATCCGCAGGATAACGTGCCAGACTTGAATGACATTTTCAGCACTAAGGAGCGATGAATGAGTCAATCAACTACGCAAAACCGACGCTGGGTACTGGCTTCCCGTCCACACGGCGCACCGGTTGCCGAAAATTTCCGCCTGGAAGAGCAGCCGATCCCCACGCCCGCAGAGGGGCAGGTGTTATTACGCACCGTATGGCTCTCGCTTGATCCGTACATGCGGGGCCGTATGAGCGATGCGCCATCCTATTCACCTCCTGTCGAGATTGGCGCGGTGATGGTGGGCGGCACGGTAAGCCGCGTCGAGACCTCCCGCCATCCGGATTATAAAGAGGGCGAGTGGGTTCTGGGCTACAGTGGCTGGCAGGAGTATGAACTTTCCGACGGGAAAGGGCTGGTCAGGCTGGGCGAAAACCCGTCGCACCCTTCATGGGCACTCGGCGTGCTGGGGATGCCGGGCTTTACCGCGTATATGGGGCTGCTTGATATCGGTCAGCCTCAGGCGGGGGAAACGCTTGTCGTGGCGGCAGCCACGGGGCCGGTCGGCGCAACGGTGGGGCAGATCGGTAAAATCAAAGGGTGCCGGGTTATCGGTGTGGCCGGCGGGGAGGAGAAATGCCGTCATGCGGTCGACGTGCTCGGTTTCGACGCCTGTCTGGATCACCATGCGGATGATTTTGCCGAACAGCTGGCGAAAGCCTGCCCGCAGGGCATTGACGTGTATTATGAAAACGTCGGCGGTAAAGTCTTTGACGCCGTGCTGCCACTCCTGAATACCTCCGCGCGCGTGCCGGTTTGCGGACTGGTCAGCGGCTACAACGCCACCAACCTGCCGGAGGGTCCGGATCGCTTGCCGCTACTGATGGGGACCATCCTCAAAAAACGCATCCGCATGCAGGGCTTTATCATCGCTCAGGACTATGGTCATCGTATCGACGAGTTCCAGCAGGAAATGGGACGCTGGGTGCAGGAAGGCAAAATACACTATCGCGAGCAGGTCACCGAAGGGCTGGACGCGGCGCCAGAGGCGCTGATTGGGCTGCTGGAAGGGAAAAACTTCGGCAAGGTCGTGATCCGCGTGGCGGCGGACTAAACAGAGCATCGGTTATGGCGGGCAAAGTCCGCCATAATTATTTGTGAAGATACGATATATTGTCTTTAATTAATCCATAAGCATTGCGCGCCATCGGCCCAGCTGAGCCAGAAGTGGTAAACGTAATATTAATTGAACAATTTTTATTTTAACGCGCGCCCTTCATACCAGGCATGACGATACAGGATATATCAAACCGGCGATGTTTTTTTAAACAGTCGCTGAAAATGGCATTTTGTTTTGGCTACGGGAATTAAACATGCTTGATTTGGAAAATCTGGAAAAAGCACAAAGAATCAGTCTGACGATGCAAGTTGAGAACAGTTTAAAGGGAGCGTTAATTACGGGCTCATTAAAACCTGGGGCTCGACTCATCACGAAAGAGATTGCCGATAAATTAGGCACCAGCATCACACCGGTGCGCGAAGCCCTGCTGCGCCTGGTGTCGGCGGGCGCATTACAGGCCACGCCTGCTCAGGCGTTTTTGGTGCCAGAGGTTACGCTGGAGCGTTATAACGAAATTAACGCCATCCGAAAACAGCTTGAGCCAATGGCCGTTGCGGCGGCGTGTCAGAATATGACCGAAACCAAACTGGATACATTACGCGCGCTGTCAGATAACTTCAGCACCGCCATGCATCAGGGCGACGTGCAGAAGGCGATCCATGCCAACCGCGTGTTCCGGTTTACGCTCTATCAGTATGCCGAAATGCCGACCCTGAACTCCCTGATTGAGCAGCTCTGGGTACGGATTGGTCCGTGTATCAACTACCTGCACGAAGAGATGAAAGATATCCCTGCAACGACCTATCATTATGCCGATCTGCTTTCTGCGCTTGAGCAAAGGGACGTGCTGGCCAGCCGGGAAGCGATCGACCGCGCCATTGATGAAGCCAATATCCTCCTGCAACGGCAATACTACAGTTAAGGATCGCACTCGCGCACTTATTTGTTTATTCGTTTTAAACTTCCCTGAGTATATTCCCGGCGCTTCAGGCTACCGGGAATGATGTTATTTTTACCGGCAACGTGCGCTGCCGGAGAATGTTTTACTCAAAGCGATAAGAGACTGACAGGCCCACGCCATAGTTACGGCCAGGGGCGGGTTCGTAATAGCGATTGTAGCCAGCGTTAACAATCTCTGAACCGACGTACTCTTTATCGAACAGGTTATCGACGCGACCAAAGATGTCCATTCCCCATTTGCCGTAATTGAGTTTATACCCGGTATTCAGACCGACCACGGTATAAGAGGGCGCTTTGGCGGTATTGGTGTCGTTTGCCATCACGTCGCTCATGTAGCGGGCATCTGCCCCCGCGTACCAGCCTTCCTCAGGCTCCCAGCCAAACGACGTATACCCCATGTTACGGGCAATCCCCGGCATCCGGTTGCCGCTACAGTCTGCATTGCTACAGACGTTGGTACGGTAGGTCGCATCGAGATAGGTCCACGCCATTTTCAGCTTCCAGTTCTCGGCAAACTGCTGGTCGAGCGCAATTTCCACACCCTGACGGCGCGTTTTCCCCGCATTTTTATAGGTCGTGCGACCATCTTTGTTTTCGTCCACCACAATCTCGTTGTCGGTATCCGTGCGGAACAGCGCCGCCGTCAGGATGCCATTGCCGATGCGGGTTTTGCTGCCAATCTCATAGGTGTTGTTGGTTGACGGTTGCAGATTAATATTGAGGCCGCCTTTGCCATCAGAACGGTAGGAGAGTTCGTTGATGGTCGGGGTCTCGAATCCCCGTCCCGCCGCGGCATACAGGTTCCAGGCGTCGGTCACGGCGTATTTCACCGCACCAGCCGGGAGCCATTTATGGTAGCTGGCGTCACCGCTGTCATCGCCGTTTTGCGGGGTAATGTAATGATCGTTGGAGTCAAACCAGACGGAGCTGTAACGCACGCCCGCCTCAACGGACAGCTTTTGCGTGAGCTGCCACTGGGTTTGCAGGTAGGGATCAAGGTTCCACATCAGGTTACGTTCGTCACGGCGTTTGTTACCCTTCACGCCAAAATCCGGCACGCCGTTGTTCATCACAAAGTTTTCATACCCGCGGCGATTTTCACTCATATTTTCGTAGTTAAGGCCGGTGGTAAACGTTACCGGCACCAGCAGCTCGCCGCGGTGGGTCCAGCGGGTATCAATACCCTGATAGTGGCGCTGCATATCAATTACGCCGCCCGAATGCGCAGGATTGTCACGCTGAGTAGATGCCGGAATGGACTGGTACTGGGTCATTTCACGCTCACCGGCATACATCATCACGCTGAGGTCGTCCTGTTCGCTCAGCTGACGGTCATAGCGGATCCCGGCCTGGGTCTGCTTAATGGTCTTCCGCGTGTTGTACTGATCGCCACGGGGGGACTGGCGTGGGTTATTCTGCCACTCCTGATAGCTCAGTCCGCCCGGATCGTTGGCTTTCATGTCCACGCTGTTAAAAATCAGCGTTAGCTTGCTGACATCATCAATGCGCACGCCCAGTTTCGCGTTGGCGAGGTTTTTCCGTGCGCCGCTGTGGTCGCGATAGCCATGGGTGGTGAAGCGGGTGGTGGATACCGCATAGTCCACATCCCCCGCCTGAGTCCCGTCGCCCACCGCACCGGTAGCCTTCATGCCGTAACGCCAGGTGCCGTAGCTGCCGTAATAGCTGCTGGCTTCAATTGTGGCTGGCTGTTGTCCGGTCTGGGTGTTGATGTTGATCACGCCGCCGGAGGCATTGCCGTACAGGGCAGAGAAGGGGCCGCGTAGCACGTCGACGCTCTCAATGCTGTTGAGGTCAATGTTTGACGTCTGCCCCTGGCCGTCGGGCATGGTTGCCGGAATGCCGTCCACGTACATGCGGATCCCGCGTACGCCGAAGGTTGAACGCGCGCCGAATCCGCGAACGGAAAGTTGCAGATCCTGAGCATAGTTCTGGCGGTTCTGAATTTGCAGGCCTGGTACGCTCCCAAGGGATTCAGAAAGGTTGATGCGCGGTGTGGCATGTCGCATATCCTCGCCGCGGACCACGCTGACTGCGGCCGGGGTGTCCAGTTCGGAGACGGTTTGCGGCGTGGCGCTGACGATCAGAGTCTGTTCATCTGCGGCCATCGCACTCAGCGGGCCAAAAATGACGGGAACGAACAGCAGTGGTAGTGATGCCTTGCGGGCAGTAATAATTTTCATGGAGTAAACCGGTTAAGAAAAATTCGAACCAAATCAACTGGAACCTGTGTATATATGTTAAATCCTTTGTAAATGTTATGAAAACTATAACCGCACATTTCGTGAATGTAAGGCTTTGAAGGAAAGAAATACTCCACATTCAACTCATTAATGATTACTATTCTCATTAAAATAACGGCAAAGCGATGACTTTGCCCACCGGAAGTGATGTCAGCGGTAAATCTCCTCATTTAAAAAGGAATTGTTATGTCTTTACGTCATCTGTGCTCGCCGCGCCTGCGTGGGTCTCTGCTGTTGGGCTCTTTACTGTTTGCCGGTACGTTCCAGGTTCATGCCGCTGAAGAGATGCTGCGCAAAGCGGTCGGCAAGGGCGCGTATGAAATGGCCGTCAGCCAGCAGGAAAACGCGCTGTGGGTTGCGACGTCACAAAGCCGCAAAACCGATAAGGGCGGCGTGGTCTATCGTCTGGATCCGGTCACGCTGGAAGTGACGCAGGCGATTCATAACGATCTCAAGCCGTTTGGCGCCACGATCGATAACGCCACCCAGACGCTGTGGTTCGGAAACACCGTCAACAGCGCCGTGACGGCGATTGACGCCAAAACGAGCGAGGTGAAAGGGCGCCTGGTGCTGGACGATCGCAAGCGTAGCGACACGGTGAAGCCGCTTCAGCCGCGCCAGCTGGTGGCCGATGACACGACCAATACGGTATACATTACCGGCATCGGCAAGGAGAGCGTGATCTGGGTTGTTGATGGCGCAACGCTGAAGCTGAAGGACACCATCACGAACACCGGCACGTTCAGTACCGGGCTGGCGCTGGATGCGAAGGCAAAACGCCTGTATACCACCAATGCGGACGGCGAGCTGGTGACCATTGATACGGCAACCAACAAAATCCTCAGCCGTAAAAAAGTGCAGGATGACGGAAAAGAGCACTTCTACCTGAACCTGAGCCTGGACACTGCCGGCCAGCGTGCGTTCGTGACGGATTCAAAACAGCCAGAAGTGCTGGTGGTGAATCTGAAAGATGGCAGCGTGATGCAGAAAATCGCCGCGCCAGCATCGCTGGCCGTACTGTTTAACCCGGCGCGTAACGAAGCCTATGTGACGCACCGCGAGGCGGGTAAGGTGAGCGTGATTGACGCCAAAACCTACAAAGTGACCAAAACCTACGATACCCCGGTTTACCCGAACAGCCTGGCGCTGTCTGCGGACGGTAAAACGCTGTACGTGACGGTGAAACAGAAATCAACCCGTCAGCAGGAAGCGACCCAGCCTGACGATGTGATTCGTATCGCGCTCTAATGTGGGAATTGCCCGGTGGTGGTGCGCTTACCGGGCCTACAAAACAATGAGATTTAGGCCGGGTAAGGCGAAGCCGCCACCCGGCTTTTTTATTAACGCGAGGTTTCTTCCACCAGCGGACCGTCCTGTTTGTCATCTCCAGGATGAACCGGTGCGGTACTGTGGATTTCATTCACGCGTTTACGCACGCCGAACCAGCCAGCAATCAGCAGAACCGCCAGCAGTGGAATCGTCGCGATGGTGTAAGTACCGTTCGGGTAGTCGAAGGCCATCAGCACCAGCACGCTCAGCAGGAACAGCAGGGTAAGCCAGGAGGTCACCGGTGCGCCCGGCAGCTTGAAGCTGACGTCAGCCGCTTTTCCTTCTTTGATCGCTTTGCGCAGACGCATCTGACACACCACGATAAAGGCCCAGGAAGCAATAATGCCCAGCGCAGCGACGTTCAGCACGATCTCAAACACCTGAGACGGCACCAGATAGTTCAGGAACACGCCAAAGATATACACCACCAGCGTGGCAAGAATACCCGCGTAAGGCACCTGCTGCCTGCTCATCTTCGACATAAACTTCGGCGCAGACCCTCCCATCGACATGGAGCGCAGGATACGGCCGGTCGAATAGAGCCCGGAGTTCAGGCTGGAGAGCGCGGCGGTCAGTACCACGATGTTCATGATGCTGCCCACGTACGGCACGCCCAGCTTAGAGAAGAAGGTCACAAACGGGCTTTGCCCCGCCTGGTATGCATTCCACGGCAGCAGCAGTACCAGCAGCACCACGGAACCCACATAGAACAGACCGATACGCCAGATCACGCTGTTGATGGCTTTTGGCACCATCGTCTGCGGATCTTTACATTCACCTGCCGCCGTACCGACCAGTTCGATGGAGGCAAAGGCGAACACTACCCCCTGCACCAGAACCAGCGCTGGCAGCAGGCCGTGCGGGAAGAAACCACCGTTATCGGTAATCAGGTGGAAGCCGGTTGCGTTACCGTCCAGCGGTTTACCGGTGCCGAGGAATACGGTCCCGACCACCAGGAAGATCACAATGGCCAGCACCTTCACCAGCGCGAACCAGAACTCCATTTCGGCGAACCATTTCACGCCGATCATGTTCATGGTCCCGACAATTGCCAGCGCCCCAAGAGCGAACACCCACTGCGGCACATCGCCAAACGCGCCCCAGTAGTGCATGTACAGCGCAACGGCGGTGATATCGACGATACCGGTCATCGCCCAGTTAACGAAGTACATCCAGCCCGCGACATACGCGGCTTTTTCACCAAGAAACTCGCGGGCGTAAGAGACAAAACTGCCGCTGGAAGGGCGGTGGAGTACCAGTTCGCCGAGGGCGCGAAGAATGAAGAAAGAGAAGATCCCGCACACCAGATAGACCAGGGCGAGAGCGGGGCCAGCCATTTGCAGACGTGCGCCTGCACCTAAAAACAGACCTGTACCGATAGCGCCGCCGATGGCGATCATCTGCACCTGACGGTTGCCCATCGCCTTGTGATAGCCCTCTTCATGAGAGTTCAACCAGCGACGTTTCGCAGCATGATGATCGGCTGCGCTTTTATTGCTTGTTTTCATTGAGTTACCTGTTTGCCTGTCTGAACCATTAACGTGATAGTCCTGCCTGGCAGATGCCGAAACAAACGATTGCTTCTGCGCAGACACATGCTGCCTTTCCAGTCATTCTGTGTATGGATAAGGCAAAACATGGCGAGGCATCCTACCCGCAATTGATAAGCGACGCAAAATATAACCGTGCCGAAAGTGATGCACGTCGAAGGAAATCGTGTGGTCAGAGCAGACGGGGATCACAACGCGCTGAATCGTGGCGTTTTTTTAGGCAAAAAGGTCTGTGAATGCTGATTTAATCATCAGGTTTACTTAATAGTTACTTATAGGTAGAGACTATGAATGCCGCAGGGCTGCAATGAGTAATGCAAAGGCGGTAGTGTGCTGGCGGCGGCTCGGATAGTACAAATGGTATCCCGTAAAAACCGGACACCAGGCTTCAAGCACACGCACTAACCGGCCCTCAGCAAGGGCGTCCTGAACCGCATCTTCCGGGACGTACGCCAGCCCCAGACCGTTTTCGGCGGCATCGATGCGTTGCGGCAGGCTGTTGAGGATCAGCTGGCCGTCAACCCGCACGCGCAGCTCACGTCCGTCCCGTTCAAATTCCCAGGCATATAATCCGCCGCGTGTGGGCAGGCGCATATTAATGCAGCGGTGCTGATCAAGCTGCTCCGGCGTTTCCGGTACGCCGAAACGTTGCAAATACTCTGCCGACCCGACGACCGCCATGCGCATGTCCGGCGCAATACGAACGGCAATCATATCTTTCGCCACCTGCTCACCCAGACGCACCCCCGCGTCAAAGCGGCCATCGACAATATCAGTCAGCCCATTGTCCACCGTGACTTCAACGTTGATGTCAGGATACTGCGCCATAAAGGGTTTAAGCACAGGCCACAGCACCGCAGACATGGCGTGCTCCCCGGCGGTAAGGCGAATATTCCCGGCAGGTCTGTCGCGGGTATCACGCAGCGCGGTGAGTTCCTGCTCGATCTCCAGCAGATGGGGGCTTAAGCGCATAAAGAGTTGCTCGCCGGCCTCGGTAGGGGCCACGCTACGGGTGGTGCGGGTTAACAGACGGACTTCCAGCCTCGTTTCCAGATTGCGCATTGCGTGGCTGAGCGCCGACTGAGATACTCCAAGCTGCGCCGCGGCGCGGGTAAAGCTGCGCTCCCGGGCGACGACCATAAAGGAAAGCAGATCGTTGAAGTTGTCTTTTAACATGGCGGTTTACTCGATTTATGAAATGAATTCATGGTTCCTTTCTGATTATGCACTCTAATGCTCCCCATGGCTTTACGCTACTGTTAACGCAACAGCAAACGAGGAGTTAATCATGAAAATTATCCGTAGCGGTTCGTTACCTTCCGTTCAGGGGCCAGAGGCCTGGTTTACCGGCTGCGTGCGCATTGACGCGCCTTTCCAGGCGACTGAACCGGCAAAAGTCGGCGGCGCGACCGTCACCTTTGAACCCGGCGCACGTACCGCCTGGCATACGCATCCTCTTGGACAAACGCTGATCGTGACGCAGGGGCGCGGCTGGTTACAGGAGTGGGGGAAAGAGGCGGAACCGCTGAATCAGGGTGATATCGCCTGGATCCCACCCGGCGTGAAGCACTGGCACGGCGCAAGCGCGCAGACGGCCATGACCCATATAGCCATCGCAGAAGCCGTCGACGGGAGTCCGGTGGCATGGCTGGAGAAGGTCACCGACGAGCAGTATCCGAACGAGTAGTCTGGCGTTTCGTAAACAAATTATTAACGTTATGATTCGATCCGTTTTCTTCAGCATGTGCAGGCGGAACGGTGAAAATCAATATCATAGGCACCAGCGGAAGTGGGAAAAGTACGTTTGGCAGGCGAATCGCGGAGGCGCTGGCTATCCCTTACATTGAAATGGACAGGCTTTACTGGCGAGCGAACTGGCAGGGAACACCGGATGATGAGTTTCTTGCAACCCTGGAAAAAGCGCTCGCCGCCTCGCCTGACTGGGTCCTGGACGGGAATTACAACCGCACACGCGACGTTAAGTGGCGCGACGTCGATCTGGTGGTGTGGATAGATCGTGGGTTTATCCGCACGCTCTGGCAGGCGGTGACGCGGGCCTCCAGACGCGCCTGGCACAAACAGGAGCTCTGGCCCGGCACGGGGAACCGCGAAAGCTTTCGTCGGTCGTTCCTTAGCAAGGACTCTATTATCATCTGGACGATCAAAACCTGGCGCAGCAACCGCAAACGATATGAGGCGGATATACAAAACCCGCAGTACGCACACATTCGCTTTCTCCGCATTACCCGACGGCAGGATGCGGAAAGACTCATTACATCGCTCAAATCACGCCGATGACAGACTCTCTATTGCCGTTTTCCGGCAATCCAAATGTAAATTAATTGTTTCTCAGAGGTGAAATCCACCTTTAATAATGACGACATGTTAAGTCAAACGAGAACGCAACATGTCATGGCGAATCAGCATTCTGGATAAAAGCCCCGTCGCAGAACACGAAACAGCCGCCGATGCGCTGGCGCGAACCTTAGCACTGGCGCAACAGGCAGAAACGCTGGGTTATCACCGCTTCTGGATTGCCGAACACCACAATACCCCGCAGCTTGCCAGCCCCTCGCCGGAGCTGCTGATTGCCTGGATCCTCGGGCAAACAAAACGTATTCGCGTGGGCTCAGGCGGCGTCATGCTGCAACATTACAGCCCCTATAAAGTCGCCGAAAATTTTAACGTACTGGCCGCCATTGCGCCGGGCCGGGTTGATCTGGGCGTTGGCAAAGCGCCCGGCGGTCTGCCGCTCTCTACCCGCGCCTTGCAGCACGGCCTTAATCAGCAGGAAAAAGGCAGCTTTGCTGAACAACTGACGCAGCTCGATCGCTGGATCCGCCCTGAAAATCAGTCAGCGGAGGAGGACGTTCGCGCCACGCCGCTGCCGCCGGTGCCTGCCCGGGGGTTTCTGCTGGGCGCCAGCACAGAAAGCGCGCTGCTGGCGGCCTCCCTCGACTGGCATTTTGTCTTTGCCGCCCATCTGAACGGTGATCCTGAGCTGCTGCGCGAGGTCGTCACAGCCTGGCGTCAACACAGCGTCCGGGAGGTGATTGTGGCCGTGCAGGCCATTGTTGCCCCAACCCAGGCTGAGGCCGATGCGCTGGCGCAGAAGGTTGAAGTGTGGGGCGTGGAGCTGGCAAACGGACAGCGCGTCACCGTCGCCAGCGAAGAACAGGCCTACGCCTTTGCGCGGCAGGCGGGGAGTGAACCGGTGCGCATCGCGCGTCGGGCGCAGTCTCTGCTGGCCGGAACGGCGGCGTCGGTGCTTGAACAGCTCAACGCGTTGCATCAGCAGTGGGGGATTGACGAATTTATCATCGACACGCCGGTCGCTGATGGCGCAACGCGCGTACAGTCCCTGCGACTGCTGGCCGAGGCGCGTCTTAACAGGGAGGTTACCGTATGAGCTTTAGCGAACAACTGATTGCCTGGCGCCGTGAGCTGCACCAGAACCCTGAACTCTCTGGTCAGGAGGTCGAAACAACGGCGCGCCTGCGCGAGTGGCTGACGGCAGCCGGGATTGCCCCACTGCCTTACGATCTCCAGACCGGGCTGGTTGCGGAGATCGGCACGGGCAACGCACTGGTTGCGCTGCGCGCCGATATCGACGCGTTACCCATCGACGAGCGCAGCGGGGTGCCGTTTAGCTCCCGGCGCGCCGGGGTGATGCATGCCTGCGGACACGACATTCACACCAGCGTGATCCTCGGCGCCGCGCTAAAGCTGAAAGAGCGGGAAGCCTCGCTCAACGGTCGCGTGCGGATCCTGTTCCAGCCAGCGGAAGAGAATTTCGGCGGAGCGAAAAGCATGGTGCGGGCCGGGGCGTTACGCGACGTACGCGCGATTTTCGGGATGCATAACGAGCCGTCACTGCCGGTCGGCGAGTTTGCCACGCGCGGCGGCCCGTTCTATGCCAACGTTGATCGCTTCGTTATTCACGTGACCGGCAAAGGCGCGCATGCCGCACGTCCCCATGAAGGCAACGACGCCATCGTGCTGGCAAGCCAGCTGGTAACCGCGCTGCAAAGCGTAGCCAGCCGTAACGTCAATACGCTGGATTCGGTTGTTCTGAGCGTGACGCGCATCGCCGGGGGGAATACCTGGAACGTGCTGCCGGAAAGCGTTGAGCTGGAGGGCACGCTGCGCACGCACCGCACGGAAGTGCAGCAGAACGTGAAAGCGCGCGTCGGTGAAATCGCCGCCGGATTTGCCAGCGCCTTTAGCGCGCAAATCAACATCACCTGGTACGCCGGGCCCACCGCGCTGGTGAACGATGAGCACTGGGCCGGGTTTGCCACCTCGGTCGCGCGCGAAGCGGGATATGAAACCCGGCATGCGGAACTGCACATGGGCGGGGAGGATTTCGCGGTCTATCTGCAAAACATACCCGGCGCGTTTGTCAGCATTGGCAGCAACAGTCCGTTTGGGTTACATCACCCGGCATTTAACCCGGACGAAGCATTAATCGAACCCGCTGCCCGCTATTTTGCTCAGCTCGCGGAAAAAGCCCTGCAACACGTTTAATTAATTTGAGGTGAATATGTCTGCACATCGTCAATTGCGGCTGGGGACCATTTTGCATGGTGCATCCGGAAATATGTCTGCCTGGCGCCACCCGGCGGCGGTCGCGGATGCCAGCATTAATTTTGATTTCGTTAAAGAAACGGCTTTAAAAGCAGAAGAGGGCAAGCTCGACTTTATATTTGTGGCCGACGGCCTTTATATTAACGAGAAATCCATTCCGCATTTTTTAAACCGCTTTGAGCCGCTGACGGTGTTGTCCGCGCTGGCGAGTATCACCTCGCGCCTGGGGCTGGTCGGCACGTTATCCACCTCGTACAGCGAGCCTTTCACCGTTGCACGCCAGTTCGCCAGCCTCGATCACCTGAGCAACGGACGCGCGGGCTGGAACGTGGTGACGTCACCGCTGGAAGGGTCAGCCAGGAACTTCTCCCGCGAAAAACACCCGGAGCATGCGCTGCGCTACCGCATTGCCGATGAGTATCTCGACGTGGTGAAGGGGCTGTGGGATTCCTGGGAAGGGGATGCCTTTATCCGCAATAAAGAGAGCGGACAGTTCTTTGATGCGTCGAAACTGCATACTCTTGATCACCACGGTGATTTCTTCCAGGTTTCCGGCCCGCTGAATATTGGCCGCACGCCGCAGGGACGTCCGATTGTCTTTCAGGCTGGTGCGTCCGACGACGGTAAAAAGCTGGCGGCAAAACACGCTGACGCCATCTTTACCCACCATGACACGCGGGAAGAAGCCCAGGCTTTTTACCGCGATGTTAAACAGCAGCTGGAAAGTCACGGCCGTCGCGCAGAGGATTTACATATATTCCAGGGCGTCAGCGTGATTGTTGGAAACGACGCCGATGACGTAGAAAACCAGTATCAAACTACGGCGGCACTGGTCTCCATTAATGATGCGCTGAATTACCTCGGACGTTATTTCGAGCATCACGACTTCAGCCAGTATCCCCTCGACGCGCCGTTCCCGGATATTGGCGATTTGGGCAAAAACAGCTTCCGCAGCACCACCGATGAAATCAAGCGTAACGCCCGTGAGCGCAACTTAACTCTGCGTCAGGTCGCGCTGGAAGCCGCATCGCCGCGCCCGCGTTTTTCCGGCACACCGGAGCAGGTGGCCGATGGTTTACAGGCCTGGTTCGAAGAGAAGGCGGCGGATGGCTTCATCATTCAGGGCGGCACGCCGGACACCTTCCCGCGCTTTGTCGACCAGGTGGTGCCCGTTTTACAGGCGCGCGGCCTGTTCCGCACCGACTATCCCGGCACCACGCTGCGCGAAAGTCTGGGCTTAGACGAGCCCAAAAATCAGTTCACACAACAATAAAAGAGAAAAATGCTATGCAGAAATCATCGCTTATTCTGGCGCTTGCGCTGGCCTTTACCCCTGCCGTCTGGGCAGAGAACGTCAATATTAACGGCACCGGCGTGAGCATTGAGGCCAATAAAACGCCGATCAATACCGCCAAAAACAGCGATGCGATCGCGCAACTGCCGAAAGACTATCGTTTTGCCGTGCCGGGGAAATTTACCGTGGCGGTGGCGGGACTGAATCAACCGCCACTGACGGTCTTTTCCGACGACAACAAAACTCTGCTGGGAAGTGAGGTCGACATTGCGCGTCTGGTGGCGGACAGCCTCGGACTGGAGCTGAACGTGGTGCCCACCTCCTGGGAGGACTGGCCGCTGGGGGTTGCCTCCGGGAAATACGACGCGGCTATCAGCAACATCACCGTCACTAAAGCGCGCAAAGAGAAGTTCGACTTCGCCACCTACCGCAAGGATTCACTTGGCTTCTACGTGAAATCCACCAGTCCGATCAACTCGCTTGTGAAGGCAGAGGATATCGCCGGGCTGCGCATCATCGTGGGTTCCGGCACCAACCAGGAGGCCATCCTTCTGGCATGGAACGAAGAGAACCTCAAAAAAGGGCTTAAACCCTTTACGCCGATCTACACCAAAGACGACGCGGCCCAAACGCTGGCGCTTCAGTCCGGACGCGCGGACGCCTACTTTGGCCCGAACGTGATCGGTGCCTGGAAAGCGGCGCTTAACGGTAAAACCAAACTGGTCGGCAGCGTCGACGGCGGCTGGCCGAAGGCGGCGCATATCGCGGTGACGCTGAAAAAAGGCAGCGGCCTGGTCGAGCCGGTTCAAACCGCGCTGAACGGCGCGATCAAGAACGGAGATTACGACAAAGTGCTGAACCGCTGGGGGGAAGGCGTGGAGCGTATCCCCAGTTCCGAAGTTAACCCGGCGGGTCTGGGCGATTAAGGAGGCGCTATGCGCGAACAATTTCGTGACGTTTCGCCGGAAGATGCCGATCTTCAGCCCATTATCGAGGGGCTTTTCGGTGAGTACGCCGCTCGTTACGGCGACTACTTTTCAAAGGATGCGGAAGTCGAGCTGACAGAGTGGTACCTGGCGCCGCAGGGGCTGTTTATCGTCCTGGAGCGCGATGGCGAGATCATCGCCACCGGTGCGTACAAGCCCTTCGACGAACATACCGCAGAGATCAAACGCATCTGGACGAATAAAACGCTGCGCCAGCAGGGACTGGCCGCGCGCGTAGTACAGGAGCTGGAGCGCCGGGCGGTGCTGGCGGGCTACAGCCGCATCTACCTGACCACGGGGTTTCGCCAGCCGGAGGCGGTGCGGCTCTATCTCAGTCAGGGGTATCAGCCGCAGTTCGATCTTAACCGTGATCCGGAAGAGTATAGCCAGCCGCCGTTCGACGGTCGGCTGCGTTTCACCAAGACGCTGATCCGCGAAGCGCTCAGCAAAACCGCATAAGGAGCGACGATGAGCAACGTTGAAACCATAAAAGTGGTCCCGGCACGTTATCCGCTGCGCGCTGCTGGCGCCGTGGTGGCGCTGTTTGTGCTGGCGGTCGTGATCCAGTCCGTGGCCTTTAATCCGCGCTGGGAATGGGCGGTATTTGCCCGCTGGTTCTTCGACCCGGTGATCCTCGAAGGCGTCGGCCAGACGCTGCTGCTGACGTTGATAAGCACCGTACTGAGCGTGGTGATTGGCGGCATGCTGGCGCTGGCGAGGCTCTCGTCATCATGGCTGTTGAGCAGCCTGGCGTGGGGGTACATCTGGCTGTTCCGTTCCCTGCCGCTGATCGTGGTGCTGATTATCCTCTATAACTTCTCCTATCTCTACGACACGCTCTCTCTCGGCGTGCCTTTTACCGGCATTACCTGGGGCAGCTTTGAAACCATCAATGTTCTCGGGCAGTTTTCTACCGCCATCGTGGGGCTGACGCTGGTGCAGAGCGCCTATACTGCGGAGATCATTCGCGGGGGCTTCCTTGGGGTCGACCACGGTCAGTATGAGGCGGCCGCTGCGCTGGGTCTGCCGGCGTGGCGTCGCACGGTGCGCATCATTCTCCCCCAGGCGCTGCGCACCATCCTGCCGTCCGGGTTTAACGAAATCATCAGCCTCGCCAAAGGGACGGCGATGGTTTACGTACTGGCGATGCCGGAACTGTTCTACACGATCCAGATGATCTACAACCGCACCCAGGAGGTGATCCCGCTGTTGATGGTGGGGGCCGTCTGGTATCTGGTGATCACCACCGTACTGTCTGCCATCCAGCATGTTATTGAGCGTGGACTCGCCCGCAGCGAGCGCCGCTCCGCCGTAAACCAGAACCGGGCGGCCAGTCGTGCGCGCTCCGTCACCACTTCGCCAGCACAGGAGCCTGTTCATGCAAGCCTCTCCTGAAGGACACATTTCCATTACCGGCGTCAGTAAGTTTTTTGGCCGACATAAAGCGCTCGATAACGTCACGCTTGAGATCCCGCCGGGCTCCGTGACGGTGATCCTCGGCCCCTCTGGATCTGGAAAATCGACGCTGCTGCGCACCATTAACCATCTGGAGCGCGTAGACGAAGGCTTTATTCAGATTGACGGGGATTACATCGGCTATCGCCGTCAGGGTGACAAACTCTACGAGCTCAAAGAGAAAGAGATCCTCAAACAGCGCCTCAACGTTGGGTACGTGTTTCAGAACTTCAATCTTTTTCCGCATCTCACGGTGCTGGAAAACCTGATTGAAGCACCCATCGCGCATAAAAAGTTCAGTAAAAAAGAGGCTGTTGAAAACGCCTACAGCCTTCTGGATGTGGTAGGTCTGCGCGATAAAGCCGATGCCTGGTCGCGTCACCTCTCCGGCGGCCAACAGCAGCGTATTGCCATTGCCCGCGCGCTGGCGCTGCGCCCGCGCGTGATGCTGTTTGATGAACCCACCTCGGCGCTGGATCCGGAACTGGTTGGCGAAGTGCTGGATGTGATTAAAAAGCTCGCCCGTTCCGGCACTACGCTGGTGGTGGTCACCCATGAGATCGGCTTTGCCCGGGAAGTGGCGGACCAGGTGGTATTTATGGTCGACGGTAAAATTGTGGAGCAGGGCAGCAGCGACGACGTGTTAAACCGACCGTCGCATCCGCGAACGCGCCAGTTCCTCTCAAAAGTGCTGTAAGGAGCGCAGATGAAATATGGACTCCTGGCGGGGCTGGTCTTCACGACGGCGAGCCACGCCAGCATTGATTTAAAGGCCAACGAACAGCCGCTGCCGGTGACGGTTGATCAACAGGCAGTGGCGAAAATCCCGGCGAACTATAAATTTGTTGAGCCGGGTACCCTCACGGTGGCGATTTCAGCCCTGAATTCTCCGCCGCTGGCGCTGCTGGCCAGTGATAACCGCACCCGTATTGGCAGCGACCCGGATATCGCCCGGTTGCTGGCGGGCAGTCTGGGGCTGAAGCTGAAGCTGGTGCCAACGGCGTGGGAAGACTGGCCGCTGGGGATCACTTCCGGGCGTTATGACGTGGCGTTGGTGAATATCGCCGTCACCGAGCAACGTAAGGCGAAGTTCGATTTTGCGACCTATCGCGTCGATTCCCTCGCCTTCTCGGTGAAATCCACCAGCAACGTACAGTCGATCACCCGTGCGAAAGATCTGGCCGGTAAAAAGGTGATTGTCGGGTCAGGCACCAATCAGGAACGTATTCTGCTGGGCTGGAACGAAGAGAATAAAAAGGCCGGGCGCGAGCCTGCGTTGCCGGTTTATCTGACCGACGACGCCTCAGGCAATCTTTATATTCAGTCCGGCAGGGCGGATGTCTTCTTTGGACCGCAGTCCGTTTCTGCCTATAAAGCCGCGTTAACCGGCAAAACCCGCGTCGTGGGATTAGGACCGAAGAAAGCCTATGTCGCCACCACAACCAAAAAAGGCAATGGGCTGGTGTATGCGTTGCAGGCTGCGCTGGACGGTGCGATTAAGCGCGGGGAGTATCAAAAGGTGCTGGCGCGCTGGGGGGAGGCGGGCGAAGCGGTGACGTCTTCAGATGTTAATCCGCCCGGGATAACCTACTAATGGTGCTCTACACTTAGGGTTTTCATCCCTGAGGGGGCAACATGATCAAACTCTATGGCGTACCCGGCTGGGGATCGGCAATCAGTGAAGTGATGCTGACTCTGGCAGACATCCCGTATCAGTTCGTCAACGTGGACGGGTTTGACCAGCCCGGCCCGCAACGCGAATTGCTGTTAAAACTGAACCCGCTGTGCCAGGTGCCGACGCTGGAGCTGGAAAATGGGGCGATCGTGACGGAAACCGCGGCGATCGCCCTGATGGTGCTCGACAGACGTCCCGACCTCGCGCCGCCCGTAGGGCAGGCCGAGCGCCAGCAGTTTCAGCGCCTGCTCATCTGGTTTGTGGCGAACGTCTATCCCACCTTTACGTATGCAGATTACCCGGAACGCTGGGTGCCTGATGCCCCGGAACAGCTGAAGAAAAATTGCATTGAGTACCGAAAATCGCTCTATCTGTGGTTCGACAGCCAGCTCAGCGCCTCGCCGTTTGCGTTTGGCAAACAGCTGACGCTGCTTGACGTCTATATTGCCGTTGCGCGTACCTGGGGGCCACGTCATGAGTGGTTTGCCACTAACACGCCTAATATTACCGCCGTCGCGGATGCCGTCTGCGCGCTGCCGGAACTGCACAAGGTGCTAAAAGCTAACGATATAATCTGATAACGTGGAACGCTCACCTATAAAAGGAGCCCTGCCCATGCCACACGTTGATATCAAATGTTTTCCACGCGATCTGACTGACGAACAAAAAACGGCCCTGGCGGCGGATATCGCCGAAGCGATCGCCCGTCATCTGAACAGCAAAGATCGCTCAATCTCCGTGGCGCTTCAGGAGGTTCAGGAAGCTGACTGGAAGGCGCAGGTCTGGGATACCGAGATCGGCCCGAAACTGGATGAACTGATTAAGAAGCCCGGTTATTCGATGTAACTTGCCTGCCGGGTGGTGCAATATCACCCGGCGCTCCTCGCTTTTATTCCTTTTCGCAAAAATCGATAATAAAAACCATAACGATTCCGCTACAATTCATCCTTCCGAACAATATTCGTTAAATCAGCAGGTAAGCACTGCAACTGCACCAGATTAAGTACAAATTAGTAAAAGGATAATTTTTCCATGACAAAATTACCTCAGTTTTCACTCGCCTTTATTCATCCTCGTTACTGGCTCAGCTGGGCAGGCATTGCCGCGCTCTGGTGCACGGTTCAGCTTCCGTACCCGCTGCTGTTGAAAACAGGTCACGGGCTTGGGCGTCTGGCTATGCGCCTGCTTCCACGCCGCGTGGAGATCGCCAGACGAAATCTTGAGCTTTGCTTTCCTGATATGAAAGAGGACGAGTGCGAGCGTTTACTTGAGCGTAATTTTGAATCGGTTGGAATGGGCGTCATCGAAACGGGGATAGCGTGGTTCTGGCCAGACTGGCGCGTACGGAAACACTTCAGCGTAACCGGCTACGAACATATGGAACAGGCGCGGGCGCAAGGAAGGGGCGTGGTGCTCATTGGCATGCATTTTCTCACGCTGGAATTAGGCGCACGCATCTTTGGCATGCTCAACGCGGGTATTGGTGTGTATCGTCCCAACAATAATGCGTTGCTCGACTGGCTGCAAACGCGCGGTCGTCTGCGTTCCAATAAAACCATGCTTGACCGCTATGACCTGAAGGGCATGATCCGCGCGCTGAAGCAAAACGAGATCCTGTGGTATGCCCCGGACCACGACTATGGCAAAACGAATAGCGTGTTTGTGCCGTTTTTTGCCGTCCCGGACGCCGCGACAACTGCCGGGAGCTACATGCTGGTGAAAAGTGCCAGACCGGCCGTGATCCCGTTTGTACCGCGCCGAAAAGCAGACGGCACAGGGTATGAGCTGATTATTCTGGAGGATATCAGCGATACCTTGCAGGGAGGCGACAAAGCGTCGGTGGCCACGCAAATGAACAGAGCGATTGAGCGCGCCGTGATGATGGCGCCTGAGCAATATATGTGGCTGCATCGCCGGTTCAAAACCCGCCCTGAAGGCCAGCCGGACCGGTATAAACGCAAAAAACAGATCCCATCTTCTGCAAGAACCTTATCTGCCAGCGATATTTCGGACCGGTCGAGTATCCAGCAGTAGCCCGGCAGGGCGGATGCCGGTGCGCTCCGCCCTTTATAAATCCTGCCGCGCTGGATAGAATTACCGCATCCACATTGACGGGATGACCAACATGACCGGAAGAGTCGATTATCATCTGGAAAAATACCTCCTCACCGAAGCCGGTGAGCCGGAACGTCTGACGCGCCAGTGGGCGGAGGTGATGCGCGAGTGTCATGACCAGAAATCCGGGGCAGAAGAGCGGCTGCGTCTTGCGCTGCTGAATGTGGATTACGTGACCAGCTTTGAGCTTCCCTTCCGGTTACTTCTTACCCGCGCACCGCAGCTGATTGATGGCATCAGAAATGAGTTTCAGCTCAGTCAAAAAAATGTCCTGTTCAACGGCAAGCGGTTTGGCTGCGTCTACAGCCTTAAACAGGATTTGAACGGCATTCCCGATGAATTTACCTACCACCTGAAGACCCGTATTCAGCGAATCGATGCGTCCGGCGGTTCGGAAGTGCCTTACCGGCAAATCGCTCAGCAGGTGAAAGCCCCCCGCGAGCGCCTCCAGCTGGCGCTGGAACAGGGGCTTGCGGTCACCGCGCTTGACGGGCTTTTCTGGTTTGGCCTCCAGCGCATAGCCGCCGACGTGCAGCGGTTAAGGAAGACCGGGATGAGAATAGTGACGTCCGATACGGAGGTGTTCGACACCCTTACCGGAACAACACGGCGGATTCCGGTTTATCGTCTTGAGGACGCTGCCGCTACTTAGCCTGGAGCAGGATCGCCAGCAGCCCAGGAAAACGGGCGTCCAGATCTTCTCTTCTCAGTGAGATCATATTCTCGCGCCCCTGCGGGCGCTGCCAGATCACACCGCTGTCGCGCAGCACGCGCCAGTGGTGAGTCATAGTGGATTTCACCACCTCTTCCGGGCGCAGTGCGTTACAGCTCAGTTCGCTGCCGTCGGCCAGCCTGCGGATAATCGCTAATCGCAGCGGATTGCCGAGGGCGAACAGCACATTTTCCAACACTATTTGTTCAGGTTCCGGGTGGTTTGGGATCATCGTTTTCCTGCGTCTCGCGTGAGATTGAGCTATATCAACAATAGGTCAACCGTTAAAAAATAGTTCGATAATACTCGTACAATGGGACTATTATAACAAACGAACGAACACGCGACCATCCCGGTCGTCACAAACCAGTCATGAAGACTTAAGGAAATAACATGCCCCGACCCATTCCACTCGAACGTTATCGCAACATCGGTATCTCCGCGCATATCGATGCGGGCAAAACAACCACCACTGAGCGCATCCTGTTTTACACCGGGATGAGCCACAAGCTGGGTGAAGTACACGATGGCGCGGCAACCACCGACTGGATGGCGCAGGAGCAGGAGCGCGGGATCACCATTACGTCGGCGGCGGTGAGCTGTTTCTGGCCCGGTATGGACAGAGGCTTTGAACCGCACCGCATCAATATTATCGACACCCCCGGGCACGTGGATTTCACTATTGAGGTGGAACGTTCCATGCGTGTGCTCGACGGCGCGGTAATGGTCTATGACTCCGTCGGTGGTGTGCAGCCGCAGTCGGAGACCGTCTGGCGTCAGGCGAATAAATATCATGTTCCGCGTCTGGCGTTCGTCAATAAAATGGACCGCCCGGGCGCAGATTTCTTCCGCGTGGTGCGGATGATGCAGGAGCGGCTGAAAGCCAATCCGGTCCCGATTGTGATCCCCGTGGGGGCAGAAGAACACTTCACCGGCGTGGTGGATCTCATCAAGATGCGCACCATTCTGTGGGACGATGCGACGCAGGGCATGGCGTTCAGCTATGCGCCAGTCCCTGACGATCTGCTGAGTACCGCCCAAGCGTGGCGAGAAAAAATGGTTTCGGCTGCGGCAGAAGCCAGCGATGAGCTTATGGATAAGTACCTTGAGACGGGCGAACTGGATGAAGCAGAAATCATCCAGGGGCTGCGCGTCCGGACCATCTCCGGTGAAATACAGCCCATGCTGTGCGGCAGCGCTTTCAAGAACAAGGGTGTGCAGCGCATGCTCGACGCGGTGATTGAATTGATGCCGTCTCCACTGGACGTGCCCGCTATTGATGGGGTAGACGAAGACGGACAGCACGCCGAGCGCCACCCAAGCGATGATGAACCGTTCTCGGCGCTGGCCTTCAAGCTGATGAGCGATCCGTACGTCGGCCAGCTGACCTTTATCCGCGTCTATTCTGGCATACTGCGCAAAGGCGACGCGGTGTACAACCCGGTGAAGGGCAAGAAAGAGCGTATCGGGCGCATCGTGCTGATGCATGCCAACGATCGCCATGAGGTGGACGAGCTGCGTGCAGGGGATATCGCAGCCTGTGTCGGGCTGAAAGACGTTACCACCGGTGACACGCTGACCGACCCGAATGCGGTGATCACCCTTGAACGGATGGAGTTCCCGGACCCGGTTATTTCGCTGGCGATTGAGCCGAAAACCAAGGCCGATCAGGAGAAAATGGGGATTGCCCTACAGCGCCTGGCTGCGGAAGATCCGTCGTTCCGCCTGCACACGGACGAAGAGTCCGGACAGACCATTATCTCCGGGATGGGCGAGTTGCATCTGGAGATCATCGTCGACCGCATGAAGCGCGAGTTTGGCGTTGAGGCGAACATTGGTCGTCCGCAGGTCACCTACCGTGAAACCCTGCGTAAAGCGGTGAAGGATATTGAAGGGAAATTTGTCCGACAGTCCGGCGGGAAAGGGCAGTACGGTCATGTGGTCCTGAGCCTTGAGCCGTTAGCCGCCGGGAGTGGTTTTGTGTTTGAAGATGCCACCAAAGGCGGGGTGGTGCCGCGGGAGTACATCCCGTCGGTGGAAAAAGGCTTGCGAGAAGCCATGAATACGGGAGTGCTGGCGGGCTATCCGGTGGTGGATGTGAAAGCGACCCTGACGTTTGGTTCCTACCATGACGTTGACTCCTCGGAGATGGCCTTCCGCATGGCGGCGATCCTCGGCTTCAAAGAGGGCGCTAGGCGGGCGGATCCGGTTATTCTTGAGCCGGTGATGCACGTTGAGGTGGAAACGCCGGAAGAGTACGCCGGGAACATTATGGGCGATCTCTCCTCCCGTCGCGGCCTGGTGCAGGGGATGGCAGAGCAGTACGGCAGCCAGATTATTCGCGCTGACGTCCCGCTGGCTGAGATGTTTGGCTACGCCACCACGCTGCGCTCGATGTCCCAGGGGCGCGCGACGTATACGATGGAATTCCATCATTTTGCGGAAGCTCCGCGGAATGTGGCGGATGAGATTATTGCGAAGCGTGTGAAGTAATAAAAAGCCCTCTTCCTCAGGAAGAGGGCTTTTCTTTTTTGAGGTGCGTTAATCCAGCGCCTTCACCATTTTCCCGCTCGCGACAAACGTGCCCGCTCCCAGATGATGCAGCGTATTCAGTTTATCCCCGTCAAACTGCCAGCGTCCGGCGACAAATGCGCGTTCATCCGCCGCGGCGGAAACCACTTCGCCAAACAGGGTGTCATATTTCTCTGCCGCAGAGGTTACAGGTAATAACCGGCACTCCATCCACGCCAGACATTTCTCTTCTATAACCGGCAGGCCAAGCTCAGGGCCATAAATAACCGGGATCCCGTAGCAGTTAAATTTATCCTCGTCTCGCCCGCTGACGCTGCCGACCGCCCAGGTCCAGTTGGCTGCCGCCACGCCGGGGATCACAATGCCGAATTTCCCGCTGCGTTCGATCAACTCCCGTGACCACGCGCTTTTGTCTACAACAATCGCAATACGCGGGGGTTCGAATTCCACCGGCATAGACCATGCGGCGGCCATGACGTTGCGACGATCGATGGTCTCATCCCGGCTGGTAATGAGCACGGTTGGACCGTGATTCAGAAGGCGGCTGGCGTGACGTAATTCAACAGGGCGAAAGTGGCTCATAGGATCTCCTCATGTACACGATGAGTATGACGAAAAAGCACTTTTACGCATATGCATAAGGGAAAATAGTTTATAAACAGGGGATATCACATCCTGGAGCAAATCATGTCCCCATTTCTGAGTGCTTATTTCGCCCGCACGGGCTGGCAGCAGCCCGTACAGGTTGATATCGATACCCTGCGGGGGCTGCATTTACACCATAACTGCGCGATCCCTTTCGAAAATATTGACGTCGTTTTGCCGCGTGAAATCCATCTGGATGACGCGTGTCTGGTGGATAAACTGGTCACCGCGCGTCGGGGGGGATATTGCTTTGAGCAAAACGGCCTGTTTGAGCGGGTGTTGCGTGAAGTCGGGTTTACGGTGCGCAGCGTACTGGGGCGGGTTGTGCTGGCCAATCCGTCGCAGATGCCGCCGCGTACGCACCGGTTGCTGCTGGTTGAGCTGAACGGCGAGCGCTGGATCGCCGATGTGGGATTTGGCGGACAAACGCTGACGGCGCCGATTCGTTTGATCGCCAACGAGGAGCAGGACACCCCGCACGGGAGTTATCGTTTGCTAAGCGAGGGTAACGACTGGGTATTGCAATTCCGCCATCACGAGCACTGGCAGTCGATGTACCATTTCGACCTGGCGACCCAGTATTTCAACGATTACGTGATGGGAAACTTCTGGTCGGCGCACTGGCCGCAGTCCCATTTCCGTCATCACCTGCTGATGTGTCGCCACCTGCCGGACGGGGGCAAGCTGACGCTGACCAACTTTAATTTTACCCACTGGCAGAACGGTCATGTGGAGGAGCAGATCCATTTGCCGGATGCGGAGGCGCTGTATAAGCTGATGCAGGCGCGGTTTGGCCTGGGCGTTGATGACCCGAAGCACGGCTTTACCCTGGCCGAGCTGACGGCGGTGATGGCGGGGTTTGATACGCATCCGCAGGCAGGGAAATAGCCCGGTGGCGGCTACGCCTTACCGGGCCTACAGCGGCTTGAAACGTAGGTCGGGTAAGGCGAAGCCGCCACCCGACAAAATCAACGGCGCGATCTCACCACCTGATAGCGACGGGTAAAATACTCAAACGGCGCGCTCCACACGTGCACCAGACGGGTGAACGGGAAGATAAGGAAGATCGTCATCCCCAGCACCAGATGCACGCGGAAGATCGGTGCGACGCCGCTCAGCATTTCTGACGAGCCTCCCTTAAACGTCACGATCCCCTGCGCCCAGCCGACCAGCTTCATCATCTCGCTTCCGTCAGGATACTGGGCGGAGAAAGGAATGGTCGACAGCCCAAGGATGCACTGAAGCAGCAGGATACTCATGATGATAATATCCGGCGTGGTGGACGTGGCACGCACCCGCTGGTTGAACAGGCGGCGGATCAGCAGCATCGACCCGCCAATCAGCGTCAGCACCCCGCAAATCCCCCCCGCAATCATGGCTAACTGCTGTTTAACCGCGACGGGTAAAAACCAGGCGTACATCCAGTGCGGGGTTAACATGCCGAACAAATGCCCGAAGAAGATCCCCAGAATGCCAATATGAAACAGGTTAGAGCCCCAGTTCATACCGCGCTTGCTGAGCATCTGGCTCGACGAGGCGCGCCAGGTGTACTGCCCGTAGTCGTAGCGCAACCAGCTGCCAAGGAAAAACACGGTGGCGCAGATGTACGGATAAATGTCATAGAAAAACACGTTCAGGTAATGTGTCATTTTGGGCCTCCGGCGCTGACGTCCACGTACTGCGGCGCGACGTCCTGGCTAAAGCGTCGTTGATATTGCTGCATCGGCGAGCTGTCGCACGATGTGGCGTTGTCTTCGATAAACTTGACCTGTTCCTCTTCCCACACGGCGTCCAGCGCCTGACGGGTATCATCCCGTTTTTCACCAGACACCTGCTTCGCCACGCTGTCGCTGGAAAGCCGTGTACCGGCCAGCGTCAGCAGGGCGTCAAACAGCTGGTAATGTGCCACCTCGCGCTGTTTCAGCCGGCCGCCAATCAGCGCCAGGATCGGCGCGACGTTTTGCAGCCCTTCACGCGCCTCGTCATCGCTGACGATACTGAGATATTCCAGATAGAGCGGCAGATAGTCCGGCAGCTCGCGGCAGTCAAGCTGAAGGCCGGCTTTCTCATACTGGCTCATCAGGTCTACCATCGCCTGACCGCGATCGCGGGACTCGGCGTGAACGTGCTCGAACAGCAGTAGCGACGTTGCGCGCCCGCGTTCAAACACTTCGCACCATTCGGCCTGCTTATCCAGCAGCGGGGCGCTCAGGTGCTGGTGCGCAAACGGCAGCAGAATGGGCGCGTCCTGTTCCACCAGGGAAAGCGCTTCTTCACGGTTTTCCCACAGCAGCTCATCGGGATACTCAATGAGCAGCGCGATGATTTTGAGGATCTGCATTATTCTCCCTCCCCGTGTTCGCGCACTTCGGTGATGTTGATCGCGTCGATGCGGCTGCTGTTGAAGAGGTTGAATTTGGTGTCGGAACCGTGGCAGCCGTCGCCAAAGGTGAAGCCGCAGCCGTTTTTCTCCGGGAAGGCGTCGCGCGCCATTTCGCGGTGGCTGGTCGGGATCACGAAGCGGTCTTCGTAGTTGGCAATCGCCAGGTAGCGATACATCTCTTCTACCTGTTCTTCCGTCAGGCCGACCTCTTCGATGGCGCGGGTGTCGGTCACGCCTTCCACTGTCTGGGAACGCTTGTAGTGGCGCATCGCCATCATGCGCTTCAGGGCGCGCAGCACCGGACCGGTATCGCCCGCGCTGAGCATGTTTGCCAGGTACTGCACCGGAATGCGCAGGCTTTCGACAGCAGGCAGCACGCCGTCGCTCTGCGGCAAACCACCCGCGTCCGCGTAGGACTGAATCGGTGACAGCGGCGGCACATACCAGACCATCGGCAGGGTGCGGTATTCCGGATGCAGCGGCAGAGCAAGCTTCCAGTCCATCGCCATTTTGTAAACCGGGGAACGCTGTGCCGCGTCGATGACGTTCTGCGGCATACCCTGTTTCAGCGCTTCCTCAATCACCGCCGGATCGTTCGGGTTAAGGAACACGTCGCACTGGCGCTCGTACAGATCGGTTTCATGCTCGGTGCTGGCCGCCTCTTCAATGCGGTCCGCGTCATACAGCAGCACGCCGAGATAGCGGATGCGCCCAACGCAGGTTTCCGAGCAGACGGTCGGCTGGCCGGACTCAATGCGCGGGTAGCAGAAGATGCACTTCTCTGACTTGCCGCTCTTCCAGTTGAAGTAGATTTTCTTGTACGGGCAGCCGCTGATGCACAGACGCCAGCCGCGGCATTTGTCCTGGTCAATCAGCACAATGCCGTCCTCTTCGCGCTTGTAAATCGCACCGCTCGGGCAGGTGGCAACGCAACTGGGGTTCAGACAGTGCTCGCACAGGCGCGGCAGGTACATCATGAAGGTGTTTTCAAACTGGCCGTACATCTCCTTCTGGATCTTCTGGAAATTGCGGTCGCGGGCGCGTTTTTCGAACTCGCCGCCCAGCAGCTCTTCCCAGTTGGGCCCCCATTCGATTTTATCCATTCGCTTGCCGTCAATCAGCGAGCGCGGGCGGGCGGTAGGGAGGTGATCGCCCTCTGGCGCGCGGTGCAGATCCTGGTAATCGAAGGTGAAGGGTTCATAGTAATCGTCAATCTGCGGCAGGACGGGGTTAGCGAAAATCTTCGACAGCACGCCCATTTTTCCGCCGAGGCGCGGGGTCAGCTTGCCGTGAATACCGCGGATCCAGCCGCCTTGCCACTCATCCTGATCTTCCCAGTTTTTCGGATAGCCGATACCCGGTTTGGTTTCGACGTTATTGAACCACGCGTACTCCATCCCTTCGCGCCCGGTCCAGACGTTCTTACAGGTGACCGAGCAGGTGTGGCAGCCAATGCATTTATCGAGATTCAGAACCATGCCAACCTGTGAGCGTATTTTCATTTTTTCGCCTCCTGTACCTGATCCCGACCTTCGCCGTCCAGCCAGTTAATGTTTTTCATTTTACGGATCATGATGAACTCGTCGCGGTTCGAGCCGACGGTGCCGTAATAGTTGAAGCTGTACGCCAGCTGCGCGTAGCCACCGATCATGTGGGTCGGTTTCGGGCAGACGCGGGTGACCGAGTTGTGGATCCCGCCGCGCCGTCCGGTTACTTCTGACCCCGGAATGTTCAGAATGCGCTCCTGAGCGTGGTACATCATGGTCATGCCCGGCGGCACGCGCTGGCTGACCACCGCGCGGGCGGTGAGGGCGCCGTTGGCGTTGAAGGCTTCGATCCAGTCGTTGTCCTCAATGCCCAGCTCGCGCGCGTCGGTTTCGCTGATCCAGACGATTGGCCCCCCGCGCGACAGGGTTTGCATCAGGAGGTTTTCGCTGTAGGTGGAGTGAATGCCCCATTTCTGGTGCGGCGTCAGGAAGTTAAGCGCTTTTTCCGGGAATCCGTTCGGCGGGATTTCGCGCATATGGGTAACGCTGCGGGTGTCAATCGGTGGACGATAGGCCACCAGACTCTCCCCGAAGGCGCGCATCCAGGCATGATCCTGATACAGCTGCTGGCGGCCCGAAATCGTGCGCCACGGGATCAGCTCGTGAACGTTGGTATAGCCTGCGTTATAGGAGACGTGCTCGCTCTCAAGGCCGGACCACGTCGGGCTGGAGATGATTTTGCGCGGCTGCGCCTGAATATCGCGGAAGCGGATTTTCTCATCTTCTTTGTTCAGCGCCAGATGAGTGTGATCGCGCCCGGTCAGTTCGCCGAGGGCTTCCCAGGCTTTGACCGCGACCTGACCGTTGGTTTCCGGCGCAAGGGCGAGGATCACCTCTGAAGCGTCAATGGCGGTCTCGATGCGCGGGCGACCTTTCGCCGGGCCGTCGAGCTTGACGTAGTTGAGCTTGCCGAGGAAATCGACCTCGTTCTGGGTGTTCCACGATATGCCTTTTCCGCCGTTACCGAGCTTGTCCAGCAGCGGCCCAAGGGCCGTAAAGCGCTCGTAGGTTTCCGGGTAGTTACGCTCGACCACGGCGATGTTCGGTGCCGTTTTGCCGGGGATCAGATCGCATTCGCCTTTGCGCCAGTCCAGAATATCAAAAGGCTGCGACAGCTCCCCCGGGGAGTCATGCTGAAGCGGCTGTAGCACCACGTCAGTTTCGGTGCCGAGATGTCCGACGCACACCTCAGAGAAGACTTTGGCGATGCCCTTGTAAATCTCCCAGTCGCTGCGGGACTCCCACGCCGGGTCAACGGCTGCGGAAAGCGGGTGAATAAACGGATGCATGTCCGAGGTATTCATATCGTCTTTTTCATACCAGGTGGCGGTGGGCAGGACGATATCCGAGAACAGGCAGGTGCTGGACATACGGAAATCGAGCGTCACCAGCAGATCCAGCTTGCCCTCAATGGCGGCGGTTTGCCATTCCACCTCTTCAGGTTTCACGTCGTCCGTTGAGCCTAAATCCTCACCCTGAATACCGCTCTCGGTGCCAAGCAGGTATTTCAGCATGTATTCATGGCCTTTCCCGGACGAGCCAAGCAGGTTAGAACGCCAGACAAACAGGTTGCGCGGGTGGTTCTTACCGTTATCCGGCTGTTCGCAGGCGAAGCGGATATCGCCCGATTTTAACGCCTGCACGGTGTAGTCCTGCGGCGACATCCCGGCGGCGTCCGCCCGGGCCTTAACGTGCAGCGGATTAAGGTTGAGCTGAGGGGCCGACGGCAGCCAGCCCATGCGCTCGGCGCGCACGTTGAAATCGATCAGGTGTCCGGTGAATTTCGTCGCGTCTGCAAGGGGAGAAAGCAACTCCTGGGCGGTCAGCTTCTCATAGCGCCACTGGCTGGCGTGGTTGTAGAAGTAGGAGGTGCTGTTCATCTGGCGTGGCGGGCGGTTCCAGTCCAGCGCGAAGGCCAGCGGCAGCCAGCCGGTTTGCGGGCGCAGCTTTTCCTGGCCGACATAGTGCGACCAGCCGCCGCCGCTCTGCCCGACGCAGCCGCAGAAGACCAGCATGTTGATCATCCCGCGGTAGTTCATGTCCATGTGGTACCAGTGGTTCACACCGGCCCCGAGGATGATCATCGAACGACCGTGAGTTTTGTGCGCCGTGTCGGCAAATTCACGGGCGATTTTTTCTATCAGATAAGCGGGGACGCCGGTAATTTGTTCGCCCCAGGCCGGGGTGTAGGCTTTTATCTCGGCGTAGTTTGTCGCCGCGTTACTGTCTTCCAGACCGCGATCGAGGCCGTAGTTTGCGAGCACCAGATCGTACACGCTAACCACGCGTCTCTGGCTGCCGTCGGCCAGCGTCAGAGTTTTACTCGGTACGCGGCGCGTCAGCACCGGCTCCTGCTTCACGCTGCGGAAATGCGGGTTCTCGTTGCCCCCGAAGTAAGGGAAGGCCACGTCTGCCACGCTGTCGTGGGTGATGAGCAGGGAAAGCGTCAGCTCGGTTTCCTGTCCCGCGGCCAGCGACTCCAGGTTCCATTTGCCTTTTTCACCCCAGCGGAAGCCGATGGAACCATTCGGCGCCACCAGATTTCCGGCCACGTCAAAGGCGATGGTTTTCCACTCCGGATTATTGGTTTCACCCAGCCCGTCGGCCAGATCCGACGCGCGCAGCATGCGGCCCGGCACCACGCGACCGTCAGCCTGTTCATCCAGCAGGACCAGCATCGGCATGTCGGTGTAGCGGCGGCAATAGTTGAGGAAGTACTCGCTCGGGTTATCGAGGTGGAACTCTTTAAGGATCACATGGCCCATCGCCATGGCAAGGGCGCTGTCGGTACCCTGTTTGGGGGCCAGCCACTGGTCGCTGAGCTTCGCCACCTCCGAGAAGTCCGGCGTAATGGCGACGGTCTTGGTGCCCTTGTAACGCACTTCGGTAAAGAAGTGGGCGTCCGGGGTGCGCGTCTGCGGCACGTTCGAGCCCCAGGCAATGATATAGCTGGAGTTGTACCAGTCCGCCGATTCCGGCACGTCGGTCTGTTCGCCCCAGGTCATCGGCGACGCCGGAGGCAGATCGCAATACCAGTCATAGAAGCTCAGGCAGGTGCCGCCGAGCAGGGAGAGATAGCGCGTACCGGCGGCATAAGAGACCATCGACATGGCCGGGATGGGGGAAAAACCGGCTACCCGATCCGGGCCGTAGTTTTTGATGGTCCAGACGTTGGCGGCAGCAATCAGCTGGTTAAGCTCTTTCCAGTTTGAGCGGATAAAACCGCCTTTTCCGCGCGCTTTCCTGTAGCTCTGCGCTTTCTGCGGATCGTTCTGGATGGCATCCCAGGCCAGCACCGGATCGGTATGCTGCGCCAGCGCCTCGCGCCAGAGTTCGATCAGCCTGCGGCGTACCAGCGGGTACTTGAGACGGTTGGCGCTGTAGAGATACCAGGAGTAGCTTGCGCCACGCGGGCAGCCGCGAGGTTCGTGGTTAGGCAGGTCAGGGCGGGTGCGCGGGTAGTCGGTCTGCTGGGTTTCCCAGGTCACCAGGCCATTTTTGACATAAATCTTCCAGCTACAGGAGCCGGTGCAGTTAACGCCGTGGGTGGATCGCACAATCTTGTCGAACTGCCAGCGCTGACGGTAGCTGTCCTCCCAGTCGCGGTTGGTGTGGTACACCTGCCCGTGCCCATCGGCGAAACTGTCGCCTTTTGTTTTGAAGTAACGGAAGCGGTCCAACAGTTTGCTCATGACATTTCTCCTGCTTCGATAGCATGGCCGGAGGGTGAGGCATCACGCTCCGGCGAAGATGTAGTTATTATTTTTGTGAGGATTTGCGGCCGTACACCAGCCAGGTGACGAGCACGCAGACGATGTAAAACACGAGGAAGACTTTCATGGCGCCCACCGGGGAACCGGTCATTGCCAGGGATGTGCCAAAGGCTTTGGGAATAAAGAACCCGCCCACCGCACCGATGGCAGAGATAAAGCCCAGCGCGGCAGCCGTTTCGGTCACCGCTTCATGCTGTGCCTGTTCGTCGCTCCCACCCTGTTTTTTCACGCGGTCGAGGGTGATTTGGCGAAAGATAATCGCGATCATCTGGAAGGTCGAGCCGCTGCCCAGCCCGGCGGTGAGGAACAGGCCCATAAAGACCAGATAGAAGGCGATAAAACTGCCTGAACCAGAGCCGGGCAGCGTCAGGAAAATCAGGGCGCTAAAGATGGCCATAAAGACGAAGTTGATCAGCGTCACCCGTACGCCGCCCAGCCTGTCCGAGATCATCCCGCCAGCCGAACGCGCCAGGGCGCCGATCAGCGGGCCAAAGAAGGCGAGGTGGAGGATATTTACGTCCGGAAACTGGGTTTTCGACAGCATAGCAAAGCCTGCCGAGAAACCGATAAACGAGCCGAAGGTTGCCAGATAAAGCAGGCTCAGCAGCCAGAGGTGAAAGCGCTTAAGCACCGGAAGCTGGCTGGCAATGGACGCTTTCGAGCTGGCGATGTCGTTCATGCCAAAAAACGCCGCAAGGGTAGCAAGAATCAGCAGCGGGGCCCAGATCCACGCCGCGTTCGCCAGCCACATCGTCGAGCCATCTTCCTGGGGGACGCCGTGAACGCCGAGGAAGGTAAACATCGGCAGAAAAATCACCAGCGGCGCAACCAGCTGCATCACGCTCACGCCCAGGTTACCCAGCCCGCCGTTAATGCCCAGCGCGCTGCCCTGTCTGGCTTTCGGGAAGAAGAAACTGATGTTTCCCATGCTGGAAGCGAAGTTGGCCCCGGCAAAACCGCACAGCAGTGCGATGATAATAAAGACCCAGTAAGGCGTAGCGGTATTCTGGATGGCGATCCCAAGCCAGACACAGGGTACGACCAGGATAATGGTACTTAACACGGTCCAGTAACGTCCGCCAAATATCGGCACCATAAAAGAGTAGGGGACACGCAATATCGCGCCGGAAAGAGAAGGTAATGCCGTTAGCATAAAAAGCTGATCGGTGCTGAAATTAAATCCGACCTTATTAAGATTTACCGCAATAGCGCTAAACAACATCCATACACAAAACGCGAGAAGCAAACACGCCACGGAAATCCACAGGTTTCTACGTGCGATATGTTTCCCTTTATTCTCCCAAAATTGCGCGTTTTCCGGTTTCCAGTTACTCAACAGATGCTGATTACTCTTCTCGCTTTGATGTGACATATCACCCTCTTGCTTACCAAAATGGAGAGAAAAAATAAGTGAAAACAGAAAGATACCTTTCGGCAGTTTGTAGAAATTTTTGGATGTTATGGGATACATCTGAAAGGATAGATAAAAAAGCGAATCCCTGAGTTTGGAATGGGAATCAGGGTTCGCTTTATGTGTTACTAATTGTAACTATTTGCGGAAATTAATACCCCGATGGGAGTATTAAAACAATTCGAGGGAAATAAGCTTATCCAGATGCTTATTAAATGCCGCGTCGTCCATTTCAGGCATATTTAATACGTATATGCCATCCAGGCCACATACCAGACCAATTAAACGCCAGGCGATATTTTCCGGCTGGTCAGCAAGCGTAAAGGCGTTGGCCTCCGCCCCGGCGCGGATAATCGCGACCGTTTCCTGGTGCCACATCTCCATGGTCAAAACGTAGGCGCCTTTGATATCGCTATCCCGGCTGGCAAGAATTTGCGCCTCCCGCCACAGTCGAATATAAGGCTCAAACCCGCCGTCATCGCTGCCGAGCATGGCATGCAGGCGCTCGCGCCAGCCGGCGTTTTCGCCAACGATTTCAGCATCCAGCAAATCGCGGATTAGCCGGACAAACGCCAGCGACTTAAGCTCGCCCGCCGACGCAAAGTGGTGATGCACCTGCCCGGTGGCGACGCCCGCTTCGGTGGCGATGCGGCGCACGGTCATCGCAGCGAATCCTTCGGTCAGCGCCACGCGCATCGCGGCCTGGAGGATCTCTTCCCGCCGCTCGTCCTTGCTCAGATAACGCATAATTTCTCACTCTCAATGGCAACGAAACGAGTGTAACAAAGAGCTGGACAAGTGTTCAACTTTACGTAGGATCGCATTCTGGACATGCGTCCAGTTTTTAACTGAAAAGGAAATTTATGTTTCGTCAGTGGTTAGCGTTAGTGATTATCGTGCTGGTGTATATCCCGGTGGCGATTGACGCGACGGTGCTGCACGTGGCGGCGCCAACATTGAGCATGACGCTGGGTGCCAGCGGCAACGAATTGCTGTGGATTATTGATATTTACTCGCTGGTGATGGCGGGGATGGTGCTGCCGATGGGCGCGCTGGGCGATCGCATAGGTTTTAAGCGCCTGCTGATGATTGGCAGCGTGCTGTTTGGCCTGTCATCGTTAGCGGCGGCATTTGCGCCGTCCGCGGGCTGGCTGATTACCGCCCGCGCGTCGCTGGCGATTGGCGCGGCGATGATTATTCCGGCTACGCTTGCAGGGATCCGCACCCTGTTTATTGATGCGCGGCACCGTAATATTGCCCTCGGCGTCTGGGCTGCCGTTGGGTCGGGCGGCGCGGCGTTTGGCCCGCTGATTGGCGGCATGTTGCTGGAGCACTTTTACTGGGGGTCGGTGTTCCTGATTAACGTGCCGATCGTGCTGATCGTGGTTTCGCTTGCTGCGCGCTTTGTGCCTGCTCAGCAGGGGCGGCCCGAGCAGCCGCTCAATATCAGCCATGCCATTATGCTGATTGTAGCGATTTTACTGCTGGTCTATAGCGCCAAAACCGCCCTGAAAGGGGTGCTGTCGCCGTGGATGGTGGCCTGTACGCTGCTTACCGGGGCGGTGATGCTGTTTATCTTCGTCCGTATCCAGCTGCGCGCGCGCGTGCCGATGATCGACATGCGTCTGTTTTGCCATCGCATTATTTTAAGCGGCGTGGTCATGGCGATGACCGCCATGATTGCGCTGGTGGGCTTTGAACTGCTGATGGCGCAGGAGTTGCAGTTCGTGCATGGTTTTACGCCTTTTGAAGCAGGGATATTCATGCTGCCGGTGATGGTGGCGAGCGGATTTAGCGGGCCGATCGCGGGCGTGCTGGTCGGGCGTCTGGGGCTGCGCATTGTCGCGGCCGGAGGCATGGGGCTTAGCGCGGTCAGTTTTATCGGCCTGTCGACGCTCGATTTCAGCACCCAACAGTGGCAGGCGTGGAGCCTGATGGTGCTGTTGGGCTTCAGTGCCGCCAGCGCACTGCTGGCCTCGACGTCAGCGATCATGGCTGCCGCGCCGAAAGAGAAAGCGGCCGCCGCAGGCGCGATCGAAACCATGTCCTACGAGCTGGGTGCTGGTCTGGGGATCGCCATTTTCGGTCTGCTGTTAACCCGCAGCTTTTCGGCGTCTATTGTACTGCCGCAGGGGCTGAGCGCGTCGCTGACCGATAAAGCCTCGTCGTCCATCGGTGAAGCGATGAAGGTGGCGCAGGAGCTGTCGCCGTCGCTGGCCGAGCCGGTGATGAAGGCGGCGAAAACCGCGTTCATCACCTCGCACAGCGTGGCCCTGGGCAGTGCGGGAGGCATGCTGCTGATTCTGGCGGTCGGGATCTGGTTTAGTCTGGCGAAGGTCGGAGGGCAGCAGTAATAAAAAAGGCCAGCCGCGAGGGCTGGCCTTTTGAACTAACAGATCTTAGAACTGGTAGGTCAGACCTACAGCTACGATGTTGTCGGTAGCCACTTTGGCATCTTTGGTGAACTGGCTGTCATCCACGAGGTTGATTTTGTAATCAACATAGGTGGACATGTTTTTGTTGAAGTAGTAGCTCGCGCCAACGTCAACGTATTCAACCAGGTCCTGGTCGCCATAAGAACCGATGTCTTTACCTTTGGATTTCAGGTAAGCGATGGACGGACGCAGACCGAAGTCGAACTGGTACTGCGCCACAACTTCGAAGTTCTGCGCTTTGTTGGCAACGTGACCGTTACCGAACGCCGTCATGTTGCGGGTTTCAGAGTAGGTGGTTGCCAGGTAGATGTTGTTCGCATCGTACTTCAGGCCAGCAGCCCAGACTTCTGCGTTTTCGCCACCGGCGTTCAGGTTGCTTGCAGCACGAACCTGACGGTCGGTACGGTCAGATTTCGCGTAGGTCGCACCCACACCGAAGCCGTCGAATTCATAGGTAGAAGACAGACCCCAGCCGTCACCGTTGGATTCGGTGATATCGTCACGGTCGTTTTTACCCTGGTACTGAGCAGCCACGTTCAGGCCGTCAACCAGACCAAAGAAGTCGGTGTTACGGTAGGTTGCAACGCCAGTGGTACGGCCGGTCATGAAGCCGTCAGTCTGCGTCCAGGTATCGCCACCGAACTCTGGCAGAACGTCAGTCCACGCGCCGATGTCATAAGCCACACCGTAGTTACGACCGTAGTCGAAGGAACCGAATTCATCGAATTTCAGACCAGCGTACGCCAGACGGGTTTTGTTGCCGTCGGAACCTTGAGCTTCAGAGCGATTGCCCTTGAACTCATATTCCCACTGACCGTATCCGGTCAGCTGATCGTTGATCTGAGTTTCACCTTTGAAGCCCAGACGAACATACGTTTTGTCGCCGTCGCTACCAGCATCATCAGAAAAATAGTGCAGACCAGTAACTTTGCCGTACAGATCCAGTTTGTTACCGTCTTTGTTAAAAACTTCAGCCGCGTTAACAACGCCAGCTGCCAACATGGAAGTCACTGCCACTGCAACTAATTTAAGTTTCATCTTAAATAATCCTTATAATTTTATTTAGGTATTTCCTAAGCCACCTGAGCGATTTTTAAACGAGGCTTATCGTCAATGGCAGACTATTTTTAAAATTCCGTAGACTGCTTTCAATAATAAGTTTCAAAATATTAAAGATAATTTCAATTAGTGTGATCCTGATCGGATAAATTGCCCTTAAATCGGCCAGTCAGGTTAATATATAGACATAAAGTGATTATTAACTAATCAGGATAATATGGCTGTGAATAGTTGTCGGACGTTTTAGTTTTTTGGTGGGATTAAAAGGGTTTGGCAGGGAATGTCAAAGCATGTGGCAGGATAATCTTTTTTAAAACAGTTGATTATAAATTTCTCGGGAAACCAGAACCTGTTTTTTAAGAGAAATATTCAGAAATAAACTATTGCATTTTGTGCTATATAGCGCGGGAATATTGGCGCTGAATTAATTACCTGCGTTGTCAGTTTATGTCAATTTCCACAACAACTCTGGCTTTCTGACAGCACTCTATACAGAAATTTAATTACTCTCTAATGTTACGAATTATATTCGAGGGTGTGATCACATATTAAAATATTGTTAATATTTTGCCGGGCATATTCGGTACCCGGCAAAAATAAAAATGCTATTTGCGGGTGGCATACCAGCACAGTAACGATCCGGCGCACACCATCAATGCCCCTTGCCAGAATGAGAGTGAAAGCGGAGAACTCAGCAGAATAGCCGCCAGTGCGGCGGAAAGAACTGGCGTAAAATATGAGACAGCCGCAAGCACCGTGACGTTACCGTGAAGAATACCGATATTCCAGGCGGCGTAGCCAAAGCCAAGCGCAACCCCACACATCAATAGCTTCACCACAACCGGGACGCTGAACACCATTTCGGGCTGATCGCTGACGGAATATTTGACCCACAGGCTCAAGGCGGTCAGCAGGACGAAAAGGGTAATGCCATTTTGCCCTTTGGCATACTTGCTGGTGACGGTGCAGTAGGCGGCCCAGATAAAAGCGCCAGCAAACGCCAGCCCATAACTTAGCGGACTGGAAACGACGTTCTGCATGATGTCATTCAGTTGCAGACCGTTTTCGCCACCTAAAACCCAGCACACACCCAACAGCGAGATGAGAAGCCCAGGGATCACCCACAGGGTGGTTTTTTGCCCGTTGAACAAAATCGCGAACGCAATCGTCAGGCTTGGCCACAGATAATTGACCATACCGACTTCAATCGCCTGTGAGCGCGTCGCGGCATATCCCAGCGACAGGGCCAGGCACATCTCATAGCTGACAAACAGGATGCTGCCCGCAATGAGATAGCGCGTGGAAAAACGCCGAAGATCGGGAAAACCCACCGTCACCAGACACAACAGCCCGCTGACGGTGTAAATCATCGCCGCGCCGCCCACCGGACCCAGTCCTTCACTGACGCTGCGGATGAGACCCACCATGGTGCTCCACAGCAATATGGCCGCCAGGCCTGTCAGCGTTGCTCTTTTTCTGTCCATTACCCTGCCAGTCTTCTAAAAATCAAAGGGAAAACTTATAGCATCTATTTGCTACACCTGGCGAATTTTCAAAGAGCCTGTTAACCCGAAAGGATTAGCAAATCGTACCGGCAGTGACTATTAAGGGGGCGAAGTCTGGCGACCTTGATTTGACGCAAAAAAAACAGGGGCTTTGCTGTTAGTTTGCGGCGCGAAGTCTTATCAGATAACGAGGACAGCAATGGACGTCAGCCGCAGACAATTTTTTAAAATCTGCGCGGGCGGTATGGCCGGAACAACAGCCGCAATGCTGGGATTCGCTCCCAAAATGGCGCTGGCTCAGGCACGCAACTATAAACTGCTGCGCGCGAAAGAGATCCGTAACACCTGCACATACTGCTCCGTGGGTTGTGGGCTATTAATGTATAGCCTGGGTGATGGCGCAAAGAACGCCAAAGAAGCGATTTATCATATTGAAGGGGACCCGGACCATCCGGTGAGCCGCGGGGCGCTTTGCCCGAAAGGGGCGGGGCTGCTGGACTACGTCCACAGTGAAAACCGTCTGCGCTACCCGGAATATCGTGCGCCGGGCTCTGACAAATGGCAGCGTATCTCATGGGACGACGCTTTCTCCCGAATTGCAAAACTGATGAAAGCGGATCGCGACGCCAACTTTATTGAGAAGAACGAGCAGGGCGTCACGGTAAACCGCTGGACCTCCACCGGGATGCTGTGTGCCTCTGCGGCAAGTAATGAGACCGGCATGCTGACGCAAAAATTTGTGCGCTCCCTCGGCATGCTGGCGGTTGATAACCAGGCGCGCGTCTGACACGGACCAACGGTAGCAAGTCTTGCTCCAACATTTGGTCGCGGTGCGATGACCAACCACTGGGTTGATATCAAAAACGCTAACGTCGTGGTGGTAATGGGCGGTAACGCCGCTGAAGCCCATCCGGTGGGATTCCGCTGGGCGATGGAAGCGAAAAACAACAACGATGCGACGCTGATTGTCGTCGATCCACGCTTTACGCGTACGGCATCGGTGGCTGATATCTATGCGCCGATCCGCTCCGGTACGGACATCACGTTCCTGTCCGGCGTGCTGTTGTACCTGATCGAAAATAACAAAATTAACGCGGAATACGTTAAGCATTACACCAATGCCGGCCTGCTGGTAAGGGAAGATTTCGCCTTCGAAGATGGCCTCTTCAGCGGCTATGACGCCGGGAAACGTCAGTACGATAAATCGTCCTGGAACTATCAGTTCGACGAAAACGGCTACGCGAAACGCGATGAGACCCTGAGCGATCCGCGCTGCGTGTGGAACTTGCTGAAACAGCACGTTTCCCGCTATACGCCGGACGTGGTGGAAAACATCTGCGGTACGCCGAAAGCGGACTTCCTGAAAGTATGTGAAGTGCTGGCTTCCACCAGTGCCGCCGACAGAACCACTACATTCCTGTACGCGCTGGGCTGGACGCAGCATACCGTGGGCGCGCAGAACATCCGTACCATGGCGATGATCCAGCTGCTGCTCGGCAACATGGGGATGGCCGGTGGCGGCGTGAACGCCCTGCGCGGGCACTCTAACATTCAGGGCTTAACCGACCTAGGCCTGCTGTCGACCAGCCTGCCGGGTTACCTGACCCTGCCGTCCGAGAAGCAGACCGACTGGCAAAGCTGGCTTGACGCCAACACGCCAAAAGCGACGCGTCCGGACCAGGTGAACTACTGGAGTAACTATCCGAAGTTTGCCGTCAGTCTGATGAAATCGTTCTATGGCGACGCGGCGCAGAAAGAGAATGACTGGGGCTTTGAGTGGTTGCCGAAATGGGACCAGGCTTACGATGTCATCAAGTATTTCAACATGATGGATAAGGGCGACGTCACGGGGTATATCTGCCAGGGCTTTAACCCGGTAGCGTCATTCCCGGATAAAAACAAAGTCGTTCGCAGCCTGAGCAAGCTGAAGTACATGGTGGTTATCGATCCGCTGGTCACCGAAACGTCTACGTTCTGGCAGAACCACGGTGAATCAAACGATGTCGATCCGGCAGCGATTCAGACCGAGGTGTTCCGCCTGCCGTCGACCTGCTTTGCGGAAGAGGACGGTTCAATTGCCAACTCTGGCCGCTGGCTACAGTGGCACTGGAAAGGTCAGGATGCGCCCGGCGAAGCACGTAATGACGGCGAAATTCTGGCCGGGATTTACCATCGTCTGCGCGAGATGTACCGCGCCGAAGGCGGCAAAGGCGCTGAGCCGCTGCTGAAGATGAGCTGGAACTACAAGCAGCCGGATCATCCTGAGTCCGAAGAGGTGGCAAAAGAGAACAACGGCGTGGCGCTGGCCGACCTGTACGATGCCAACGGTAATCTGGTGGCGAAGAAAGGACAGCTGCTCAATAGCTTCGCGCTGTTGCGTGACGACGGTACCACGGCCTCTTCCTGCTGGATCTACACCGGCAGCTGGACGGAGCAGGGTAACCAGATGGCCAATCGCGATAACGCCGATCCGTCAGGCCTGGGCAATACCCTGGGCTGGGCATGGGCGTGGCCGTTGAACCGCCGCGTACTGTACAACCGTGCCTCCGCAGACGTGAACGGTAAGCCGTGGGATCCGAAACGCATGCTGATCGAGTGGAACGGCACGAAGTGGACGGGGAACGATATCCCGGACTTCAACACCGCCGCGCCGGGCAGCAACACCGGGCCGTTTATCATGCAGCCGGAAGGGCTGGGACGTCTGTTTGCTATCGACAAACTGGCGGAAGGGCCGTTCCCGGAACACTACGAGCCGATGGAAACGCCGCTCGGCACTAACCCGCTGCACCCGAACGTGGTCTCCAGTCCGGTGGTACGCATCTATGAAGACGACGTGCTGCGTTTAGGTAAAAAGGACAAGTTCCCGTATGTCGGAACCACCTACCGCCTGACCGAGCATTTCCATACCTGGACCAAGCACGCGCGGCTTAACGCCATCGCGCAGCCGGAACAGTTTGTGGAGATAAGCGAAACCCTGGCGAAGGCGAAAGGCATTGCCAACGGCGATCGCGTGAAGGTCAGCAGCAAGCGCGGCTTTATTCGCGCGGTGGCGGTGGTCACCCGTCGTCTGCAAACGCTGAACGTGCATGGCCAGCAGGTGGAAACCGTCGGTATACCGCTGCACTGGGGTTTTGAAGGGGTAGCGCAGAAAGGCTACATCGCCAATACCCTGACGCCAAACGTCGGCGATTCCAACTCGCAAACGCCGGAGTATAAAGCGTTTCTGGTCAACATCGAGAAAGCGTAAGGAGCGATTAAATGGCGATGGAAACACAAGACATTATTAAACGCTCCGCGACCAACCCGATAACGCCCGCGCCTCGTGCGCGGGATTACAAGGCAGAAGTCGCCAAGCTGATCGATGTCTCCTCCTGCGTGGGCTGTAAGGCCTGCCAGGTGGCCTGCTCGGAGTGGAACGATATTCGCGACGAGGTGGGGCACTGCGTTGGTGTCTATGACAATCCTGCTGATCTGAGCGCCAAGTCCTGGACGGTGATGCGCTTTAGCGAAACCGACCAGAATGGCAAGCTGGAGTGGCTGATCCGTAAAGACGGCTGTATGCACTGTGAAGATCCGGGCTGCCTGAAGGCATGCCCGTCTGCCGGGGCAATCATTCAGTACGCCAACGGGATCGTCGACTTCCAGCAGGATAACTGCATCGGCTGCGGTTACTGTATTGCAGGTTGTCCGTTTAATATCCCGCGCCTCAATAAAGAGGATAACCGGGTCTATAAATGCACGCTGTGCGTCGATCGCGTCAGCGTCGGCCAGGAGCCTGCCTGCGTGAAGACCTGTCCTACCGGGGCGATCCATTTCGGCACCAAAAAAGAGATGCTGGAAGTGGCGCAGCAGCGGGTGGATAAGCTCAAAGCGCGCGGCTATGACAAGGCCGGGATTTATAACCCGCAGGGCGTGGGCGGTACGCACGTCATGTATGTTCTGCACCACAATGACCAGCCGGAGCTGTATCACAATCTGCCGAAAGATCCGGCGATAGATACCTCGATCAATCTCTGGAAAGGGGCGCTTAAGCCGCTCTCAGCGGCGGGCTTTATCGCCACCTTTGCCGGGCTGATTTATCACTACATCGGTATCGGGCCGAATAAAGAGGTGGATGTCGACGAGGAGGAGCATCATGAATAAGTCGAAAATGATAGTGCGCACAAAATTTGTCGATCGCGCCTGTCACTGGACGGTGGTCATCTGCTTCTTCCTGGTGGCGGTATCCGGCATTTCGTTCTTTTTCCCGACGCTACAGTGGCTCACGGAAACCTTCGGGACACCGCAGATGGGGCGCATTCTGCATCCGTTCTTCGGCGTGCTGATTTTCGTGGTGCTGATGTTTATGTTCGTGCGTTTCGTTCATCACAACATCCCTGACAAGCAGGATATTCCCTGGATTAAAGGGATTGTTGAGGTTCTGAAAGGCAACGAGCATAAAGTCGCGAAGGTGGGCAAATACAACGCCGGGCAGAAGATGATGTTCTGGACCATCATGAGCATGATTTTCGTGCTGCTGGTAACCGGAGTGATTATCTGGCGTCCGTATTTTGCCCAATATTTCCCGATCCAGGTGGTGCGCTACGCACTGCTGATCCACGCGACCTCGGCCATTATTCTGATCCACGCCATCCTGATCCATATGTATATGGCCTTCTGGGTGAAAGGATCGATTAAAGGCATGATTGAAGGGAAGGTGAGCCGCCGCTGGGCGCAAAAACACCATCCGCGCTGGTATCGGGACGTTGAGCGACTTGAAGCGCAAAAAGAGAGTTCGGAAGGGTTGAAGTAAACCTCGCGCCGTCGGCATTGTCCGGCGGCGCTGCACTTGCGCGGCTCTGAGCTACGTATTGGTAATTAACGCATCAATTCCTGCAAGAACACTACTTCTTGCACTGCGCAGATTACATACATAATTCTTATTATTAAGTTTCTTTGTCTCCACGTGTGTGATGTTGGCTGTATTAAGAAAAATGTCTGGAATTCAATGTTCACCAGTGGCGTTGCAGCGTTTGAATGTCCTCTTAAATGATTGTGATAGCTTAACGGTACAATAAGTCTCGTTGATAAGTCGTCATAAAAATCGTGCTGAATAATCATAAAATAGGGCTGATATTCACGCGTTCTGTCTGATGGGTTGCGATAAACGTCAAACTGAAAACACATCAAAGCCCTCCAAAATAAGGGTCATCCGATAATAGCCCTGCTTTGGCCGTTAATTCATTCATCGCTTTAATAAATCCCTGATCCTGTTGATGCTGTCGCTTGTGCTCTGCTGTTGTAGAGAGTGGGCGAGGCTTTTTACCCGTAAAAGGCTTTGTTGTAACACATCTTTCTGTGCGGTTCGGTTTCATGTTTTCTCCTTTGTTGGTGCGGTCATTATCAACCGCAGCCAACAAAAAACAATACTGTTTCCCCTGGTAATCTACATTATGCGAGCCGTCTTCCAGTAATATCAAAATTGCTCTGCAATATACCGGAAGGGATATTTTGTAGGCTTCACTTCGCCGATCTTGCGTTTCGGTAAATCCACCTTGTCTACGTGAATTTCTTTATAGGGGATCTGGGAAAGCAGATGCGAAATAATATTCAGCCGCACCCTTTTTTTATCTTCTGAGCGCGCCACAAACCACGGTGCCCAGGCGGTGTCGGTCGCTTTAAACATCGCGTCGCGGGCGAGGGTATATTCATCCCACAGATTGAAAGATTTAATATCCATTGGAGACAGCTTCCAGATCTTGCGACCATCATTAATGCGATCGCGCAGGCGGCGCTCCTGCTCTTTTGGCGTTACTTCAAGCCAGTATTTCAACAATATGATCCCGGCATCGACCATCGCTTTTTCCATTACCGGCGTTCCATCAAGAAATTTTTCGGCCTGCTCTTCGGTACAGAAACCCATGACTCTTTCCACGCCCGCACGGTTGTACCAGCTGCGGTCAAAAATAACGATTTCCCCGGCAGAGGGCAGATGGGGAACGTAACGCTGAAAATAGAGCTGACTTTTCTCTTTATCGGTGGGGGCCGGTAACGCAACAACGCGAAACACCCGGGGACTGACGCGTTCGGTGATGGCTTTGATGACGCCGCCTTTACCGGCGCCGTCTCGCCCTTCAAAAACAATACAGACCTTTAACCCTTTGGCGACTACCCATTGCTGGAGCTTAACCAGTTCAACATGGAGGCGGCGAAGCTCTTGCTCGTACGCTTTAGTTTTGAGCGGCGCGTTTTTAACGACATCATCAACAACATGGGTTTTCTTCTTACTGACCATGGTGGGTCTCCCTTTGTATCCGGTCGCGGGATCGAGGCCGTACTAAGAGTGTAATCGGCCTGAATGAATGGATTAATGTGTCAGAAATCTGATTTGAACTGGTTCACCATACAAGTTTAATCAATAATGCACGCTGCATTTTTTTAACAGTGGTCGCGGTATGAAAAAGACAATTTTTTCGTTAGCACTGGGTACCTTTGGCCTGGGGATGGCTGAGTTTGGCATTATGGGCGTGCTGACCGAGCTGGCTCATGATACGGGCATTTCGATTCCCTCCGCCGGAAATATGATTTCGTTTTACGCTTTTGGCGTGGTGATCGGCGCGCCGATTGTGGCGCTGTTCTCCAGCAAATTTTCGCTGAAAACAACGCTGCTGTTTCTGGTGGCGATGTGCGTCGTCGGTAACGCGCTCTTTACCTTCTCTGACTCCTACGTGGGACTGGCGGCGGGGCGCTTAATCTCTGGTTTCCCGCATGGCGCGATTTTCGGAGTGGGGGCGATAATCCTGTCAAAAATCGCGCCGCCGGGTAAAGTGACGGTCGCTGTGGCCGGGATGATTGCCGGGATGACCGTTGCCAACCTGCTTGGCGTGCCGCTCGGGACGTGGCTGGGACATGAATTTAACTGGCGTTACACCTTCTTTTTGATTGCGGTCTTTGACGCGCTGGTGATCCTGTCTGTTCTGCTGTGGGTGCCTGACATTCACGACACGACAACCACCCGGCTGGCAGAACAATTCCACTTCCTGAAGAAACCGGAACCGTGGCTGATTTTTGCCGCTACGATGTTTGGCAATGCCGGGGTGTTTGCCTGGTTTAGCTTCGTGAAGCCGTTTATGGTCAACGTGTCAGGCTTTTCTGAGGGCGTCATGACCGCGATCATGATGCTGATGGGGCTGGGCATGGTGCTGGGAAATGTCTTCAGCGGCAAGCTGTCGTCACGCTTTAGCCCGCTGCGCATTGCTGCCACCACCGACCTGGTGATTGTGGCTTCGCTGCTGGCGTTGTTTGCCTTTGGCGAGCTTAAAACAGCTTCACTGGTCATGGGATTTGTCTGCTGCGCCGGGCTGTTTGCGCTCTCTGCGCCGCTGCAAATTCTGCTGCTGCAAAATGCGAAAGGCGGCGAGATGCTGGGGGCCGCAGGCGGGCAAATGGCGTTTAACCTCGGCAGCGCAATTGGCGCCTATTTCGGTGGATTGATGATTACGCTCGGCTTTAGCTGGAGCTATGTCACGCTGCCGGCCGCGATTTTATCCTTCTCTGCGATGACCTCTCTGCTGATGTATGGTTATTTATGTGCCAAAAAGCGTCAGGCCAACGCAGGTGCGCTGGCCTGATTACACACTTTGCCCGCTGGTCGCGGGCGCAGAAGGGGACTAAACGAATTTCGCCAGCGGGTCAGCGGCGGCAAAAGCGACCGCTTTGTCTGCTGCTGGCGGGTAAATCAGTTCGTTGGTGATGGCGACTTTGATCTTTTTGCCTTCCTCGCGCACGGATTTAACGCGCTGTTCCCAGCCCTCGGTGTATACCGCACCCCAGCCACCCAAATCCAGACAGGTGACGTAGTTCACCTGACGGTAAGGGTACGGCTCCAGATTTAACAGGCTGGCCGCCGCGTTGTGTCCGGCGAATTTCCCCAGCTGGATCGCGTGCTGGCAGGTCATCAGCGCCGTGTTGCCCGCATCGTCCGTTTTGGCGTGCGCCATATCACCCGTCGCGTAAACCTCCGGATGCGCAGGAACCTGCAACGTGTCGTTGACGATCAGCCGTCCCTGAGTATCGCGTTCCCCGTCAATTTGCAGGCTGAGGAGGTTAGCTTCTACCCCTGCCGTCCACACTACAGTGGCGCTGGCAATGCGCTCTCCGTTTTTCAGCGTTACGCCGCTGGCATCGATGGCTTCAATTTCACTGTTTAAACGCCATTCAACGCCGAGCGCGTTGCTTGCTTCTTCAATTGTGTTACGCAGCGCCTCGCTATAACGCCCGCCGATGGTTGCACCTCTTTCAACTACGATTACTTTAGTCTTTGTATCAGCGCCGAAGCGAGTACAGAGTCGGGCAGGGAGTTCCGTTGCCAGTTCGATGCCGGTAAAGCCGCCGCCACACACGACCACGGTATTACGCTCCGGGGTGGAGGGGCGCGAAACCAGCGAATCAAGATGCTGCTCGAATAATCTGGCGGAGTCGAGTTGGTCGATATCAAAGGCGTATTCAGCCAGACCGGCAACAGGAGGACGTTTAGTCTGGCTACCGGTTGCGAGGATCAGACGTTCCCAGGCGACGTCAGCAATCGCGCCGTTTGAATCGCGATACAAAACGGTTTTAGACGAGGTATCAATACGTTGTGCTTCGCCCGCAATAAAGGCGATACCCAGCTCAGCAAACAGTTCGGTCAGCGGCGCGACCATCGTCGACACGTTCTCTTCATAAAAGCGTGGGCGAACGCGCAGTTCCGCAACAGGGGCCAGCACGGCAATGCTGAGGCTATTGTTACCCGCCAGAGCAGAAAGGCGCGCGGCGCTGACCGCAGCCCACATACCGGAAAACCCACTACCCACAATTAAAATCTGCTTTTTCATACTCGATCCTTTAGTGCGTCAGGCTGTATGTCTGACATAACTGCCACTATACTTGTCGGAGTTAACTGCGACAACTTCTTTCTGAGTTAAAAATCGTTATAATGCAGCGAACAATGACCCGGAGTGAGCCATGGCGTTTTACAGTTCTGGTGTGGAATATGGCATTCATAGCCTGATGTGTATGGTGGATGCAAAAGGCAATGAACGTGAGATGAGCGTCCGGGAGATGGCGGCCTTGCAGGGCGTGCCGTACGACTATCTTGGAAAAATCTTCACCCGTTTATCACGCGCGGGGCTGGTCATCAGCACCGAAGGCAAAGGGGGAGGCTTCCGGCTGGCGCGTCCGGCCGAGCTGATCAGCGTGCTGGACGTGGCGCATGCCATTGACGGCGAGAAGAATATGTTTGAGTGTCGGGAAGTGCGTCAGCGCCTGGCGGTGTTTGATGAAACGCCACCTGCCTGGGTCTGTGACGGCCCGTGTGGGGTGCGCTCGGTCATGGACAGCGCGCAGCAGCGGATGGAAGAGGAGTTAGGACGCCATACCATCCTGGATCTGGCGCGGAAGATGTATCGAAAAGCGCCGGACACGTTCCAGATCGAGGTTCAGGAATGGATTTCCGATCGCCGTTCGTCCACGTGAAAAGCCGGGCAGGGCAGAGCCGCTACCCGGCCACCGCGGTTAAGAACGTAAATCAATCACCATACGGCCACGGATCTGGCCCTGTTCCATTTCTTTGAAGATGGCGTTGATATCTTCCAGTGGGCGCATTGTAACTTTCGGTTTCACCTTACCTTCAGCCGCAAACTGGAAGGCTTCGAGCAGATCCTGACGGGTACCCACCAGGGAACCCACTACCTGAATCCCATCGAGGACCAGACGTGGAATATCCAGGCTCATCGCTTCCGGCGGCAGGCCAACAGCCACCACGCGGCCACCGGCGCGAACTGCGTCAACGGCAGAGTTGAAGGCCGCTTTCGCCACCGCCGTCACCACCGCCGCATGCGCACCGCCGGTTTTCTCCTGAATCACTTTTGCCGCATCTTCACTGCGGGAGTTCACGGTTAAGTCTGCGCCCATGCTGGCAGCGAGCTTCAGCTGCTCGTCATTCACGTCAATGGCGATAACTTTCGCATTGAAGACATTTTTGGCGTATTGCAGCGCGAGGTTGCCCAGACCGCCCAGGCCATAGATCGCAATCCACTGGCCGGGTTTGATGTCAGAGACTTTTACCGCTTTGTAGGTGGTGACCCCGGCGCAGGTGATGCTGCTGGCCGCCGCAGAGTCCAGTCCGTCCGGAACTTTAACCGCGTAATCCGCGGTGACGATGCACTCTTCCGCCATGCCGCCGTCAACGGAGTAACCCGCGTTTTTCACGTCACGGCACAGCGTTTCGTTGCCGGTATTACAATATTCACAGTGGCCACAGCCTTCGAAGAACCACGCCACGCTTGCACGATCGCCTACTTTTAGCGACGTGACGCCAGGACCAATCTCTTTGACGATACCAATCCCTTCGTGGCCGAGGATCACCCCGGTTTTGTCGCCAAAATCGCCATTCTTAACATGGAGATCGGTATGGCAAACGCCACAGCACTCCATCTTCAGCAGCGCTTCACCATGTTTGAGCGCGCGTAAGGTTTTTTCTGTGACATTAACCTGATGATCCTGAGTGACAACAGCAGCCTTCATGTATTTCTCCTTTCATGATGAGTATCTGCATAGCAGGTCTGATTACCCATTAAGGATTAATACTTTGGCGCTGTAATGCAAGGTAACCGCAACATAATGTCATTATTTGATGCATTTTCGGATTAAGAAAAGGCTGTACCCCTCATAAATTGGGGTGAAAAACACTGGCCCGGCGACGCCACCGCCGGGCTCAGATTTACAGTTGCGCTTCTATTACCTCAATCTCTTTTCGCCATTGCGCCTGTAACTGCGGTTTTTGATGTTTTGGCTTGCGCGCCAAATCTTCTTCCAGCAGTGTTTCCAGGGCAACCAGGCGTTCGAGCAGATCGTCAGACGCTGAAGAGGGTGCCTTCGATGCGGCCTTCGACGCTTCAGGTACAACCGGACCGGTGTCCTCACGCAGGCGCTCAAACACCGCCTCCGCATCGTGCCATTCGCTCAGCCTGCCGTCCTCAATCAGCCAGAAGCGGTTACAGCTCTGGCTAATTAACTGACGATCGTGGCTCACCAGCAGCACTCCGCCTTCAAACTGTTGCAGCGTTTCCGCCAGCGCCTCTTTGCCTTCCATGTCCAAGTGGTTGGTCGGTTCATCCAGCATCAGCAGGCTATAACGGGCAAGCGTCAGGCCGACGAACAGCAGGCGCGAACGTTCCCCGCCGCTCAGCGTACTGACTTTTTGCCCGTGACGCGCCCACGGGAACCCGGCACTGATGAGCGCCATTTTACGGGTCTGCGGATCTGGCGCGAAAGGCTCCAGCGCATCAAGCAGCGCCGCATCATCTGGCAACTGGTGCAGCGTCTGGTCGTAGTAGCCGGGTGAGACGCGCGGATGACGCTTAAGCCGCTCGTCCGCGATCTCGTCGCGAAAATGTCGCCAGATAAGCTTCAGCAGCGACGATTTTCCGCAGCCGTTACGACCCACAATCGCCACGCGATCGCCGCTCTTCAGCCGCGCGCTGTCGAGAGTAAACAGGTCTGGCAGACCCGGCGCCGGGGGGACGCCTAGGTGAGTCATTTCCAGCAGGCGGTCGGCCCGAAGCGCGTCCCCGCGCAGGGTTAAGGTCCACGGGCTTCCCGCCGTCAGTTCCGTCTGGGTCTCTTTCAGGCGTTCGACCTGTTTTTCCATCTGCTTAGCCTTACGGGAGAGATCTTCGTTGTCATAGACCTTGCCCCAGTTCGCGAGACGCCGTGCGCTGGCCGTGACGCGGTCGATCTCTTTTTGCTCTGCCTTATGGCGCAACGCATCGCTTTCGTCTTTTGCGTCGAGCGCCAGACGGGCGGCAGTGCAGGGAAGGGCAAAGGCGTGCAGCGTTTTATCGCGCAGGATCCAGCTGCCGTTGGTTACCGCGTCCAGCAGTTGCCTGTCGTGTGAGACCAGCACAAAGCTGCCGGACCAGTTTTGTAGAAACTGCTCCAGCCACAGCAGGGTCGGCAGGTCAAGGTGGTTGCTCGGTTCGTCCAGAAGCAGCAGATCCGGATCGCTTATCAACGCTCGTGCCAGCAGCAACCGCGTATGCTGGCCGCCGCTCAGCGTGGCGGAGGTTAACGCCGTTTCCTGCGTCGTGAAGCCCATTCCGGCCAGCAGCGACTCGGCTTTCCAGCGCAAACTGTCGCGCTCACCGATCGGCAGCTGCGCCAGCACCGCATCCAGCATGGTCAGGGGATAAAGGGCCTCCGGCAGATGTTGTTCCACGCGCGCCAGCAGGCAATGCCCCGCCAGTGAAACGGTTCCGGCAGCAGGGGACTGCGTCCCGTCGAGGATTTTCAGCAGCGTACTTTTTCCGCAGCCGTTATCACCCAGCAGGCCGATGCGATCGCCTTTTTTCAACGTAAAGGAGAGAGAGTCGAAGAGCGTGCCGAACGCCGTATCAACGCGTAAAGAATGTGCAGTGAGTAAAGTGCTCATTGTTGCTTACCCAGGAGTTACAGGCATGTTTATGCCTCGTCAAACATCGCTGACGATAACTCAGTAAGCCCGAGAGAAGGGATTTCAGGGGTTGGTGTCTTCGCTCAAGCGGAAGTTATCGCAGCACGATACCGATAACGCTTGAGCTGGTGCGATCACCAAATGTATGTGAAACATTGAAAATTTCACAGTACAGCATAATTGGCCTCCTTATATATTCAGTAGGTTAATGGATGAAGGGAGTGTAGCGGGGGAAAATGGGTTTGGCTAGTGGGAGGTGCCGTATATTCCCCTCACCCTAACCCTCCTCCCCTTTGGGGAGAGGGCTGGGTGAGGGGCAATGCTTAAATAGAAGTACGACGATAGCTACGGTATTCCGGCATCCAGAAGTTATCGTCAATCGCTTGCTGCAACGCATCGGCAGAGGTTTTCACCGCGACGCCTTGCTGCTGCGCCATTTTGCCTACCGCGAAGGCAATTGCGCGGGACACTTTATGAATGTCTTTCAGCTCCGGCAGTACCAGGCCTTCACCGTTATTCACCAGCGGTGAGTGACCTGCCAGCGTTTCGCTCGCGGACATCAGCATTTCGTCGGTGATGCGTGACGCGCCGGAGGCGATAACCCCCAGACCAATACCCGGGAAGATATAGGAGTTATTGCACTGTGCGATGGGATAGAGTTTGTCCTTCCACAGCACCGGATCAAACGGGCTGCCGGTCGCGACCAGTGCCTTACCTTCTGTCCAGGCGATGATATCCTGCGGCGTTGCCTCCACGCGTGAAGTCGGGTTAGACAGCGGCATCACGATAGGGCGTTCGCAGTGCTTGTGCATCTCGCGAATAATCTCTTCCGTGAAGAGGCCGGTCTGCCCGGATACGCCGATCAGAATGTCCGGCTTCACGTTGCGCACCACGTCAAGAAGCGAGAGCACTTCGTTATCCGTATCCCAGTTTTTCAGGTTTTCACGCTTCTGCACCAGTTTGGTCTGGAACGGGAGCAGGTTTGGCATACCGTCGGTCAGCAGGCCAAAACGGTCCACCATAAAGACGCGGGAGCGAGCCAGCTCTTCGCTTAAGCCTTCGCGCTGGGTCTGGGCAATAATTTGCTCGGCGATGCCGCAGCCCGCGGAGCCTGCACCCAGGAAGACAATTTTCTGATAGCTGAGCTGGCTGCCTGCCGCACGGCTCGCGGCAATCAGCGTCCCCACGGTCACTGCCGCAGTGCCCTGAATGTCGTCGTTGAACGAGCAGATCTCATCGCGGTAGCGGTTCAGCAGCGGCATGGCGTTTTTCTGCGCGAAGTCTTCGAACTGCAACAGCACGTCCGGCCAGCGGTGCTTCACGGCCTGGATGAAATCATCAACAAACTGATAGTACTCGTCGTCGGTAATGCGCGGATGACGCCAGCCCATGTACAGCGGATCGTTCAGCAGTTGCTGGTTGTTGGTTCCCACGTCCAGCACCACCGGCAGGGTGTAGGCCGGGCTGATCCCGCCGCAGGCGGTATACAGCGAGAGCTTACCGATGGGAATACCCATCCCGCCAATGCCCTGGTCGCCAAGGCCCAGAATACGTTCGCCATCGGTTACCACGATCACCTTGATGTTGTGGTTAGGAACGTTTTGCAGAATATCGTCCATGTTGTGACGGTTCTGATAGGAGATGAACACGCCGCGGGAACGACGGTAGATCTCTGAGAAGCGTTCACACGCCGCGCCGACGGTTGGGGTGTAAATGACGGGCATCATCTCTTCGAGATGGTTCTGCACCAGGCGGTAGAAGAGGGTTTCGTTGGTGTCCTGGATATTACGCAGGTAGATGTGCTTATCGATTTCGGTTTTAAAGCCCTGATACTGGATCCAGGCGCGTTCCGCCTGTTCTTCAATGGTTTCAACCACTTCAGGCAGCAGGCCCAGCAGGTTAAAGCTGCTGCGCTCTTCCATGCTAAAGGCGCTGCCTTTGTTCAGAAGGGGAAACTCCAGTAAAACCGGACCGGCGTAAGGAATATAAAGGGAACGATGTTTTTTCAGTTTGTTGTCCATGTCACTCACTCTTTTTAAGAAGATCCGTCCCTGACACTGCTGTTTGTCATCTTTCTGGCCTGTGCTACGGGGTGCGGTCGGGCGGTATTATAAAGGAGCTAAATATTAATTACCGCAACACATAAACAAAAACACCACCGGGGTGACCGATGGTGTTGTGGATTTCGTACTGGAACTTACTTGCCTGCCTGACGTTTCCTGCCGGTGGCGTGGGTCACTTGCGTTTCGCTCCCCTCTTCAATAACCACTTTGCGCTGGTTTGAGAGCTTGTAGTTCAGTCCCAGAATGTGGCGTGCCTGACGGTTCGATTTCATATTAACTCCTCAATCCCGTTGATAGTTTTAAGGACAAGTTTGCTCACGCAAACGAAATGTAACCCCTTAGGTTGCAGATCCAGCTTAGCAGGTTTTTACAAAGGTGCATTTTGCCCGCTGACCACATAGTTGATGGTTTGCTGGTAGATGTCACTGAGGATGTCATTGTCTGTGGCTTCCACCCACCTGGTCAGTTCCATCAAAATGTCATCTTCGGTAACAACACCGTGCTCCGCCTGAAGACCCTGCGCAATCGCGTTAACGAGTTCGGGTTGTGCTGCTGTGGTATGTGCCGGGTAATAAGTAAACATGCTGCCTCCGTGTCGTTGTCTGTTTAATGTTACGGCGTGCAAAATCGTAATTCGCATTCAGATTGGCAAATATTTTTGCCGTTGTGGTTCAGATTCGTCCTGGAAATAAAAATATCATCTCCCGTAGCACAGAAATAAAATTTAGGGTTTCCAGCGGCGTAAATTTGTCGTTTTTTCATAAGGCATGGGCGTCGGCCAGCAGATCAATTCCACAATGCTGCCCCAGGGTGTTTGCCCATAGCAGAAAGCATTCCCTTCACCTTTTTCATCCGGAAATGTAAGCGGCTTTGGCGCGGTAAACATCTCCCCGCCAGCAGCGGTGAAAGCGGCTATCGCCTTATCAAAATCATCAACATAGACAGCAAAATGCTGGAGGCCAAAGTCGCTGGCGCGGGCGGGCATTCCCTGTTCAGGACCATGCATTTCGAAAAGTTCTATGCCGGGTCCATGGGGCATAACAAGCATGCGGATGGCGTGAATTTTTGTGCCGGGAAATAATTTTAAGGTGTGCTGCTGGGCGGGCTGATCAATATTATCGGTTTGCGCATCGACAGAATGATATAAAACCTGGGCGTCGAAAGCGCGTTCAAAAAATAGGGTGGCTTTTTCAATGTCGGGCACCGTAATACCGATATGGTCGATGCCCCTTACTGAAGATGGCATAGTTAACTCCTGCTATAAAAAATTTAAATATAGCAGGAGATAATCAGGCTATTACCACTTCATTTCGCCGGTATTCACTTTGGCACTCAGTTCCAGCGAACTGGCTTCCGCCAGATTCGGCCACTGTTTTTTCATTGTGTTGATGACGCCGGTTGACGCTTTATCTGCCGTGAGGGCCTGTTCAAACTGCTGTAGATAGCGACGGGTAAAGTCGATAGCGCCGGTACCTGCTGGCGGTGTCCCCAGGTAGTGGCCCGGAATAACGTGTTCGGGCTTAAGGGCTGCCATGCTATCCAGCGTCTGCTGCCACTGTTTGCGGCTTTCCGGCGTTTGGGTATCTGCCGTCCAGACGTGAATGCCCCATGAGACGCCCGTGCCGCCGAGGATGGTTTTTGCGGATGGGATCCAGACATACGCCGCATAGCTCTCAGGCTCTTCAATATTCACTCTCTCACCGTCAATCATAAAGGTGGTTGAGGCAAGCACTTGCGGCACGTAGAGCTGCGTCGGCGCGCCGTCTTTCATCTGTGGCCCCCAGAAGGCGAGCTTCGCGTCTTTTGTGGCCTTGATATGGTCCACCACCTGTTGCGTGGCGACAACTTTGGCATTAGGGAAGGCTTTCACCAGCGGTTGCAGGCCGAAATAGAAATCCGGATCGCCGGAAGTGATCACGATTTTGTTCAGCGTTTTACCGCTGTGGCGAATTTTTTCTACCAGCGCTTCGCCATCTTTCACGCTGAACTGGGCGTCAAACAGTACCGCCTCTTTCGGGCCAGACACCAGGGTGGAAGAAACGGCAAAAATGCCTTTTTCCTGCGGGTTGTACGTATCAACGGTCAACGGCGCGGCAAAGACGGCCGGAGTGAAAAGGGTTGTCAGCAAAGCAAGGCGGGCGATGGTCATGGTCATCTCTCTGTTCTTCAGGAAAGTCTCTATTGTACGGATCTCTTCATTTGCCAGAATTCCTGAAACAGGAGATGCTTAGTTTCATAAATCGAGCAAATGGAGGTCAAAATGGATCGCGTTATTGCCGCCCAGGTGTACAACCGCATCTGTGAGCTGGGGAGTTTAAGCGCGGCGGCGCGGGCGCTGGGGATCTCCCGTCCGATGGTGAGCCGTTATCTGGAGCAGATGGAGAAGTGGGCCGGGGCGCGGCTGGTGAACCGCTCCACCCGCAAGCTGACGCTGACGGCGGCGGGAGAGAAGGTCCTGCAAAAGACGCGTACGCTCTCGCAAATTTCTCAGGAAATTGAAGATCAGTCAGTGAAGGATTTACCCTCAGGTACGCTTCGCGTCGCCTGCGCGCATTTCACCGCGATGCAGATTATCGCTCCGGTGCTGCCCGATCTGTTGCAGCGTTACCCTCAGCTGCGCATTGAGCTGGATGTTAATAACCATCCGGTAAGCCTGGTGGGCGAGCGAATTGACGTGGCGATCCGCATCACCGATAACCCCGAACCGGGCATGATCGCCCGCCGACTGGGAGAGTGTCGGTCCGTACTTTGCGCTTCGCCGCACTACCTTGCCAGCCGGGGCGTTCCAGAGCAGCTGGAGGACTTAGCACGGCACAACTGCCTGCATTACAGCTTTTTTGCCGGTCAGTCGTGGCGTTTTTTGACGCCCGAAGGGGAGCCGATCACGACGGCGGTCAGCGGCAATCTCAGCGCCAGCATCTCGTCACTGCTGATGGAGGCGGCGATAAACCACTGTGGTATTGCCATGCTGCCCGAGCGCGAGGCCGACGCGGCGCTACGGCAGGGCAGCCTGGTGCCGGTGCTCAGCGCCTTTACGCCAAAACCAATCGGTATTTTTGGTATTTATCAGTCGCGAGACTATCAGCCTGCGGCGCAGCGTGTGTTCCTCGACGCGCTGGCAAACCACCTTGCCACGCGCTCGGACTAATCTGTCTTCCCTGCAAAATGGATTATGCGTCCTATACTTATCCCTTTGTAAGCCAAAAGGAGAGCAAGAATGACGATTCATAAGCACGGTTCAGCACACTGGTCTGGCGACATCAAACGCGGCAAAGGGACGGTCTCAACAGAAAGTGGCGTCCTTAACCAGCAACCTTACGGCTTTAACACCCGCTTCGAGGGCGAAAAAGGGACCAACCCGGAAGAGCTGATTGGCGCAGCGCACGCGGCCTGTTTCTCTATGGCCCTGTCGCTAATGTTGGGCGAAGCGGGTTATACCGCCGATTCCATCGATACCACGGCGGATGTCTCGCTGGATAAAACCGACAGTGGTTTTGCCATCAGCAAAGTGGCGCTGCAAAGCAAGGTGACGGTACCGGGTATCGATCCGCAGCAGTTCGACGGCATTATTCAGAAAGCGAAGGCGGGTTGTCCGGTGTCGCAGCTGTTGAAAGCCGAAATCACGCTGGATTACAAACTGAACTGATATCTGGCCGGGCAAATGCCCGGCTAACCTTTCACCGCCGCAGGGAAGACCCCGGCAAGCCACGCAATAAACACTCTCAGGCGATGTGTTAAATGCCGACTCTGTGGATAGACTACGTGAAAAGGATACGCCTTAGGACGCCAGTCGCTCAGGATCTCTACCAGCGCGCCCGTTTCCAGATGCGTTCTCGCAGCATAGCCAAACGTCTGAATAATCCCTAAACCCGCCAGCGCCGCGGCCAGGTGTGCGTTGCTTTCATTGACTCCAAGATGGTGCGGAACGCTGATCTCCAGCGGTTCACCCCGATCGAGGAACCGAAACGGGAATGCGCGTCCGGTAACGGGGGAAAGGTAGCTAATCAGCTTATGGCCGTTGCGCAGCTCCTGCGGATAGGCAGGGATGCCGTGAGTCTTAAGATAGCCCGGCGTCGCGCAGGCTATCATCCGGGCGTCACCGATATGCCGGGCGATAAGCGAAGAGTCATCCAGCGGGCCGCCGCGGATCACGCAGTCTACGTTTCCACTGATTAAGTCTACCGGACGGTCGGCTACCCCCAGGTTGATGCGCAGGTCCGGGTAGCGCTGAAAAAAATCCGGCAGCAGGGGGATCAACACGTCCCGGGCGGTTGACCCCCCCACGTCGATACGCAAATGGCCTTTAGGCGTGCAGCACGATGCGCGAAAGGCGGTATCAATGTCCTCTATATCAATTAATACCCGCAGCGCTTTCTCGTAGTATTCCATGCCTTCTGCCGTCGTGACCACCCGGCGCGTAGTACGATGCAGCAGCCGTGTTTCCAGGTGCTCTTCAAGTGATTTTACCAGCTTACTCAGCGTAGCTATCGGCATGTTCAGGGAGTCTGCCGCTCGGGTAAAGCTTCCGGATTCAACCACCCGCGTAAAGGCGCGCATTGCCATTAGCTGATCCACACAGATCTCCTCTGATTATTTCCTGCTGTGAAAATTCATTTTCATTTTTGCCCGTTTATCACGAATCCCGCAAGATCTAAAGTCTGCCTGACGCGGGCAAACGCTCCTCTTTTACATCACAACAGAAGGTTATGAGTATGAATACAACGCTTGCAGGAAAAATCGCTCTGGTGACCGGCGGCAGCACCGGTATTGGTCTCGCAACGGCACAGGAGCTGGCGGCGCAGGGAGCGAAGGTCTATATCACCGGACGTCGTCAGGCCGAACTGGATGCCGCGCGGGCAGACATTGGCGCCGCGGCGGTAGCTATCCGCGCGGACGTCTCCAGAATGGCCGATCTGGATGCGGTTTACGCGCAGATTGCTAAAGAAGAAGGACGACTCGATATTCTGTTCGCCAACGCCGGGGGCGGCGACATGCTGCCGCTGGGCGCCATCACCGAGGAGCAGTTTGACCGGATTTTTGCCACCAACGTGCGCGGCGTGCTGTTTACCGTCCAGAAAGCGCTGCCGCTGCTCTCCTCTGGTTCATCCATTATCCTCACCGGATCGACGGTTTCGATTAAGGGGACGGCGAATTTTAGCGTCTACAGCGCCAGTAAAGCCGCCGTGCGTAACTTTGCCCGCTCCTGGGCGCTGGACTTACAGGGCCGCGGGATACGCGTCAACGTCGTCAGCCCTGGCCCCGTGAAAACGCCCGGTCTTGGCGATCTGGTTCCCGAAGAACAGCGTCAGGGATTATACGATGCGCTGGCGGCCCAGGTGCCGCTGGGTCGCCTGGGCGCGCCGGGCGAAGTCGGAAAAGCCGTGGCGTTTCTGGCGTCCGATGCCGCCAGCTTTATAAACGCCACGGAGCTGTTTGTCGATGGCGGGATGGCGCAAATCTAGCGGTTACGCCAGCAGCGTACGCTTCGGTCTCCGGCTGCGGGCTGAAGCGGCTGCGGCCGTTCGCATCCTTCAACTGCCAGCGGGCAGCGGTCGCGGAAGTAGCAGCCATCGGGCAGGCGGCGATTACCGGGGAGATCGGTTTTGCGTAATGCCAGATCTTCGTCCAGCGGTTCTCCGGTACGGGGAACGGAGTCAAGCAGCAGCTGCGTATACGGATGCCGTGGCTTGCCCAGCACCTGGTCCGCCGGACCCAGCTCCACGATCTGCCCCAGATACATTACCGCCACCCGGTCGCTCATGTGCCGGACCACCGAGACGTTGTGCGAGATCAGGACGTAGGTCAGATTTCGCTGCTGTTGCAGGGCAACCAGCAAATTGAGGATCTGCGCCTGGACGGAAATATCCAGCGCGCTGGTGGGTTCATCCAGCACGATGATGTCCGGATCCGAAGAGAGCGCCCGGGCAATAGCGATGCGCTGGCGCTGTCCACCCGAAAACGCATGCGGCAGGCGGTCAAGATATTCCGCCCGAATGCCCACCTGCTGCGCCAGCGTCTCAGCCAGCTGACGACGCTCCCGTTCGCTGCGGCGTTGCTGTATCCACACCGGCTCGGTAATGATGCGCCAGACGGGTAAACGCGGGTCGAGGGACGAGAGCGGGTCCTGAAATACCATCTGCATACCGCCTGCCGCATTCGCGCGCTGACAGGCACCGGTACTCGGTTTGAGCATGCCCATCAGCAGCTGCGCCAGCGTGCTCTTTCCGCAACCAGATTCCCCCACAACGCCCAGCGTTTCGCCGCGATGGATCCGGAGATCCATGCCGTTTAGGGCGTGTACCTGCTCCGTCACGCGCCCCAGCCAGTTTTTGCGCGCAGGAAAATTCACATGCACGCTATCCAGTTCCAGCAGTACCTCAGACATGGCGTCTCTCCTGTTGCGGGTACCAGCAGGCAGCCTGCTGGCCTTCTGCGCCCGTGGAAATTAAGCGCGGCGTTTCGCTGCATTTCGCCCCGGCAGCAAAACAGCGTTCGCGAAAGGCACATCCGCACGGGAGGTGGCTGAGGTTAGGCACCGTGCCGGGAATGGCCGGGAGGATCTCGCGCGGTTCACCATTTTCCGGGGCACACCGCAGCAGGCCAATCGAATAGGGATGCACAGGATGGTGGATCAAGGTCTGCGTGCTGCCGCTTTCGATCACGCTGCCCGCGTACATAACGTACATCCGGTCACAAAGCTGCGACACCACCGCCATATCGTGACTGATAAACAGCACCGACGTCCCGCTGGCGCGCGCTTTGTGTTTCAGCAGACGCAGTACCTGACGCTGAACGGTCACGTCCAGCGCGGTGGTCGGCTCATCGGCAATGATCAGCTCCGGCTCGCAGGAGAAGGCAAGGGCGATCATCACCCGCTGGCGCATGCCGCCGGAAAGCTCAAACGGATAGCGATCCATCACCTGTGCCGCATCCGGGATTTGCATCTCGCCCAGCAGGGCGATCGCCTTCTGCTGCGCGTCGCGGCGGGAAAGCGACTGATGCTGGCGGATCACCTCCACCATTTGCCTGCCAATCCGGCGCGTGGGGTTGAGCGCCGTCATCGGCTCCTGAAAAATCATCGCCACCCTGGCGCCGCGCCACTGACGAAGCTGTTTTTCCGACGCGTTCAGGACATCTTCCCCGAGGAGCGTGACCCGTCCATGGTGAATATGGTAACTGCCTTCCGGCAGCAGGCGCATCGCCAGCATCGCGGTAACCGATTTTCCCGAGCCGGATTCGCCCACCACGCCGACAATTTCACCCCGGCCAATCTCCAGCGAGACGTGGTTGAGCGCGTGGACGTCGCCGCGAAAAATGGGGAAGCTCAGGTGCAAATCTTCAATTGATAATACGGAATCACTCATGACTGCTTCCCTCCTGATTTGGGATCCAGCAGGTCGCGAAGACCATCGCCAAACAGATTAAACCCAACTGCCGTGATCAGAATTGCCGCCCCCGGAAACGCGCAGTACCACCACTGGTCAAGCACGTAGTTACGCCCCACGGCCACCATCGCGCCCCATTCGGCGGTGGGTTGCTGCGCGCCTAATCCAATAAAGCCCAGCGTGGCGGCCATCAGAATGGCGCTGCCGATATCCAGCGACGCCTGTACGATCAGCGGCGGCAGGGCGTTACGCAGGATATGCCAGCTGATCAGGTGCCAGCGCGATGCGCCAAAGGTGCGGGCGGCCTGCACGTAGGTGAACTGGCCCACCACCAGCGTTTGCCCGCGTGCCAGCCGCACGTAAAACGGAATGCGTACAATCGCAATCGCCAGCATCGCGTTAAACAGGCTTGGGCCGAGCGCGGCGGCCAGCGCCATCGTCAGCACCAGCGAGGGGATGGAGAGCATAATGTCCATGATACGCATAATGATGGCGTCGCCGCGTCCGCCGAGTACGCCGGACAAACAGCCGAGCAGAGAACCGATGCCGCCCGCAATCACCACCACCGCCAGCCCCGCCGTGATGGACTGCTGGCTGCCCACCAGCACGCGGCTGAACAGATCCCGGCCCACCTCATCGGTGCCAAACCAGTGCTGGGCTGATGGCGCCTGCAATCGCGCGGTCAGATCCAGCGCGTTCGGATCGTGCGGGACTATCCACGGCGAGACCACCATCATCAGCAGCATCACGATCATAATCACCCCGCCGATCAGCGTGAGCGGGCTTTTGCGTAACATCCAGAACAGCTTTGCCCAGTTGATGCGCTGTTTGGCGGTGCTGACAGGGACGGGCGTTTCCTGAGTTAACATCATTCGGCACCTCCGCGCCCGATTCGCGGGTCGATCCACAGATACAGCAGATCCACCACCAGATTGACGAAGACATAGGCCAGCGATACCACGACCGCGAAGCCCATGACGGCAGGGAAGTCCAGCGCCTGAATGGAGGTCACCACCCAGGCTCCCATTCCCGGCCAGGCAAACACGGTTTCGGTAAGGACTGCCCCATACAGCAGATCGCCCAGCGCCAGCCCGAGCACGGTAATGGAGGGGATCATGGCGTTGGGTAAGGCGTAGCGCAGCACGATGTACCAGCCCGGCAACCCGCTCGCGCGGGCGGTACGAATATAATCCTCGCTCAGCTGCTCCAGCATCGCGGAACGCACCTGACGCGCCACAATACCCAGATGCACAAAGGCCAGGGTCAGGGAGGGTAGAATCAGGTGCTGTAGGGCGTTGAAAAACACCTCGCCGTTGCCTTCCAGCAGGGCGTCCAGCAGATAAAAGCCGGTAACGTGGGCAGGCGGATCGAGCCAGTCGTCCAGCCTGCCGCCGCCGGGCAGAATTTGCAGTTGCCCGTAGAACAGAACGATTACCCCCAGTCCCAGCCAGAAGGCAGGCGTCGAGATGCCCGTCATCGCCATCAGTCGCACCAGGTGATCCAGCCAGCGGTTACGGTACACCGCCGATAAAATGCCCAGCGGTACGCCAATCACCAGCGCCAGCAGCAAAGAGCAGAAGGCCAGCTCCAGCGTGGCGGGGAAAAAGGCTTTCAAATCTTCCGCAACGGGGCGACCGGTGCGAATGGAGGTGCCCAGATCGCCGTGCGCCAGCGCCTCTACATAGCGGCCAAACTGAATATAGAGCGGTTGATCCAGCCCCAGCTGCTGGCGGATGCCCTGCACGATTTCATCGCTGGCGCGGTCACCGGCCAGCAGGCGGGCCGGATCGCCGGGGATCAGGTGTGAAATAATAAAAGTAATAATACAGACACCGGCCACCACCAGGATTAACCCCCAGCAGCGCTGGCGCACGATGCTCCAGAACGTCATACACTTCCCCCCGGCGTGGGCCGTTACTTACTCATGGTGGCGATGTTAAAGACCTGCTCAAGCATCGGATTAAAGGTGAAGCCTTTGACCTCTTTGTTCATCGCCAGCTGGTAGTTCTTCTGGAACAGATAAACGTAAGCCGCCTCGTCAATCACCACTTTCTGCGCCTGCTGGTAATCTTTGGTGCGTTCCGCCTGATCGGTGGTTTTCAGTGCCGCCTGCAACAATGCATCGACCTCTTTGTTCTCATAGAATGAGCGGTTACCCGGCAGCCCTTTTTTGTCCGATTCGAACCAGTAGTTCATGAACATGTACGGGTCAGCGAAGTCCGGGCTCCAGTTACCAATCGCAATGTCATAATCACCTTTGCCGACGCGGTCGCGCATGGTGGCGTTCGCCAGTTTCTCGAGCTTGACGTTAATCCCCAGCTTGCCCAGGCTCGCCTGCGTGGAGAGGGCGATAGGCTCCCAGTTCGGGTCGTTATCGGAGTAGAGGAACGTCAGGCTGGCCGGTTTATCGTTGACTTTCTCCAGCGCCGCTTTGGCCTTAGCCTCGTCAAAGCTGTACTGCATGGCGTTCGCATCGAAGCCCCACATGCCCTCCGGGATCGGGCCGCGCATCTGCTTGCCGTTCCCGCTGAGAATGCCTTTCACCATCCCCTGATAATCGGTGGCCCAGGAGACCGCGCGGCGCAAATCCACCTGATTCATCGGAGGCTTACTGTTGTTCAGATAGAGGTAGGTCACCCGCAGGGACGGGTATTCCGCCACGGCCACTTTGCCTTCCTGCTTCAGAGCGGCAAGCTGATCCACCGGCAGGGCGTCGGCGATATCCAGATCGCCACGGGAAAGTTGCAGGCGACGCGAGGCGCTTTCACCGATAATCTTCACCGAGACGCGCTTGAAGTGCGGCTTTTCACCCGGCCAGTGTGGGTTGGGCACCATCACCAGCTGCTGACCTTTCCGCCAGCTTTTCAGCATAAACGGTCCGGAACCCGCGGTGTTTTGCGCCAGGAAACCGCGCGCGTCGTCGGCGGCATTGGCTTTCAGGACCGCCGGGTTGACGATCGACGCGCCGTCATTGGCCAGCGTGTAGAGGAACGGGGCGAACGGCTGGCTGAGGGTGAATTTCACCGTATGCTCATCCACCGCGTCCACTTTCAAATCTTTCGGGAACGCTTCGGAAGGTCCCTGATTAATTTTCAGCAGACGTTCAAACGACAGCTTGACCGCTTCGGCGGTCACCGGCGTGCCGTCCGAAAATTTTGCATTATCTGCCAGGGTGAACGTCCACTCTTTCTGGTCGTCAGACGCCTTCCAGCCCGTCGACAGATCGCCTTCCACCTCCGTGGTGCCAGGCTTGTATTTCACCAGACGCTGGTACGAGGGGTAGGTCACCGTCCAGTCGTTGTTATCGATAGTGACCGCCGGATCCAGCGTTTGCGGATCGGCAGCTTTCCCAATCACCAGCATATCTTTTGGCACCGCCGCCAGCGCGAGAGGGGCGCTCAGGGCGAGCGTAGCGGCAATCAGGGTTGTAAGCAGCGTAGTTTTCATGGCCGGGCTCCAGAATTAGAGTGAGTGTGTGGTCGGATAACAGGCGAACTGGTCATCTAACAGCGGGTAGCTGGCGGCGTTCGGCAGTTCGAAATGCCACCACTCGCTGCTGATGCCCACAAAACCGCCGCCGTACATCACGGCGTTCAGGAGCAGACGATTTCGCTGCGCCTCGGGCGGAACGGAAGGGTGCCAGGCATGAGAACGGTCGTGCATTTCGTCAAACCCGGCGCCCATATCCAGCACGTTGTCGTGTTCATCCATCAGCGTGACGTCAATGGCGGTGCCCCGGCTGTGGTTAGAGCCAATTGCGACATCCACCACGTATTCCGGATTGGGGCAGGCATCCCAGAGTTGCGACTGCGCCTGCTGGGGGCGGTAGGCGTCGTAAACCACCAGCTTCAGACCGGCCAGCGCGGCGATGCTGATCGCTTTCGCCAGCGCGGTGGCGGCATCCGTATGCAACAGGCACGCGGCGTGCTGGTAGATCGGGCGGCCAGTGATGTTATCGGCGGTCGCGTATTTCAGATCGATATGCAGCGTGGGAAAGGTTTTCGCCACATCAATCAGTTGACTCTCTTCAGGCATAGCTCCGCTCCTTTAGCGTTCAAATTGACCAAACTCTTGTTGTAGTTGTCGGTTGATTGCCAGACGTTCCGGCAGCGCATCGCCCAGCGCCTCCACAACGCCCGACAGCAGCAGGTTGAAGAGACAGCTCACCGGCGCCAGCGAATCCCAGAAATGGCCGGTATCGGTCTTCACCTGGAGCAAATCAATCGGGTAATCCCGCGCCCACGGGCACCAGATATCGGTGATCAGCGCCATCGCCAGGCCTTTTTCGCTCGCCACGCGGCAGTACTGGCGGGCAATGGCGGAGTAGGCGCGGGTATCCGTCAGCACGATATACGGGTTAGAAAAGCCGGAGTTAAGCGACTCCACCCAGCTACCGGAGAGCCCTTCGGAATAGCTCACCCGCGGGCGCAGATACTCAAGATGGCTGAAGAACGCATTGGCGATCCCGCGCGTGGACTGGATCCCCAGCACGAAAACTGCGTCGGCATGGGTAAGTTGCTGGACTACCTGCCTGAACGTCTCGCTTTGCGCCAGCTGATAAACATGGGCAATGGCGTCCACCTCCAGCGACAGAGAGTGCTGAAGGCGATCCGACAGCGGCTGTTGCTGCTTCCAGGAGTCGAGACGCTCGTTAATGCCCCAGGGCTGGTGGGGATCGCGCAGGCTTTTTTTGGCGTCGTCCAGGTTGCGATAGCCCAGCTTGCGCAGAAAGCGTCCGACGGTGATCCCGCTGGTGGCCGTGGCCAGCGCCACGCTCTCTGCCGTTTCAAAGGGGATCTGCCCGACGTGCGCCAGCATCCAGCTTGCCACCCGCTTTTCGCTCGGGGTGAGCTGGCTAAAGGTCGCTTCGATACGGCTCAACACCTCAGGTTTGGTCGTCATACCGCCTCGCTGTTAACTGGCTGTCAAAGGCCGGGTTTCTGTTACCGGATTAACAATGCAGGACGCGTGCCACGTTCACATTGCGGCGAAAACGCGCTGTGCAGCAAAGTTAATGCAATATTTGTTTAACAGATGCTCAACATTTGTGCAGCGTAGTTCACTTTTGGTGCAGTGTCCGGCCTGAGCGGTATCTATTTGGTGAATACGTCAGCCTCTTCACATTTTTTGGTAAGATGAACGCTCTGTGGATAAGGGAGGGAGCCTCACATGGCGAATTTGCCCTGGCGGGTCAGCGTGCGCCTGATGGCTCTCGCAAAAAAAATAGCGATGGTCATCGGGATCATTGTGCTCGTGCTGCTGGCGGTGCGGGTTTATCTTTCGCAGCAGGGGCCGGCCCTGCATCACTGGCACACCTGGCGGGCTGACGAAATGTCCGTGCAGGAGATGGATAACGCGACCTTCGCAGCGTATGTCGCGCGGGAAAACGCCATCTTCACCGCTCTCGACGCTGAGGTGACGGCGAATGTCACACCCGCAGAGCGCACGCCGCTGAACCGTTATTACCGCCAGAGCCTGGTGTGGCCAGGACACTTTTCCCCGGATGCAAATCGGTCGTTCGTGCTGATGCCTGCCGGAAAGCCGCGCGGGGCGGTGGTATTGCTACACGGTCTGACGGATTCGCCCTACAGCGTCAGGCATCTGGCTGTGAATTATCAACTGCACGGCTTTGTGGCCGTAGTGCCTCGTTTGCCCGGACACGGCACGGCGCCGGGCGCGCTGACAGACGTTGACTGGGAGGCTTGGCTGGCCGCATCGCGCCTTGCGGTTCGTGAAGCGACACGCCTGACGGGGAACGATCTTCCCCTGCATCTGGTGGGCTACTCCAACGGCGGGGCGCTGGCGATGAAATACGCCCTCGACGCTCTTGATGCGCCTGAACTGCGTAAACCTCAGCAGATCGTTTTGCTCTCACCGATGATTGGCGTCACGGCGTTTGCGCGCTTTGCCGGATTCGCCGGGCTACCGGCTATGTTACCGGCGTTTGCCAAAGCCGCGTGGCTCAACATTTCGCCGGAATATAATCCTTATAAATATAATTCGTTCCCGGTGAATGCAGCACGTCAGTCCTGGCTGCTTACCCAGGCGCTGCATGAGCAGATAAACCGCGATGTTCATGATCACAAACTGGCGCAGTTTCCGCCGGTACTGGCGTTTCAGTCGGTCATGGATTCAACGGTCAGTACCCGCGCCGTGGTTAGCGGGCTGTTTGACCAGCTTCCGGCAAACGGCAGCGAACTGGTAGTTTTTGATATCAACCAGGCCGGGAGTTTCCGTCCACTGTTCAGGCCATCGTCCTGGACGGCGGTGGCTGACATGCTGCCCAAGGCAAAAAGACGTTACAGCGTCACAATTGTGACCAATGCCAGCCCCGACAGGTTTGATATGGTGGCAAAGACGACGCCAGCGGGTAGCACCCGGGAAACGGTGATGCCGCTGTCGGTCGCGTATCCGCAGGAGGTTTATTCCCTGTCGCATGTTGCTATTCCGTTCCCGCCTGATGACGATCTGTATGGCCGCCATCCTGAGGTGAAAAACCACTACGGTATCAGCCTGGGGACGATAGCCCTGTGGGGAGAAACATCGGTTCTGAGCGTCGGCAAAGATGCGCTGATGCGCGTGACGTCGAATCCGTTCTACGATTATATGCAGACGCAGATCGACAGCCGTATCGGGGAGAATTAAGCCCGACGTGGAATAGATTAGGTCACACCGGGGAACTGTGTTAAACAGTACCGTTCAGGCGTATACCCCATACCGGACCCCGTTTCTGTGCTGACAACTCTTATTTATCGAAGCCAGCTGAGCTTAACCTGCACCTCCGCAGCGTTAAGCGCGCTGGTCGAACAGGCCAGGATCCGTAATACGGAGCAGGGCATCTCAGGCATTCTTCTCTCCCGTGGACGTGACGTTCTGCAAATTCTCGAAGGCACGGAACAGCGCGTCGTCGCGCTTTTTAACACCATCCGTGCGGATGACCGGCATACCGGCGTGGTGGAGCTGATGCGCGATTACGGCCCGCGCAGACGTTTCGAAGACGTGGGAATGCTGCTGTTTGACCTGGACGTTCAGACCCCGAAAGCGGTTCTGGCGTCGGTTCTGCATTACAGCAAGCTGGAAAGCTATCTGACTTCTGAGGATCGGGTCTTCAAATTTATTCAGACCTTTATCACCGGCAAAACCGCTATCCCACCCGCTTCGGACTATGAGCCTGATAAATGGACGCTTTCGCGAGAGCGCGCGCCGTTTGGTAAAGGGTTAGGTCTGCTGGCGGGACAGCCCTGCCAGTTTGCGCTGCAACCCATTGTCGAGCCGTCCGAAGGCAAAATCAGTTCTCTCGAAGCGCTTATACGCGGAAACGACGGCGGCAGCCCGGAGCATTTCTTCCGTAGTCTCGATCGTGAACAGATTTACGAAGTCGACCTGCAAACCAAAGCCTGGACCTTTGCGCTGGCGCAAAAGCTCGGCATCGGCAGCCACAAACTGGCGGTGAACCTGCTGCCAATGTCGCTGGTTAACGTGCCGGGCGCGGTAGAGTTCCTGGTAACGCAGATCAAAAAGCACAATCTACAGCCAGAGCAGGTGATCATTGAAGTCACTGAGAACGAGATGATCTCTGGCTTCAACCAGTTTAACAGCGCCATTAAACAGCTGCGCGCGGAAGGGGTTGGGCTGGCGATAGATGATTTTGGTTCCGGCTATGCTGGTCTTTCACTGCTCACCCGGTTTCAGCCGGATAAGCTCAAAATCGACAGAGAGATCGTCAGCGATATCCACCTGAGCGGGCCCAAGCAGGCGATTGTGAAGTCGATAATCAGCTGCTGCACCGATCTGGAGATTACGCTGGTCGCAGAAGGCATTGAGAAGATAGAAGAGTGGTGCTGGCTTGAATCCGCCGGTATTCGCCGCTTCCAGGGCTTTTTGTTCGCCCGCCCGCAGCTCAATGGCGTAGGTGATATCCACTGGCCCCATCGGGTGGGTTAAGCAAATTTTCCCTCGCCATATTTCCCCGACACCCTGCCTGTGCTTAAATAGCTAAACCGGTTTAACATGATTTAGCTAAGAAGGTGATATGGAGACGATCTGGGTACTTGGCGATGCCGTGGTGGATCTGTTGTCCGACGGAGAGGGCAAACTGCTGCAATGTCCTGGCGGCGCACCGGCCAATGTCGCGGTAGGGGTTGCGCGTCTGGGCGGCAGAAGCGCCTTTATAGGCCGGGTGGGCGACGACCCCTTCGGGCATTTTATGCAAAAAACGCTTGCGGATGAGCAGGTTAATACAGAATGGCTGCGCCTGGACCCGCAGCATCGCACCTCCACGGTGGTGGTGGATCTCGATAACGACGGTGAACGTTCCTTTACCTTTATGGTTCGCCCGAGCGCTGATTTATTCCTCGACTCTGCCGATCTCCCGCCATTCCGCGCCGGGGAGTGGCTGCACGTCTGCTCTATCGCGCTCAGCGCCGAACCCAGCCGTTCCGCGACGTTTCAGGCGATGTCCGCTATCAGACTGGCGGGGGGATTCGTCAGCTTTGACCCCAATATCCGCGCCGATCTCTGGCACGATGAAGTCGTGCTGCGTCAGTGTCTTGAGCGGGCATTAGCCTGTGCAGATGTGGTGAAAATCTCGGTGGAAGAACTGGCGTTCTTAACCGGAAATGCGCAGGTCCATGAGGGGCTGGCGGCGCTGATGCGCACCTGTCCGGCCAGGCTGGTGCTGGTGACGCAGGGAAAAGAGGGCGTAACCGCCTGGCAGAAAGGCGCGTTGACGCACTATCCTGCATCACCCGTGGAATGCATTGATACCACCGGCGCGGGGGATGCTTTCGTCGCCGGGCTGCTGTTCGGTCTGGCTCGTGATGGCCAGGCCCGTCTTTCAGAGGTCATCACGCTGGCGCAGCGCTGTGGGGCGCTGGCGACAACCGCAAAAGGGGCAATGACCGCGCTGCCTTATCATCACGAACTGTAATTCACCTCTCCAGGCCTCCGGTCGGCGGCCTGAATTGTCGCCTCGATCACACTTACTAAAACGGTTTAGCAAAAAACGTTGCCGATCCAAAATTCAACGGTTTAGTATCATCAGCCTAAACCGGTTTAGCAATTTAGCACTTTCACCGATAGTTATTAGGGATGCGACAAAATGTATAAAAAACGCAGACTTGCCGTGATGATAGGCATGCTGGCCGGGAGTACCTCTGTTTTTGCCCAGACGGATATGACACGTATCGAAGCGCGCCTGGCGGCGCTGGAGCAGCGTTTGCAGGAGGCGGAAACCCGCGCGCAGGTTGCTGAAAAGCGCGCCACGGCAGCGGAACAGAAAACACAGCAGCTGGTGGCTGCGCAGCAGGAAGCGCAGACCTCCACACAGGCGGTGGCGCAACGTACTACGGTGCTGGAAGAAAAAGCCGACCGGACAGGCGGTTTTGAATTTCACGGTTACGCCCGTTCCGGCTTGCTGATGAACGACGCGGCCTCCAGCAGCAAAAGCGGCCCTTATCTGACGCCCGCCGGGGAAACCGGCGGGGCCATCGGGCGTCTGGGGAACGAAGCGGATACCTACGTTGAGCTGAATGTTGAGCACAAACAGACGCTGGAGAATGGTGCGACGACGCGCTTTAAGGCGATGCTGGCCGACGGCCAGAAAACCTATAACGACTGGTCGGCAGACAGCAGCGACCTGAACATTCGTCAGGCCTTTGCCGAGCTGGGCAATTTGCCGGACTTTACCGGTGCGCTGAAGGGCAGTACCTTCTGGGCGGGTAAGCGTTTTGACCGCGACAACTTCGACATTCACTGGCTGGATTCCGACGTGGTGTTTCTCGCCGGGACCGGCGGCGGCGTCTACGACGTGAAGTGGAACGATACGCTGCGCAGTAACTTCTCCCTTTATGGCCGTAACTTCGGCAGCGAAGAGGAGATCGACAACAACGTTCAGAACTACATCCTCAGCATGAATCACTTCGCCGGGCCGGTGCAGATGATGGTCAGCGGCTTACGGGCAAAAGATAATGACGACCGTAAGGACAGCAACGGCGATCCGATTAAAACCGACGCGGCCAATAACGGGGTACATGCGCTGGTTGGTCTGCATAACGAGAGCTTCTACGGCCTGCGGGAAGGTTCCGCCAAAACGGCGCTGCTTTACGGCCACGGTCTGGGCGCCGAGGTGAAAAGCATTGGTTCAGACGGCGCGCTGCTGTCAGAAGCCGATACCTGGCGTTTTGCAAGTTACGGTGTCACGCCGCTGGGCGGTGGCTGGCACATTGCGCCTGCCGTGCTGGCGCAAAGCAGTAAGGACCGCTACGTGAAGGGCGACAGCTACGAGTGGGTCACGCTCAATACGCGTCTGATCAAAGAGGTGACCCAGAATTTCGCCCTCGCGTTCGAAGGCAGCTATCAGTACATGGATTTAAGCCCGGAAGGCTACAAGGATCGCAATGCGGTTAACGGTAGCTTCTACAAGCTGACCTTCGCCCCGACGTTAAAGGCGGGCAAAATTGGCGATTTCTTCAGCCGTCCGGAGCTGCGCCTGTTCGCCACCTGGATGGACTGGAGCAGCAAGCTGGATAACTACGCCAGCGATGACGCCTTTGGCAGCAGCGGCTTCAACGCGGGCGGGGAATGGAACTTTGGGGTGCAGATGGAAACCTGGTTTTAACCCTTCACGCTCCCGCATCGCGGGGGCGTTTCGAACACCATAAAAAGAGGTCAGGAAGAGGTATCTATGGATTTTAATCATATTGCGCGCGAGCTTATTCCGCTGCTCGGTGGCAAAGAGAACATTGCCAGCGCGGCACATTGCGCCACGCGCCTTCGTCTGGTGCTGGTCGATGATGCGCTTGCCGACCAGCAGGCTATCGGCAAGGTTGAAGGCGTGAAAGGCTGTTTTCGAAACGCCGGGCAGATGCAGGTAATCTTCGGCACCGGGGTGGTGAATAAGGTTTACGCCGCGTTTATTCAGGCGGCAGGGATTAGCGAGTCCAGTAAATCGGAAGCGGCGGATATTGCGGCCCGCAAGCTGAACCCGTTCCAGCGTATCGCGCGTCTGCTCTCCAACATCTTCGTGCCGATTATCCCGGCGATCGTGGCCTCGGGCCTGCTGATGGGCCTGCTGGGGATGGTTAAAACCTACGGCTGGGTTAACCCGGATAACGCGCTCTATATCATGCTGGATATGTGCAGCTCGGCGGCGTTTATTATTCTGCCGATCCTGATTGGCTTCACCGCCGCGCGGGAGTTTGGCGGCAACCCGTATCTGGGGGCAACGCTCGGCGGCATCCTGACTCATCCGGCGCTGACCAACGCCTGGGGCGTAGCGTCCGGCTTCCACACCATGAACTTCTTCGGTCTTGAAATCGCCATGATTGGCTATCAGGGAACCGTCTTCCCGGTGCTGCTGGCGGTGTGGTTTATGAGCATTGTGGAAAAACAGCTGCGCCGGGCGATCCCGGATGCGTTAGATCTGATCCTGACGCCGTTCCTGACCGTCATTATCTCCGGCTTCATTGCGCTGTTGATTATTGGCCCGGCGGGACGCGCGCTGGGCGACGGAATCTCCTTCATTCTTAGCACTCTGATTGCCCACGCGGGCTGGCTGGCCGGGCTGCTGTTTGGTGGGCTCTATTCGGTGATTGTCATTACCGGCATTCACCACAGCTTCCACGCCATTGAGGCCGGGCTGCTGGGTAATCCGTCGATTGGCGTTAACTTCCTGCTGCCGATCTGGGCGATGGCGAACGTGGCGCAGGGCGGGGCGTGTCTGGCGGTGTGGTTCAAAACCCGCGATGCCAAAATCAAAGCCATTACCTTACCGTCGGCGTTTTCCGCGATGCTGGGCATCACCGAAGCGGCAATTTTTGGCATCAACCTGCGTTTTGTGAAGCCGTTTATCGCGGCGCTGATCGGTGGTGCGGCGGGCGGTGCCTGGGTGGTGTCGGTGCATGTCTACATGACCGCCGTTGGCCTGACGGCGCTTCCCGGCATGGCGATTGTCCAGGCCAGCTCGCTGCTCAACTATATAATCGGCATGGTGATTGCCTTTGGCGTGGCGTTCACCGTCTCTCTGCTGCTGAAATATAAAACGGACTCTGAATAATGACCTTATCTTCCCGCTGGCCTGCCGTGTTGCAGGCCGTTATGCAAGGCCAGCCGCGTGCGCTGGCGGACAGCCACTATCCGCAGTGGCATCCCGCACCGGTGACAGGGCTGATGAACGATCCGAACGGGTTTATCTGGTTTGCCGGGCGCTACCATCTGTTTTATCAGTGGAACCCGCTGGGCTGCGATCATCGCTACAAGTGTTGGGGGCACTGGAGCTCAGCAGATCTGGTGCACTGGCAGCACGAGCCAATGGCGCTGATGCCTGACGAAGAGTATGACCGCAATGGCTGTTACTCCGGCAGCGCCGTGGATAACAACGGCGTGCTGACCCTGTGCTATACCGGCAACGTTAAGTTTGACGATGGCGGCCGCACCGCCTGGCAGTGTCTGGCGGTGCAAAATGACGATGGCACGTTTGCCAAACTGGGACCGGTGTTGCCCCTGCCGGACGGGTACACCGGGCACGTCCGCGATCCGAAAGTATGGTGGCATGACGGGCTGTGGTACATGGTGCTCGGCGCGCAGGATCGACAGCAGCGCGGCAAGGTGCTGCTGTTTACGTCAGCCGATTTACACACCTGGGCGTCCTGCGGCGAAATCGCCGGTCACGGCGTCAACGGACTCACGGACGCGGGCTATATGTGGGAGTGCCCGGATCTGTTTGAGCTTGATGGCACACACGTCTTGATTTGCTGCCCGCAGGGGCTGGCGCGCGAACCGCATCGCTATCTCAACACCTATCCGGCCGTCTGGATGAGCGGGGCATTTGATTATCAGACGCCTGCATTTGCGCACGGCGAGCTGCATGAGCTTGACGCCGGTTTCGAATTTTACGCGCCGCAAACCACGGTGGCAGAAGATGGCCGCCGCATCCTCATCGGCTGGTTGGGCGTGCCGGACGGCGAAGAGATGCTCCAGCCTACGCGGGCGCACGGCTGGATCCACCAGATGACCTGTCCTCGCGAGCTGCGCTACCGCGACGGTAAGCTCTGGCAAACCCCGGTCCGTGAGCTGGAAACGCTGCGCGAGGATGAACATCTCTGGCAGGGACGCGCCAGCGATGCCCCGGTGCTGGCGGGAGCGCGTCTTGAGTTCGAACTGAGCGCATCGAGCGTGAACGTGGATTTTGCCGGCGCGTTGCGGCTGATTGTGGATGATGAGGGGATCCGTCTGGAACGCGCCAGTCTGAAAACCACAGACACGCTGACCCGCTACTGGCAGGGCAATGTTCATCATTTACGCGTGCTGTGCGACTGTTCCAGCGTCGAAATTTTCATCAATCACGGTGAAGGCGTCATGAGCAGCCGCTATTTTCCTGACCATCCGGCCCAGGTACGCTTCGAAGGTGCGTCCGATATCACATTACGCTACTGGTCGCTGCGCAGCTGCATGATAGAATAGAGGTTTTGGCAGCCGGATCTAAGTCGTTGTGAGAAAAACAAAACGCGTCACCATTAAAGATATCGCGGAGCTCGCGGGGGTATCAAAAGCCACCGCCAGCCTGGTTCTGAACGGCCGCAGCAAAGAGCTTCGGGTGGCGGAGGAGACACGCGAGCGTGTGCTGGCGATTGCCAAAGAACATCATTATCAGCCCAGCATTCACGCCCGTTCGCTGCGGGACAACCGCAGCCACACCATTGGTCTGGTGGTGCCGGAAATCACCAACTACGGGTTTGCCGTTTTTTCTCATGAGCTGGAGACCCTCTGCCGCGAGGCGGGTGTTCAGCTTCTGATCTCCTGTAGCGATGAAAATCCGGGCCAGGAGACGGTGGTGGTCAATAACATGGTGGCCCGCCAGGTGGACGGGCTGATTGTCGCCTCCAGCATGCTCAACGACGCCGACTATCAAAAGCTGAGCGAACAGTTGCCCGTTGTGCTTTTTGACCGTCATATGAACGACAGTTCTCTGCCGCTGGTTCTCACCGATTCAATTACCCCAACCGCCACACTGGTGGCCGACATCGCGCGCCAGCATCCGGATGAGTTCTACTTCCTCGGCGGTCAGCCGCGGCTTTCCCCGACGCGTGACCGTCTTGAAGGGTTTAAGCAGGGGCTGCGTGACGCTGGCGTCGAGTTACGTCCGGAGTGGATCATTCATGGTAATTACCATCCGAGCTCCGGCTACGAAATGTTTGCCGAGCTTTGCGCACGCCTGGGCCGCCCGCCAAAAGCCCTTTTTACCGCCGCCTGCGGTCTTCTGGAAGGGGTGTTGCGCTATATGGGGCAACATAATCTGCTGCAAAGCGATATGCGTCTGGCCAGCTTTGACGATCACTATCTCTATGATTCTCTGACCATTCCTGTCGATACCGTTCGTCAGGATAACCGCCAGCTCGCCTGGCACTGCTTTGATCTGATTGGCAAACTGATTGAAGGGGAAACGCCGGAGCCGATCCAGCGTAAGCTGGATGCCACCCTGCAACGGCGATACAAGTCCGTGGAGTGACAGGGTAACGTCTTAGGGTGACATCAATAACTTTAATTAATTAAAGATTGGATTCAGCCGATAACCAAAGGGAAATTATATCCCTGAGGTGTGTTATGTCGTTGAAAAAATCATCCCTGATTATCCTGTTTTCCCTGCTTTTCTTCTTTGTGGCCAGCACTATCACCAGCGTTGGGCTCATCATTAAAAGTAATACTTCGCTGGATAATGTGAACAAAGAAATTCAGGTGGTTCTGTCCATTATTGATCCCATTAACCACAGCCGAACCCTGCGCGTCAGGGTTATGGAGTATGTGAAAATGGTGGAAGCGGGGGACGCTACCGACCCGTCTGCGAAACTGGCCTCGGTTAAAGAGGCGCTGACCAAAGCCGATAGTGCATTTTCGGCGTTTATGGCCTCGCCGCGTTTGCCGGACGAAGCCCCGCTGGTCACTGCCTACCAGGAGGCGTGGCAAAACTACCGTAACCAGGGACTGGCGCCTCTCATCGCCGCTGCCGCCGCTCACGATGTGTCGCGGTTCAACGCTCTTATTCCCGTGGTGTCTCAACTCGATCGCCAATATGAAATTGTGCTCGATCAGGTTCTCTCCGTTCACCAGAAGTACGCCAAAACGCTGAACGAGGATGCGAGCCATAATTTCGTGTCGGGTCTGGTTATTATCGCCTGCATTGCGGTGCTGTTCGTGGTGGTGATCTTCGCCGTCAGCCTGCTGATGAAACGCGTGGTCTTTGCGCCGGTGAACCTGGCGCGCGAGCACTGTCGCCAGATTGCGGCCGGGAAGCTGGACGTACCGGTACCGATCAAGCGTGATTCCGGGAATGAAATCAATCACCTGATGTCCTCGATGGAGCAGATGCGCCAGGCGCTGCTCTCCACCATTTCTCAGGTGCGCGATGCCAGCCACACTGTGACGCATGCGGCGCAGGAAATTGCCTCCGGCAATATCGACCTGGCCTCCCGTACCGAGCAACAGGCTTCGGCCCTGACCCAGACGGCCGCCAGCATGGAAGAGCTGAGCGCGACGGTGGCGAATAACACCGACAACGTTTTCCAGGCCGGTAAGCTGGTGCAGGATGCCGTGAAAAATGCCCATACCGGTGAAGCGGTAACCCGTGAAGTCATCGAAACGATGAATACTATCGCGTCCAATTCGAAGCGTATTGAGGACATCACCAGCGTCATCAACAGCATTGCTTTCCAGACTAATATTCTGGCGCTAAACGCGGCCGTTGAAGCGGCGCGTGCTGGCACGCAGGGGCGAGGATTTGCCGTGGTAGCAAGTGAAGTGCGCACCCTGGCACAAAAAAGCGCGGTGGCGGCGAAAGATATCGAAAGCCTTATCGCCCAGTCTGTTTCCAGCGTGAAAAACGGTGCACAACTGGTGAATCGTTCGGGAGAGGTGATTGATTCTATTATCAGCTCTGTGAATAAAGTGCATACGCTGATGGAACAGATTTCGGTTGCCTCAGAAGAGCAGAGCCGCGGGATTGGTCAGGTTGGGCAGGCCGTAACGGAGATGGACGGTGTGACCCAGCAGAACGCGGCGCTGGTGCAGCAATCCGCCGCCGCCGCCGCCTCGCTGGAGGAGCAGGCGCAGCAGCTGTCCCAGAGTATCTCGAGCTTTAGTTTGCCTGCTACGGCGTGATGTTCAGAGAGGCTCCTGAGGGAGCCTTTTTAATGTCTGCATGTAGCCGCTGCACAATCTCCTTCAGCCATTACTGTTATCCGTACAAAGCCGCTATGACATAAATTTTATCTTTCCCCGGCAATATTTCTGTTCCTCATCCGTCTACCTCCTCAGAGACCATAATCATTCAACATAAACGAGGTACACATGAGAAATTTTGATATGCACGGAAAAGGTCACGGGCGTGGTTTGGGCCGCCATCGTATGGGTAAGGGTATCGTGATTGGCGCAGTCCTGTTCGTGGTGCTTGGCCTGCTGGTCATGTCCCTGTGGAACGCGTTGCTCCCGGCCATCCTGGGGGTTAAAGCCATTGGCTTCTGGCAGGCGCTGGGGATCCTGCTGCTGAGCCGCATTCTTTTCGGTGGGCTGGGTTTCCGTCCGGGCATGTTCGGTGCGCACCGCCGTATGCACGAACAATGGATGAATATGAGCCCCGAACAACGTGAGGCCTTCATTCAGCAGCGTCGGGCGGGATTTGGGCGCCACGGTCATTGCCGGTGGCACGATGGCCGGGATGAAAAGCGAGATGATAACGGTGCGAAAGCGCCGGAAGCCGAGTGAGCGATATGAAAGCCGGTGAGGCGGGGGAATCATTACTGATCTCGGCACTCAAAGCCTGCCGCGCGCGGCTAAAAGCCTTCATTCGCGGACGGACTGCGGTTCGTGATGATGTCGATGATATTCTTCAGGAAGTGACCTGGCAGTTGATGAAAGTGGAACAACCGGTCGAGAACGTCGCCGCCTGGCTGTTTCGCGCCGCACGAAATGAGATGATCGACCGGGCGCGAAAAAAGCACGAGGTTTCACTGCCGGGGTACCTGACAGCAGATGACGAAGACTTTCCGGAGCAGGAGATTGCAGAAACGTTATTCGGCGTACCGCAAACGCCGGAGGAAGAGTATCTCAACATGCTGCTATGGGAAGAGTTGGGGCAAGCCCTGTCGGAACTGCCGCCACCTCAGCGCGAGGTGTTTGAAAAAACGGAATTTGAGGGCTACAGCATGAAGATGCTGGCAGAGGAAACAGGCGACAGTGTGCAGGCGTTATTATCCCGCAAACACAAAGCCGTGCGATTTTTGCGTAGTCGCCTCAAGGATATTTATGAAGCGTTGACAGGGCAATAAACTTCGACCACTCTGAAAAACAATATCTTAGAGGGGGCGTTATGCTTCAACGGTTAGCAAAGAAAAAGGTGCTGTTACTCTCTGCTCTGATGGTTTCAGGGCTGGTCAGGGCAGAGGAGCCGCTTCCGGATGTGGTGAAGCACTTCAGTGAACAGCAGGACATCAAAATCATCAAGAAAATTGACGCCCCCGGCGGCGCGCCAGCGTGGCTGGGACAATATCAGGACATGGGCGTGACGCTCTTTCTGACCCCTGACGGAAAGCACGTCGTGTCTGGCTATCTGTATGATGAGAAGGGAACCAACCTCAGCGAAGCCTTTTTCCAGAAAGAGATCTACGCCCCGATGGGCCGCGAGATGTGGAAAAAGCTCAATGCCGCGCATCCCCTGAAAGAGGGCGCGGAGAGTGCCCCGCGTAAAGTCTTTGTCTTTGCCGACCCGTTCTGCCCGTACTGCAAGCAGTTCTGGGCTGAAGCGCAGCCGTGGGTGAAGGCTGGCAAGGTTCAGCTCAATACGCTGCTGGTTGCGTTTCTTAACCCGAACAGCGGGCGTAACGCCTCCGCGATCCTGAATGCGAAAGATCCGGTATCGGCCTGGAAAGCGTACGAGCTGTCCGGCGGGAAAAAGCTGCCGAAACCTGAAGCTGCGGCTTCCCGGGAAACCGTTGAGATCCTGCAAAATCACCAGACGCTAATGGACAGTCTCGGCGCGAATGCCACACCGGCTATTTATTACCTGAATGAGCAAAACGAACTGCAACAGGTCGTGGGTATGCCAGACGCAAAACAGCTTGAGGCAATGTTCGGACCGAAGCCGTAAAAAGAAAGGCAGAAACAGGACGTTTCTGCCTTTTTTCAGTCAACTACCCCAGCGTCCCCGGAGGTAATTTACCGCCTCCTGCGTCTGCGGCTGGTTAAGATAGTCTTCACGGAACAGGATGGTGCCCTTAACGTCTGGCAGTGAATCGTTGAGGTCGAGCTGTTTTTTCAGCTCCGGTACGCCGCCGTTCACCGTCCAGTCCGGTTCGTTTCTGGAAGGCGCGCCCACTTTGTAGAACGCGATCCCGATATACAGGCGGGTATGGGTCGGTTTCACCACGTCAGCCCACCATTTTGTCAGCACATCGTAACGTGCCGCGTCGCGGGCGAAGGGCCAGTAGATCTGCGGCGCAATGTAATCCAGTAAACCCTGCTGTACCCATTTGCGCGTGTCAGCGTAGGATTCATCATAGGCTGCGGCACCGCGCGTGTCCGAGCCTGCCGGGTCGAAGGAGCGATTGCGCCAGACCCCCGCCGGGCTAACGCCAAATTCGACCTCAGGTTTAGCCTGCTTGATCGCCCTTGAAACCTGCACAATCAACTGCTGCGTATTGTGTCGACGCCAGTCCGCTTTTGACGCAAATCCTTCGCCATAGCGCCTGAAGGTCCAGGCATCATTCAGGGTGGACCCCGGCGTCTCGGTGTAAAAATAGTCATCGAACTGAACGCCGTCGACAGGGTAGTGATTTACCACTTCCATCACCACCTGGGTTATCCAGTCCCGCACGTCGGGAATGCCCGGGTCGAGAACAAAACGATCCCCCGAGGTGCGGATCCACTCCGGATGCTGGACGTACACGCTGGAAGGATGAAGCGACGAGGTGCGGTTAAGCGCGGCGATGGTCGACGGCTTCGTGTTGGTGGAAACGCGGTACGGGTTAAACCAGGCATGAACCTTCATCCCGCGCTTGTGCGCTTCATCCAGCATAAACTGAAGCGGATCGTAACCGGGATCTTCCCCGATAGTCCCCGTCAGGGTATCTGACCAGGGCAGTATTTTAGAGGCCCACAGCGCCGTACTGTCCGGTTTTACCTGAAAGAAGACGGTATTGATCCCAAGTTTTTTCAGCTTATCGAGCTTGTCCGTCAGCGCCCGCTGTTGCTGGGCGATACGCTGGTCCGCGCTACGGCCATTCACTGATGACACGGGAGGCCAGTCGAGACGGGAGACGGTCGCCAGCCAGATCCCGCGCATGGGTTCGTTAGTCTGCTGTAGAGGTTTCGCCTGCGGCAGCGGGGTAACGAGTGATTTGGGTGGTTTGGAAGTGCAACTTACCAGTAAAAGCGCGCAGCCAAGCAGCGCGCCAGTCCGTTTTACGTGTCGCATCATTTGCGTGTTAGCTCCTGGGTGTCCGGCTATCCGTCCAGGGATTAAACGCCGGTTCGTCCTGTTCCCCGTTACCGTCATCGTGAAGAGAGTCGAGGTAGAGGGCTTCAACTTCCGCCCGCGCCCATGGGGTGCGGCGCAGGAACTTCAGACTCGATTTAACACTCGGGTCCTTGCGAAAACAGTTGATTTTGATTCGGTTGCCCAGTTCATTCCAGCCATATCGCGCAACCAGCGCGTTAACCTGCATTTCGAGCGTTACGCCATGCAAAGGATCGTTGGAAACATGTGCTGTCATAGGCGTCCGGTAGTCTCATTTTTTATGGGGATGTGATAAACGCTCAAAGGTTACAAGAAAGCAGGGGACGCGGCAATTTCAGCGTGAGGTTCTTCACCCGTGAAGGAGAGGGTTACCCAGTAATTTGAAAGAAAAAGCTATAACGTTACCTCAGAAAAACTGAGGGCTTTCAGCGATGCCCTAAGTGAACGGAATGACCACCAGCGCCGTATGTTCCCCCTCACCCCAGCCCTCTCCCTCAAGGGAGAGGGGGCCGTCTGTGCAGGCATTATTTTGTGGGAAACCCTCAGCCCGTGAAGGGTGAAGAAGATTTTCCGGTTAACGCTATTTTTTAAACAGTTCAGGCGCCCATGGCGTCGGGTCTACCTCCATAAAGGGCGCACGCTCAAAGCGGGACTTAAGCGCCCAGGGCACCGTACAGTCGAAAATCGTTTTGCAGGTGATCCCGTTGCCACGAATGGAGGGGCTGTAGTCCGGGGCCTGAGACGGATCGAGCTGGTGTCCGCGGATCCCCGGCAGATGGGTGATGCTGACATCGCCCTGCATACGGGTGGTCATCGCCCACAGGATGTCGTCGCTGTCGAAAATATCCACATCTTCGTCGACGAGAATAATGTTTTTAAGCTCGGAATAGGTGGCTAACGCGATGAGTGCCGCCTGACCCTGACGCCCTTCGTCAGAGGGCTGGCGTTTTTTCACCTGCAATACGCCAAGGAACTTGCCGCCGCCAGCGGTATGCGCATAGACGTTTTGCAGAAAACCGGGGATGGCTTCTTCGACCGCATTACGGATGCTGGCCTCCGTTGGCAAACCGGCCAGCGTGGTGTGCTCCTCGCCCGGTCCTACCAGGGTTTGCAGGATCGCCTGATGACGCATCGTGACGGCCTTCACTTTGATTACCGGTAAGGAGGGGTTAGCCTCCCCGCAGTAGCCGGGAAATTCCGGCATCGCGTGCCCGGTGTGGGTATGCTGATCTTCTTCTACACGCACGCCCGGCAGCAGTTCGCCTTCGATGATAATTTCCGCACGCGCTATCGCTTTTTCATTTACGGCCACACCCTGCACCAGCTCTACGGGGGTCTGACGTAACGCGCCGGCGACACCCAGCTCGTTGTAGCCGAAGGGCGTGGTAGGGGCTTCGAAACAGGCGCCAATATAGGTAGCGGGATCGAGACCCATATTGATCGTGACCGGCAACGGTTTGCCCGCCTCCTCGGCTTTCTTACGGAACACTTCAATATGGCGGCCTGCGGCAAGGAACATGGAGAGCTCATCGCGCTCCTGCACGCAGAGACGGTGAATAGTGACATCGGTCAGTGAGGCATCTTCCGGATCGCTTGCCAGCACCAGCCCCAGACAGAAGAACGGACCGGCATCTATCGGCGTGTTGGTCGGTGCCGGAAGCAATTTACGCAGATCGAAGTCCGGATCGTTGGCATAAAACACCTGTTCCTGACACGGCGCCTGTGCCGCTGGAACCACAACGGGAGCAATCGGGTTTTTCACGGCCTGGCCGACATGTTTTGCCAGTTCAGAGGGCTCGCAGCCCAACAGGAGCGCCGCCCGCTCGCGGCTGGCGTGCATTCCGACCAGAATACGCGAGTCGGGATATCCCTTAATAGCGTTAAACATCATCGCCGGGCCAATGCGCGTCGGACGTTTTACCGTGCCGCCAGCACCAATATGCCGGTACACACCCGCCAGCTCCGCGTCAGGATCGACCGGATGGCTGGTTTCAAGGTATTGACCTTCATGGCGTTTGAGCAGTTCGATAGCACTTCTGAGATCGTTGATGTGTTTTTTCATATTTCCCTCCTCGGATGAAGGCTTCCATTCTTAACCGGAAGAAGAGGGCTATCAATTGCATCATTTATGCTATTTTAATAAGAATTTTATTATCAATAATAAAGGCATGGTATGCAGTTTCGACTGATGCGCAATTTTATCGTGGTGGCGGAAGAGCTTCACATGCATCGGGCGGCGGAGCGCCTTAACATGGCGCAGCCAGCGCTGAGCCAGCAGATAAAAACGCTTGAAGATCGTCTTGGGGTCTTGCTCTTTAGCCGGGCGAATCGTCGCCTGACGCTGACGCCAGCCGGTGAGGCATTTCTCAGTAAAGCCAGAGTCGCGATTTTAATGACCGATCAGGCGATTCTGGATGCCAGACAGACGGCCAGAGGGGAACAGGGCGTGCTGAATCTCGGATGTGTTTCAAGTGCGATATTCGACAGTAAGCTGCCCGCCGCGCTGCGGCTTTTACATGAGAAATGGCCCGCCATCAGCCTTTCCATGATGACGGGTAACGTGCAAACCCTTTATACCGGCGTGCAAAGCAACCAGCTGGATGTGGCCATTATTCGTGCCCCGTTACCGCTATTGCCTGACGATCTGCAAAGCCGTCCATTTACAACGGAAAAGGCCGTGCTGGCCTTACCTCGTCAACATAGCCTGGCGGGCTCCGCCGCGCTGACGCTTGCGTCGGTGAAAGAGGAGAAGTGGATCGCCCTGCGCGACCCGGAGGGGATGGGGCTGGAGCAATATTTCTATGATGCCTGCCACAGCGCGGGCATACAGCCTGACGTTGTGCAAAGTGCCACCGATGTCCCCACGGTGATAAGTCTCGTCTCGGCAGGGTTTGGCATCGCCATGCTGCCGGCTTCAGCGAAGGCGATGTGCGTGCAAAACGTCGTCTTTGTGGATATTCTTGACCGACTCCGGGAGAGCGAGCTGACGCTGGTTTGCCACCGGATTATTCGCTCTGAGGTCCTGAAAAAATTGATGAGTATCCTCGATCACACCTGACGTCCGGCGGCCTGAAGAAGCTGTTCACGTAGCCAGCGGTTAGCCGGATCCTGGCTGTTTTTCGGGTGCCAGTACATACCGATGACGATCGGCGGCAGATCCAGCGGCGGCGGAAAAATATCAAGCGTTTGCGTGAACCGTAGCAACATGCGTCTGGGTAGGGTGCAGAGCAAATCGGTACCGGCAACAATCGCAGGCGCCATCGCATAGCTTTGCGTCGACATCACCACGTTACGCTGGTGGCCAAGCCCCGCCAGATGCTGATCGACAAAGCCTGCGAACGGGTCGCCCTCGGATGAAACCACCAGGTGGGAAAGGCTACAATAGCTTTCCAGATCCATCGGTCCCGTACCGCGCGGATGGCCTTTTCGCTGGGCGGTGGCATATTCATCGTCAAACAGCTTGCGTCTGACCCATGCATCGTGCGCCCCCGCGTTAACGCCGACATAAATATCCACATCGCCATTTTCCATCTGCGCTGGCAGCAGCGGGGTTTCCGGGAGCGCAAAACGCAGGCGGATGCCTGGTGCTGCGCTGCTAATCTGATTCTGCAACTCTGCCCCCAGCATCAGCGCCGGGTTCTCGTGCAGGGCAATCACAAAGGTGCGGGTGCTGTTATGCGCGTTGAACGTGGTGGGTTCAAGCATCGCCGGCTGGCTGATGCCCAGCCGCGCGGCGGCATGGGTGATATTCTGATCCCTGAGTAACGCATCCAGCGTCAGGATCAGGTCCATATCCATATCGGAGGAGGGCATCTTATTGTGCGTCATAGCTTGCTGCCGTTGTTCAACAGGGAAGGTTAGCCATTGCCAGAAAAGCAGTCACTGCATTACCTGGCTCCTGCATGCGGCTGATCATGACCAGATTTGCGGTCAACGCCTGAGCATTCAGGTTGCGGTAAATCAGTCCGGGTATTTGCACCTGTTGCAGGGGGGCGGGAACCAGCGCCAGACCGAGCCCGGCTGCGGCAAATGCCAGAACGCTTAGCGTACTGCTTGAACGATGTGCCACGCAAAAACCATCCCCGAGCTGCTGCGCCAGCAGCACAGTCAGATTTTCATTGGCGTCATGCGCGTCGTACAGGACCAGGGGATGACCGGCGAGCATTTCAACGGAGAGGTGCGGATGGATGGCTAAGGGATGATCGTCACACATTGCGATTATCATCTCCCAATTTCCGGTTTTCTGCACCCTGATCTGCGGATCGGCTGTCGTACTGTTATCCGGTGTATAACCGACATCAATATGCCCTGCGAGGATCGCAGCTACCTGTTTCTGGGGAGCGATTTCCTGAATGGTGACTTCTGCATCCGGATGGGTTTTACGGAAGCGACGTACATCGGTAATCATTTTGCCACTAAAAATGGCGTTACCGGCAAAACCGACCCGTACACGCCCTGTCTCTCCCCGTATCGCACGCTGGACTGCCAGACGCGTGTGTTCCATCTGTTCCAGCATCAGTCTGGCTTCGCTGAGAAGAAGCGATCCGGCCTCAGTAAGTTCCACACGACGGCTGGTGCGGATAAACAGCGGACCGCCTAACTCGGTTTCAAGGGCTTTAATCTGCATGCTGAGCGCAGGCTGAACAATATTGAGTCGCTCAGCCGCGCGTCCAAAATGCTCTTCTTCTGCAACAGCCAAAAAATAGCGTAAGTGCCGGAGTTCCATTGCCACCCTGATTCATCATTAAAAATGATTGTTTAGTAAAATATATATATTTGAGTATAAACCGCTTCACGGCCAAACTGAACGCATCAACTCAAACAGGAACCAAACAATGCAAACTCACCAACTGCAAGACCGTCAGGATCTTAACGACCTCATGAATGGCTGGATGCACCGCGACCTGGGCGAATGGGAGCAGCTGCGTAATCTTTTTCATCCGGACGGCACAATCGAAATTACCTGGTTCGAAGGGCTCGCGAGCGATTTTGTCGAGGGTTCCATGCGTATGGGCGCTTCAGATTTGCGCACAAAACATATGATTGGCTCGCCCGTCGTCACTTTTAACGACCGCGGCGACAAAGCGATTCTTGAAACCAATGCGATGATCATCGCTGAAAATATAAAACTTAATATTGGATGCGAATGCCACAATCGTTTCTACGATCTGGCAGAAAAGAGAGAGGGCGTATGGAAGCTGTTCCATCGTCAGAGCATCTACGACATGGGTATTTTCACCTTTCCGCTGGGCCCGGTTGAGATTGATTCAAAAATTGCTGCCAACTATCCGCGGGAATATGCCGCGCTAGCTTATCTGCTGGAACAAAGCGGTTTTCCCCTCGGCCGCGTATTTGCCACGCGTGACAGTGAACTAGAAGCGAATATGAAAGCGAACGCAAAAAAATGGCTGGCTGTCTGACAGGTTGAGCGCAGGGCCGAACAGATTTCGCCGGCTGGTTAATACCCGGCCGCGGGGCCCTGGGCGTGAGATAGCGGTCCCAGGCTGAAATATTTAGCCTGGGACGCAGAGACTCTCTTATTGGGCGTCCCGGTTGGTATAGGTCACCGGAACCCACGCGTAGCCTTCCCGCTCACCTTTCTTCACATACCCGATCCCGGGGAAAGGCAGATGTGGCGCCGCAATCAGATCTTTGTTTTTCACAAACTCAGCGAACGCTGCGTTGCGTACCCGGGCGGCTCCGTCCTGATCCTCATCGTAAGCAATCGTCACGTTGGGCTGTGGGAACTGAACCGCGGCAACGTGAATGATGTCGCCGACAAAGGTAATTTTTTCACCTTTGCTCTCCAGCGTGTAGAACGCGGACCCTGGGGTGTGGCCCGGGTGAACCGTACCGCTGATGCCCGGCAGAAGCTGTTCCGTCCCGGAGAAAGTCTTCACTTTTCCGGCATCCAGATAGGGCTTTAAGGTCTTGTGCGCGACGTCGAAGTAGTTCTGGTCATAGCCAGATTTTTTCTGGTTCTCGTCGTTAAAGAAGAAATCGATATCCGGTTTGCCGACATACACCTGTGCGCGGGTAAATACGCGCTGACCGTCTTTGACCAGGCCGCCTGCATGATCGGAGTGCGCGTGGGTGATCAGGATATCGGTGATGTCCTGCGGCCTGATACCCTGCGTCGCCAGGCTTTCAATCAGCCGCCCGCCTTTGCCGGGGCCAAAGAGCTGACCGGAGCCGGTGTCCACCAGAATTTTGTGGCCGGGCATAGCGATATAGAACGCGTTAATCGATGCTTCCACCGGATTGGCCTGGAAGTTTTTGGCCAGTAACGCATCGGTATTTTCCGCCGTCGTCCGGCGCAGTAAGGCGTGCAGGTCCTGCGGCACGCTGCCGTCCGTAAAGGCGGTGACAATCGTATCGCCAACCTGAACGCTGTAGCCGCCGGCCTGCTGTTTCACCACATGCTGCGGAACGCTGGCCACCGCGTGGATCGCGGGAAAGAATAAAACCGAACCGGTCAACAGGGTTGATAACGCAAGTTTTTTCACAGTAAACATGATGGGCTCCTCAATAGTAAGTTCATCATAGTTCAACTGAGATTTTTGAGAACAGCAGGGAAGTGAATGTGACCTATCCATGAAATGGATAGGTCTGAGAGGATGCTTTACAGCACGCCGGTACCGCCGTCAGAGCACCATACTTGTCCGGAGGCGTATGAGCAGGTATCTGAGGCAAAAAGCACATACAGCGGTGCGATTTCAACCGGCTGGCCCGGTCGGCCCAGGGGCGTATCTTCCCCGAACTTCTGAACTTTGGACTGCGGCTGACCGCCGCTGGACTGAAGAGGCGTCCAGTATGGACCTGGCGCGACGGCATTCACCCGAATGCCACGCGGCCCCAGCTGCTGAGCCAGAGACTTGGTAAAGGCCACGTTACAGGCTTTGGTCTGCGCATAGTCCACCAGGATCGCGCTCGGTTTAAACGCCTGAACGGAAGTGGTGTTGATGATCACGGCGCCTTCCTGCAAATGGCGCAGCGCAGCTTTAGTGATCCAGAAGGGGGCATAGACGTTGGTTTTAAACGTCGCGTCGAAATCTGCCGTGGTGAGATCGTCGATCGATTCGCAGTACTGCTGGCGTCCAGCGTTGTTCACCAGGATATCCAGGCCACCCAGTTCCGCGACGGCTTTTTCCACCAGCGTATCGCAGAACGACTCCACGCGAATGTCGCCGGGAATGGCGACCGCTTTACGGCCTTCGGCCCGAATCAGCGCAATGACCGATGCCGCATCGGACTCCTCTTCCGGGAGATAGCCAATAGCCACATCTGCACCTTCACGGGCATAGGCGATCGCTACCGCGCGACCAATTCCGGAATCACCGCCGGTAATCAGCGCTTTTTTTCCTGCCAGTTTTCCTGACCCGATATAACTTGTTTCACCATGATCCGGTATTGGCTTCATTTCCGATGCCAGCCCGGGGGCCCTTTGCGGTTGTTCAGCAAACGGTGGACGAGGGTAATGCAGCGTGTGATTATTTCCTGTAGACATACCGGCCTCCTTAATAGTGAATTCCAAGATTAGTCGTTAATTAAACGTAAGCGGGCAAAATTGACAAATTCAGACAAATCTATCTTCCGGTAGCGGATATAAAATATTTTCTCAAGCCAGCATGTAATACCAGAAAAGGGCGACCTCATCTTTTTCCGGCAGGGCGTTGTAAAGATAGCGATCGTAACCGCCCAGAATAAATCCATAGTGACGATAGAACTGACAGGCAGAAACATTAACGTTCTGCGTCTCCAGCCGTAAGCCGGGCGCATTGAGGCTTCGCGCCCAGACGTGGGTGGCGGACATCAGCTTGTGCGCCGCGCCCGTACGGCGTTTTGAACGCTCCACGGCAATGTAATCCACCGAAATAAATTTATTCCAGTTGCAGGACGCGGTAATAAAACCGGCGATTTCACCGTCATCCGTTTCGGCGATAAGAAATATTGAATCCGGATTAACGCAATGATTTTCCAGCGTCTGGAGATCAAGTTCATAGGTTTTAAGATAAGGTTCGGTCAGCGCCTCGATATGCAAATCACCATTGAGAAATGGCTCTCTGGCAATCTCATCAACCTTGAAAGAAAAATCACAACATTCAAGGCGGGCGAGGTCTGTACTTAATCCTTTTCGAATATGCATAGTATTCCTTAAGTGGGAGTTATAAATAGATAATAGACGAAGCGGCATCCCCTGCTGGCATAACACTCTGTAGATCCTGGTCTAAGCTTGTATTTCGTTCCGCGTAAAAGGTGGTCATTCGAGGACAATGAATGGAATTCAGAACATGTCGCAGGCACTGGGGTGCTGAGTTTATTTCCGATGACGTTGTACGTTTTCGCGTCTGGGCAGAAGGGCAGAAAGATCTCACATTACGTTTAACCGATACCGACATTCCCATGGCGGCGGTGGGCGACGGCTGGTTTCAGATTGACGTGCCCGGCGTCAGGCACGGTACGACCTATCAGTTTGTTTTACAGGATGGAATGGCGGTGCCGGATCCGGCCTCACGCGCGCAGCAGGCTGACGTCAACGGCCCGTCGGTGGTGATCGACCCGCGTCGCAGCCAGCCCACTCAGCGGGAATGGCAAGGACGACCGTGGGAAGAGACGGTGATCTACGAGCTGCATATCGGCACCTTCACCGGGGAAGGAACCTTCAGGGCGGCCATCGACAAACTGCCTTATCTGGCCGGGCTGGGTATTACGCAACTGGAAGTGATGCCCGTGTCCCAGTTCGGGGGCGCGCGCGGATGGGGGTATGACGGCGTACTGCTGTATGCCCCGCACTCGGCTTATGGCACACCGGATGATTTTCATGCCTTCATTGATGCCGCCCACGCGCTCGGGCTTTCCGTGGTGCTGGATATCGTACTCAACCACTTTGGCCCGGAAGGTAATTACCTGCCGTTGCTCTCGCCAGCGTTTTTCCATCAGGATCGTATGACCCCGTGGGGCAACGGTATTGCCTATGAGGTTGAGGCCGTCCGGCAATACATCGCTGAGGCGCCGTTATTCTGGCTCTCGGAGTATCATCTTGACGGTCTGCGCTTCGACGCCATCGACCAGATCCATGACGACGCTGAGACCCATATTCTTCCCGAGATAGCGCAACGGATCCGCGACGCATTTCCGGATCGGCATATCCATCTGACCACCGAAGACAGTCGCAACGTGATTTTCCTGCATCCGCGCGATGAGCATGGTCAGACGCCGCTTTTCACCGCCGAATGGAATGATGATTTTCACAACGCCGCGCATGTCTTCGCGACAGGGGAATCACACGCCTATTATCAGGATTTTGCCTTTGAGCCGGAGAAAAAACTGGCGCGGGCGCTGGCAGAGGGCTTTGTCTACCAGGGGGAAATCTCGCTTCAGACCGGAAAATCGCGCGGGGTAGAGTGTCGCGAGCAACCTCCGCAGTTTTTTGTCGATTTTATTCAGAATCACGACCAGGTCGGCAACCGTGCCCAGGGGGAGAGGCTTATCTCTCTGGCAGGCGCGGATAAAACGCGTGTGCTGTTCGCGGCGCTACTTATGTCGCCCCATATTCCGCTGCTGTTTATGGGCGAGGAGTATGGCGAAACGCATCCGTTCCTCTTTTTCACCGACTTCCACGGCGACCTGGCGAAAGCCGTGCGGGAAGGGCGCGCGAAAGAGTTCACCGGCCATGCCGGGCACGATGAAACCGTACCGGACCCCAATGACGTAAATACCTTTATGCGGTCGAAGCTTGACTGGAACAAGGCAGACACGGAGGAAGGCAGGGCGTGGCTGCACGCTACGCGCGAACTGATTGCGCTGCGTCAGCGCTTTATCGTCCCGCTACTGAAACAGCGGGGCGCCGTGGAGGGTAACGTCCTGCATACGGCGCTCGGCATGGTTGCCGTGAGCTGGCGTTTCCCGTCCGGTACGCTGTCGCTGGCGCTGAATATCGGCAAAAAGCCGCTCGCCTTACCGAACCTGCCCGGAAAAACGATCTTTAGCTGGCCGGAGGCAGTCGATAACCTGCCGCCAAACAGCATTGTTGTTCGCTTAGCTGATGGAGAAGCAGCGCTATGATCCCTTCCTCTACTTACCGAATTCAGTTTCGCAACGGCATGACCTTCGATCGCGTGGTGGACCTGATTCCGTATATGAAAGACCTTGGAATTAGCCATCTTTACGCGTCGCCTGTTTTCACCGCAACCACGGATTCCACCCACGGCTATGACGTGACCGACCCCAACGAAATCGACCCGGCGATTGGCGGGCGGGAAGGGTTTGACCGCATGGCGGCGGCGCTGAAACAGGCGGGGATGGGGCTGATTCTGGATATCGTTCCTAACCATATGTCGACCTCGCTGGAAAACCGCTGGTGGCGCGATGTTATAGAACAAGGCAGGCAGAGCCGCTATGCGGCGTATTTTGATATCGACTGGTCCCGACCGCTGACGTTGCCGTTTCTTGGCGACACCTTTGAAGCCGAGCTGGAGCGGGGGGCTATCACCTTAAAACGTGACAGTGTCACCAACAGCGCGGCGCTGGTTTACTATGATACCGCCTATCCGCTTAATCCCGGCACGTATGCCGAAGGCAAGAGCATCGCTGAGATCCACGAGGCGCAAAGCTGGCGGCTGATGTCCTGGCGGGAAGCGCCGAAACAGCTTTCATGGCGGCGCTTTTTTGAAATCACCGGGCTGGTCGGCGTGCGGGTAGAGGATGAGGCGGTCTTCGCAGACACGCACCGCCTGATCCTTGAGCTTGTTCACGCCGGGGTTGTCGATGGCCTGCGCATTGACCATGTGGACGGGCTTGCCGATCCGCTGGGCTATTTGGAGCGCCTGCGTGCGGCGACCGGACCGGATTGCTACATCACGGTAGAGAAGATCCTCGCCAAAGGGGAACAGCTTCCTCCGGAGTGGCCGGTCTCGGGTACAACGGGCTATGAGTTTATTGCCTCTCTGGCGGAAGTGCTGGTGGATGATACCAACCTCTCTCGACTGGAGACGCTCTACGACGAGACGCTGGGTACGACCGTGGACAGGCAGGCGGAACTTCGCAAAGCCAAAGGGCTGATGACCGATCGTAATTTTGAAGGTGAATTTACCACGCTGCTCAAAATAGCCAGCGAGCTGGCCGGGCATAACGGCGCCCAAGTGGAGCATGAGTATATCCGCCATGCCCTGCGCGAGCTGCTTATCGCGTTTCCGGTGTATCGCACCTACGGCACCGGAGAGGGGCTGACGCCACCGGATGTGGCGCTGCTCAGTCGCGTGGTCGCCAGCGTCGACACCTCTGAACCCGCGCTCAGCCTGATCGTGCGTATTCTCACCGGCGATCTGCCGGAGGATGACCACGCGCTGGCCTCGCTTTTCCGCACCCGTTTTCAGCAACTGACCGGGCCGCTGATGGCGAAATCGGTAGAGGATACGCTGTTCTTTCGCCATAACCTGGAGCTGGCCCTGAACGAAGTCGGCGCCGACCCGACGCCGCGCGCGTTTTCACTTTCCCGTTTTCATCAGGAGATGCGTATTCGTCTTGCCCGCCAGCCCGATGCGCTGCTGGGAACCTCCACCCACGACACCAAACGCGGCGAGGATGCGCGAGCGCGACTATACACGCTGACGGAAGCGCCAGATCTGTGGGGGGAAAACCTGGCGCGCTGGCGGCAGATGAACCAGACGCAGGTCCGATTCCTCAACGACGGCACCGCGCCGAACGCCGCCGACACCTGGATGATCTTCCAGGCGCTGGCGGGCGTCTGGCCAGCCACGCTGTCGCCAGACGATCGTGATGGTCTTAAGTCACTGGAAGAGCGTTTCCTCGGCTTTATTGAGAAAGCCCTGCGCGAGGCCAAGCAGCGTACCGACTGGATCGACAGCAACGAAGGGTACGAGAGCGTGGTGCTGGACTACGTGCGCCATCTGCTCTCCCCGGATAACACCCTGTTCCTGCGTGATTTCAGTGCCGCACTCCAGCCGTTTATTCGGGCTGGGTTAATGAACAGCCTGAGCCAGACGGTGATCAAGCTGACTGCGCCAGGCGTACCGGACATCTACCAGGGCAGCGAAGGGCTTAACTTCAGCCTGGTCGACCCGGATAACCGCCGCGAACCGGATTTCACCGCGCTGGCGGAAAACCTCAGCGTAGCGGATGGAACCATTTTTAACGATGCGCAACGCTGGCGAGACGGCAGCGTGAAGCAGTACGTCACCGCCACGCTGTTACGGCTGCGGCCGCATTACCCCGCGCTTTTCCGCTACGGCGACTGGCTGCCGCTGAAGGTGACCGGCGAGCGGGAAGAGAATCTGATCGTTTATGCCCGCATAAAAGATGACGAGGCGCTGATCGTCGCCGTGCCGCGTCTGGTGTTTGACGTCACCGACAATGCGATGCTGTGGGCCAATACTACGGTGGCCATACCCCAGGAGCTGGCCGGGAAGCACTACCGGGATCTGTTTACCGGTGAGCGCCGCCTTCTGCCAGAGACGCTGGATTTAACGTCTGAAAAGGGATGTTTGTTGGTTCTGCTTACCTGCGACTAATCGAGGAGAACAAAAATGCCAAAGGATACAACGTTTGAAATTCGGGCCGGTCATGGCCAGCAGTTGGGCGCAAATTATGACGGGAAAGGGGTGAACTTCGCTCTGTTTTCCGCCCACGCGGAGCGGGTAGAGCTGTGTCTGTTTGATCCTTCGGGAAAAACAGAAATAGCCCGCCTGGAACTGCCGGAATATACCCATGAGGTCTGGCACGGCTATGTGCCGGATCTGAAACCGGGGGCGCTGTATGGTTACCGTGTGTATGGCCCTTACGATCCGGAGAACGGTCACCGCTTCAATCCCAATAAGCTGCTTATTGACCCCTATGCCCGTGAACTGGTGGGTGACATTGAGTGGAACGATGCCCACTTCGGCTATGAGCTGGGACACGATGAGCTGGATCTCAGCTTTGATACGCGAGACAGCGCGCCGTTTACGCCCAAATGTAAGGTCATCGACCCCAATGCCGTCGACTGGCAAGACTCCCGCCGACCCGATATCCCGTGGCCGCATACCGTGGTTTATGAGAGCCACGTAAAAGGCTTTACCCAGCTTAACCCGGCTATTCCGCCTGAACTGCGCGGTACGTTTGAGGGGATGGGGCATAAAGCGTCGGTGGAGTACATCAAAAGCCTCGGCATTACCTCGGTCGAGCTGCTGCCGGTTCACTGGTTCCCTGACGATCAGCACCTGCTCGATCGCGGTCTGAAAAACTTCTGGGGCTATAACTCGCTCGGTTTCTTTGCGCCAGCGTCCCGCTATTACGGCCCGGCGGGGATCCAGGGTTTCCGCGACATGGTGCGTGCCTATCATGACGCGGGCATCGAGGTGATCCTCGACGTGGTCTATAACCACACGGCGGAGGGCAACGAGCTGGGGCCAACCCTGTCGTTTAAGGGAATTGATAACTTCTGTTATTACCGCACCATGCCGGATCAGCACCGGTATTACATCAACGACACCGGCACCGGGAACACCGTTAATACTTCCCACCCGCGCGTATTGCAGATGGTCATGGACTCCCTGCGTTACTGGGCAGAATCGATGCAGATTGACGGTTTCCGCTTTGATCTCGGGACCATTCTTGGACGTGAGCCGGAGGGGTTCGATCCGCGCGGCGGCTTCTTCGATGCCGTGACCCAGGATCCGGTGCTGTCGAAGCTGAAGCTCATCGGTGAGCCGTGGGATATCGGCCCCGGCGGGTATCAGGTGGGAGGCTTCCCGCCTGGCTGGGGTGAGTGGAACGACAAATACCGCGATACGGTACGTGAATACTGGAAGGGGGATAACGTCTCTAACGATTTTGCCGCCCGTCTGTTAGGGTCCGGTGATTTGTACGATCTGCGCGGGCGTCGTCCGTGGGCCAGCGTCAATTTTATCACCGCGCATGACGGCTTCACGCTGAATGACCTGGTGTCGTACAACGAGAAACATAACGCCGATAACGGGGAAGATAATAACGACGGACATAACGATAACCGGTCGTATAACTACGGCGAAGAGGGGCCGACGGAGAATCCGGATATCATCGCCACCCGCGAGCGGCAAAAGCGCAACTTCCTCACCACGCTCTTCTTCTCGCACGGCACACCGATGCTGCTGGCAGGCGATGAGTTTGGCCGGACGCAAAAGGGCAATAATAACGGCTATTGTCAGGACAGCGAGATCTCCTGGGTAAACTGGAAAGGGCTCTCTGAAAACGACGAGAAGCTGCGCGACTTTACCCGTCGGCTGATTGCCCTGCGCGCGACGCAGCCGCTGCTGCGACGTGAGAACTGGCGCGACGGGCTGGAGATCCGCTGGTTTAACGCCGGTGGCGGACCGCAGCAGTCGGAACAGTGGGACGAGGGTTCCACCCTTGGTCTTGCCATCAGCCGTCCTGATCTTGAGCAGGAAGAGGGCGTCTGGCACGACGTGCTGATGCTGTTTAACCCGTTTGAAGGTACGGTGCCATTCCAGATCCCCCAGTTTGGCGAAGGGGGTTGGGTGCTGGAGCTTTCGACGGCGGATGAGGCCCCCACAGGGGAAATCATCACGGAATCCGTCGATTATGAACTGGCCGGGCGGAGTATGACGCTTTTCCGCCGTCCTTAAAGCGAGGCCGCCGCGCGTGCGGCGGTATCATACAGGGAGGAGATCGCGCGGAGTAACTGCGCGGTCTCGCCAATTGATGCTCCCGGAATGCCGCTTTCCGCATGAATGTTGATCAGGCAGGCCTCCCGCACCTCCCGGTACTTCATGCACAGCGCTTTTCCCTCCTCCGTGGTGGAGAAAAAAAGCTCTTTTCCGGCTTTCTCGCTGGTGACATATCCCGCCTTGACCAGCTTTTTCAGCGCATACGTCACCACGTGGGTATCTTCCACGTTCAGCACAAAGCAGATGTCGGCCAGCTTTTTCTTGCGGTTGCGGTGATTCACGTGGTGCAGAAGCGAAACGTCAAAGGCCCCCATATCCGGTTCACCCGCAGCGGTCATGCAGCGCACCATCCATTTGTTAAACGCATTGCTGGTCATGATCAGCGCATATTCCAGCTCTGATAATTCAGCACACCGCTCTGAGACGAGATGACGGGAGGAGACGATTCGCCCGTCCGCAATATCGTCGTGGTTTAACGCTGTCGTCTTTTTCTTTACTGTCATAACAATCCTTCCCCCGAAATGTAAACCCGTCGATAAAATAAGAACATTTTATTGATAAATTGTTTACATGTTTTTGACGTTCAGATATAGCTTTTTAGTGCAGGTTCTGTGGAGCCTGACGCAAAACACAACATCGCGCGCCGTAATGCACCGGCTTCGCTCTGCTGCGAAGTATAAAAAATAGCCGTCGGCGCGCAACGCTCACTTTGGATAGGGTAACGTTTATGGACAGTTCTACACTGTTGCCACTTATCGGGATTCCGGTGGTGGTTATTGGTTTTGCACTGCGTTTCAACCCGCTGCTGGTTGTCGTGGTGGCGGGGCTGGCGACGGGCCTGCTGGTTGGCATGGATTTCGGTATGCTGCTGGAAACCTTTGGCGAAAAGTTCGTGAATAGCCGATCGCTTGCCACCTTCATTCTGATCCTGCCGGTGATTGGCCTGCTGGAGTATTACGGGCTGAAAGAGCGCGCCCAGGCCTGGGTCGCGAAGATCGCCAGCGCCACCTCGGCGCGTATCCTGATGCTCTACTTTGTCGCCCGCGAAGGGACGGCTGCGCTGGGCCTGATGTCCCTTGGCGGCCACGCGCAAACGGTGCGTCCGCTGCTGGCGCCGATGGCGGAAGGGGCGGCCCTGAATGAATACGGCGAACTGCCGCAGACTATCCGCGACAAAATCAAAGCCCATGCCGCCGCGTGTGACAATATCGCGGTTTTCTTTGGGGAAGATATCTTTATCGCCTTTGGCGCGGTACTGCTGATTGATGCGTTCCTGAAAGAGAACGGGATCGAGGGGATCGAACCGCTGCATATCGGCCTGTGGGCCATTCCGACCGCTATTGCGGCACTGATCATCCATATGACGCGTCTGCTGCGCCTCGACGCCAGCATTCGTCGCGACGTGATGGCCTGGAAAGCAGAGCAGGGTACGCAGGAGATCGCACCATGATGACCCTCATCACCATTAACCGCGTGTATTACCTGATCGGCTTCGTCGTGATGCTGCTGGTTGTGATGACCCTTCGCGACCGCGCTAACCCGAAACGCTATACCACGGCGCTGTTCTGGTTTCTGTTCGGCGGGATCTTCCTGTTTGGCGATCTGATGGTGCAGGAGCTGGGTAAGTCGCTGGCGTATCGCATTATTGGCGGCGCCGTTATCGTGATTGCGCTGCTGGCCGGTTTCGGGCTGGTCGGGAAGGGGCACTATAAAATGTCCACCGAGGAGGAGCGTGTTGCCTCGTCGAACCGGCTGAAAAACTGGCTGTTTTTACCGGCACTGATGATCCCCGTGGTAACGGTCATCGGGACGCTGTTTCTGAAAGGCGTGTCGATTGGCGGCGTTTATCTGCTCGACCAGAAACAGCTTACGCTGGCGGCGCTGTGCGTGGCCTGCGTGGCGGCTATCCTTACCGGCTGGTGGCTAACAAAAGGTACGCCGCTGCATGCGGTGCGTCAGTCGCGTCGGCTGGTCGATACCATTGGCTGGGCGGTGATCCTGCCGCAGATGCTGGCCATGCTCGGCGGGGTGTTTGTGGTGGCGAATACCGGCGAATCGGTACAAAAGGTGGTCAGCCTGTTTGTGAACCCGGACAGCCGCTTCATGCTGGTGGTCATTTACTGCGTGGGGATGGCGCTGTTTACCATGATCATGGGTAATGCCTTCGCAGCCTTCCCGGTGTTAAGCGCCGGTATCGCTCTGCCATTCCTGATTAACGTCCATCACGGTAACCCGGCGCCGCTGCTGGCTATCGGTATGTACGCAGGCTATTGCGGCACGCTGATGACGCCGATGGCCGCCAACTTCAACATTGTGCCCGCCGCGCTGCTGGAGCTAAAAGACAAATATCAGGTTATCAAGATCCAGATCCCGACCGCGTTAACCCTGCTGGTGGTGAACGTGTTCTTAATGTATTTCCTCGTGTTTCGCTAAGGAGCTGCAATGGAATTAACGCAACATCAGGCTGACGCCTTCGCCAGAATGCCGTTGACCTATTTACGTCAGGAATACCCGAACCACATTATGCATCTGCTCAACGGTGACGGCGACGTTCTGCCGCCTCGCGAGCTGCACCCGATCTTTTACGGCTGTTTTGACTGGCACTCTGCGGTGCACGGCTACTGGCTGCTGCTGCGCTGCCTGCGTCTCTGGCCCGAACTGCCGTGCCGGGAAGAGATCATCACTCTGTTCGAAGAACACCTGACCGACGAGAAGGTGGCGAAGGAGCTGGCCTATTTTACCGCGCCGTTCCGCGCGTCGTTTGAGCGGCCTTATGGCTACGGCTGGCTGCTGGCGCTGGCGCAGGAGCTGAAACAGTCGTCACTGCCACAGGCGGAGCGCTGGTACCAGACGCTGCAACCGTTAACGCGGGATATTCGCCAGCGGCTGGTGGATTACCTCAGCAAGCTCACCTATCCCATCCGCGTCGGAACACATTACAACACGGCGTTTGCGCTCGCGCTGGGGCTGGATTATGCCCGGGCGGTGACGGATGACGGGCTTGAACAGGCGATCCTGGACGCGGCGACGCGCTTTTATCATACGGACACGCAATATCCGGCGCATTATGAGCCGGGCGGCGACGAGTATATCTCCGGGGCGCTGACCGAGGCGTTACTGATGAGTAAGGTGGTAGAGAATTTCCCGGCCTGGTTCGATGCGTTTCTGCCTGAAGTGGGTGCCGTTTCAGCGCTGATGAACCCGGCTGAGGTAAGCGACCGCACCGACCCGAAAATCGCACATCTGGACGGGCTTAACCTCAGCCGCGCGTGGTGTATGAAGCACATTGCCCGCGCTTTGCCGAAAAACCACCCGGCGCAACAGGCGTTACAGGATGCCGTTGCGCGCCATCTCTCGGCAAGCGTGGAGCATGTTGTCGGCAGTCACTACAGCGGCGGCCACTGGCTGGCGAGTTTTGCGCTGCTGGCGCTGGAGTAGCGCTTAGTTATATTTTCGTGCTCATCCTGTTTCCGCAGGATGAGTGATTTTACGCAACCGGCTCGCGCTGACGACGACCGCTACCGCAGAAGCTGCGGCGGCGACCCACAGCGCAACATGAATTGACCTTTCATCTGCGGCCAGCAGAACGGCCACGGCGGCGGCGCCCAGACACTGCCCGAACGTGCGCATAATGGATAAAACACCGGATGCATAGCTCGCATGCTCACGAATAACGTTGGAGAGCATTTCCCGGTTATTGGGACTCTGAAAGCAGCCAAACCCCACTCCGCACACCAGACTCCGCAGGCAGATATCCCACACTGAAGGGCGGTCGGGTAATGTTGCCAGCAGGATCAAACCGACGACAAAAATCATCAGCCCCAGGGTGGATATCGCCGGGGCTGAAATCGTGTCTGCCCACCGGCCTGCATGCGGCGCAATCAGTACGATCCCTAGCGGCCACGGCGTAAACAGCAGGGCAGACAACACCGGGCTGTAGCCGTATTCGCTCTGAAACAGGAAGGGCAGCGCAATAAAGGTGATCCCCTGGCTGACAAAAGCAATCATCGACGTGAAGGCCGCGAGGGTAAAGCGTTCATTTTTAAACATCATCGGCGGCAGTAAGGGGTTATCCGCGCGGCGGATCTGCCAGATAAACGCCATGCCGCTCAGCGCAGCGAGCATTGTCCAGCAAAGGCTACCGGGATGATAGTCCTGGAGGCTGTTCGCCGCCATGATCGTCGATCCCAACAGCAGCGCCGACAATATGGCGCCCGGGGTGTCGAAAGGCGCTTGCTTTCGAACCGCATCCCGCGGCAGCGCTTTGACCGCCAGCAGTAAGGCGAGGGTGCCGGGAACAACGTTTATCGCAAACAGCCATTGCCAGCTCAGGGTGTGAAGGATCGTCCCGCCCAATACCGGGCCGATAGCGGAGCTGGAGGCGATGAGCAGGGCGTGTAACCCCAGAATGCGGCCAAGCAATCGCCCGGGAAATACGGACCGCAGGATTGCGGGGGCAATACTGAGCGTCGCCGCGCCGCCGATCCCCTGAAGCACGCGCATACCGATAAGCACTTCGGGTGTATTCGCCAGCGCGCAACCCAGTGATGTCAGGGTAAAGGTCGTCAGGCCTGCCAGAAATACGGGGCGATAACCCAGGCGGGCCGCAAGCGCCGCGAATATCGCCAGCGTCATCGCAGCCGCCAGCAGATACCCGTTGGCGAACCAGACGGCAATACTGGCAGGTACCTGCATCTCCTGAGCCATGGAGGGCAGGGCAATGTTGATCATGGTGCCATCAAACACGCCCATTAAGGTGGTGGTCATAATTGCGGCCATCACCCGTGCGCGCGCCGGGCCGGGAAGTCCTTCGTCGCCGGGTTGACTGGAAAAGAGCGTCATTATGTTGTCCTCTGAGAAGAGTGTATGGATGACAAAACTATAAAGATGGCTTTTACAGGGCGGAAGGCGCACCATTTGCACTTTATCGTTGCACGAAACGCCTTATCTGAATGAACAGGAATGAGCGCTATGACCGATCCTGATTTTAATTTACTGATTGCACTCGACATATTGCTGAGCGAAGCGAGTGTCGCAGGTGCAGCACGTCGTCTGAACCTCAGCACCTCGGCCATGAGCCGGACATTAAGCAGGTTACGCGACGTTACAGGCGACCCGATCCTGGTGCGCGCCGGGCGTAGCATGGTACTGACCCCGTGGGCCGAAGCGACCCGGGATCGCGCCAGGCGTGCAGTGCACGAGGCGAGGGCGGTATTGCAGCCCTCAACTGAAACGTTCAGCGCGCAAAGTCTGGCGCGTCTTTTTACCATCAGGGCAAACGATGGTTTTGTGGTGGCGTTTGGGCCTGCGCTCATAGCGGCTGTGGCCGACGCCGCGCCGGACGTCTGTATACGCTTCGCGCCTAAGCCGGAAAAAACGTCGCGCTATCTTCGGGAAGGGCTGGTTGATCTGGAGATTGGCGTCCAGAGCAATATGGGGCCTGAAATACGGCTGCAACGGTTGTTTGAGGATCGATTTGTGGGCGTCGTGCGTAAGGGACACCCGCTGGCTAAGCAGGCAGAAATAGGCGTGAAGGATTATGTCGCCTGGGGCCATGTGGTAGCGTCACCCGAGGGCGCGTTGCACGGTTCCGTTGACGATGCGCTGGCCGAACTGGGGACAAAACGTAAAATCGTCAGCGTCGTACCGGGATTTCCGACGGCACTGTCCGTGGCGCTGGAATCAGATCTTATCGCCATGATACCCGCGCTCTATTTACTCAATCAGCAGGTAACGGACCAGATACACGTTTTCGAGCTGCCGTTCAGAAGCCGTCGTATTACGGTATCGCAGATGTGGCACCCAAGAATGGAACGCGACCCTGGTCACCGCTGGCTGAGAGAGCAAATTCTTGCGATATGCGGTGTGGAGAGGTCAGACATGATTAAGGGTTCTGTATAGCGATTGCTATACACAGCGCTTATGCTATGCTTGTAAAGCAATTGCTATACAAGAGGTATACCTATGAAATCAGATGTTCAACTCAATCTCAGAGCCAAAGAATCCCAGCGGGCGCTTATCGATGCCGCCGCAGAGATCCTCCATAAATCACGCACGGACTTCATTCTGGAGATGGCCTGTCAGGCAGCCGAGAATGTGATCCTCGATCGACGTGTATTCAATTTTAACGATGAACAGTACGCAGAGTTCATTGACATGCTCGATGCCCCGGTCGCGGACGATCCTGCCATAGAAAAACTGCTGGCAAGGAAACCTCAGTGGGACGTGTAACAGCACCAGAGCCGTTATCCAGCGTTCATCAACTGGCGGAGTTCGTCAGTGGAGAGGCCGTGCTTGACGAATGGCTAAAACAAAGAGGTCTGAAAAACCAGGCGCTCGGCGCAGCCCGAACATTTGTCGTTTGTAAAACGGGCACGAAGCAGGTCGCGGGATTTTACTCTCTGGCTACCGGCAGCGTTAACCATACGCAAGCGACAGGTAATCTGCGGCGTAACATGCCGGATCCCATTCCCGTGATTATACTTGCCCGTCTGGCTGTGGATGTCTCGTTACGCGGAAACGGGTTGGGAGCCGATTTACTCCACGATGCGGTTTTACGCTGTTATCGGGTAGCTGAGAATATCGGGGTGCGAGCGATCATGGTTCATGCACTCACTGAGGAAGCCAAAGCGTTTTATATCCACCATGGTTTCAAAGCATCGCAGACTCAGGAACGGACACTGTTTCTCAGGCTTCCTCAGTAGAGGCAAAGGGAGGGGGTAGGATGCGATGGGCTTATCTGACGAGGGATAGGCTTCATAATATTCAATTTAACATAATATACATTATACGTACTAAGGTTGTAACAGCAAAATTGTAATGTCCGTTCTGGGATAAGGATAAGTTAAGTGTACATCACATAGATTCACCATCGAGGGATTCTGATGACGGCACACGCAGCGGAGTTTTTCACTATGGACAAAGTTAACCGACTCAAAATCATTCAGGACGTTGTCGTCCAGCCTCTGACCACACTGATGGCCGCGCAGCGCCTTGATATTTCAGACAGTCACAGCCAACGCCTTCTGTTGCGTTACAATGAATCTGGCCCACTGGGTATGGCTGGCCGTCGTCGCGGGAAACCCGGCAATAATCAACTACCGGATGGTCTTGCCCGGTACGCATTCAATATTATCCGCGAACGCTATACTGACTTTGGGCCTACGCTGCCAGCGAGGAACACGAAGAACTGCACGATGTTCACCTGTCAAAATATTGGGAAGTACATTGAGGTCTGGCATTACCCGGATGGCCGGAAAGAACTCAGGCTAAACGGAGTCATCCTTCCCTACTCCACTTATAATCGTATTCAGGAAATTGATTAGGCTGCTATCGTGGACAACAAGCGCCTCGGGCAGATTCCTTAGTTTATTAAGCTGGTTCAGGACAAACGTTAGAAGATTATTTATACTCTGAATTCTTTTTCCGGTAGTGAGTGACCTGTATGGAAGAAAGATTAATGCCCGACATGAGCGAAGAACGGAAGTTCTGAATGCTACTAACATTGAGATGACTTGAGTCATAACAAGCAAGTCAACATAGTTGGCTTAAGGATAATGATCAATTTCAGCTGATAACTAATAAATGGAAATGTTTTACTATAATAAAATGTGGTTTTGAGGGGTTAGGGAATGAACTTATATGAAATTTTATAGCATAGATTATCTACAAATGCAGTCTAATATCAATGACTATTTAAAATACATAGTTATATTTAGTACTTTATTTATCTTGATCGTTGTTTTTAGCCTGTATATGCGTCATCGCCTGCAAACCAAATATCGTGACTTAACAATCATAGTTTTCTTGTTTTTGCTCTTCATTTCTGGTGTTCAGTATGCTGATTATACTGATAGTCAAAATATACATTCCCAATCCTCGCAAATGGTTAATTTTGTTAGGCTCCTATCACAAAAAAATGATGTGAATGTAAATGCTATATTTTCCAGTTCCGTACAACTCTCTGATGGCATTATCGTTAAAATTAGTGATGTTTTTTATCGCGTCAATTTGAGCCCGGATCAAAAAACATACAATTTAGTAGAGGTTTCGTTAGTAAACCCAGAAATAGAAATCATAACAAACTGAGGTGTGGAAATGATAATTTATTTACCTATCATTATAAAGTTGGGCTTGGGGATACTGTGTTTAATTGTTCAAATAAATCTTATGGGAAAAGGAAATCTGGCCCCCTCATCTGCAATGGACCAGGTTCAAAACTATGTGCTGGGGGGAATTATAGGAGGCGTAATTTACAACGAATCTATATCGGTTCTTCAATTTATTCTGGTACTAATCATATGGACTCTTTTGGTCTTCGCTCTTAAATTCCTGAAGGAAAACAATCGATTAATTAAAAGGATAATTGATGGGAAACCGATTACCTTAGTACACAATGGCAGTGTTAATGTTAAGGAGTGTTTACGGAATGGTGTTTCTGCAAATGATCTAATGTTCAAATTAAGAGCAAATGGAATTTATGAGATAGAACAACTAAAACGCGTCGTTCTCGAACAAAATGGGCAATTAACCATCATACAAAGTGGCGATGAAAATATACGCTATCCAATTATAGTGGACGGTTTGGCCAACCATGACCTGCTAGAAATCCTTAATAAAGACAGTGAATGGTTAGAAACTGAAGTTGCAAAGAAAGGCTTCAGTAAAATTAGTGAAGTATATTTAGGTGAGTACTTGTCAGGTAGGATTAATTTATACGGATATGAAAAATAACATCCAAACAATAACACCATTTTATCAGGAGGCAGCCATTTCTGGTGTGCCTCCGCCTAAGAATATTGACATTAACGTCCGCTCCTGGCACAGAGCAAATATTTGAGCTTTGCGCTGCCCCGGGCATCTGAACTTGGCTTTGAAAATGATGTGGAGACTCAATATTAATCTAAAACGTTATGATTTAGAGATCATATTTTTTGTTCTCGCCAGCAGGAATGCCGTAACTGAGGTGGCGTCAGTGATTTTGCCGTCACGTATTAATTGAGCAAAGGCACTAATTTTAAGTTTTTTCACCGTCAGGCCGTATTCTTCCTCCTCCAGTTGCTGGCCGGTAAATGTCAGCTCCGTGGCAAGGTAAATATGATAACCCTGGGCTGAATAACCCTGTGCGAGCTTTTGATAACCGACGTACTCCATTTTCCCGGCGTTTAACCCGGTTTCTTCTTTAAGCTCGCCTCTGGCAACGTCTTCAGGTGCAGCGTCGCGAGAACATTCCCAACTTCCCTGAGGGAGTTCTGTGGTTCTCTGGCCCAGAGGGTATCGGTATTGTTCAACCAGATAGATTTCATCATTCTCAACCGGAATGATGACCACGAAATCATCTTTTTCAATGACGGAATAAAGCCCCTCGCTCCCATCGGCTCTCAGAATCCGGTCTTCCTTTAGCGACATCCAGCGGTTACGATAAATCTGTCTCGATTCCAGTGTTTTTATCTCTTTCTTCACGGTAAGCCCCTGATTTCTTTGCTTGTAGCTCTCTAACAGTAACGTTAACGCCTTCACCGTGCAATACATCAACGCTCATAACTGTCGTTACGGTCTTGCGTGTTCTCCACGGCAGTCACCTGCACATCCTTAAAGCGCAACCCATCCACACCGGAAATTTTCCCGAACTCTGACGCGTCAATCAAAATTCCGTCCAGCGTTAACCCGGTCACAGGACGCTCCGGATACCCCTCAATGAAAAATGCACGCGAGAAATATTTGTTGTCTGAGCGACGCGCCGACATATTTTTAATCGTCAGTCCGCTGACCGCAGTAAGACCGGCTTCGCCCTCAACACCTTCAGCCAGCTTGCGCCAGTGTTCTGGTTTATCAGATAAATTTCCCGGGTCGCCATAGCTGTACTGCGGAAACCAGTTCAGCTGGATCAGCACCGGAAAACGTACGTCCGTAAGATGTAAATTTTGGACGGTGATATCACGGATAAACCCGCCCCGGTTGCGGGCCGACTTAATGCGAAACCCGACGCCCGTACCGTTAAACGCGTTATCTTCTATCAGGACGCGTTCAATGCCGCCTGAGGTTTCGCTCCCCAGCGTGATCCCGGACCCCTTATTCAGCGTACAACCGCGAATCACTATATCCCGTGCGGTACGTGCTTTTTGCGCTGCTTCGCGTCCTCGTCCTGATTTTATGCAGATATTGTCGTCATTACAGGAAACAATGCAGCGTTCAACCCGCACCTGTTCACAGGAATCGATATCAATCCCGTCGGTGCTCGGCCCCGCAGAATTGCTGATTTGCACGCCCTCAACCGTGATATGGCGCGAATAACAGAGGTGCACGTTCCAGAATCCGGACTCCCGACTGGTAACATCACGCAGCAGAATGCTCTGGCTTTCAAAGACCAGAATATTGCGCGGGCGCTGACAGTCGTAATCAACCACCCAGCGCAATCCTCTGGCGCTGTAATCGCCGACCATGCCGCTGCGCTCGTCATCGCCCCAGAAGCGTTGCCACCAGATAACACCCTGCCCGTCTATTGTGCCTGTACCGGTAATACTGACGTTTTCACAATCGATGATATTAATAATGCCTGCCGGCCAGCGCATATCAATGCCGGCCACCCGGGTGTTTATCAATGGATAATCAGCCAGATCCTGGCTTCCAACGAGCTGTGCGCCAGCGTCCAGGCGAAGCGAAACACCGCTTTTCAGGAACAGTGCTCCGGTCAGAAAACGGCCTTGCGGAATAACAATGACATCGTTCTGTTGAGCGCTATTTATGGCCTGCTGAATGGCAGACGTTGACAGGCGTTGCGCGGTTGGGTCCGCGCCGCACGCCAGAATGGAGATCGCTTTCATGGCTTGTCCTTAAACAGATGAAAGCCTTAGTTTAGAAATCCGCGAGAAGGATAACCTTTGTCTGTTTGACAGCCACGCGGTCAGGCTGGCAAAAAAGCGGATATTTACTGGCTTGCGATCACCGCAACGCCCTTTTCTTTCAGAGCGCTCACCCAGCGTTCATCCGTTGTGTTTTCAACAACCAGCGTATTCACCAGCGACAGGTCGCCAATCACAAACGCCGAGGCCGTGTTGATCTTTTCCGGTGAGGCCAATACCACCGTTTCCGCCGCTCTGCCGGAAAATGCACGTTTGATGCACGCTTCTTCGTAATCTCCTGTGGTCAGCCCGGCCTCAGGATGGACGCCGGTGACCCCCATGAAGAACAGATCCGCATGAATATTATTGATGCCTTCAATAGCGGCCGCGCCGACCGTGACGATGGAGTGTTTATACAAACGACCACCAATCAGGATCACCTCTATGCATGGATGGTCGACCAGCCCCAAAGCGATACCCGGGCTGTGCGTCACCACGGTTATCCGTAAATCGGGTGGTAAGAACGTAATAAGTTCGGAGGTGGTCGTCCCGCCATCAATGATCACCACCTGCCCCGGTGAAATAAGCTGCGCGCCTCGACGTGCCACGCGTTTTTTTGCATCCATTTTAACGGACTGACGCTCGGCAAAAGGCGCAATCGCTGACGATGCTGGCAGTGCGCCGCCGTGAACACGCTGCAAACGCCCTTCTGCCGCCAGTTCACGTAAATCCCGGCGGATAGTGTCCTCAGACACCGAGAAAAAGAGGCTGAGCGCAGTAGACTGGACCTGACCTTCCGCCTCCAGTTTTTCCAGAATCAACTGTTTACGCTGGCTTGTGAGCATGAATTATCCCTGTTGTTGCACGATATGCCTTGTATTTGCACGATAGTGCTGTTTATGATGCTTACTCTACGAGAGGAGAGCCAAACGTGCGATCAAAACGTGCAGATATACGCATTATCAACAGCGAAACGTTGTCCGACAACTGGTATAACCTGAAAAAATATACTTTTGACCTCCAGCGCAGCGATGGCGACTTGCAGCGACAAGAGCGTGAAGTGTATGACCGGGGGAATGGCGCGACGATCCTGCTCTATAATCGCGACAGCAAAACCGTCATTCTGACGCGTCAGTTCCGTTTCCCGGTGTTTATAAATGGTCACGAAGAGGATCTCATTGAGGCGGCCGCCGGGTTGCTCGATAACCTTGACCCGGAAAGCCGGATTAAGGCCGAAGCGGAAGAAGAAACCGGGTATAAGGTGACGCGCGTAGAGAAAATTTTTGAGGCCTATATGAGCCCGGGCTCGGTTACCGAGAAACTCTACTTCTATCTGGCGGAATATCATCCGCAGGATCGGACCAGCGCGGGCGGCGGCGTTAAAGCAGAGGGAGAAGATATCGACGTACTGGAAATGACGCTGGACGACGCGCTTCGGGGCATTGAAAATGGGCAGATTGTCGACGGAAAAACCATCATGCTGCTCTATCACCTGGCCCTGAAAGGCATTTTATAATCTCACCATTAGCCAGATACCTGCCCCGGCGCAGGTATTTGCCTGTGCTATTCTTGCTGAACACCTCAACATGGAGATGCGAAAATGGCCGACTGGGATCCCTCTCTTTATCTACAGTACAGCGCAGAACGCACACGTCCCGCCGCTGAGTTACTCGCCCGGGTGCCGCTTGCTGACATAACCTCTGCCGTGGATTTGGGCTGCGGGCCAGGCAACAGCACCGCGCTGCTGAAACAGCGCTGGCCTTCAGCGCAGATCGCTGGCGTGGATAACTCCCCGGCCATGCTGGAGGAAGCCCGACAGGCCTTGCCAGACTGCCACTTTGTTGAGGCGGACATCCGGCACTACAAACCTGACCAGGCGCTCAGCCTGATCTACGCCAATGCCTCATTGCAATGGATCCCGGACCATTACCACCTTCTGCCACATCTGGTTTCACTGCTCCAGTTAAACGGCGTGCTGGCGGTGCAAATGCCTGACAACTGGCTTGAGCCGACGCATGCCCTGATGCGTGAAGTTGCCTGGGAACAGGGCTACCCCGATCGTGGCCGCGAGCCATTGCCGGGTATCCATGCCTACTACAATATTCTGACGGAAGCGGGATGCGACGTGGATATCTGGCGCACCACTTACTTCCATCAGATGAGCTCTCATCAGGCGATTATTGACTGGGTCAGCGCGACAGGGTTACGCCCGTGGTTACAGGAACTCAACGAAAGCGAGCAGAAAAACTATCTGAAACGCTATCTTGAGCTGCTGGAAGAGCAGTATCCGCTCCAGGAGAACGGGCAGATACTGCTGGCTTTTCCGCGCCTGTTTTTGGTGGCTCAGCGGGTTTCGTAAGCCGGATCAGGAACGCGCTTCCCTGAGCAACTGCTGAATCACGGCCTCCTGCTTGTCATAGCTCCCCTCGCCAAACGCGGTGTAACGCAGTTGCCCTTTCGCATCGAAATAGTAATGTGCTGGCCAGTACTGATTTCCGAACGCGCTCCAGATTTTGTAGTTATTATCCGTCACTACGCGGTACGGCAGCTGCCATTTGTTGACCGCGTTTTTCACCGATGATAACGGCTTTTCCCAGGGGTATTCCGGGGTGTGGACGCCAATCACTACCAGACCTTCAGACTGATATTTCATCGCCCAGTCACGCACGTGCGGAAGCGTATGCTGGCAGTTGATACAGTCCCAGGTCCAGAAATCGATAAGCACAACTTTCCCCCGCAAGGCCTCAGACGTGACAGGGTCACCGTTTACCCAACCCGTACCGCCGCTTAATGACGGTAGCTGGCTGCTCGGCATCGCGTCAGCGACCGGTTGCAGTTTCACCTGCGTGGAGGTGGGTTGCGCAAGGCTCAACAGGGCATTTTCCAGCTGGTCGGCAATACCGTTGGCACCTTTCAGGGCTGAGGTCATCCCGCTGGCGTTGAACGCAACGGCGGCTAACATCATCACTCCCGCTCCCTGACGCAAACGCGCCATCAATGCGGATTTGGCTCTCAGGGGGGTTATCAGCTTACGGCCCCCCGCGACAAGCAGCCCCAGCATCAACGCGCACCCACTGCCGTAAGCGGCTAACAGCGCTCCGGTTGCGATGGCCGAGTGGCCCGCAATATTAATGCTGAAGATCGCCCCGAGAATCGGTCCGGCACAGGGGGACCACAGCAGCCCAACGGCCAGCCCTGCCAGAAAAGCCGAAACCAGGCCGCGTCGCTGCATGCTGTGGGTGTTGAGAACGTTTCCCGCGCTGACCGCCGGGCGGGCAATGCGCTGAGCGAACTGCGGAAAGATCAGGGCCAGGGCGGCAATGCTCAATACCAACAGCGCAATCCAGCGACCGATAATGGTGGCGTCAGCGATCCACTCGCTGGCAACCGTTACTACCATCGCCACCAACGTGAACATCACAATCATTCCCGCCAGAAGCGCCAGAATGTGTTTGCGCTGCCCCTGAAAGCCAGCGAACAGCAGAGGAATGACGGGAAGCGTGCACGGACTGAGCAGGCTAATCATGCCGCCTAAAAAAGCGATTATCAGAAACATAACGACCTCACGATACGGTTGCTGCGAAGGTGCAGTGAGGCCATTTCATCGTACGAATGTGTTCAGGCCGTGTTTGAAAAGCTGGATTTTGTCTGCCTGCGTATCGGCGCGGGGTGCAGATACACAGGCGTACAATTAACCGCGCGGAAGGATCACGCTTACGGCCAGCCCTCCCTCTGCCCGGTTTGCAAGATGCAATTTCCCGTCAAGCTGGGCGGTGAGCTGCGCGGCAATGGCGAGGCCTAACCCGGTGCCGCCCGTTTCCCGGTTGCGCGACGTTTCAACCCGGTAGAACGGCTGTAACACCGCCTCCAGTTCTGCCTCCGGGATGCCAGAGCCGTTATCCATAATGCGGATCGCTACCTGCCTTTCATTTTCATCAATCTCTATTACCGCGCTATCGCCAAACTTCAGCGCATTATCGAGCAGATTGGTCATTACCCTGCGCAATGCCTGGGGACGAGTGACGATCGGCAGACGCGCATTGCGTGCATGAAACTGCACGTTTTTACCAATGTCCTGATAATCACTGGCGATGCTGTTAACCCACGCATTCAGCTCCAGCTTCAGCGTGGTCTCTTCCAGAGATTCTGATGACCGGGCATAGGCAATCCCCTCCCGTACCAGGCGCGACATATTATCCAGGTCGCTCAGCAGCTTATCGCGGAGTTCGGGCTGATCCGCCATTTCGATCCGCAGCTTCATGCGCGTGATGGGCGTTTGGAGATCGTGAGAAATGGACGCCAGAATCTGCGCGCGTTCACGCAGATAGGTCTGTATCCGCGACTGCATCTCATTAAAAGCGTGCGCTGCCTGGCGCACCTCAACCGGACCTTTTTCAGTCATCGGAGAATGGGCCGCAGGATCGAGGGAATCAACCGCGCGCGTGAATTGCAGGAAGGGCCGGACAACCTGGCGCACGGCAACCCAGGAGCAGAGCGCGACAAGTAACAGCTGAAGAACCAGCACCACGGGCAACCAGCTGGCGACAGGCGGCATGCGCGGGATCAGATCGATGGTGAGCGGTGCGCCGTCGCGGAGCGTCAGATGGGCCTGAATATGGGAAATCGGCCCTGGCACCGCCGTAAACTGAAGCGGATATTGGGCTGAAAGCGTCTCTTTCAGGGTGCGAATCGCATCCCGCGAGCGCTTGTCCGTTGGCGCGGCGCCTGCCTCGCCGGGGCCAAGGATATAACGATAATTACCGCGACTGAGCCGTTCCAGCCACTCTGGCCGCTCTTTGGCCGGAAGCCGGTCGAGAATGGCCACGCTGGTCGCCACGTCGTTCTCAAGATTGCCCAGCATAACCGTGCGCGCGCTGCGCATTCGCTCAACCATGACCAGCGTCAGGCTGAGCGCGTTAGCCAGCAAGAGCCCGAGCAGCACAATGATCAGCAGCCGGGCCAGTAAGGTGCGGGGCCATAGCGTCATTCATTGGCCTCGACGATGGTCACCGGCATGGTAAAAACGTAGCCTTCGCTGCGAACGGTTTTAATGTAGGCGGGCGTGCGGGCATCTTCATTCAGACGCTGTCGCACGCGGCTCACCAGGAGATCAATCGAACGCTCAAACAGCTCGGCATCACGTCCCTGCGTCAGGTTCAGCAGCTGGTCGCGGGTCAGCACCCGTTGAGGATGATCGAGGAATACGCGCAAAAGGCGATATTCCGCCCCGCTGAGCGCCACAACCATACCCTCGTTATCAATCAGATGACGCGCCACGGTATCCAGCTGCCATTCCCCGAACACCACCAGGCGCCCTGCCTCGGTCACCTGAAGATTAGGCGGCATAGTACGAAAACGACGCAGGATAGCTTTGATACGCGCCAGCAGTTCGCGGGCCACAAACGGTTTCACCACGTAATCGTCGGCGCCCATCTCCAGCCCCAGGATGCGGTCCGTGTCCTCGTTGCGCGCGGTGAGCATCAGGATCGGCAGATCCTTATGCCTGCTGCTGCGCAGCTGTCGACACAGCGTCAGGCCATCATCGCCGGGCATCATCACGTCCAGCACCACCAGGTCGATATGCTGTTTGTCGAGCACTACGCGCATCTCTTTCCCGTTCGCCGCGCCAGAGGCGTGGTAGCCGGATTTCACGAGGTAATCGACAATCAGCTCACGAATATCCCTGTCGTCATCGACGACAAGGATGTGATCAATATGCTCCACCGCAGGCTCCCTGATTAAGAGGTAACGGATTGAAAATAGCACATATCAGAGCTTATCCGCGTCGACAACCGCGTTAACAAAGTCCTGCGGATCTTCCTGCGGCGGGTTGTGGCCAACCGTTGCGCCGAAAGTACGGTGCTCATATTTTCCGGTGAATTTCCCGGCATAGGCCGCAGGTGCAGGGTGTGGCGCCCCGTTATTACCGCCTTCGATGGTGATGGTCGGCACCGTAATGTTCGGCAGCGTCGCCAGTTTTTGTTCATAGGCGTCATATTTAGGCTCCCCTTTTTCCAGACCCAGACGCCAGCGGTAATTACTGAGCGTGACGGCAACGTGGTCCGGGTTATCGAGGGATTTGGCGCTGGCATTGAAGGTGGCATCGCTGAATTTCCAGTCCGGCGAAGCCTGGGACCAGATCAGCCGGGCAAAATCGTGCGTATTTTTAGCATAGCCTTCCGCACCGCGCGGCGTGGCGAAATAGAACTGATACCACCACTGAACCTCTGCCTTCGGCGGTAATGGTTGTTTCCCAATCGCCTGACTACTGATCAGATAGCCACTCACCGAGACCAGCGATTTCGCCCGTTCCGGCCAGAGCGCCGCAACGATATCCGCGGTACGCGCTCCCCAGTCATAACCGGCAAACACCGCCTGTTTGATGTTCAGGGCGTCCATCAGATTAACGATATCTTTCGCCATTGCCGAAGGCTGGCCGTTTCGCGGTGTTTTATCAGAAATAAAGCGCGTGGTGCCGTACCCGCGCAGGGACGGCACAATGACACGATACCCTTTCGCGGCCAGCGCGGGGGCCACTTCAGCGTAGCTGTGAATGTCGTACGGCCAGCCATGCAGCAGGATCACCGGTTGCCCCTCTTTCGGCCCGATATCGACATAACCGACGTTAAGATCGCCAGCGTTAATCTGTTTTACCTGGTTGAAGGCCGACGCGTAATCCTTGCCCATCGCTTCCGCCTGACAGGACATCACGGTGCCAAGCGAAACGGTCAGGGCGACTGCTGAGTATGCGAGTTTGTTAAACATGATGTTATCTCCGGGTGAGTTCAGTTGACGGAGATATAACACCATGCGTTTGTATAAAGGATGTGTGCGGATGCGGCTTTATTGCATACCTGTGTATGTATCAAAGACGCAGATACAGTGTGATACAAACCCAGGTATTAAACGACTAAAGCGAGATTCGGTACCGGACGTAATCGTCAGCTTCACCATAGTGGTCATACAGCTTACGCGCCGGATTGTTCATGCGGGTTACCCAGTAGAGTTTTGACCACCCTTCCCGCTTGCCTTCATCGATCAGGGCGTCGATAAGCGCTTTACCCGCCCCTGCGCCACGTTCGGCAGCGTCAACAAATAGATCTTCCAGATAGGGGTAAGTTTGGATATCGAAAATTATGTACGTTAAGGTTAATTTTTTGCCATCACGTCATTAGTATATTCACAAACAGACTCGCCATTATTGACTGTATGCTGGAGATTCAGCTCCGTTAAGTAGCCGTCTGCCAGATACAAAACCCGGTCTGCAGAGGCTATGGTTTCCGGGCGATGGGCTATCAGCAGAACAGGAAGCCCCAGTTGACGTAAGGTCTGGCTTATCCGGATTTCACTCTCAACATCAAGGTGGCTGGTCGCTTCATCCAGTAACAGGAATCCCGGTTTCTTGTACAACGCCCTTGCCAGCAGAATGCGTTGTTTTTGTCCTCCGGAAAGCCCTCCGCCGGTTTCACCAATCAGCGTCTGATACCCCATCGGCATTGCCATAACATCGCTGTCGATAAGTGCCAGTCTTGCGCACTGGATCATTCGTTCATAATTTCGGTCATCACTGAAAAAAATAATGTTATCTGCTACAGAACCTTTGAAAAGATGGTCATCCTGCAGTACGGTACCGATACGCTGACGAACCTGAAAATAATCCGGATGCGTATGCAATATGCCAAATGCCCTGATCCTGCCCTCATCAGGGATGTGGATCCCAAGGATAAGCTTCACCAGTGTCGTTTTCCCGCATCCGGATTTACCTGTAATGGCAACGACTTCTCCGGGATTGAGTGTCAGCGACACCCCGCCGATTATCGGATTTTCCCCTCCCTTGTGGCTGAAGATGATGTGCTCAAGTACTAGAGGAGCATGAGCATATTCATCCATCTCCCTGCGGGATACAGAAGGAATGTGCGAAGCGTTGTTATGCTCACGAAAAGGCTGTTGCTGAAGGCCTTCTGTCGGGGTCAGTACAATATCAGCCAGTCGTTCGTTGTAAACATCGAGCATACGCCAGGAAAAAAACTTATCAGTCAGGCTACTGATACTGGAAGAAAAACGCGTCTGATAGGATAAATAAGCAACCAGCATGCCGACGGTGAAGGTTCCATTCAATACCTCCCCGGCGCCTTTCCACAAAATGATTGCTGATACCACGCTGCCGGTAAGAGTTTGAGCAATGTCATAGCACATCAGCAGACGGCTCTGACGCAACTGCGTATTTCTGCGGGCAACGTTGAGATTCAGCCAGGCGGCCTCACGATGTGCCGTCACACCGTTAATTCTCAGGCTGAGGATCCCGTTGAGTGTTTCAAGAAAATGCCCGGACTCCTTGGCACCTGCATCCCAGGCATCTTCTGCCGACTGTCGAAGGGACGGATACCACAGTGCCCTCAACACACCATAGAAAATGGCTGCAAGTACGGCGATCAATGTCATTTCAGGACTGTACAGCAGCATCATGCAAAGCGCAGTCACCACGAGCAACACATCCAGAATACCTTCCAGCACTTGCGTAGTCAGCGCCTGCTGGATGGTATCTACCGCCTCAAAACGAGCATTAATACTCCCCTTACTGCGTGCATCAAACCAGGCCAGAGGAAGATGGACCAGATGATGGAAAACCCGTGCTGTCCACTGCATGTTAAAATTGACGGACAGTGTAATACTCGCCCACTGGCGGGCCAGTGACAGCAGCATCTGGGTCAGTGACATCAGCAGAAGCGCAATAATAATGACGGTCAACAAACTCTGGTCGGCAGCCACCAGGACTTCATCAATCACCAGCTGGTTGAGAAGCGGGCTTCCCAGTGTCAGGATTTCGAGTGCCACGGCAAAAACGATAATTCGCGACATTGCCGACAACAGACCCGGTGTTTTACCTGTCAGTTGGCGCAGATGGATTTTTTTCCTTTCATCCCGAGCGGTAAAATCACTGGCTGGCATCAGCTCCAGCGCGACGCCGGTGAAATGTTTTCCAGCATCCTGTAGGGAGAGCGTTACTTTTCCCTTTTCCGGATCATGAATAACCAGCCTGCTTCCGCGAACTTTATGTAGCACAACAAAATGATTCATGTTCCAGTGGAGAATACACGGGAGAGAAAGGGATCTTAGGTCCTCAAGCTCCAGCCGAACTGCCCGGCTGGATAATCCGATACCGGCCGCACATTCAGTCAGTCTCTGCGGGGTCATCCCTTGTGAGCTGATACTGAAACGTTCGCGCAGTGTGGGTAAGTCTGTTTGCAGACCATGCCAGCAGGCCATCATGACCAGGCATGCCAGACCACATTCCGCTGACTCTGTCTGTCGGGTGAGAGGAAGCTGTTTTCTCCCGGTCCATTTAAGTGTATCCATCACAGCTTTCCTTTCAGGCTCCAGAGCGGCTCAGTCAGCCACTCCCACAAATTGCGGGTATCCAGGCTGACATCCCCCTCAAGAACCATGCCGGGGCGCAGGGCTTCCTGTTTCCCATAAGCCAGAATAAAAGTATTTTCAGGTTCAACGATGACGCGGTAATGACCTTCATTCTCCTTCCAGGTCACAGGAGATACGGAGAGTAAATCAGAAGATGTCAGCGTTGTATGGCTTATTTCACGGATAGTCCCGTACTGCACACCAAACTTCTGATAGGGGAAGGCAGAGAACCGCAGGGCAACACGCTGCCCCGCCTGAATAAAGCCAGCATTCTGACTGGTAGCATAGAGTTCTATCTGCAAACGGGCATTGTCGGGAATGAGGGTCATGACAGGTTCAGATGCCCTGACAGACTGTCCCTGTCTGACCAGCACGGCAGCAACGGTTCCGGATACCGGTGAAGTCAGCGTGAAATTTTCCTTACCTGCCAGTTCGTCCTGCTGTTGCCTGATCACCTGCAACTGCCTGTCCATTTCAGCCTTCCGGCTTTCACCCTGAACGATGAGATGGTCAAGGTCGTCTTTAGCAGCCTCCATCGCGGTGTGCAGTTGCAGAAGCCCCTGACGCTGATCCTCAACGTTTTGCTGTGACGTTGAAACGTCAATCTGCTTCTGCTGGTATTCGATATCTGATACGTAATGCGTATCAGCAAGTTTCTTATAGCGCTCCATAACAGACACGGCCAGCGCAGCCTGATGCACGGCAAGTGACAGACGCTTTTCTGCACTTTTAACCTGAGGTTTCAGGGAAACTATTCGCTGTTGTATGGCATGCTGCTGCTGACTGTTGTCACGCAATTCCAGGGTCTGTTGAGAAGTCAGCATTGTAAACTGAGTTTGTAGGGAAAGTCTTATAGCAGCGAGTGTACCTGCCCCCTGTTCGTTGAAATGTTCACCGCTGATATGATAAAGAGTCTCACCGGCAATAATGTGTTGACCTTCTGAGGCGGTCAATTTGGTTACGTAGCCAGCATATTGAGGAGTGATTTTTACCAGCCCGGATGAGGGCATAACGATTCCGGAAAGGTGAGCCTTACGTGTATAGCTACCATAAAGAATAAAGAGTATCAGGCACAGAAATATGAATAACGTTGTGAGTGCGCTTACTGATAAACCGAATGACGCAGGTAAGACAATCTCACCATAATCAGAATCTGTTTGATGATTTAAAGCCTCTTCCCTGAAGATATTCATATCCCAAATACCCTTCAAAAATTTAACGACAAAACAAAAGCATTCATGCACGAATGAATTATAATAGGATAAAAAAGCCCTCTGCTTCTTATTCTAACTATTAATAGCAATATTGACACCAAAAAAAGAATGGATTGATCTAAAATGTTATAATACTGTCCATGCATCAGACAAAAAGACAATGAAGTCAATATACATGGGATAATATACTTTTTATTAAAAATTGAGTGGAAAACACCGAAGATACAGCCCCTGTATATAATCTCCTCATAATATGGGACTACGAAGGTGGCTATTATAAATGCTATAAAACTAATATGGGAAGGTCCATAATGATATAAATTATCCCTGTAAAGATAAACATTATACTGAACCAGCAAAATGACAAACAACACAACAATAGAAAATTTTATTGAAGTTAAATCTCTACTTGGGCGTAATTTAAAACCATCCAACTTCCTTAAGTAAAAAATATACAAGAAAAATGCAATTGAAAATTCCGCAATAAACAATAAGAAAAATGACACATCGAGAGTAAGATAGCGGAGGGTTATGGATGGCGATAACGTAATTATTATTGAGATAACAGACGCAATAAAAAGAACAATTACGTTTTTCTTACTATAAATGAATGGATAGACATGCCTAAAGATTATCATGTTCAACCTATTATTAATTCATATTTTATATAAGAATCAACAAATATGGCTATGATATCGTAATCATTTTTTGATATCATGCACTTTAACTTCAGTGAACATTTGTAATGATTCCATTCTGCAACACAACAATTTTTATCGGAGTGTACTTTATTTACTTTTAAACCTATTCATCAAGTTAACGCCCCATCGAGTTACTGCTATTAATACAATCAACGCAATAAGAAACCTTGATATAATCCCTGGCCGTGATACTTCGTCAAACTCAAGAACTTCAGCATATTTCAAAAGGGTAAATGCGATAATGAAAAAAAATAAGTAAATTAGGAAATTTAAAAATTGTTTCATGCTTAACCCGATACTTGTGATTACATTAACTTTATCAAAAATTATAGCTCATCATGACTACTTCGAATAATCATTAAATATCGAAACACCTAGAATAACATTCAGTTATAATGAGCTTTTAAATTATTATCACACACAACTCAAATTACTTACCAACGGCATTGTCCGGGGCCGTTGTAATTATTACTTTTATCTTTACTACCACGATCTGAAAAACTATCTTTTGTGCACTGACCAGCTATAGCTCCACCAATTACCCCAGCGGTCATACCCACTGGCCCCCCAGGAGAGCCGGCGATTAGACCACCGATGATTCCTGCGCCGCATGAGTCAACGCCCTTGTAAATAGAGCCATTGTTTCCTTTTGAATTACCAGGTTTAGAGCTGGTGTTACGACTACCGGCACCTTCATAATTACCGCTTCCATTGCCGCCACTTACTAATGCTATCTCATTAAGGCTTAATGCTCTTATATTCGACATAAATCATCTCCATTTAATTTAGTTTTGCATTTTGTGCTAAAAAAATATCTTACATTACTTAATGTAAAGAAAGTGTATTTATGTAAGCAAATGTAAATAAGCTATTGAACTTCGTAAACCGTAGCTCCATTTGGGAGCAGTTCAGCTCCTGCATGGGCAGGCCTATAACACGAAATCGACCTGGAGGTACGGTAATGTTCAGGCATCTTTTCTGACGTCCAGCGCGCAATCACTTCTGCGTCGTAATAGATTATACAGCCATGGCGCATCGCTTCGTTACGGACGTGCCAGAGTGTTTCGGCTTCTTCGGGCCTGGCTTTTCTTGGCATTACATACTCCTTTATGGATAAATCTGAATAACAAAAGCACGACCAACTGGAATGTGATATTGATGAAATATCAGAACCCAAACAAATGATAACGCTCAAATATGGAGATCACCGGATGACGATACCCACGCTTACGACAGAACGCTTATTACTTAAACCCCTTGTTGCCGCCGATGCCGTCCAGATCCAGCAACGCTATCCGCGCTGGGAGATTGTCCGCTATATGGTGGCTTCAGTCCCCTGGCCCTACCCGGAAAACGGTGCAGAAAATTATGTCAACAACGTTGCACTGCCCGATATGGCCAAAGGTATTGCGTGGTTCTGGACGATTCGCCGTCGCGAAGCGCCTGACGAACTGATGGGGTTGATTTGCCTGTATGACGTGGAGGACAACAATCGGGGCTTCTGGCTCGCGCCGGAATTTCAGGGCCAGGGATATATGCGCGAGGCGAGTATTGCGGCCACGGATTACTGGTTCAATACGCTCAATAAACCGGTGTTACGCGCGCCGAAAGCGGCGGCCAACAGCCGCTCCCGACGTATTTCAGACAGCAGCGGCATGCGGCTCATCAGGACGGAGAAGAAAGCCTATGTCAGCGGCCTGCTGGATTCGGAGCTGTGGGAAATCACCCGCGACGAGTGGAATGCCCGTCAGGTCAGCTGATAATGCTTATCAGGCATCAGTCTTTCAGGGATATTCTCTTCATCGTTCATCTGCAACAGATCGCGCTCCATCATGTTGCAGATGGCGTCCAGCGGCAGATCGTTATCTTCCGTCCCAAACGGATCTTCCAGCTCTTCCGCCAGCGTGTCCAGCGAGATAAAGGTGTAGGAAATCAGCGCAGAGACAAAGGGCGTCATGTAATGCAGATCAACTACCAGCGCAAACGGCAGCATGATGCAGAACAGATACACCGTCCGGTGCAGGATCAGCGTATAGGCAAACGGGACTGGCGTATTGGCGATACGCTCACAGCCAGCCAGCACGATGGACATATCATTCAGGCGGTTGTTGAGGCTGTGAAACAGAATGTCTGAAAGGTGCCCGCTACGCCGCCGTACGGCCAGCCACTCCCCCATGATCAGCAGGATACGGTTCGCCGGCGAGTTGGCGTCCATCACTTTGCGTAAATCGTCAGGAGCCAGATAGCGGGACAGCTGATCGGCATTGGTTTCTCTGCGAAGGGTCATACGCAGACAGTTAGCAAACGCGATTTGCAGGCGGACAAACTCTCCAAGATGTTTATCATCCGGCAAGGTGTTTTTTACCTCGCGAAACAGCGAGCGCGCCGCTATCATCAACTGCCCCCAAAGCAGACGCGCCTCAACGTAGCGCGAATAACAGGCGTTATTGCGAAATCCCAGGAAGATGGCGATAGCCACGCCCAGAATGCTGAACGGCGCGACGGTAAACCGGATACCCAGCGAGGTGTACCACGGCAGCATGACAATCACGGCGATGGAAAGCAGGAAGTTAAGCAGCAGTCGGGTATAAATTTTGGGAAGTACCGAACCATGCCAGACAAAAATCAGTTGCAGCCAGTGCTGTTGAGGACGAACAATCATAATCAGCTTCAGAAAAGTAAAGAGCGCGGCTATTAAACGTGATCCCCCTCACGGTTGCAAGCATGTTAATAGTTCATTGCATTTTCTGACCTGTTAAGCCTCAACCGCACGGTGCTGCATGTGCTTTTTAAAAAAAGAACGTATAGTATGTTGTAACTAAATTGGGTCTCTAAAAAACCCGGCCAACGCCGGGCATTATGATTAGCAGAGCGGTTTTACCGCATCGCGCATGCCTTTGCTTAAAATTGCATCCAGATCCAGCACAACCTGGTCTACCAGTCCGTTCACCAGAGTGAGATCCTGTTCCCAGTGCTCGCTCACGCTTAACACTGACGATACCAGTTCACGGGTAGTGACCTGTTTGTCGTGATGTTGCGTCCACAACTGCTGGTAACGTTCAAGCCAGTGCGCATCGTCCTGCACCGGATAGCGCTCACCGTTGCGCTCGGCACGGTAAAATGCAATCAGCGCCGCCAGAGCAAAGGTCAGACGTGCTGGCAGTTTGCCGGTCGCCTTCTGCCCTGCCAGCAGTTGCGGCAGAATGCGGGTGCGGTACTTGGTCATCCCGTTCAGGGCAATCGACAGCAGCTGATGCTTAATGTACGGATTTCGGAAACGCCCCGTTACGGCACTGGCGAAGGAGTGCAGCTCGTCGCGCGGCAGATCCAGGACCGGAATAATCTCCTCATAAATAGCCTTCTCTACGAACGCGCAAATTTCCGCGTCGTTCATGGCTTCCCCTACCGTATCCAGGCCGGCCTGAAAAGCGACCGGAACCAGCGCCGTGTGCGCGCCGTTGAGGATCGCCACCTTACGCTCTTTATACGGCTTGATATCGTCAACAATCAGGACGTTGAGCGGGTATTTATCCAGGCGCAGTTCAGCTGCAAGTGATTTCGGCCCCTGAATAACAAACAGATAGAAATGTTCCGCCGTGTCGAGGAAGCTGTCGTGATAGCCCAGCCCGGCTTCCAGCTCTGCCACCTCATCACTCGGATAGCCGGTAACAATGCGGTCAACCAGCGTCGAACAGAAAGTGTTAGCATCATTCAGCCACGCAATGAATGCCGCCGGCAGCGCCCACTCCTGTGCATAGCGCAGCACCAGTTCACGCAGGGCATCGCCGTTGTAGTCGATGAGTTCGCAAGGAATGATAATCCAGCCTTTATCCGCTGCCCCGTTAAAGTGGGTAAAGCGCTCGAACAGCAGACGCGTCAGTTTGGCCGGATAGCTGACAGCTGGCGCATCGTCAAACTTATCCCCCGCGTGATAGCTGATCCCCGCCTCCGTGGTATTGGAGAAGACAAACCGCATGTCCGGGTTATGGGCGAGCTTCAGAAATTCATCGTACTGGCTGTAGACGCTGATTTCACGATTCACGGAACGAATAAGACGCGCATCGCTTACCGCTTCCCCCTGCTCATTCAGACCACGAATAATCGTGGTATACAGACCATCCTGGGTGCTCAGGGACGGCGGAAAATCGCTCTGGATCGGCCGCACAATCACCACACCTGAATTGAGATCGGTATGCTCGTTTAAGAGGTCGATTTGCCAGTCAACGAACGCGCGCAGGAAGTTACCTTCGCCAAACTGGATGATACGTTCAGGATAGCGCGCACCGGGGAAATCACGACGGTTGAGTGTGTTCACAATGGAGGTCCTTTATGATTAGTCATACAGCCTGATAAGATTGGTGTGATAACTTATCAAAACTTCAGGACCATAACCCCTGTCTGGATCAACTCAGGACGCGATGGTGAAAAATAATCACAGAAATTTATAGAACACCGAGGTCGCCGTCATGTCCCCGTTCGGCATCAGGGCGTAGCGTGGGATCTCCCCCGCCTTTTGCCAGCCTGCTCTCTGGTAAAACGTCTCCGCGCCGCTGCCGGTCGAGGTATCAAGCACCAGCACCGTAAGCGCTTTTTTACGCGCAACCGCCTCCAGGGCTTCCATCAGCGCCATTGCCGCCCCTTTACGGCGCGCGTTCTCATGAACCAGCAGTTTCGCGACATCTGCACGGTGCGGCTGGTTTTCAGGCTGATCGGTGATCAGCTGGACCGTGCCAACCAGCCCCTGCTCCGCATCAAAACAGCCCAGGACGGTACGCTCGTCGCGCCCGACGCTGTCTGCGACGCCGACCCAGAAGGTTTGGGCTTTCCCGGCAGAAAAAGGCAGCATAAAGCTGACGGAGGCGCCGCCGTTGACACAGTTGACGAGAATATCGTTCAGGGCATCGATGTGGGTGAGGATGTCCTGCCGGGAGAGAGGTTTAATCAGCATGGGAGAGTTCATTGCGCGTCCTTAGGTTGAATCTCTCCACTTTGCTATTAACATTTTTGTAACGCAATAAGTGATGACATAGGATTTCGTTATGTCATTTCTCGCCGTGGTGTTGCCGCTTCATGGCGTACATTTGCGCATCCGCGTGTTTTAGCCATGCCTGCATATCGTTGCGGTGATGATCGAACTCGCTCAGCCCCCAGGAGAACTGTAACGACCAGGGATGCAGCTGACGCGCGTTATACTTTTCCGTTTGTTCCACGAGATACTGCATGGCGATCCAGGCGCCAGGCTCATCGGTATCCGCAAACAGCACCGCGAACTCATCTCCCCCGAAACGTACCAGCAGATCGGCCTCGCGGAACGAGGAACGCATCAGGGCGGCCATAGCTTTCAGAGCTTTGTCCCCCTCCTGATGTCCGAAGCGATCGTTAATGGTTTTGAAATGGTCCAGATCCAGCCAGCCAAGGGTTAAGGGTTCTGCCCGACGCTGCGAAACCGACAGTGCAAACTGCGCAAACTGGTTAAACCCGCGACGGTTAAACAGCCCCGTGAGTTCATCGGTTGTGGCCGCGCTAACGGCCGCAAATTCATCCTCTGCCAGCGCGCTGAGATCGGCCAGTACGGCGGCATCCGCCGCGGTAAACTCACGAGGCGCGTAATCAATAAGACACAACGATCCCACGCACGCCCCGTCACGTAAACGCAGCGGGAAACCGGCGTAAAAGCGCACGCCCGGATCTCCCACCACCTGCGGATTATCCGCAAAGCGTTCGTCCAGCTGCGTGTCACTCACCACCAGCGGCGCGTCACCCAGGATCGTATGACCACAAAACGAGAGATCGCGAGGCTGGGTGGCAGGTACCTGGCCGTCGGCAGACTTCACGATCGCGGCGTGGTCATCCACCAGCGTAATCATCGCCAGCGGCACCCTGAAAAAGCGTGTTGCCAGCCGAGTAAGACGATCAAACGCGGGGTAATTGTCGATCTCAAGCAGACCGGACTCGCGCAGAGCATTCATGCGCTCCGCTTCATTCACGGGAATTTGAGGTGCCTTCATAACGTCTCCTGACGCTGAGCATTAGTAAAAGCGTAGCTTAAACAGAGACATTGTCAGTTCAGGAGGCACGATTTACCTCTATGACCAGCCAATGATGGATTACGTTGACGATATACTGTTGCTGCTGCGCACTCAGCGGCACGCCCTGCGGGATAGCGTGCCACTTAGCCAGACAGCCCCGACAGCAGGTTGCCGTGGCATGCTGGGCGATAAAAACCGGATGGCCGCGCATTGGCGTCTGCTTACCGTCATTCACCGGGTGTGCAGGCGCCAGCCGCGCGGCGACAAAATCAGCAGCATGCTTATCGATAGTCTCCGCGCCCTTATCCCAGCAGTATTGCCGCTCTTTCGTCCCTAAATGAAATCGTGAACGGAACGTGGAGCGAGCCAGGCGCGCGAACAGAGGATCTAACGTGGACATCAGTATACGGACCGTCCAAGGCGTTTGGTCAGCTGTTCCAGCGCCGCCACGCCCGCCAGTGAATTTCCGGTCTCGTCCAGTTCCGGGCTCCAGACGGCAATCGCCATCTCGTGAGGGACAATCGCCACGACCCCACCGCCAACGCCGGATTTAGCCGGCAGCCCCACGCGCCAGGCAAACTCCCCGGCATTCTGATACATCCCGCTGGTTGCCATTAAGGCGTTGATCTGCCGGGCCTGCATCGGGGAGACAACGTCCTCGCCCAGATGCGGGGCATGGCCCTGATGCGCCAGAAACAGAAAAGTCTGCGCCAGTTCGACGCAGTTCATCTTCAGCGCGCAGTAATGAAAATAGTTTTGCAGCACCGTGGCGACGTCATTATGAAAGTTGCCGAAGGACTTCATCAGCCAGGCAATGGCGGCGTTACGTGCAGAGTGTTCAAACTCAGAGCGCGCTACCACCGGATCGTAGGCGATGTCCTGCACGCCGGAAAGCTGCCGCACAATCTGGAGCATCCGCTGGCGCGGCGCGCTAAGCCGGCTTTGCAGCATATCGCACACCACCAGCGCCCCGGCGTTAATAAACGGGTTACGCGGCTTACCCTGTTCGATTTCCAGCTGGAGAAGGGAGTTGAACGGCTGACCGGACGGATCTTTGCCCACCCGCTGCCAGATCTCCTGCTCGTCATACTGGCGCATGGCGGCAACGAGGCTAAGCACTTTTGAGATCGACTGAATCGAAAAGCGCTCAAGCGCGTCTCCCGCCTGAAAACGCTGACCGTCGACAGTACAAATGGCGATACCGAGCTTATTACCGCTGACCGAAGCCAGCGCGGGAATGTAATCGGCAACCTTACCCTGCCCCAGTAACGGACGAACCTGCGCCAGAATCTCGTCCAGCATCTCATTATGGATGACCGCAGCCACACTTTGCTCCTTGCCCTCAGGCTAAAACGGGCTGCGAGTATAACAGAGGCTGATACGTCACGTCAGGCAGGGAGACGAAAACGCGAGACGGCCTGCAACAAAAGATCGGACTGCTGATGCAGGCGCTCAGAGGCATTTGACGCTTCGCTAACCAGCACATCTGTCCGACGCGATACCTGATTCAGCGCCTGAAGCTGACGGGTCATCTGATGAATGCTGTCCCCCTGATTCAGGGTGGCCAGCGAAATATCATTCAGCAGGCTGCTCAGATTCGCCACCAGCCCGGTGACCTGTTGCAAATTCTCTTCCAGACGGTTTACCACCTGAGAACCTTCTTCAATGCCCTGTAGCGAGTGGTTAATCAGCGCCTGGATGGTTTGCGTAGAGTGACTGCTTTTTCTGGCCAACAGCCCCACTTCCCGGGCAACCACCGCAAATCCGCGCCCCTGCTCTCCTGCATGGGCGGCTTCAATGGCAGCGTTGAGGGCGAGAATGTTGGTCTGAAACGCCACGCTGTCGATCATCGCGACGATCCCGCGCATCTCTGAGGATCGGTCGACGATCGTCTGCATCGAGCCATTCACCGCTGACATCATTTGCTCCCCACCAGCGGCAGCCTGTCGGGCTTCATCCGCGCGCGAGCGGGCGAGTTTTGCATAACCCGTGTTCCCCTCAACGTGGGTTTCGAGATCGGCGATGTGTGCGGTCACCTCCTCCAGCTCTTTGGCCTGTCGCGTAGACTGCTGATAAAGCTTCTGATTCCCCTGCGCAAGCGATCCGATATTTTCAACCATGGAGGTAGTGGCCTCGCTGACCTGGGTCACCAGTTGCTGGAGCCCGCGCTGCATGGCGGTAATACTGCCGCTGAGCTGGCTGATTTCACGGTTAAAGCGCACAACGTCAGGCGGCGTGCCTGACAAATCCCCTGCCGCAAGCTGGTTAATATGGATAATCAGACGGCGTAGCGGGGATATCACCCACTTCGCCATTCCGAACCAGACGGCTATGGCAATGGCCAGTAGCGCCAGCGGCGCAAACAGGAACAGCCGTTGCAGACCTGAGAGTTGTTCCATGAGCGACTGACGCCCCTGTATCGTCTGCTTCTCACTCCGTTGCTGATAGCGTGCGAAATTGTCATTAAAATCGGTCTGAAACGCCTGGGCGGGTACGGCGAAAAAGAGGTCGATGCTGTTGGTTTTCACCAGCCCCTCCGCCTGCTCTCGGATGGCGTCGAAAAACAGCTGATAGCTGTTAACCAACCCCTCGTCTTTCGGCGGATTAAGCGCGAGCCAGGCCTGCCATGCCTGCTGTGACGCAGCCAGGGATTTTTGCGCCTCGTCCATCAGGCTATGCCAGCTCCCTTCCGAGCCGGTCTCCTTGTCCTGCATAAAGTACACGCCGGAGCGGTTGAGCAGATCGCTGGCCGCCAGCAGAGAAATACGGGCCTGATCCAGCCTGCTCTGCTGCTGCCAGGCCAGCTGATTGCGCTGTTCGTTACGCTGGGCTTCATTCAGGGAGGCGGTCAGCAGGAAGGAGGAAGAGAGTTGCAGGGCGGAGAAAAGGCCAATAATACAAAAGATGCCGGTCAGCAGGCCAAACTGACGAGGGATAAAGCGCGGCGCAAGACGACTAAAAATTTGCGTTAGGTTCATAATTTTCTTCTGTAACAATACGTTAGACGCGAGCGAGTCTACGAAACGAAAATGACAGAACCATTACGCAAAAATGACAGGAAACGTGAATTGCCGGGTAGCGGCCTGGCCTTACCCGGCAACAAGACTAGACGCGATCCTTCCACACCGTCTGCACATTACAGAACTCATGCAGGCCGAAATGAGAAAGCTCTCGCCCGAAGCCGCTCTTCTTCACCCCTCCAAACGCGACGCGCGCATCGCTGGCGCTGTAGCCGTTGATAAAGATCCCGCCGCACTCCAGCTCGCGCGCAAAGGTTTCAGCCAGCGCATCGTTCTCGGTAAAGACCGTCGCCGATAAGCCAAAATCGCTGTCGTTAGCCAGCTGCAATGCGTGCGCCGCATCGTTCGCGATGGTAATTGCCGCCACCGGACCAAACAGCTCCTGACGAAAGGCCGTCATCTGTGGGGTGACGCCGCCGAGTACGGTTGGGGCATAATAGTTACCGGTCCCGGACATCTTCTCTCCGCCCAGCAGCAGGGTCGCCCCTTCCGCCAGCGTAGCCTGCACCTGCTGATGCAGTTCATCGCGAAGATCAAATCGCGCCATCGGGCCAATATAGTTATCTTCCTCATCCGGTGCGCCCATCTTCAGCGCCTTGACCGCGTCAACAAAGCGTTGGGTAAAGGCGTCCGCCACGCCCGCTTCCACAATAAAGCGTTTTGCCGCCGCGCAAACCTGCCCGGTATTCTGATAACGTCCGGCCACCGCCGCGTTGACGGCCAGATCCAGATCGGCATCGTTCAGAACGATAAACGGATCGGAACCGCCCAGCTCCAGCACGCATTTCTTCAGCGCCGCGCCCGCCTGCGCGCCAATCGCCCCACCAGCCCGAACGCTGCCGGTTACGGTCACCGCCGCGATACGACGATCGTTAATCGCCTGGCTGACGCCGTCATTCGTCGCGTTCACCCAGCCAAAGACCCCCTCCGGGAAACCGGCATCCGCGAATACCTTCCCGATCAGCTCCGCCGAGCCGAGCACATTAGGCGCATGTTTAAGCAGATAGCTGTTCCCTGCCAGCAGGATCGGCACCGCACCGCGCAGCACCTGCCAGAGCGGGAAGTTCCACGGCATCACCGCCAGAACGGGCCCAAGCGGACGGTACTCAATCACCGCATTTTCGACCTGGGTAGATTCCGGGTGCAGCATCGCCGGGCCGTGTTCAGCGTACCAGTCGCAAAGGCTGGCAGACTTAGCCACCTCCGCACGCGCCTGCATAATGGGCTTGCCCATCTCCCGGGAGATAGTCTGCGCCATCTCTTCCGCACGACTACGCAGCGCCGCACCCAGATCGCGAAGTTTTTGCGCCCGGTGCGCCACGCTTTCGCGTCGCCACTGACGAAAACCGGTATCCGCCTGCGCAATGGCACGCTCAACGTCATGGGACGTTGCCCACGGGTAAGCAGCCCGCGTTTCGCCGGTAGCCGGGTTGACAGAGTGGGCATGGGTAGCAGATGAATAGGTCATGATGTTCTCCACGTAATAACAGTTGATTGATTGTGGCCTACTCTGCTATTTCTTAAAAATGAATAATACTCACCACCTTATTCACAATACGAGAACGGTATGGACTTAACTCAGCTTGAGATGTTTAACGCCGTCGCACTGACCGGCAGCATTACCCAGGCGGCGCAGAAGGTACACCGGGTGCCGTCAAACCTCACCACCCGCATCCGAAAGCTAGAAGCGGATCTCGGCGTGGAGCTGTTTATTCGCGAGAATCAACGCCTGCGGCTTTCCCCCGCCGGGCACAATTTTTTGCGCTACAGCAAGCAGATCCTGGCGCTGGTTGACGAAGCGCGAATGGTCGTCGCCGGGGATGAACCGCAGGGATTATTCTCGCTCGGCGCGCTGGAAAGTACCGCCGCCGTACGCATTCCGGAAAGTCTGGCGCGGTTTAACCAGCGCTATCCGCGCATTCAGTTTGCGTTGTCTACCGGGCCCTCCGGCACGATGATTGACGGCGTGCTTGAGGGGACGCTCAGCGCCGCCTTTGTCGACGGGCCGCTCTCGCACCCGGAACTGGAAGGGATGCCGGTTTACCGGGAAGAGATGATGCTGGTCACCCCTGCGGGTCACGTAGAAGTATCAAAAGCCACGCAGGTGAGCGGCAGCGACGTGTATGCCTTTCGCGCCAACTGTTCTTACCGGCGTCATCTGGAGAGCTGGTTCCATGCCGACCGCGTAACGCCGGGAAGGATCCATGAGATGGAGTCCTATCACGGGATGCTCGCCTGTGTGATTGCCGGGGCAGGCATTGCGCTGATGCCCCGCTCCATGCTGGAGAGCATGCCGGGGCATCATCAGGTGGCGGCGTGGCCGCTGGCGGAAAACTGGCGCTGGCTCACCACCTGGCTGGTGTGGCGGCGCGGGGCGATGACTCGCCAGCTTGAGGCGTTTATAGGGCTGCTAAACGAACGTCAGCCACCAGCGCCCAGTTGTTAATGATGAACGTAGTCCTGGAGTCGAAGGAAAATTTTTCCCTTCATATACAGCGTGGCCTGCCCGCCAATCAGCACGCGGTCGCCTTTCAGCTCGCAGCGCAGATCCCCGCCGCGCAAGGAGACCTGGCGGGCCGACATCTGCGTTTTACCGAGCTTTTCGCTCCAGTACGGGATCAGCATGCTGTGAGCTGATCCCGTCACCGGATCTTCCGGCACCCCTTCCCCTGGGCAGAAGAAACGGCTGACGAAATCATACTCATCCCCCCGCGCCGTAACGCAGACCATTTTCCCCAGCGGGAGCATGGCCGCGATATCCGGCGTCAGCGCCTCCACCTGACGCTGGCTGTCGAGCACCACCATGTAGTCACGCCCCACACGCACCTCGTTTGCCGCGTTAATGCCCAGCGCGCTGAACAGCACTGCGGGTGGAGTATCGACAACCTCGGTTGACCACGCCGGGAAATTAAGCGTCAGCCAGTCGCCGCTGCGTTGTACCGTCAGTTCGCCGACAAAGCGCGTGGTGAAGGTGATTTCCGTATGCGGATAATCCAGGTATTCGAAAATAACGTGAGAAGCCGCGAGGGTTGCGTGGCCGCAGAGGTTAATTTCATCCTGCGTGGTAAACCAGCGCAGTTCAAACCCGTTATCCGTTCGGACAAAGAACGCCGTCTCTGACTGATTATGCTGCTTCGCCATCTTCAGCAGCGTCTCATCCGGCAGCCACGCTTCCAGCGGACACACCGCCGCCGCATTGCCGCCGAACGCCCTGTCGCTGAAGGCATCTACCAGATAAAAATCAATTTCCTGCATCGTTGGTTCCTCTTAGATTTGTTCAGCGCAGAAATACTGTGCCCTTCAGATACAGTGCCGCCTGCCCGCCCATCCGCACGCGGTCGCCCTTGAGTTCGCAGCGTACGTCGCCACCACGGGCAGAAACCTGGCGGGCAAACATCTGTGTTTTGCCAAGCCGTTCACTCCAGTACGGGATCAGCATGGTGTGCGCGGAGCCGGTGACAGGATCTTCCGGCACGGCCACGCCTGGCGAGAAGAAACGGCTGACAAAGTCGTATTCCCCCTCGTCCCGGGCAGTGACGGCCACTTTATGCTCGCCCGGCGTCATGGCGGAGAAACCCGGATTAAGGGCTTCAACCTGCTCGCGGCTTTCCAGTACCAGCACCCAGGCGCGGCCTTTTCGCGCCTCGACGTAGTGGCTGATACCGAGTGCGGTGAGCATCTCCGGTGGCGGCGTCTGTGCCTGCGTCGGGCAGGCCGGGAAGTCCAGCGTCATCCAGTCACCTTCACGACTGACGGTCAGGCGACCAGAGGCGGTGTCAAAATGAAGGCGTGAGTCCGGATAATCCAGTTCGTGAAACAGTACATACGCCGCGGCAAGCGTCGCGTGACCACAGAGATTAACCTCGGTGAGCGTGGTGAACCAGCGCAACTCGATCCCCCCTTTGGTACACACAAAAAACGCGGTTTCTGACTGGTTATGCTGTTGTGCCATTCGCAGTAACGTCTCATCCGGCAGCCACGCGTCGAGCGGGCACACCACCGCCGGGTTGCCGCCAAAGGAGGACGCGCTGAACGCATCTACCAGATAAAAATCAATCTCCTGCATCGTGTTACCGCCTGTTTTTGTTGTGTTGTTCTTTATCTTCGATGAAAACAACCCCGTTCGCTACCGCTGCATGAAGGTAAATTTTGTGATTCACATCACATAACGGTTGAGTTTTCGCCGTTTAAGGCTTTAAGATCGTCTCCTCATCTTTCAGGCAACGAATCCCAGATATCCCTATGACAACACACACGGTTTCCCGCAGAGTCGCGTGGCTACGCGTGGTCACGCTCGCCATCGCCGCGTTTATTTTCAACACCACGGAATTTGTTCCGGTTGGGCTGTTGTCCGACATCGCCGCCAGCTTCCATATGGAAACGGCACAGGTTGGCATTATGTTGACCATCTATGCATGGGTGGTGGCGCTGATGTCGCTGCCGTTTATGCTGCTGACCAGCCAGATGGAACGCCGTAAGCTGCTGATTGGGCTGTTTGTGGTGTTCATTGCCAGCCATGTGCTGTCATTTATGGCATGGAACTTTACCGTACTGGTCATCAGCCGCGTTGGCATCGCGTTTGCCCATGCCGTTTTCTGGTCGATCACCGCGTCCCTCGCCATTCGTCTGGCTCCGGCGGGAAAACGCGCCCAGGCGCTGAGCCTGATTGCCACCGGTACGGCGCTGGCGATGGTGTTAGGCCTGCCGATCGGGCGCATTGTGGGACAATACTTCGGCTGGCGCACCACCTTCTTTGCCATCGGCATGGGGGCGCTGATCACCCTGGTGTGTCTGATCAAACTGCTGCCAAAACTGCCCAGCGAACACTCCGGCTCGCTGAAAAGTCTGCCGCTGCTGATGCGTCGACCGGCGCTGATGAGCATCTATCTGCTGACCGTGATTGTGGTGACCGCCCATTACACGGCCTACAGCTATATTGAGCCGTTTGTTCAGGTTGTGGCGGGCTTTAGCGCTAACTTTGCCACCGTTCTGCTGCTGATCCTGGGCGGCGCGGGGATTATCGGCAGCATCCTGTTCGGGAAGCTGGGCAATAAGCACGCGTCTGCGCTGGTAAGCAGTGCGATTGGTCTGCTGCTGGCATGCCTGCTGTTACTGATGCCTGCGGCAGGCAGCGAGAGTCATCTGGCGATCCTCAGTCTGTTCTGGGGCGTGGCAATCATGATTATTGGTCTGGGAATGCAGGTCAAAGTGCTGGCGCTGGCCCCGGACGCCACGGACGTAGCGATGTCGCTCTTCTCCGGGATTTTTAATCTGGGGATTGGAGCCGGTGCGCTGGTGGGAAATCAGATCAGCCTGCATGTATCGATGTCGGCCATTGGTTATCTCGGGGCGATTCCGGCGCTGATCGCGCTGATCTGGTCGGTGCTTATCTTCCGTAAATGGCCGGTCGCGATGGAAGAACAGTCCAGCCACGGTTGACGTTTGTTATGCCGGGTGGCGGCTTCGCCTTACCCGGCCTACGAAGCATTAATATCCGTGTTCTTCATCACCGCCAAGATAACGGAATCTTTCATCTGTCATTTTGGTCTGACAATCATAGATACCCATTCTCGTTGCCAGAGGAGTGGTTGCAGAAGACGCATCGCTTTATATTCATAAGAATTATATCCATTGCGAGTAGGCCGGGTAAGGCGAAGCCGCCACCCGGCAACGTTCTCAATGATACGTCTTAACAATCTCCAGCACGCCGTTAATAATAAACTGCACGCCCATACAGACCAGCAGAAAACCCATCAGTCGGGAGATAGCTTCAATCCCCCCCTTACCCACCCAGCGCATAATCGCCCCGGAGCTGCGCAATGACCCCCAGACGATAATAGCGATAAGCGCAAAAATGATCGGCGGCGCAACGGTGATAACCCAGTGCGGAAATGTCGACCCATCACGCACCGTTGAGGCGGAACTGATGATCATCGCAATCGTCCCCGGCCCCGCCGTGCTCGGCATGGCTAACGGCACAAACGCGATGTTGGCGCTCGGTTCGCTTTCAAGCTCTTCCGATTTGCTTTTGGCTTCCGGGGATTCGTGCGCTTTATGCGCCGGGAACAGCATCCGGAAACCAATAAAGGCCACAATCAGCCCGCCAGCAATACGCAGACCGGGAATCGAAATACCAAAGGTATTCATCACCAGTTGCCCGGCGTAATAAGCCACCATCATTATGGCAAAGACATGGACAGAGGCCATCATCGACTGCTGATTGCGCTCTGCGCTGTTCATGTTCCCCGCCAGCCCCAGAAAAAGCGCCACCGTCGTTAACGGGTTCGCCAGCGGCAGCAACACCACCAGTCCAAGCCCCACTGCTTTAATCAAATCCAACATAATGCACCGCAGTCCTTATCCTTATTCAACATCGCAATTATAGGGGCAAATCCTCGTCCGGAGCCATCCGACAGCGTAACCATAATTGTCTCGCGTAATTCATAACCCCAGATTATCTGTATGATTTAAAAGCGTACAGAATAAGTTCCTGAAGCGTTTTAGCATTTCGTGGCATCGGCCGATTCATTCAGTTGACTTATACTTGCCTGAGCAATAATATCTGCCGTGACTAAACTACTTGCCAGGGCAACCATTGTGAAAAGCACCAGTGACCTCTTTAACGACATAATTCCACTGGGTCGTCTTATTCATATGGTTAACCAGAAAAAAGATCGCCTGCTCAATGACTATCTGTCACCGCTGGATATCACCGCAACACAGTTCAAAGTGCTGTGTTCCATTCGCTGCGAAGTGTGTATCACGCCGGTTGAGCTGAAAAAGGTGCTCTCTGTCGATCTGGGTGCGTTAACCCGCATGCTGGATCGTCTCGTCTGTAAAGGATGGATAGAACGAAGCCCTAACCCGAATGACAAACGTGGCGTACTGGTGAAACTGACCAGCGATGGCGCGGCCATGTGTGAGCAATGTCATCAATTAGTAGGACAAACACTGCACCAGGAACTGACAAAAAACTTATCGGCAGATGAAGTGGCAACGCTTGAGCTCTTACTCAAGAAAATCCTGCCGTAAACAGAAAAAGAGGTATGACGATGTCCAGACGCAATACTGACGCTATCACCATTCATAGCATTTTGGACTGGATCGAAGATAACCTGGAATCTCCACTCTCTCTTGAGAAAGTGTCTGAGCGTTCAGGTTACTCAAAATGGCACCTGCAACGGATGTTTAAAAAAGAGACCGGCCATTCATTAGGACAATATATTCGCAGCCGCAAGCTGACGGAGATTGCCCAAAAACTGAAAGAAAGCAATGAGCCGATCCTCTATCTGGCGGAACGCTACGGATTTGAATCGCAACAGACCCTGACGCGTACGTTCAAGAACTACTTTGACGTGCCGCCTCATAAGTACCGTATTACCAGTATGCCGGGTGAATCCCGTTATCTGTATCCGCTAAAACATTGCAGTTAATCATCGCCTGTTAAGACGTAACCGAGGAAATCATGAAATTTATCGCCTCCGCCGCCCTCACCTTGCTGGTGCTGGTTTCCGGCCAGAGCTTCGCGGAGCAAACCCCCAATGCGGGGCAGCAAAATAATCGTGACACCATGATTATGCCGTCCACGCAAAACCAGTCGCCCTGGGACTTCAATCACATGGGCGCTGGCAGCGACAAATCCGACGAATTAGGCGTGCCGTATTACAACCACGACCTGTAATTCGTTTTTGCCCCGCTCATGCGGGGCTTTTTTCTGCCTTAACCCCGCACCTGCGTTGCCCGACGCACCCGCAAGCCAAAGACGTTGATATACAGCCCGGCCATAATCAGCCCTGCGCCACACAGTTGCAGCGCGCTGAGCGTTTCATCCAGCAACAGTGCGGCGCTGGCAAGCCCGACCACCGGTACCAGCAGCGATAACGGCGCCACACGCCAGGTTTCATAGCGTCCGAGCAGCGATCCCCAGATACCATAGCCAATGATTGAGGCGACTAACGCCAGGTAGATCAGCGACAAAATGGTCGTCAGGTCGATCTCCACCAGGCTTTTCAACATCGCCTGCGGACCATCCAGAATAAACGACGCGGCCATAAACGGCACGATTGGGATCAATGCGCTCCAGACCACCAGCGATAAGACCGGCGGACGCGTCTCGTGCTGCATTATCAGTTTGTTAAAGATATTGCCGCACGCCCAGCTCAGCCCCGCCGCCAGGGTGAGCATAAAGCCCAGCAGCGCGACATGCTGACCGTTGAGGCTGCCTTCAATCAGCACCAGCACGCCAAAGACCGCAAGGCTAATGCCCGCCAGCTGCTTGCCCTGCAAGCGTTCGCCGAAGACAAATGCGCCGAGAATGATGGTAAAGAACGCCTGCACCTGAAGCACCAGCGAAGCCAGGCCCGCAGGCATACCGAATTTGATGGCGCAAAAAAGAAACGCAAACTGACCAAAGCTGATGGTAAGGCCGTAGCCCAGCAGCAGCTTAAGGGGAATTTTCGGGCGGGCAACGAACAGCAGCGCCGGGAAGGCCACCAGCAGGAAGCGCAGCCCCGCCAGCATCAGTGGAGGCATGTTGTGCAACCCCATTTTGATGACCACAAAATTGAGTCCCCACACCACGACAACCAGCAACGCTAACAGCCCGTCTTTCCGCGTCATTTTCCGCCCCTGAATTATTAAAATTTTGTAAACACTTCAAGGTAACAGAAAAAATAGCCCCGCGAGAAGATCATTAATTCTGGTACTGGAGAGAAGCACCTGCGGATAAATTGGGTGCTATACAAGCTGCCGATCCCATGATAATCCTGTAATAACACAACAAAAAAAGCATAAGCATTTGTCGGGCAGGAAAATGAAACCATCAATCAGGCGCTCAACCGCAGCGCTGCTGGCATCGTCATTGTTATTAACAATTGGCCGCGGGGCAACGCTGCCCTTTATGACCATATATCTCACACGCGTGTACGATATGAGCGTGGAGAATATTGGCTATGCCCTTACCGTGGCGTTGACCATCGGCGTGGTGTTTAGCCTGGGGTTTGGCATCCTGGCGGATAAGTTCGACAAAAAACGCTATATGCTGATCGCCATCGTGGCCTTTATCGCCGGGTTTGTGGCGATTCCGCTGGTGAATAACGTGACGCTGGTGGTGCTGTTCTTTGCCCTGATTAACTGCGCCTATTCCGTCTTCTCAACGGTGCTGAAAGCATGGTTTGCCGACGTGCTGACCTCCAGCGAAAAGGCGCGCGTTTTCTCACTCAACTACAGTTTCCTGAACATTGGCTGGACGATCGGGCCGCCGATCGGCACCCTGCTGGTGATGTACAGCCTGCAACTGCCGTTCTGGCTGGCCGCCTTCTGCGCCGCACTGCCGCTCGGGTTTATCCATTTCTTTGTGCAGAAAAGCATAGCCTCAGACAGCCCTGAGGAGAAAATGCCGTGGCAGCCCTCGGTGCTGCTGAAAGACCGGGCGCTGTTCTGGTACACGCTCTCCGGCCTGCTGGCGTCGTATGTGGGTGGATCGTTCGCCACCTGCATTTCCCAGTATGTCCTCGCCGCACATGCGGACAGTGATTTCGCAGAAAAGGTGGTGGCCGTTGTGCTGCCCGTCAACGCGGCGGTGGTCGTCACCCTGCAATACGCGCTTGGACGTAAGATCACCGCCAGCAATATCCGTCCGCTAATGACCGCCGCGACGCTTTTTTTCATCCTCGGGCTGGGCGGGTTTATGCTTTCCGGCGAGAACCTGATTTACTGGGGGCTCGCGGCGGCGATTTTCACCCTGGGTGAAATTATTTATGCACCGGGTGAATACATGCTGATCGACAATATCGCCCCGCCGGGCATGAAGGCGAGCTATTTCTCCGCCCAGGCGCTGGGCTGGCTCGGCGCGGCGGCGAACCCGATGATCACCGGGCTCATCCTGACCCATCTACCGCACTGGTCATTATTTATCATTATGATGGCCGCCATCATTGCGGCCTGGCTGATGATATTGCGCGGGATGCGCGTGAAAAGTGAAGATAGCGTGTCGGGTGGCGCTGCGCTTACCCGACCGACAAAACCCTAATCGTAAGCCGGGTAAGGCGAAGCCGTCACCCGGCAAAACCAACACCCTAGTGGTGCAACATCTCCTCCACCACCTGCTCTTTGTACATCTCATTCGGGTAGTAGGTCGGCCAGTTATCCATCTCTTTCAGCAGCGCCTCGTGGGAGGTGTTGCCCATAAAGATATGGAAGTGTGAAGAGGCTTTCGGCCCGATGATATGGTCGCTGAACTGCACAAACTTAGGCGCCTGGCTCGCGTTATCCTTGCATTCAAACAGGTAGCGCACGCCTTTTTTCCCCGACGCATAGGTCAGAATTTTGTAGCCGCTGTAGTCGTAGCGGCAGCTGCTCACCGTTTTGCCTCGGTGGAATTCCATCACGTTGTTTTCAATGCCGATGGCGTCCACGTCCGTCGCGTACCCCTTACGGTAGTAGGCCTTCACCTCGGCAGCGGATTTTTCTCCCTTCTGCGCTTTCTTTTCGAAAACCGGATCCAGCGAACCATCAAGCAGGAACGGATAAACGGACTGCCAGGTCCCGTCCCAGTCAGACAGCTTCCTGTCCCTGACGTCTTTATCCTCAAAGACGCCGTTTGCCGCCTTCTGTTCCGCCTCTGTCATCTGATGACCGTGCGAATGGGCAAAAAGCGAGCCGCTTACCAGCAGCGTTCCCAGAGTCAGCGCAATTTTTGCAAGTTGTGCAGCCACAGCAAAATCCTCATTCCGTTTTATAAGAATGAGGATGTTATATTATAACATTTCAGATCGCAACCAGCCCGCGAACGCCCTCCTGCTCCATGTTCTCCCCGCGCCCCTGCTGGACGATGCTGCCGCGCGACATCACCAGATAGCTGTCGGCCAGCTCTGCCGCAAAATCATAAAACTGCTCCACCAGCAGGATGGCCATATCCCCCCGGTTCGCCAGGCTGCGGATCACCTGCCCAATCTCTTTAATCACCGACGGCTGAATACCTTCCGTGGGTTCATCCAGAATCAGTAACCGTGGACGGCTCGCCAGCGCGCGACCTATCGCCAGCTGCTGCTGCTGACCACCGGAAAGATCGCCTCCGCGTCGGTGCTTCATCTCCTTCAGCACCGGGAAAAGCTGCCAAATCTCCTCTGGTACGCTCCTTGCGTTTCCCGCGGAGAAGCGTGACAGCCCCATCAGCAGGTTTTCTTCTACGGTCAGACGCGGAAAAATCTCCCGCCCCTGCGGAACATAGGCCACGCCGGACTGCACCCGCTGGTGCGGTTTACTGTGAGTGATGCTCTTTCCCTGCCAGACCACCTCCCCGCCTTTCACCGGGATCAGCCCCATCAGGCACCTCAGCAGCGTGGTTTTGCCCACCCCGTTGCGCCCCAGCAGGCAGGTAACTTCCCCGACGACCGCCTCAAAGCTCACCCCGCGCAGAATATGACTTCCGCCGTAGTACTGATTCAGTTCGCTAACCTGTAACATCACCTCTCCTTAACGTCCCAGATAGACGTCAATTACCTGTTCATTGGCCTGTACCTCGCGAAGCGAACCTTCCGCCAGTACCCGCCCCTGATGCAGCACCGTGACGTGGTCGGCGATGGTCTCGACGAAACCCATATCGTGCTCAACCACCATCAGCGAATGCTTGCCTGCCAGGGTGCGGAACAGCTCGGCAGTGTATTCCGTCTCTGCGTCGGTCATACCGGCGGCGGGTTCGTCCAGCAGTAACAGGTGCGGGTCCTGCACCAGCAGCATGCCGATCTCCAGAAACTGCTTCTGTCCGTGGGAAAGCAGTCCGGCACGGCGATCGCGCTCGCTGCCAAGCCGCAGCAAAACCAGCATCTCATCAATGCGGTCGCGCTGCTCGCCGCTGAGCGTGGCCCGCAGGCTCGCCCAGACGGACCTGTCGGCTTTCATGGCGATTTCGAGGTTTTCCCCTACGGTCAGCGCTTCAAACACGGTCGGCTTCTGGAACTTACGGCCAATGCCCTGACGGGCGATGGCCGCCGGTTCCAGGGCAGTCAGATCGATGGACTGATCGTAAATAGCTTTCCCGCTTTTTGGCCGGGTTTTGCCGGTAATCACGTCCATCAGCGTGGTTTTACCGGCGCCATTAGGGCCAATGATGCAGCGCAATTCTCCGACGCCGATGTTCAGCGAGAGATCGGTCAACGCCTGAAAACCGTCGAAACTGACGTTAATGGCCTCGAGCTGCAACACCGGATCGGTCTGCTCGCGGTAACGGTCGCCCGGTAGCTGGCGGGTAAATAGTCCTTCAGAGGGCTGCATTAATTCTCTCCCTTACGAAACAGACCGAACACGCCGCGCGGTAAAAACAGCGTCACGGCGATGAAAATCAGCCCCAGAAACAGCTGCCAGTACTCCGGCATCGCCACGGTGAAAAAGCTCTTCGCACCGTTGACCAGCGCCGCGCCAATCACCGGGCCCACCAGAGTGCCGCGTCCACCCAGCGCTACCCAGATGGCCGCTTCAATCGAGTTGGTCGGCGACATTTCACCCGGGTTGATAATGCCCACCTGCGGAACGTACAGCGCTCCCGCCAGGCCACACAGCACGGCGGAAAGTGTCCAGACCAGCAGCTTGAAACCGCGCGGATCGTAGCCGCAGAACGTGAGACGGTTTTCCGCATCGCGCACCGCCGTTAAAATGCGGCCAAATTTACTCTTCGCCAGCGCGTAGCCTGTGCCCAGGGCCAGAAGCAGCAGCACGACCGTTGCGAGAAACAGCGCGATCCGCGTGGTGGTCGCCGTGACGGAAAACCCGAGCAGCGTGGTAAAGCCGGTAAAGCCGTTATTGCCGCCAAAGCCGGTTTCATTGCGAAAGAACAGCAGCATGCCCGCGTAGGTCAGCGCCTGGGTCATGATGGAGAAATAGACCCCTTTGATCTTCGAGCGAAAAGCAAACCAGCCGAAGACCAGCGCCAGCAGGCCGGGGATCGTCACAATTAACACCAGAGCCCATGCAAAATGCTGCGTTCCCCACCAGAACCAGGGCAGCTCGCTCCACGAGAGAAACGACATAAACGCGGGCAGCCCGTCCCCGGCCGCCTGGCGCATCAGGTACATGCCCATCGCATAGCCGCCCAGAGCGAAGAATATGCCGTGCCCCAGTGAGAGCATACCGGCATAGCCCCAGACCAGATCGAGGGCCACGGCGACAACTGCGTAGCAGAGGATCTTGCCGATGAGCGTCAACATCCACGTAGAAACGGCCAGCGGATGCGTTGCGGGCAACAGCGCGAGAAAAGGCAGCACCAGCAGCGCCGCAACCAGCAGACTGCCGAAGATTTGCGTGGAGCGCGGTGCCCTGCGCGCCAGTGTTAAGGTCAATGGCTGGCTCATCAGTCTGTCACCCTCCCTTTAAGTGCGAATAACCCCTGCGGACGTTTCTGAATAAACAGAATGATCGCCACCAGAATCAGGATTTTGCCCAGCACGGCGCCCATCTGCGGTTCAAGAATTTTATTGAAGATCCCCAGACCAAAGGCCGCCGCGACGCTACCGGCCAGCTGGCCGACGCCGCCGAGCACCACCACCAGGAACGAATCAATGATGTATCCCTGGCCCAGCTCCGGTCCCACGTTCCCCAGTTGGGACAATGCCACGCCGCCCAGCCCGGCAATGCCGGACCCGAGGCCAAACGCCAGCATATCTACCCGTCCGGTGGGGACGCCGCAGCAGGCCGCCATGCTGCGGTTTTGCGTCACCGCCCGCACGTTCAGCCCCAGACGCGTTTTATTCAGAATGAGCCAGGTGAAGAACAGCACCATCAGCACAAACCCGAGCACCACAATGCGGTTCCACGGTAGCGTCAGGTTGGCGAAAACCTGCACCCCGCCGGACAGCCAGGCCGGGTTTGCGACCTCAAGGTTCTGGGCGCCAAAGGTCATGCGCACCAGCTGGATAAGCATCAGGCTGATCCCCCAGGTGGCGAGCAGGGTTTCCAGCGGGCGGCCATACAGATGGCGGATCACCGTGCGCTCCAGCACCATCCCGATACCTGCCGTCAGGCAAAACGCCACCGGCAGCGCCACCACCGGATAAAGCGCCAGCCACTGAGGCATCCACTGCGCCATAACCTGCTGCACCATCCAGGTGGCATACGCCCCGAGCATCAGCATTTCGCCGTGGGCCATGTTAATCACCCCCAGCAGACCATAGGTGATAGCCAGCCCGAGCGCGGCCAGCAAGAGTACCGATCCCAACGACAAGCCCATGAAGGCCTGCCCCAGCAGTTCGCCCCACATCAGCCGGTGCTGAATACGGTCCAGGCTCTCAGCGGCGGCGGCACGTACACGTGCGTCCGGCTCGGTTTGCGCCCGGGTGAACGGCGTCAGCGTGGCCTGAACGTCCGGATCGTCAGACTGTCCCAACAGTTCAACCGCGTTGAGGCGCGTTTCCGCCTGCGGACTCGCCAGCTGAAGATTTGCCAGCGCCAGCCTCAGCGACTGTCGGGTGACGTCATCCGTTTCGCGGTTAGCCCGCTGTTGCAGAAACCCGAGCATATCCGGCTGGGCGTCACGCTGAAGTTGCCGCGCGGCATGACGCCTTTCGGTGACACTGTCACTGACAAGCTGATGCGTCGCCAGCGCCGTGACGGTTAACACGCGCAGCCGGTTGGTCAGCCGCACGGCTTTGGTCGTTCCTTCGGCGCTCTTTGCCGCGCCCAGGGCAACCATTTCGCCGTCGATGCGGGTAAAAGCCTTCTTCTGGCTGTCGGTGTAGAGGTTCTCCTGTTGCAGCGCTTTAAGCAGCGGCAAACGTGCAGGTTCCGGCGTGGCTGCCCAGCGGGTCAGCATGGCGGTCTGCTGGCTGCGGCTAGCGGCAACGAAATCATCGGCATCCGATGCCTGCACCATCCCTGGCAGCAGTCCGGTAAGCCACACAATCGCAATAATTATGCGCATGGCGTTCATGACGTCTCTCCCTGGTGGTGGCTTAGTTGCTGGCGGTTTTCATCGGCTGGTCAGGTTTTTTGTCATTCCCGGCGATAAACGGGCTCCACGGCTGAGCGCGTACCGGCTGTTCGGTTTGCCAGACGACATTGAACTGGCCGTTGCCTTCGATTTCACCAATCATGACGGGCTTATGCAGGTGGTGGTTGGTGGCATCCATGGTCAGCGTAAAGCCGGACGGCGCGTTGAACGACTGGCCCGCCATTGCCGCGCGCACTTTGTCCACGTCGGTTGTCCCCGCTTTTTCAACCGCCTGCGCCCACATATGCAGGCCGACATAGGTCGCTTCCATCGGATCGTTGGTGACGACGGTATCGGCATTCGGCAGCTTATGGGCTTTCGCGTAGGCTTTGTAGGCCGCGACAAAGGTCTGGTTGGTCGGGTTATCGACGGATTCAAAGTAGTTCCACGCCGCCAGGTTACCCACCAGCGGTTTGGTATCAATGCCGCGCAGTTCCTCCTCGCCCACCGAGAACGCCACCACCGGCACGTCCGTGGCTTTCAGCCCCTGGTTCGCCAGCTCTTTATAGAAAGGCACGTTGGAATCACCGTTGATGGTGGAGACCACTGCCGTTTTACCGCCCGCGGAGAATTTCTTGATACTGGCGACGATGGTCTGGTAATCGCTATGACCAAACGGGGTGTAGACCTCTTCAATATCTTTATCTTCCACGCCTTTCGAGTGCAGGAAGGCGCGCAGGATCTTGTTCGTGGTGCGCGGGTAAACGTAGTCCGTTCCCAGCAGGAAGAAGCGTTTCGCGCTGCCGCCGTCCTCGCTCATCAGGTACTCCACCGCCGGGATCGCCTGCTGGTTAGGCGCCGCGCCGGTATAGAAGACGTTTGGTGACATCTCTTCACCTTCATACTGCACCGGATAGAACAGCAAACCGTTCAGCTCCTCAAAAACCGGCAGAACTGATTTACGCGATACGGAGGTCCAGCAGCCAAACACCACGGCGACCTTATCCTGGCTCAGAAGCTGGCGGGCCTTTTCGGCAAACAGCGGCCAGTTGGATGCCGGGTCAACCACCACCGGCTCCAGCTTTTTCCCGAGCACGCCGCCTTTGGCGTTGATTTCGTCGATGGTCATCAGGGCGACATCTTTCAGGGGCGTTTCTGAAATGGCCATCGTGCCGGAGAGTGAGTGCATGATCCCGACTTTAATGGTCTCTGCGGCCTGGACGCCAAAACTGACCCCCATGGCGACCACGGAGGCGGATAAGGCGAACGCTTTTATAAAGGTACGACGGTGCATATTTTCACTCCTGAAAAAGAAAGCTGTGCGAAGACGTCCGTTACCGCCCGGACGCAGAAAAAGTAACGTCAGTTTCAGGAGAGCAAAAAGGGTGCCAGGTTGCAGAGGCAGGATTTAAACGGGTTCGAAGAGAGGACCTACGGGAAACGACTCAGAATGGTACAGCGCTGCACTGTAATAATGCAGCGCTGTGAACGATGTTACCAGACGTCGCTGGCGATTTGCGTCACCAGGCGAACTTTATCCCACTGCTGGGCTTCGCTCAGGCTGTTACCCTCTTCCGTGGAGGCAAATCCGCACTGTGGGCTGAGGCAAATCTGCTCTTTCGCCACGTAGCGCGCGGCCTCTTCCAGACGCGCTTTCACTCCTTCCGGGTTCTCCAGTTCACCGCGCTTGGTGGTGATTAGCCCCAGAACCACCTGCTGTTTACCCGGGCGCACAAAACGCAGTGGCGCAAAGTCGCCGCTACGGTCGTTGTCGTACTCCAGGAAGAACGCGTCGACGTTCACCGTACCGAACAGCACCTCCGCCACCGGCTCATAGCCGCCTTCGGAAATCCAGGTTGAGCGGAAGTTGCCGCGGCAAACGTGTAGCCCAATGGTCAGATCGTCCGGTTTGCCCTCCAGCGCCTTATTCAGCACCCGGGCATAGGTTCGGGCAAGTTCGTCTGCATCATCACCGCGCTCGCGGATCTGCCGGCGCTGGTCTTCTGAACAAAGGTAGGCCCAGACGGTATCATCCAGTTGCAGATAGCGGCAGCCTGCATCGTAAAAGGCCCGAATGGCATCGCGCCAGGTGGTCGCCAGATCGTCAAAGTAATCTTTCAGATCCGGGTATACCGTGGCATCAATATCCTTGCGGCCACCGCGGAAGTGCAGCACGCTCGGGCTCGGAATGGTCATCTTCGGCTGTGCGTTACCGCTGATGCTTTTGAGGTAGCGGAAATCTTCCAGCATAGGATGATCGCCGAAGCCCAGTTTGCCCGTTACGCGCACGCCATGGGCTTTGGTCTGCACCCCGTTGAACTGAATGCCCTGCTGCGAATCATAACGCTCTACGCCCTGTAGCCCGTCAAAGAAGTCAAAGTGCCACCAGGCGCGGCGGAATTCACCGTCCGTTACCACATGCAGACCGCAGGCGCACTGCTGCTCGACAACATGGCGAATGGCCTCGTCCTCAACAGCGCGAAGCTGACCGGCATCGATCTCACCGCTGGCGAATTGCAGACGGGCCTGTTTAACAGAATCCGGGCGTAAAAAACTGCCGACTACATCGGCGCGGTACGGGGCGTGGTGTCGCTGCATGGAAATCTCCTCTGTCTGTCGGCGTTAATTGCCCACAGTGATAATTCATCTCTTGAATCTTTAGACTTCTGGATGTCTAAACGTCCTGAAAAGATGTCATACCGGCTCGCCGCCGACAAACGAGAAAATTTCATCTGTGTTGAAATAAATTCATGTTCACAGGGCGGGTGATGAAGATCCTGCAAACGCGAACCGCTCATCTTCCCAGCCGGTCATGCCTCCGAGCATAACCTTGACCGGCAGACCCAGACGCGCCAGCTTCAGCGCCGCCCTGTCCGCCCCGTTGCAGTGCGGGCCTGCACAATAGACGACAAACAGCGTGCCCTCTGGCCACGCTTTCATCCGCTCGGCGGTGATCTGGCTCCAGGGTAAATGCAGCGCGCCGGGCAGATGCCGCCGGGCAAAATGTTCAGGTTTTCCGACAACGTGCAGCAGAACAAAGTCCTGCTCACCGCTGGATACCGCGTGATGGACATCGGCGCAGTCCGTCTCGACGCTCAGACGACGCAGAAAATGCCCCACGGCTTCCTGCGGCTCAGCAGCCGGAAATTCAGTAACATAGCTCATGAATCTTCCTCATTTGTGGTGTTTGTGTTAACACTACTCTATCCCTTACTTCAGCCCATGAATGCGTCCGCCTATGCCAGAAAACAGCAAAAAGATGACAAACTTAAGACATCCCTCGCCGCGCGCGGTCGTGCTGGCATATGACGGTTTATGTACCTTTGAGTTTGGCGTGGCGGTAGAAATCTTTGGCTTGCCGCGCCCGGAGATGGGCGATGACTGGTATCAGTTCGCCGTGGCGAGCGTGGATGACGGCGAGCTCCGGGCAACGGGCGGGATCCGTATTCTGGCCGATGGCGATCTGCGTCTGCTGGAAACGGCGGATCTGGTTGTCGTACCCGGCTGGCGAGGGCTGGATGACCCCGTACCCGAAGCGCTCTGCCAGGCGCTCCGCGCGGCGCATGCCCGCGGCTGTCAGCTACTCTCGATCTGTTCTGGCGTTTTCGTTCTGGCAGCCTCAGGCCTGCTTGACGGGCGGAAGGCAACCACCCACTGGCGCTACACGCAAGCTCTGAAAGCACGCTATCCCGCTATCACCGTGGTTGAGGATGTGCTGTACCAGGACGAAGGCGATATTCTCACTTCCGCAGGCAGCGCCGCGGGGATTGATCTGTGCCTGCACGTGGTGCGCCGGAATTACGGTATTGAAGCGGCAAACCGCGTGGCGCGTCGGCTGGTGATCCCGCCCCATCGGGACGGCTCGCAAACCCAGCAGCTTAGCCGACCGGTGGCTCAGTTGCGGGAGAGCCAGCGCCTGGGCCAGCTGTTTGATTATCTTCACCAGCATCTGGCCGTTTCCCATACCGTCGAATCGCTGGCCCTGCGGGTGGGTATGAGTCAGCGCACCTTTCTGCGCCGTTTCCAGGACGCGACCGGAACAACGCCCGCGCGCTGGTTATTAACTGCGCGATTGCAGCGGGCAAAAGATTATCTCGAAAACAGTCGGCTCAGCATCGACAATATTGCGGAACAAACCGGATTTGGACAAAGCGGCACGCTGCGCCACCATTTCCGGCAGCAATTTGCGCTTTCGCCCGCGCAATATCGCAAACAATTTTCACAGCCGGTACGATAAACGGGCAAAAAAAAACCGCCATAATCTGGCGGTAAATGCTTGCATGGATAGATTTGTATTTTGGTATCTACGCTCCGGTATTCCATACCGGGATGTGGATCATCTGCAATCTACCACTGTGAGCCTCAACGAAGCATAAACGAATCGATTAACCCGCTTTGGTATTAATTTGCAGATAACGCATCAGCCCCTGCTCTGCACTCTGGCGGGCATCATCATTAATCGCTTCGAGATAAAACGCACGAGAGACCCCATACGGCGCCTGCTCGGATGGATAAACGGCGAACTGGAAGGTTTTGCCCCTCGCCTTATTGGTACAGCCCAGCTCCCAGCGATCTTCACTTACCTGGGTGCTATTACATTCGACACGTCCGTAATCGCTGGTTAAATACGATCCGACACGGCTTTTTGCTGACTGAATATATTCTGGTTCTTCATTTGAATAGATGCTGGCCGCAGCACCCACCGCAACCACTACGCCCAGAAGTGATAGCACGATTATTTTTTTCATTTATTCGATCCAATCCTTAGCCAGAAAAATCTTATTGTAAATGATTTCCCAATAAATCTAGCTGCTCTTTGCATACCAGAAATGGGAGTTTACAACGGCGATATTGCTTTTAAGAATAGTCTTAAGTGGGTTTTATTGCGACCACAATTTTTGACAGTCTATTTTCTCAAATTTAAACAGTCGAATAATTACTCTATGAAATTATCCCTACGATGACCGTAGCGTATTTTCAGGGGATAAAGGATGTTCAGAAAAGAATTTTCGCTACTGCTGGTGATTAGCGCCCTGTTCTCAGGGCAGATTATGGCGGAGCACAAAGGGCATGAATTTGTGTATGTGAAAAACGCCGACCATCAGCTTCGTCATGAAGCTGACAGCGACGAGTTACGCAGCGCGGCTGAGGAGTCTGCGGAGGGGTTGCGCGAGCACTATGCCTGGCAGAAATCGCGCAAACCGGATACCCACTCTGCGGGTTAGCTGCCTTTACGCTTCGGCAGGGTCTTCATCAAATCGTCAGGGCTGACGGAGGCCACAATGCTTCCCGGCGGCGGCATTTTGAAGATGTGATTCTTCATCTTGCCGATAACGTGCATTTCACACGGACGGCAGTCAAACTTCAGCGTCAGCACTTCATCGCCATTCACCAGCTGCATCGGCGTCGCTTTCCAGCTTTTAATATTGCCTTTCGCCTGTTTCGGACAAAGGTTAAAGGCAAACCGCAGGCAGTGTTTGGTGATCATCACCGGCACATCGCCCTTCTCTTCATGCGCTTCATACGCGGCGTCAATCAGCTGCACGCCGTGACGATGGTAAAACGCACGCGCTTTGTGGTTGTAAACGTTCGCGAGGAACGAGAGATGCGTGTCCGGGTAGACCGGCGCAGGCACCGTTTCGGCCTTACGGCTGCCGCGCGGATAGTTTGCCAGCCGTGCTTCATCCAGCATCTCTGCCGTTTCACGGCGGAACTGGTTCAGCAGGCTGTTCGGCACGAACAGCGCGTCCGGCAGATTCACCTCAATATTGCGCGCGTAATAAATGGTCTGCCCCAGCTTCGCCACGCCATCCTTGAGGTTGCTAAGCGCTTTCTCCGCATTGTTCGCCACCTCGAACAGGCCGTCGAGCGTATGCGTCACGCTGATACCGTCTTCGCAGGTCATGGTCAGGATCAGCTGCTCTTCCCAGCCCCCCAGCGCGATATCCACCGCAATGCGGCGCTCGCTGGAGGTCTTGAGCAAGGCCTGCTGCCAGTTGTGATCCAGGTTACGGTTAAGCGCCGCATTAGGACGGGCTTTGTAGAGATCGGCAGGCATTTCGTTCGGCCAGACGCGATAGCGATTTTCGCCGGTTTTCTCCACCGTATTGGCGCGGAAACCCACTACTTCACGTTTGATCATCACGTTGAGACCATCGCCGTTCGCCAGCGGCTCTGTAACCTGAACGTCAAGATGATCTTTCGCCACTTTCAGCACTTCACCCACCGGCAGGCCGATAAACTTCGGTGAATCGAACGCGCCAATATCCCCTTTACGGGCATTCACGAAATAGTCCGTGCTGCCGCGGTGGAAGGTCTTGTCCGTCGACGGAATAAAGAAATGCTCTGTACGACCGGCGGACGCGCGCGCCAGGTCACCGCGATCGTCGATGATGGCATCCAGCATCTGACGATAATGGGCGGTGATATTTTTCACGTAGCTCATGTCCTTGTAGCGCCCTTCAATTTTGAAGGAGCGTACACCGGCATCGATCAGCGCGCCGAGGTTGGCCGTCTGATCGTTATCTTTCATCGACAGCAGGTGTTTTTCGAATGCCACCACGCGGCCCTGATCGTCTTTCAGGGTATACGGCAGACGGCAGGCCTGAGAGCAGTCGCCCCGGTTAGCGCTGCGCCCCGTCTGGGCGTGAGAGATATTACACTGCCCGGAATACGCCACACACAGCGCACCGTGGATAAAGAATTCAATGGTCGCGTCGGTCGCCTGGTGGATATCGCGGATCTGGTTCAGGTTCAGCTCGCGCGCCAGAACAATCTGCGTAAACCCGACGTCCGAAAGAAACTTCGCCTTCTCAACGGTGCGGATATCGCACTGGGTGCTGGCGTGCAGCTCAATCGGCGGGATATCCAGTTCCAGAACGCCCATATCCTGAACGATCAGGGCGTCAACGCCGGTCTGGTAGAGATCGGTAATAAGACGCTGCGCGGGCTCAAGCTCATCATCATGAAGAATGGTGTTCAGGGTCACGAACACCTTCGCCCCGAAACGGTGGGCGAACGGGACCAGCTCGGCAATGTCGCGCAGGCTGTTGCTGGCGTTATGACGGGCACCGAAGCCAGGGCCGCCAATGTAGACGGCATCTGCTCCGTGAAGAATGGCTTCACGGGCAATGGCGGCGTCGCGGGCCGGGCTTAGCAGTTCAAGATGATGGGAGTGCAGGCGCATACTTCGTCGTTATCCGTTATGGTCAAAATGGCGGCTATTGTAGTCAGAAGTCTGTGCCAGTGAAACCGTTTTGCGACGCTTTAGCGGGGATAATGGATCAGAGAGTGAAAATGCACCGTCCGGGCGCTGCTGTTGCGGTACGCGTGCGGTTTATCGCCGGCAAAACGCACGCCGGAATCAGCGTATAGCGTGCGCCAGACACCGTCAATCTGCATGTCCAGCTCACCGCTTATCACCACCACGTGCTCGATCACCCCGGCTTCGTGCGGCGTGGACTCACTCAGTGCGCCGGGCGACAGGGTGATGGAGAAATGGTCGAACTTAAGCTGTTCATCCCAGGGGAAAAGCGGTTTCACCACCATCGCCTGCTGCTGCGGATCGAACACCGCCTGCGGTTCGCTTTCTGGAGTGATAAACGCCGAAAAAGGTACGTTCAGCCCGGTGGCGATTTTCCACAAGGTAGAGACCGTCGGGCTGGACTCATTGCGTTCGATTTGCCCAAGCATCGCTTTCGACACGCCCGTCTCTTCCGCCAGTTTCGACAGGCTCCAGCCCCGCGCCTGACGCAGCGCTTTCAGTGTGGTTGCCAGGTGTTGAGTGATATCCATAGTTCCTCCCGTTGCGGCAAAGCATACCACTTGTACGCTATAGCGCACAGTGATACCTTATCCCGGACGTTATAACGCACAACGGAGTTTCCATGCGATCGACTGCCTCTCTCTTTCCTGCCGTGCTGGCCGGTTTTGTTGCCGTGCTGGTGGGCTATGCCAGCTCTGCCGCCATCATCTGGCAGGCGGCTGCGGCGGCTGGCGCCAGTACACAGCAAATCGCCGGATGGATGACCGCGCTGGGGCTCGGGATGGGGATCAGCACGCTGGCATTGTCGTGGTGGTATAAAGCCCCGGTGCTGGCCGCCTGGTCGACGCCCGGCGCGGCGCTGCTCGCCACCAGCCTGCATGGCGTGACGCTGGCGGAAACCATCGGGGTATTTATATTCGCGAATGCGCTGATTCTGCTGTGCGGCGTCACCGGCCTGTTTGCCCGGTTGATGAAACTGATCCCGCACTCGCTTGCCGCCGCTATGCTGGCGGGCGTGCTGTTACAGTTTGGCCTGAAGGCATTTAGCAATCTTGAGGGACATATTTTTCTTTGCGGCAGTATGCTGGCCGCCTGGCTGGTGGCCAAAGCCGTCGCGCCCCGCTACGCCATTGTCGCCACGCTGCTGGTGGGCGTGTTCGTGGCATGGGCTGGAGGTGACGTTGTCACGAACAGGATGACGTTGTCAGTCATCATGCCGGAATTCATTGCCCCTGCGTTCACCTTCACCAGCCTGATCAGTATCGGCTTACCCTTCTTCCTGGTGACCATGGCGTCGCAGAATGCGCCCGGCTTCGCCACCATGCAGGCATCGGGCTATCCGCTGGCGGTCTCACCGCTGATCGTTGCCACCGGCGGGCTGGCACTGCTGTTATCCCCCTTCGGCGTTTATTCTATATGCATCGCCGCCATCACTGCCGCCATTTGCCAGAGCCCGGACGCCCATCCGGATGCCAGTAAACGCTGGCTGGCCGCGGCGGCGGCAGGCGGGTTTTATCTGCTGGCGGGGGTGTTCGGCGGGTCGATTTCCGGTCTGATGGCCGCCCTGCCGCTGAGCGGCATCCAGACGCTGGCCGGGCTGGCCCTGCTCGGCACTATCAGCGGGAGTTTGTATCAGGCACTGAACCATGAAGCAGAACGCGACGCGGCGATCGTTACCTTCCTGATGACCGCCAGCGGCGTCACGCTCCTGGGAATTGGCTCCGCCTTCTGGGGGCTGGTGCTGGGGGGGATCTGTTACGCCGTCTTCTCACGCCTTCGCCGCGCGTAGCTGTGACGGCGTGATGCCGGTCATGCTGCGAAAACGGTTACTGAAATGGCTGGCGGAGTTAAATCCGCAGGCCAGCGCGATGTCGGTGAGCGGCGTGGTCGTGTGCTGTACCAGCGCTTTGGCCTTCTCCATGCGGCGCTGCATAACGTACTGATGCGGCGCCAGCCCCATCGACTGGCGGAACATCCGCGCAAAGTGATACTCACTGAGTGCGGCCTGGCCCGCCAGTTCCGCCAGGGTTAAGGGTTGTGCAAGGTTTTCCTCGATAAAGGCCAGCACGTTGCGCAGTACAAACGGTGATAACCCGCCGGTCACTACCGGCAGCTTCCACTGTACGCTGGAATAGTGCTGGACCAAATGCGTCAGCAATAAGGTCGACGCGGTGCTCAGGGTGAGCTGATTGGCGTTTTGCTGCCAGTCGCAGCCGAGCAAAAACTGGCGATAAAGGGCGGTGATTTTCGGATCGCTGCCGAAGATTTTTTCCTCCAGCGTCAGCGATAGCGGTCGTTTATCCCAGATTTTCTCCCCCACGTCCCGCAGGTGTTCATCGGTGCAGTAGAGGTGCACAAACGACAGGTCGTCACGAATATCCCACGTGGATTCGCTCTCTTCCGGCATCAGACAAAAACGGTCCGGCCCGCCGCCATTTTTCCAGCCACCCGGCGTTTTTTGATAGCTTTCATAGCCATCCGCCACGTACAGGCTAAGGGTGTGATGGTTGCTTTTCACCGTGATCGTGTCGTGCTTGTTGTACCACGCCGCCAGTTGAATGCCAGTATTGAGCGCGACGGTTTCCCGCAGCACTGCATTTTGTTGGCGTAACGTTTCAAAGGTGTCGTAAACGAGAGACATGGCCGTAAACAGGTGATTAATCAGACTGTCAGTCTAAGAAGTGTTGCAGCCTGTTACCAGCCATTGTGCGAGAAAAAAGCGCAAGAATTTGCAAGTCCGGCGCAAGGCGATGAAAGCCGGCCCCCCCTTCTTTCGCCACACTGTCGTTTTTCGCGGTATGAGAAGAGAGACACCATGAACGCATTACTCTATGGGCTGGTCGTTGTTATCTGGGGCACGACCTGGATCGCCATTTTTTTACAACAGGGGCCGGTTGCAGCGCCGGTCTCCATTTTCTGGCGCTTCGCCGTGGCCAGCGCCACGATGATGATCGTCCTGGTCGCCCTTCGCCGTCTGCGCAGGCTGGCGCTGCGGGATCATCTCTACTGCATGCTTCAGGGCTGCTGCGTTTTCTGTTTCAACTTCTGGTGCTTTTACACCGCCGCCGCCCATATCAATACCGGCCTTGAGTCGGTGATTTTCTCGATGGCCGTGCTGTATAACGCCATCAACAGCTTTATCTTCTTCGGCCAGCGCCCACCCGCACGCTTCTGGACGGCGGCAGCGCTGGGGCTTATCGGGATCATTACCCTTTTCTGGAACGATCTGCTCGCCAGCGGCTGGAGCGCGTCGTTGCTTACGGGCATCGGGCTTTCCGCCCTCGGCACCTACGGCTTCTCGCTGGGGAATATGATCAGCATGCGTCATCAGCGAAACGGGCTGGAAACTATGACCACCAACGCCTGGGCGATGCTTTACGGCACCGTCGTGATGGGCCTTATCGCGCTCTTCAGGGGCGATAGCTTTATGCCGGAATGGACGGTGAGCTATATGGGGGCGCTGCTCTATCTTGCGCTGTTTGGCTCGGTGATTGCCTTCGGCGCCTACTTTACGCTGGTAGGCCGCATTGGTCCCGGTAAAGCCGCGTACAGCACCCTGCTGTTCCCGCTGGTGGCGCTCTCGATTTCAACGGTGTACGAGGGTTACGTGTGGCATCTCAACGGGATCGTCGGCCTGCTGTTGATACTGGGCGGGAATATGGTGATGTTTACGAAGCCAGAAACCTGGTTCCGCCGCCTGCGGACGGCATAAAAAAACGGCCTGCGAAAATGCAGGCCATTTTTTATTAATTTGCTGTCTGATGAACATCAAACATGGTGGCATCCGTCGCCATATCATCCACAACCTGCTTCAGGGTGCCGAAGCCCATTGGCGTATTCTCGTTCGCCAGCTCTTTCCCTTCACCCTTACGAACAACCTTAATCACTGGTTTGTTCGTGGCCGCATCGATTAACTCACCTTCGAAGAACAGATGCGTATCCATGGTACGATGGCCCGTTGCCATCTGCGTACCCGCAACCAGCAGCGCCACAGGCACCACTTCATAGAACTGCAAACCTTCTTTGTCTGAGCTCACACCCGTGATGGCGCCGCGGAAGATCAGGCTATGTTTGCCCGGCGTCGTCACAATCGGCTTACGCTGGCCAATCGCGGTTTTCAGTTTGGTATTGGTATAATTCAACAGCTCATCAAGCGTTTTTTGCCCAAGCTGAGTGGTCGGTTTTGGCGTCGGATAATAGGTTATCGGCGTCCAGATAATGCTGTCGTAATTCGCCTCATTATAGGACGGGTCAACCCAACGCAGGGTTGGCTTCCCGGTTGCAGATTTCATCTCCTGCAAGCCGGAGTAATCTTTTAAAAAGCCTGAATATTGATCGGGGGCTGCGACTTTTGACGCACAGCCGGAAAGGGCCAACAGACCAGAAAGCACTGCAACTTTAAAAAAAGTGTGAGTACGCATGATGGTATTCCATGTTATCTGCAAGTATGCACTTGAAGTTATAACAAAAAACCGGGCGATGTGTTGTGGCAAAAAATGACGAAGGCAGCACAAATAGCGAAAAAACTGCCCGAACGAAACCGGGCAGTGAAAAATTACTCCTTAAGGTCCACTTGCCAGAACAGGTGCTTGCCGAAGGGATCGATTTCATAGCCCGTGACCTCTTTACGGACTGGCTCAAAAATCGTCGAGTGGGCAATCATTACCGCCGGCATTTGATCGTGCATCATCTGCTGCGCCTGCTTGTACAGCGCCACGCGTTTTTCGCGATCGGTTATCGATTTAGCTTCGGCAATCAGGTTATCAAACGACTTATAGCACCATTTGGCCGAGTTCGACCCGCCGTTGGCGGACGTACAGGTAAACAGCGGGCCGAAGAAGTTATCCGGATCGCCCGTCGCCGTTGTCCAGCCCATCAGTGCGGCCTGATGCTCCCCGCCCTTCACGCGCTTCAGGTATTCGCCCCATTCGTAGGTCACGATTTTGGTCTGCACGCCCACTTTCGCCCAGTCCGCCTGGATCATCTCCGCCATACGCTTCGCGTTCGGGTTATACGGCCGCTGCACGGGCATGGCCCATAGATCGATGCTTACGCCGTTGGCAAATCCCGCCTCCTTTAACAGCGCTTTCGCTTTTTCTGGATCGTAATCGTAGTCTTTCAGCTCGCTGTCGGCACTCCAGACGCCAGGCGGCAGCAGGTTTTTCGCCGCCGTGCCGGTGCCGTGGAAGACCGCCTCAATGATGGCGGGTTTGTTAATCGCCATCGCCAGCGCCTGACGCACTTTTACGTTATCCAGCGGCGGCTTTTGCGTGTTAAACGCCAGGAAACCGGTATTCAGCCCAGCCTTGCTCATCAGGTTGATGTCTTTGTTAGCCCTCATACGCGGCAGGTCCGCCGGGTTCGGGAACGGCATCACCTGGCACTCATTCTTCTCGACTTTGGCAAAACGTACCGAGGCGTCCGGCGTGATGGTGAACACCAGACGATCCAGCTTCGATTTTCCCTGCCAGTAGTCCGGGAAAGCGGTAAAGAGGATGCGGGAATCCTTCTGGTATTGCGCCAGCTTAAACGGCCCGGTGCCAATCGGCTGCATATCGACCTTTTCTGGCGTGCCCGCTTTCAGCATGGCATCGGCATACTCCGCCGACAGGATGGAGGCAAAGTACCACGCCAGATCAGCGACAAACGGCGCTTCCGGGTGCGCCAGGGTGAAGCGCACGGTGTGGTCGTCAACTTTATCAATGGCGGTAATCAGGCTGCCGAACTCCAGACTTTCGAAGTTGGAATAACTGCCGTTGGAGACGTTATGGTAGGGATGATTCACATCCTTCTGGCGCATAAACGAGAAAATCACGTCATCCGCGTTGAAGTCGCGCGTCGGCGTGAACAGCTTATTACTGTGGAATTTCACCCCTTTGCGCAGGTGGAAGGTGTAGACCTTGCCATCCTCGCTTACCTCCCAGCTTTCCGCCAGGCTCGGCACCAGTTCGGTAGTGCCCGGTTTGAAATCGACCAGACGGTTATAAACCGGTACGGCGCTGGCGTCCACGCTGGTCCCCGACGTATAGAGCTGAGGATTGAAATTTTCCGGCGATCCTTCAGAGCAATACACCAGCGTTTTTGCCGCGACGGTGGAACTGACCGTCAGCGCAGCAAGCGCCAGCGTTATCATTGTGAATGTGCTTTTCATCATTTATTCCTGTCTTTTTAATTCGACGGCTAATTACTTCTTTTGCCATTTCATAAATAACATTAAAGTGATGGCGCAAACACATGAAAAATAAATACAGAAGGAAACACTATGGGCTCAGAACTCTCCAGACAATTAACCCAACGCTTTTTCCGCTATCTCGCCATCACCAGCCAGAGCGACCCGAAAGTCAAAACCCTGCCCTCCACCCCGGGCCAACACGACATGGCGCGGGAGCTGGCGAAGGAGCTGGAAACGCTGGGGTTAGACGATATTGTGATTGATGAGTTCGCCACCGTTACCGCCGTGAAAAAAGGCAATGTTCCCGGCGCGCCGCGGATTGGTTTTATTACCCATATCGACACCGTCGACGTCGGTTTATCCCCGGATATTCATCCACAAATATTAACGTTTACGGGGGATGATCTCTGTCTGAATAAAGAGAAAGATATTTGGCTGCGCGTAAAAGAGCACCCGGAAATTCTGGCTTATCCTGATGAGGAGATTATTTTCAGCGACGGAACCAGCGTATTAGGCGCAGATAATAAAGCGGCCGTCACCGTGGTCATGACGGTGCTGGAAAACCTCACCGCTGAACATAAGCATGGCGATATTGTGGTGGCGTTTGTGCCCGATGAAGAGATTGGCCTGTGCGGGGCGAAAGCGCTGGATTTGAAGCGCTTCGACGTCGATTTTGCCTGGACCATCGACTGCTGCGAGCTGGGGGAAATTGTATACGAGAACTTTAACGCGGCGGCGGCTGAAATTCGCTTTACCGGCGTCACGGCTCACCCGATGTCCGCCAAAGGGGTGCTGGTCAATCCGCTGCTGATGGCAACGGATTTCATCAGCCATTTCGATCGCCAGCAAACCCCGGAATGCACCGAGGGGCGCGAAGGTTATATCTGGTTTAACGGCATCCTGGCCGGGCAGAACGAAGCAATACTGAAAGCCAATATCCGTGATTTTGACAAAGACGGCTTTGCCGCCCGCAAGCAGCACATTGCCGATGTGGCGGCGCAAATAGCCGCGCAGCATCCCACGGCAAACGTGGAATACCGCATTGAGGATACCTACAGCAATATCAGCAACGCGATTGGCGAAGACCGCCGCGCGATCGACCTGATGTTCGAGGCGATGGAATCGCTCGGCATCACCCCAAGACCGATCCCCATGCGCGGTGGCACGGATGGGGCGGCCCTGTCAGCTAAAGGCCTGCTCACCCCGAACTTCTTCACCGGCGCCCATAACTTCCACTCGAAGTTTGAGTTTTTACCGCTGTCGTCGTTCGAGGCCTCCTGTCGCACTGCCCTGCAACTCTGTCTGCTGGCGGCGCGTTAAGCGGGCTTGCGTGCGAGCAGGGTGGCGAAGCGCAGCTTGATTCGGTTCCCGTTGGCATCGGTACGGTGGAGTTCCCCCACCTCTTCGTTGTACTTGATCAGCTCCCAGCCTTCGTAGTAGTTGCTCAGTTCGCCGGTTTTGAAGGCAAACGGGAAGCCGACGGTGCACGGATAATCCTCCGTATCCATGGCGGCAACGATCAGGTTATAGCCGCCTGGTTTAGTGCAACGCTGCATATTGGCGATAAGACCAGGGATGGTTTTCGCTTCGAGGAACATCAACACGACGGTGGAAAGAATAAAGTCATATTCGCCGTCAAAGGTCAGGTTGTTCAGATCCTTAATCGCCGTTTGCAGATTCGCGATCCCTTCCGCCGCCTTAATGCGCTCGATGTTATCGATGCTCATCGGGTTTTTATCCCACGCCGTCACGTCATAGCCATTGGCAGCGAGGTAGAGGCTGTTGCGGCCATTTCCGCACCCGAGATCGAGCGTTTTTCCCGGCTTAACAATGTCCGCGCTGAGCAGCACCTCTGAGTGCGTGCGGGTCAGCCCATATTTCTCAGTAAAGTAGTTTTCATCGACAGTCATTATTTTTCCTCAGATTGCATAAGCAGTGCCTTATCAGCGCGCACCAGAAGTTTGCCCTGCATCAGCAAGATAAAAGTACGGACCAGCAGCATCGCGATGATGACGTTGGTGAAAATAAACAGGGGAACCGCGAGGGCATGAAAGAACCCTGACGGACTGCTCTGCCCAAGATGTAAACCGGTGGTCGCCAGCGCCGACACCCCGAACGAGAAGCTCCAGAACGACGCGTTAAACGGCTGCGACAGATACCACGGCATCAGACGCAGCATAAACAGGAGTTGCAACAGACCATAGCCGAAAAGCATTTTGGCGAAGGTATCCGCTTCGCCGCCATTGACGCTAAACCAGGCGCTACAGGCTACCAGGGCAGGCGCAAGCTGGATCCCGAGCGAGGTACGAAGGGCAGCGGGCAGTTCGCCCGCGCTGCGCAGGCGTTGCAAAATGACCGGCTCCAGGCTCAGCCAGGAAAAGACCCCGGCACCAAGGAACACCAGCCCCGCGTCGTGGAAGCCTAGCGCACCGCAGGCCATCGCGCTGATAAAATTGTTCGCTACCGTCGGCAGATACAGTCCCGGCGTCGTGGCTTCTTCCGGATGCTTGCCGCGCCACAGCCCGGCGCTTTGCCAGGCGGCATACGCAAGCTGGATCACCACGCCCACGCTAAACAACCCCAGCGCCAGCGGGCGATACCACGGCACAAAGCCGATGGCCACCAGCAGCGTTGTGGCAGGAAACAGGCTGACAAAACTGCTCATTACCGGATGCCGCATCTCGGCCAGCACGCTATGTGGAAACCGTACCGCACGGGTAAGAAACGCCACGCTCAGAAGGAACCAGATCCCCACCGCCAGCGCCACCAGGATCTCGCCCGGCCAGCGCGTCACCGGCCAGATGGTGCCGGCGTAACGCCAGGCGAACCCCATGCCTATGGTCCCGAGGACCATACCGAAATACCCGGCGGGCAAGTTAAGAACACGTTGGTTTTGGTTATGCATTTTTTTTAAAGTTTAAAATGTATTTTAAATGCCATTTTAAGGGGTTTCCTGAGCGGACGCCAGCACTTCGAAAAACCTAAACTTTGCTACGTTTATTGAAAGGCTTTTCAGGGATAACACGATGACAAAATATCGGCTCAGCAATGAAACGCGTCTCTGGCGCTGGCAGGACGGATCAACGCCGTGCACAACGTCTCTCAAACAAATTATTGCCGTGAAGGATTTTAACGATGTGACCCGCGGGACTAAAGGCGGTTGGGTTGAGGATGAACACGCGCTCGCCCAGGACGGGGGTTGCTGGATTTACGATGAAAACAGCGTGGTGTTTGCCGGGGCCAGGATATCCGGTAACGCCCGCCTCACCCAACCCTGCATCGTCAGCCACCGCGCACACGTGGGCGGCAACGGCTGGCTTGACGCGGCAGAGGTGAGTCACGGGGCGGTAATAAGTGACAACGTCACCATTCAGCACTCCACCGTACGCGGGGAATGCCGTATCGCGGGTGACGCGCGGGTGCTGCATAACAGCCTGGTGATTGCAGCCAAAGGGCTGACACCCGACCGTGAGCAGATCCTGCAAATTTATGACCGAGCCACGGTCAGCCAGTCGCGTATTGTGCATCAGGCGCAAATCTACGGTGATGCCATGGTGACCTGGGCCTTTGTTGAGCACCGCGCCGAGGTGTTCGATCGCGCCATTCTTGAGGGCAACGCGCTGAATAACGTCTGGGTGTGTGACTGCGCCAAGGTGTACGGCAACGCCCGTATGCTGGCCGGTCTGGAGGATGATGCCATCCCGACCGTGCGGTACAGTTCACAGGTCGCGGAAAACGCTCTCGTTGAAGGCAACTGCGTCATTAAACACCACGTATTAATAGGCGGCGAGGCGTGGTTACGCGGCGGGCCGATTCTGATTGATGACAAGGTGGTCATTCAGGGGCGGGCGCGTATCAGCGGCGATGTCCTGATTGAGCATCAGGTGGAAATAACGGACGATGCGGTTATCGAGGCGCTGGAGGGTGACAGCATTCACGTCCGGGGAGCCAAAGTGATCAACGGCGACACGCGGATCACCCGGACGCCGCTGCTGGGAGCGCTATAGCGGGAAGATTCTGGCGTACAGGTTCACGTCATCGTAGCGACCGTTGAGCATTTCCGCTTCCCGCAAACAACCTTCGAGCGTGAAACCGTTGCGCTGCGCCACCCGGTTACTGCTCTGGTTATCCACGCGACACTTGATCACAAAGCGGCGGATCTCGCCGCGCTCAACGTAATAGCGCATAAACGCCTGGAGCGCCTGAGAAAGTATTCCCTGCCCCTGATGCGCTTCGTCGAGCCAGTAGCCAATGTACCCGGCCTTATTCGCAGGCTCGATCGCGTTGAAGGACAGCACGCCCACCAGCTCGTCATTCATAAAAATCAGGAACATTTTGGCGTAACCGCGCTGGTGCAGCATCTGGTTGCTCTGCACGTTACGGCGCGTGTCCTCTTCGCTGCCGACATGCTGCGCCCAGTCGAAGGCGCTTTGCAGCCAGGTTTTGTTTTTGATTACGAGGTTATGCAGATCGGTGGTATAGCGCTCTTCGACGGCGCGAAGCTCGATTTCCTGTGTTACGGGGATGATTTCTGAAGACATGGTGCCTCTTAATTGCCGGGTGGCGCTAACGCTTACCCGGCCTACAAATGCGTCCAGAGCAGGCCGGGTAAGGCGAAGCCGCCACCCGGCACAAACCCATAAGGACTAGCGCATGATCCGGTCGTCAACGTAGTTACGTTTGTCCGGCGCGGGCGGGAAGTACTGGTACAGCCAGGTCTCGCTGATGGCATCGCCCTGACAGCGCAGGAACAGGCGCATATCCACCGGCTCGGTGGAGTCAGAGGTTGGATACCAGTCAAACAGAATGCGATACCCGTCGAACGGCTCGACGTAGAGGATCTCCACCTGCTTCGCTTCACCGCTGGACAGGGTGATCACCGGCTCAATGCCCTTCGGTGCGGCGGCCTTCAGATCGCCCCCGACGAAATCAATGGCAAAGCGACGGGCCCACACTTTCGGGTAATTTTCACCCGGCGCCCAGCCCTCCGGGAAGCCGCCCATACCGGTACGGGTGGCGTAGACGTTTGCCAGCGGGGAACGCACCGGCGGCTGTGCGCTCCAGTAGAGACGGTATTTGAAGTCCAGCTCATCACCCGCCTGCACCGGTTTCTCTGGCTGCCAGAAGCAGACCACGTTGTCGAGCGTCTCGCCGGTTGTCGGGATCTCCATCAGGGCAATGGAACCTTTCCCCCAGTTGTTGCGCGGCTCGACCCACAGGCTTGGTCGCTTGTTATACCAGCCCATGACGTCCTGGTAATGGGAGAAGTCACGGTCAAGCTGCAACAAACCAAAGCCTTTCGGGTTTTTATCCAGGTAGGCGTTAAATTGCAGCTTTTGCGGGTTGTTCAGCGGTCGGCAGATCCACTCCCCGTTACCGCGCCACATCGCCAGGCGGTCTGAATCATGGATCTGCGGATGAATGGTGTCGCACATGCGGCGTTCGTTGTTGCCGCAGCTAAACATGCTGGTCATTGGCGCGATGCCGAGCTGCTTGATGTCTTTGCGCGCATAGAGATGGTTTTCGACGTCCATGATCACCTGGCTCTTCTCGCAGTGGATCACAAACTTATAGGCACCGGTAATGCTCGGGCTGTCCAGCAGCGCATAGACGGTAAAGGTGGTATCACCTGGCTTCACGGTTTCAAACCAGAAGGAGGTGAAATCAGGGAACTCTTCCGGGGTGTCGGTAAAGGTATCCACCGCCAGACCACGCGCGGAGAGGCCGTACTGGTAGGTATCATCCACCGCCCGGAAGTAGCTTGCGCCCAGGAACGAAACGATATCGCGTCGCGCCAGCTCCGGCGCTTTAAAGACGCGGAATCCGGCGAAGCCGAGGTCGCTCTGCCCTTCAAGCTGGCGGGTATCCACGCCCGTATCGCCGTAGCTGAACAGCTCAGGCCGGAAGTGGATCTCACGCGCCTGAGAGGTGGTTTGATCCAGCGAGAACATGCGCACGCGGCGGCGGAATCCCATCCCCATATGGAAGAACTGGGCGTCCAGCTGACGGCCTTCAATGTTATTCCACAGCGACTGCTTCTCATCGTAACGGATGGCGTTGTACGCCTGCGGCGTCATGGTGGCCAGCGTTTCCGGCAGCGGACGCGGCGCACCGCCCCACGGGGTTTTCGCCAGATCGTGCGCCATGGATTGCAGAACAGAGAAGTCAAAGCGACGGCTCTGACCGTCGGCAATGTCGGAGTCAGCAGCATACGCCGCCTGGGAAAAAAGAGAAGCAAGGCCAGAAGTGCCGCTCAGGGCAGCCATTGCCAGGGAACCTTTGAGAAAACGTCTGCGATTCATGCCTGAGAAAACGTCCTTATGGTCGTGTGAATGAGTTTCGCGCGCAGCGAAATGACGGCAAGAAAGAACGCACAGCCTAAACAAAAACGGTTAAGAATCCAATTGTTGGCGGGTGATTATCTGAACAAACCGAGAAATATTTTCTGTCGACCAGAACGGCCTGAAAAAGGGGTAAAGTTATGTATAAAAATGTCCCGGCTGGACATCAACAGCCGGGACCAACGAGGCGGTTATTTTACGCTGACATCGATACCCGGGAAGTACTTATCAGCCAGTTTAGCGATCGTGCCGTCGGCACGTACTTTATCAATTGCGGCATCAAGCTGCTTTTTGGTGGCCTCATCCCCCTTACGCAGCCCAAAGCCGATCCCACTGCCGAGGATGGTGTCGTCCGACACCGGTTTGCCGATAAAGCCAAACCCTTTACCCTGCGGCTTACTGAGGAAACCTGCCTGCCCGGCCGCTGACATGACCAGCGAGGCATCGATGCGGCCATTCAGCAGATCTCCCCAGGCCATATTCTGATCTTTATAAGACACCACGGTGACACCGTGCTTTTCCCAGTGCTCTTTGGCGTAAGTTTCCTGAATGGAACCCTGAAGAACGCCGATGGTTTTGCCCTTAAGCCCCTCGGGGGTAGCCTCTACCGCAGAACCGGCTTTGCCCACCAGCTGGGAGGGAATACGATAGATGGGCTGGGTAAAATCAATGCTCTTGCGACGCTGTTCGGTGATGTTCATCGCCGAGTTTATGGCGTCGAACTTCTTCGCCACCAGACCGGGGATCAGCGCATCAAACGAGGTTTCAACCCAGCTGCACTTCAGCGCGGCGGCTTTACAGATGGCATTCCCCAGCTCTACGTCAAACCCTTCCAGCTCGCCTGATGCATTGCGGCTTTCAAACGGCGGATATTCCGCTTCCAGCCCGTATCGCAACTCGGTAGCGGCAAACGACGAGAATGAACACAGCAGTCCCATGCCGACAACTAACGCGCGTAATTTCATCTCAAATTCCTTAACGTGGTGTAACCCGACAAAGGGCCTGGGCACCTGCCCGTAACGTCGCCTCATCCTTCGCAAAAGAGAGACGGATTAACTTATTGTCCGTGCCATCGGCATAAAACGCCGACAGCGGAATGGTGGCAACACCGTACTCGACAATCAGCCTTTTCACCATCTCGCTGTCGCGCTCGTCGCTAAAGCCGCTGTAATCCGCCAGCAGGAAGAACGAACCGGCACTTGGTAGCAGCCTGAACGGTGAGTCGGCGAGCAAACTTTGCAGCAGATCGCGCTTGCGCTGATAAAACGCCGCCAGCGACAGCCAGGTTTGCGGATCGGTCATGTGTTCGGCAAACGCGTACTGCATCGGCGTATCGGCCGAGAACATTAAAAATTGATGGACCTTACATATCTCATCCATCAGCTCCGCGGGCGCCACACAATAACCCACACGCCAGCCGGTGACGTGATAGGTTTTTCCGAAAGAAGAAATAATCACGCTGCGCTCCGCCAGCTGCGGGTGCGTCGCCATTCCGTGGTGCGGTTCGCCATCAAAAACGACGTGCTCATACACTTCGTCAGACAAAATGATGATGTCGGTGTGGCGCGTCAGCGCTGCCAGCTGGTGCAGATCGGCGGCTGAAAACACCTGTCCGCTCGGGTTGTGCGGCGTATTGACGATGATCATCCGCGTGCGCGGGGTAATGGCCGCCCGTACTTCATCCCAGTTCACGGCAAAATCCGGTACCGTCAGCTTAATGGCGATCGGCGTCGCCCCTTGCAGACGGACAATCGGCGCATAGCTGTCAAAGGAGGGCTCGAAATAGATCACCTCATCACCAGGATGAACCAGCCCGCTGATGGCTGAGTAAAGCCCTTCGCTGGCGCTGGCGGTCACCAGCACCTCACTCGCCGGGTCATAGCGCGTGCCATAGAGCGTGGCAATTTTGTCCGCAATGCGCTCCCTGAGCGGTTGCAGCCCGGTCATGGAGGCGTACTGGTTATGCCCTGCCTCCATGGCGCGGGTCACGCCGGAAATAAGTTTTGGGTCGCAGGAAAAATTCGGCGCACCCTGAGAAAGGTTGATGGCGTTATGCCGTGCTGAAAGCTGGCCGATAACGGTAAAAATGGTGGTTCCTACATCGGGCAATTTGGATCGTGTCTGCACCGGCGTTTTCAAAGTCATCCTCTGTCCCTTCTCGTGGTGAATGCATAACTATTCAAACAACAACTTCATTGCCGGGACAATCGAATTGTTGTCATAATAGCCATGACAAAAACGCATAGCTAAGGTGAGATATGTCGCGTCGTTCATTTCCGCTCAATGCCGTAGAGACGTTCATCGTGACCGCGCGTCACCTGAATCTTACCCATGCCGCGAAGGAGCTTTGTCTGACGCAGGGGGCGGTAAGCCGCAAAATTGCCTCGCTGGAAAGCTGGTTCGGCTTCCCGCTGTTCGAGCGCCATGCGCGCGGCCTGCGCCTCTCCTCACAGGGAAGCGCCCTGCTGCCGGAGCTGCAATCTGCGTTCGAGCACCTGCTGAACGTTGCTGAACAGGCGCGAACGCACCAGACCGTTATTCGTCTGAAAGCGCCTACCTGCGCGATGCGCTGGCTGGTGCCGCGTCTGCTACAGGTGGAGCGCGAACAGCCGGAACTCCAGATTGCGCTGACCACCACCACCGATCATAACGTCAATTTCAAAACCGAATCCTGTGACGCGGCGATTGTGTTTGGGACGCACATAAGCGCCGGCGATCTGCTGTTCGAAGAGGCCTTAACTCCAGTGATGAGCCCGCTGCGGGCCGGTTCTGCGCTGGAAACACTCACCTTCCTTCACCCCACGCGGGACAAAACGGACTGGACGCTGTGGCTGGCGAAACAGCCGGGTCCGCCGCCAGCTATGCTCAAAAATCAACACTTCGAAACCATGGATCTGGCCATTACCGCCGCCATTCAGGGGCTGGGCATCGCCATCGCGGATGAAACACTGGTGGAGGAGGATGTGCGCGCCGGACGGCTGATGCGGCCTTTTGACACGAGCATAAAGACGGGGGCGAGCTACCGGCTGGTATTACGCGACGCACCCGGCCCGGAGAACGGGCTGGATGCGTTTCGCGCCTGTCTGCTCAGTCGAGGCTGACGTGGTGTTTCATCACCCGTTTGAAGAGGCTCATACGGGCACGCATGAAGCGGTTTTCAAGCCGAAAACCTGCATGTTTATTCACACCAATACGTAACAGCACGTCCCGCCCTTTCCGGCAGGCGGGCCAGCGCGTGGGCCCTGCCAGGCTATCGCGTGCCCCCGCATCCCGGGCGAAGCTCACCCAGTAGTCCGCCACCTGAGCGGCGAAGGCCAGATCGCGTTCATTCACATACTGCCGCGAGGGTTCCACCTGTCCAAGGGTATCGAACACGTAGGGCACTTCGTTGCCGTGCCAGGCGCCGTTGATGTACGTCGCGTGCTCCGCTTCGGCCACATAATCAAACCAGTATCGCCAGCACAGGCCTCCCGCCCGCTGCTGGGCCTGCATCACCACGTATCCCATGGTGGTGAAGGCCATATCGCGGCATACCTGCCTGCCAAGTTCCTCATCGCCCTTCACGCCGGGATAAAGCAGCTTAATCAGCCCCAGGCCAAAGCGCCGTTCACGGCGAAGCTTCTGGATCTGCCCGGCAAGATCGACCCCGAATACCGACATCACGCTGGCTTCGTCGCTGTTTGACCCAATCATCACCGGTACAGGATGCTGACGGGCCGCGAAAAAGACGTCGAGCATGGCCTCAGGCAAAACGCAGTCACCCACGATGGGCGCAGGAGCGATATTCAGCGGCGAGGTCAGCGGCCAGAACGCCTCAGGCGGGATCGCGCGAAGCTGTTCCGCGGTGGCATTGTGCAGGCCGAAATGGTCGGCAATCGCTTCACCTTTATGCATGGCCTGCTCGCGCGAGGTGTCGGGCAGTGTGTACCCGCTTTGCACAATGGCTTTATGGAACAGTCCTCCCGCAAGCGGAGAGGCCATCAGCGACAGCACGCTGCGCGCACCGGCCGACTCGCCAAATACGGTGATGTTCTCAGGATCGCCGCCGAATGCCGCGATGTTATCGCGCACCCATTCCAGGGCCTGAATCTGATCGAGCAGCGCAAAGTTATGCACCACGCGCTCTTCTTCCCCCTCCAGCGCCGGATGGGCAAAAAAGCCGAGGTGTCCGAGACGGTAATTGATCGTTACCACCACCGCGCCGCGCTTCGCCAGCGCCCTGCCGTTATACGGAGGCAGCCCGCCAGCGCCGAGGGTAAATCCTCCGCCATGCAGCCAGACCATCACCGGAAGCGGATCGGCGCGTGCGACTGGCGACCAGACGTTAAGGTACAGGCAGTCTTCAGAGAACTGGCCGGGATCGCCGCCGCCCAGCTCCTGACAGCTTTCGCTGCTCTGCCAGCTGGAGGCGGAGAACGCCGTCGCCGGACGTACGCCGTCCCAGCGCGCGGGGGGACGCGGGGAGCGCCAGCGCCACGGGCCAACAGGGGGTGCCGCATAGGGAATGCCGCACCACACGTGGGTATCGCCTTCAGTAAAACCAATCAGTGCGCCCTGGCGCGTTTCAACCACAGGGGCGGAGGGATTTTCCATACCAACCTTCTTTTTCCATCACACCCTTGCAGAGTAACGGTTTCAGAGCAAACCGCAACGCTGTTTGCTGCGCGCTTCCGCCTCCTCGTAAAGCGAAAACTCGTCGTACACCGCACAGCCGAGCGCGGCTTCGAAGGCATTGCGGCTGGCATTGCCGTGGCTGCGCGCCTGCGTTTCATTGCCGAGATTCGACTGGAAGATCCCCGCTGCGCTGACGGGCAGAAAATCCTCGTAGGTGATGGGCTGTGCCACAACCCAGCCGCGTTCGATCAGCGGCTGCGGATCGTCGCCGGGACGAAACGCGTGGCGATGCGCCTCACCTGTCGGGGTCAGACGGTAGCGGAAATAGGCCAGCCCCTGACGGCGCAGGAACATTTCGCTGTCCGGGAACGTGCTGAAGATCTCGCGCAGGTGAAGCTGGTGGGTCAGGTTGTCTTTGCCGGTCCCGGCCTGATTTAACAGACTGTCGTACAGCTCGCGCCCTTTCGACGTAAGCGCCACGCCGCGCTGCTCAATCTCACCGAAACGCGCGGTATGGGTGCCCTTGTGTTCTCCTGCGAAAAGCACCGGCTCCTCCAGCGCCTTAAAGCTGGTCTGGCGCAGGAGGATCGGCACCTCGCGGCGCGGCGGGCCTTCAATCAGAATTTTCGGCTCGATGCCGTACTTCGGCATCAGCTCCTGCACCCGGTCGATATCCAGCGTGCGCGGCGTGAGATGGTTGATATGGCACCCCGGGAAACAGACCACGTCGGCAATCAGGCGATGTTCGTTGCTCAGCGCCAGATAGGTTTCCTGATCGACCGTCGCATGGCGATGCCAGCGGAAGGTTTCCAGGGCTTCCTGCACAAATTCGCGCGCCTGTGCCTCAGTAAAGTGTCCCTGCGTATCATGCAGGTCGATCAGTTCCAGGCAGCGCGGCGTAAAGATGTTGCGCCGGGAGAGGATCTCCGCCGCCCTTTCGCGCAGCGCAACGTTTTCAATCAGCTCCAGGCGCAGCAGCGAGGTAAAAATGCGAAACGGATTACGGCAGAGCGCCGCATCGTCTGTCGGACGAAACGCCGTCGAGTGGACGGGCACGCCCGCCTGGGAGAGATCGTAATAGCTGACCGGGTACATGCCCATAATGGCGAAGATCCGGCGCAGGGTGGAAAGCTCCTGCGCGGTGCCAACGCGGATCGCACCGTGACGTTCAACATTCAGTCGCGCCAGTTCGTCTGCGTTTGCCAGTTGTTCATGTAAAAGTGGGTTATTTTCCAGAACCGCCAGGTTAACGTCCGCCACCAGTTCCAGCAAGGTGCCGTACTGCGGAACTTCCTGCTGGTACATCGCCGACATAGCCTGCGAAAAGTGTTCCCGAATATCATCAGCCGTGATGGTGTTCGCCATGATGTCATGCCTCCAGTGAATACTACCTGGAGTGTAGAGAAGCCCGTTCCTTTCGTTGGGAAGAATTTACGAATTGTGATCCAGGCAGACGAGTGGTCAAAGCGTGGGCATTTTCGAAAAACGGTTGTAACTCAAACAGATCAAATGTTAAAAATATTTTGCTATCAGGTTATCAAATTCAAACATCTTAACTTGTCACCCGCGTCGCTCTGTTTTTAACATCGCCTATGGAAAAAAATGGTCTGTTCAGTCAGCGCATACGCTTGCGCCATTTGCATACTTTTGTGGCCGTCGCTCAACAGGGAACGCTGGGGCGAGCGGCTGAAACCCTTAACCTCAGTCAGCCTGCACTATCCAAAACGCTGAACGAACTGGAACAGCTTACCGGGACCCGCCTGTTCGATCGCGGCCGTCTGGGGGCACAGCTTACGCTCGTGGGCGAACAGTTCCTGACGCATGCCGTTAAAGTTCTCGATGCCCTCAATACCGCCGGTCAGGCGTTAAACCGTAAAGAGGAACCGGCCAGCGATATCGTGCGCGTGGGCGCGCTGCCAACGGCGGCGCTGGGCATACTGCCTGCGGCGATCGGCCAGTTCCACCGTCAGCAAAAGCACGCCACGCTTCAGGTCGCGACCATGAATAATACCATGCTGCTGGCGGGCCTGAAGTCAGGCGAGCTGGATCTGGGCATTGGGCGAATGTCCGATCCGGAACTGATGAGCGGCCTTAACTACGAACTGCTGTTCCTGGAATCGCTGAAGCTGGTGGTGCGTCCGAATCATCCCCTGTTGCAGGACACCGTAACCCTGAGCCGCGTGATGGAGTGGCCGGTGGTGGTCTCACCAAAAGGAACCGTTCCGCGTCAGAATGCGGAAGCGTTGCTGCAAATGCAGGGCTGCACGCTGCCTTCCGGGTGTATTGAAACGCTCTCGGCGTCGCTGTCGCGCCAGCTTACGGTGGATTACGACTACGTGTGGTTTGTGCCGTCTGGCGCGGTGAAGGACGATCTGCGACGCGGCGTGCTTACGGCGCTGCCGGTAACATCACCCGGCGCGGGAGAACCCATTGGGATCCTGACGCGGGTAGATGCCCCGCTCTCTGAAGGCGCCCAAACGCTGTTAAGCGCCATTCGTAAATCAATGCCTCTCTGACCCTAAACGCAGAACCCGCCGCGAGGGCGGGTCTGTCTTACTCAGAACGTTTCCCAGTTATCACCTGAGACGGCCGCCGCCGGGGTTAAAGGCGCGGGTTTCGCTGCGGTTGCAGCGGCTGAAGTCCGTCCTGCGCGCGCCCCGTTGAGACGAAACGCGCCAACGGCTTCCGTCAGACGTGCGCCCTGCTCTTCCAGCGAGGCCGCCGCCGCAGAAGCTTCTTCCACCAGCGAGGCATTCTGCTGCGTCACCTTATCCATCTCGGAAATCGCCTGGCTTACCTGAACAATGCCGCGGCTCTGCTCATCGGACGCCGCGGCAATCTCCAGCATAATATCGGTGACGCGTTTAACCGCCTCGACGATCTCATTCATGGTATTGCCCGCCGCAACCACTTCCCCGGAACCCTGATCGATAAGCGACACCGATTCATTAATCAGGCTTTCAATCTCTTTCGCCGCATTCGCGCTGCGGCTTGCCAGGGTGCGGACTTCACTCGCCACGACCGCAAAGCCGCGTCCCTGTTCACCCGCACGCGCCGCCTCGACCGCCGCGTTGAGCGCCAGAATATTGGTCTGGAACGCGATACTGTTAATCACGGCGGTAATTTCAGAGATCTTCTTCGAGCTGGTGGAAATATTACCCATGGTTTTCACCACGCCGGAGACCATCTGCCCCCCGCGGCTGGCCTTACCGGAGGCATCTTCTGCCAGTTTACTCGCATGATGCGCGTTATCGGCGTTCTGTTTCACCGTCGCGGTGAGCTGCTCCATGCTGGCCGCCGTCTGTTCAATCGCCGCCGCCTGCTGCTCGGTACGGGAAGAGAGATCGGTGTTACCCGCGGAGATCTCGCTGGTTCCACGGTAGATCTCCTCCGCCCCTTGCCGCACGGTGCCCACGGTTGTCACCAGCGCGTGCTGCATCCTTTGCAGATCGCGCGTCAGGCGGCCAATTTCGCTGCGTCCGGTCGGTTCGTCCGGCATGGTCAAATCGCCTTTTGCGATATTTTCGATACGCGTAGCGGCTCGCTGGAGCGGGTTTATCACCGTACGGCGCAGCACCACAAAGGTGATGACCGCCAGCGCCAGCGCCAGGCCAAACGCGCCGAACATAAACATCAGCCCCAGCCGGGTGCGGGTGTGAGCCTGTGCCGTCAGCGCGTTGGCGCGTTCGGTGCGGATTTTTATCGCCTTCAGCAGCACCGCGTTATAGGCATCGTCCAGCGGACGCGCGGTCTCATTTTCGTGGTTAATAATGGCTTCAAACATGCCGTTTTTGGCATATTTCAGCATCGGCTGCATACCGGCGATGTAGGCGTCATAGCGGGCTTTCAGATCGCCATCCAGCGCTTCATCAGCCGGGGTACGAACGGTGCGCTTCATATAAGCGGCAAATCCATCCTGCGACTGCCTGATGCGGATCTCAGCCTCAGCGATGTTTTGTTTCATCGCCTCCATCTCCGCGATACGGCTGGCCGCACCCGCGTGGATCATGTTGATACGGGCAGTGCGTAAATGGTTGGAACTGTTTGACAGACCGGTGCGCACCTGGATTTCTGCCGTGACATCCTGCTGATCGTTATCGGCCTGGAGCAGGAAATAGCCTGCCAGACCTGAGCTCAATGCAAACAGGAGAATAATGCCACCGAGAATGGAGGAAAACAGCGGAACCAGCCGGATGTGATGCAAGAAACTCAGCTTAGGCTGCGCCTGCATCGATGTTGTGTTGTCCATGACCGTCGACTCTCTTATAGGTAAGATGCGTAATAACACGCCTGTAAAAGAGTCATCGGCACGCCAGGGAATTAAATTACGTCTAAAAGCGCCGGACAGGTCACACTTTAGAGAAGATCAGGGAAGAAATGCCAGCGGAAAAAACCGCTGGCAGAATAATCAGTTGTCGCCGAAATGGATAACGGTACGAATGGATTTTCCTTCGTGCATCAGATCGAAGGCTTCGTTGATCTGCTCCAGCGGCAGGCGGTGCGTAATGAACGGATCAAGCTGAATTTTACCGACCATCGCATCTTCAACCATGCCCGGCAGCTGAGTACGGCCTTTCACGCCGCCAAATGCTGACCCGCGCCATACGCGCCCTGTCACCAGCTGGAAGGGACGGGTTTTGATCTCCTGACCCGCGCCGGCCACACCGATAATGATGCTCTCGCCCCAGCCTTTGTGGCAGCACTCCAGCGCTGAGCGCATTACGTTGACGTTGCCGATACATTCGAAGCTAAAGTCCACGCCGCCGTCGGTCAGCTCAACGATCACGTCCTGAACCGGTTTGTCGTAGTCTTTCGGGTTGATAAAGTCGGTCGCCCCCATCTCACCTGCGAGCTTAAATTTCTCCGGGTTGGTATCCACAGCAATGATACGCCCAGCTTTCGCCTGTACCGCGCCCTGGATAACCGCCAGACCGATCCCGCCCAGGCCGAACACCGCCACGGTGTCCCCCTCTTTCACTTTCGCAGTGTTATGCACCGCGCCGATACCGGTGGTGACACCGCAGCCGAGCAGACAGACTTTATCCAGCGGGGCCTGCGGATTCACTTTCGCCAGTGAGATCTCGGCGCACACCGTGTATTCGCTGAAGGTGCTGGTACCCATGTAGTGATAAATGGGCTCGCCGTTATAGGAGAAACGGGTGGTGCCGTCCGGCATAAGTCCTTTGCCCTGCGTGGCGCGCACGGCCTGGCAGAGGTTAGTTTTGCCGGATTTGCAGAACTTACACTCGCCGCACTCTGCGGTGTAGAGCGGGATCACATGGTCGCCGGGCTTCAGGCTGGTGACGCCTTCACCCACTTCCACCACCACACCGCCCCCTTCGTGGCCGAGCACCGCCGGGAATACCCCTTCCGGATCGTCACCGGACAGGGTAAACGCATCGGTATGGCAAACGCCGGTGTGGGTAATTTTGATCAGCACTTCGCCTTTCTTCGGCGGAGCAACATCAATTTCAACGATTTTCAGCGGCTGGCCTGGGCCGAACGCGACAGCTGCGCGAGATTTCATGATGTCTTTCCCTTGTTGTGAGGTGTGTGGGTTTATTTTAGATAAGAGCGCAGTAAATGGCCGACTTCCGCCATCCGCACTGCCCGCTGATCCGGGGTGGTCTCCCCCGTCACCAGCTCATCTTTGAGGTGAATTTCGACCATTTCCCCCATCAGACCATTGGCAGCGCCGCGCACGGCGGCAATTTGCTGCAAAATGGCGAGACAGGGATCGCCCGATTCCAGGGCGCGTTCAAGGGCATCAACCTGGCCCCGAATGCGGCGGACGCGGGTCAGAATACGTTTTTTATCTTCGGGTGAATGCGGCATACGCCCTCCTGATACTATAGGGGGGTATTGTATCTGTTAATACGATTTTATGTAAACATGAAGTTTAGTGTGGGTTTTAAGTAGAGCCGTAGGAAATGTGAAAAATCAGCGTCTGGAGTTAATATTGGTGACTCGCTGATATACCAGAAGTGGGCAATCAGGTGCGTCATGAGCGAAAAGTAGATTGGATAAATCCATGGCAGACATGCACTGTCCCTTTAAAATTTACGTGTTGGTTGTTCTTGTTATTAAGTGTAATGCAAGTGTGGTACAGATGAAGTCATACAACGTCATTCTCCCTTAAAAATCCTACTTTTAAAGACTTGTGCAAGCACACTACCCCCCACTAAAGAATGTAGGTGTCATAAGAATACGAAAAAGAATAGACTAATACATGTTGGATATATTTATCTTTGATAACATTTAGCCTGTAGTAAACAAAATAAGTCGGATACAGCATGTTCGGACAGAAAACATTGCTGAAACTGGTTCGGATCCGGTTTATCTAATAGAATTTCTCTACACTTTGATAAATATTACTATCACAATTGGGTTTTACAAATTGAATTCGGATCACAACGCTTCATCATTAAGGAATGACTAAGTATGAAAAGAATTGTTCTCGCCTCTTTGGTTTTAGCTTTTTCGTTATCTGCTAACGCAAATCAATTAAGCATTGATGACCAAATTAATAATGCTTGCGCTAAGGCCTTAAGCGGTGACAAAGAACATTTGGGTGACTTCCCGCCAGATAGTTATGCTGCAACAGTCAGTCCGAAAGTTAAAGATGCTTACAACGAAGTTTTAAAATCTCGGTCCTATATTGTAAACGATCAGAGTTTACAGAATGCAACCAGTTGCGCCAACCTTGTTAGAGGTAAACTGAAATCAAAAGGTGAGTACACAGAAGAAAAATAATTGCCAGGGTGGAGAAACAGCATTTTTTGTGGAACTGAACGCTTTCTCTATCAGAGTTCGTTCTTAAAAAAACATCGACAAGATAGTTCCGCAGCTGTGTTTTCCACCTCTCGCTGGTCCCTCAATACCCTAACATCCCGTTGCCTGAAGGCACCCTCCGTAATGACAGCGCCCGCCTAAACAGCACAGACGAGGCTGACGATATTTACGCTTTCGTCTCGTCGTGACCAACCCTATTTAGCTCAAAATGTTAAAAATTCGCACTTATATGGCACAATGTGAACAGAAATAACATTCGCGTCACCTAACATATTCGCTACAAACAAAATGGTGGTGTTAATGATTGTACTAAAGAGCTTTTTATTCTTCGTTGGCGCAGCGGCCGCTTGCGCACTTATTGTACTGTGTCTTTGGGTTGATATGCGGTTTGTCGGCCATGATATTCCGGAATTATCACTGACCGAAATTATGCAGGAAACGGTATTAGCGACTATTGTCTTTCTCCATTTTCGTCTGGCGAAAATGGACGAATCCATGCGTTACTGTAATATTCTGGTGGGCGGATTTTTCCTGACAATGCTAATTCGTGAACTGGACGCGCTTTTTGATCTCATTTCTCATGGGAGTTGGGTGTGGTTCGCGCTGATTACCGCTCTGCTGGCGTTAATTCGCCCCGTTATGCATTTTCGCGCTACCCTGGAACAGCTGGCATAATATACCCAATCCCCCTGGTACGGCATTCTGTTGAGCGGCCTGCTGGCTGTACTGGTCTTCTCCCGCCTCTTTGGAATGCAGGTGCTGTGGCACGACATCCTGGAGCATGGCTATATGCGTGTCGTGAAAAACGCCGTGGAGGAAGGTTCGGAATCATTCGGCTATATGCTGTGCCTGGCCGCATCCCTTGGCTATTACGTTACCTTTCGCACTCACGCACGGCAGAAACAGTCTCTTCGCGCTGCGTAGAGAACGACATTTTTTGGACTTTGTGGTGGTCATGTAAGAAAGACATGTCCTAAAAAGGGGCAATCTGCCGTCGATTTCAGCGAATTCTCGCTCACTCCTGCAATCAGCGTCTATCCTTAGACTACCAACAAAAGGAGGCTGGAATGTCTGATTTCGACACTGATAAAAATGCACAGTACGCTGGCGATAAAGCCAAAAACAAACTTGATGAATTATCCGGCTCTGCGCAGCAGCAGTTTGGTGAATTCGTTGATTCCCCTAAACACCAGGTGAAAGGTGCAGCGAAAAAATATGCTGCCCAGGCCAGTGATGCCGTCTCGGATGTCACTGAAGCCGTCAGAAACAATCCCTTAACGGGCTTAATCGCTGCGGGTGCGGTAGGTATCGTTCTGGGACTTCTGCTGGGACGTAAATAATTTCAGGCCCTTCGGGGCCTTTCCTTTTCCCCTCTTTCCTGCTCTTTCCCCCCCTATTGTTGATAGTTTTCCTAACAAAAACACGATCCATGTGAAAAGTTGTACAATTTTAATGTACAGATTTGATCGAATAGTATAAATTCAATGCCACTGATGTTACAAAATTGTTTGTTAACGGTGGAAAATTATGCGTCGCAACCATGCTCCCTCTACAGCAGAAAGCGCTATCACCTTGTATTTTAACAAGGATAACGTCCCTACACAGCAGGAAACCCTTGGTGCCATCGTCAGTGAGATCATCAAAGAAAATGTACAACTGAGCAGAATGACAATCTGTACAAAGCTGTTGCGCAGAATTGAAGAGTCAACGTCTGACGTTGAGAAAGCGCACTATAACGGTCTGATAGCCCTCTTCTTCGAGCGTTAACCTGAACACTGTTTTTTTAACTTACTAAGTTAGTCATGCTGAGTGAGAATAGAGCTCCTGAATGCGATGACTAACCCCATGCTACAGCCTGCTGCGTGTAGCAGAGTGAGATTGAAGCTATGCATAGAACTAAATTTGAACGACTTAAGGATGACCTTATCGGTGAGGCCGTATTATCCATACTGAAAGAGAACGGACCTATTACCTTTGTGTCTCTTGCTAATCGCCTGCGGGCGATGGCTAACGTTGAATCAAATGATGAACGTAAAAATGCATTGATTGCCGCTGAAGATGAAGTGCGCCAGCGTGTAACCGGCGTCTCGCACGACCGGGGAAGAGTGATGGGCGATTATGAAATTGGGCGCATGCGCTCTCTCTTTACTCACAACACGCTTCTGACCCCAGACAAGAAACACTAATTTTAACCGAAACGGTGACCACCATGAGTAAAGCGATTATGCAGCAAACGTATAATTTTGAAGCCCTGCACGATAAAGGACTGGCGGAACATTTTCTTAATGCTGGAAAGCATCTCAGTGGTGAGGTTGAAGTGTTGGGCTCGGCAATACGCTGTATTATGCTGACCGGTGACAATCTCTCAAATAAAGAGATTATCCTGCAACTGATTCACGCCCTCGAAATTACCGAGGAGCCCGAAGCCTGCGATGTCATTCGAAACACGCTTGAAATTGTTGTCGGTTTTACGCGCGATGATATCTGATAACAGATTATTGCCCTGGTGAGTGACTGTTTTGCTGGTGGTCGAAGAGTTAAGTCTGTCGTACCACCAGTATAGTGAAACCATTAACTAAATAGCCGTACCATTCGATCCAGCTCATCTTCTTTAACCGCCCGGGAAAGATAATATCCCTGGAAGCGCTTAACCCCTAATGCGACAAGTTTTTCAAATTTTTCTTCGCTATCGACGCCTTCCGCAACGCATTCCCTTCCCGTCATGTCGCTGTATATCTGTATCGCTTTAATAATGCTATTGTCATTGTCGTTAGCAACAAAGTGCTCGACTATATCGCGGTCAAGCTTCAGTCCATCAAAATTAATCTGTCGGATGGGTAACATAGCGTAATCTCTGGAAAAGCAATCATCCAGAAACAGCCGACATCCTTCGGCGCGTAAACGCTGGAGAGTGACAGGGATATTTGGATCCTTTGTTACATCAATGGTTTCAGCTAATTCGAAGACAAGTTTCCCGGCCCACTGCGGTTTCAGTAACATTTCAACAGCCTTTTTCGCCATTCCCGGCAGCGCGTTCCCGGCAGCCAGTTGAGGAGGAATATTAACCGAAAAATAATATTTTCCATTGTATCTGTTGATACCTGATACGGCCGCGTGAATGACTAACGCCGTCAGCTTGAGCCAAATTTCGCCATTTTTTATCCCATCCAGAAATTGGCCTGGTTTCAGGACCTGACCGTTTTTATGCCAGCGCAGCAGAATTTCAAAGCCTACTCCTTTTTTATCGCCATCGGTAATAATTTGATAAGCCGCAAAGATTTCCCGCTTATGTAACGCCTGCAATATATTTATTTCTGCTTCCGAAAACCCCTGCGCTTTGTTCTTTACTGCACAGACCTCATCCCTTAAGACACGTGCATCGCTAAACCACACTCTGATAAGATATAATTTACTCAACCCCACTTTCCGATGGGTATAAATGGTTTTATCTGACAACCCTAACCTCGCTGACTGCTCTTTTATCGAAATACCCCGATAAAAATTCAGCAATACGGTTAACTCACGTTTTGTTAAACCATGCAGGCTTTCCTTACCTTCCTTCTCAGGTCCTTCACGCAATAAACGTGACGAATCGGCATGCACATCAGAAATACTCTCTACACAATTCATTACCTCTGAAATATTCGCCACCCTGATCCTCGACAACGATTTGGTATTATTAACGAGACTTTTCAGCGTGGCATAAAGCCATCTCTCTGGTATTGCACCATACAGGGTCACGCTACAAATAACCGGCAGTGCATTCAGAACCGAGACCAACCGTTTCAGGCTTTCAAGAAAGGCAGTCACGTCGCGACCAAGAAAAACAGAAACTTCAGGTTGTTGATTTTGCATCATTTTTTGCACATCACCTGAGCAAACTTCATCCTCTTCAAAATGGAGCCGCGTGGCGTTTACGCCACGAGACTTGAGAAGCAGGCTATACCCCTCGAAGGTGAAACCGCAGGCTGAAATAACGAATCGTTGCTTGTAGCAAGTACCTTGCATAAAAGGTAAGTTTTGAGACATAACCTGCTCCTGAGAATGTAAATATCATTCCCAAATGTGATTAAAGCCAATATTCTTTGTCGCATTGAATAATTTTACCGCACCCCATTTGGTTAATAAACCGTTATCAATGTTATGCACGGGAACATCTTTGCGTTAATCAACCCACTCATCCATATGCAGCATAAATATTACTTTCTTTTCATATAACGACAGTAAATATGCACTTCACAAGGTATAATGAAAATTCCGAAAAAGAAGACCGGACACTTCATCTTATCGGCCCAGACAAAAAGAGAAAATGCTATGGATAATCACATTTCATCCAGGGCTTTGCTACATCGAAGGGATGTTATTAAAAACAACCCGCGATTTGGTGAAGCTATAACAGAGCACTACAGAATCAATGATGCCATTTATAAAAAACAACCCTTGTTCTACAAAACGATGCTTCAGGAATCACGCTTCAACATAATACTGTCAATGTGTTGTTTTGTTTTTGGTAATCAGGCTGAGTCAGTTTCAGAGATAAAGGCACTGTGTACCCGCTATAATATCGCCAGTCCTAACAGTGTTATCGCGATCATCACCATACTTAAGACCACCGGGCGAATTAAGACCTGGCGCTGTACCGAAGATCGCCGAAAAACAAAAATCGCGCCAACGGAAAAAGGACTGGACGAGCTGAAACGCTATATGTCTGGGGCATTTACGCCTGTCAGCATTCTTTATCCGACATTCAACATTAATGTTAACCTTCTGGACAATGACATTTTGAGGCACAACTTTTTCCGGCGCGCCGCAGAGTACCTTTTCCGCGGATTAACATTCAGGAAAGTGCTTCCGGAGGTGGGTTTATTTATTGATAAGGATGGTGGCCGAATGATTATGCTCTATCTCTATTTGCAGGCCATTAAAAACAAAACAGCACACGGTGCCATAATAGCGTATTCAGCCAGCACGCTGGCAAAAGAATTTTTCGTCTCGCGTATCCACGTCAACCGCATTATCAAATCGGCGCAGGAGGCAGGTTATCTTAAAGATCGCGGCGATGGCCGGATGTCAATTTACCCGGCCTTTATCGAGCTGGTCGAAAATTATGCCGGATTATATTTTGCGTATGTCACACATTACATCAACGTGGTACCAAAAGAACGACGCCATGCTGTCAACATGACGCCTACACTCTGATCTGACGGGCGTTCGGTTTGCTGAACGCCTTTTTTATCGCTCGCGCAGCGCCTCTTTTGCCTTATTCAATGGTTTCAGCAGATAATCAATGACGGATTTACTGCCGGTTTTGATATCAACCGTGGCTATCATGCCCGGGAACACCGGGAATTCCTTGCCCTGCCTGTTGGTCAGATGGTTACTGTCCGTACGGATATAAACGCGATAATAATAAACATCCCGTTTAACCTCGTCCTGAAGGGTATCCGGGGAAATCATCGTCACCTCCCCTTCCAGCCCGCCGTAGATCGAGTAATCATAGGCGGTGATTTTCACCAGCGCTTTTTGCCCGGGATGGATAAACGCGACATCGCGCGGCGAGATTTTCGCTTCTATCACCATCTGGTCATCAAGCGGTACCAGGCTCATCAGTTTGCCGTTCGGCGGGATCACCCCGCCCACCGTCGTCACGTCAATGTCCTTCACGATGCCACGCACCGGCGCATTAAACGTTAAGCGGGTGAGTGAATCTTCGCGTCCTTTCATGACCGAACGCTGCGCTTCCATTTCCGCGTTCGCTTTTGCCAGTTCTTCGCGGGCGCGAACGTAGTACTGGTTTTTCATTTCGGTGATTTTGCTCTCCAGCTCATTTTTTTGACGTTCAAGGCGTAAGACTTCGACCTTACTGGCCGCCCCCTGCGTCACCAGCGGGCGCGTTAATGCCAGTTCACGCTGCACGAGATCTGCTCCCTGGCGTAAACCCGCCAGCCCTTTTTCAAGGCTTTCGCGACGTGACTGATAAAGCGCCGTTTCCTGTTTGACCAACTCAATGTCGTCATCCAGCTCTGCCGGGAATGTCAGCGCGGTGTCGTTCACCTCAGCATTCAGACGCGCGGCCGTCGCCATCGCAGCGTTTAATCGAGACTCGCTCTCCAGCACGCTGGACTCGGTTTTCGTCCGGTCCAGTTGGGCAAGCTGTTGACCACGCTCGACGATATCGCCCTCGCGCACCATCAGACTGTGAATAATCCCTCCTTCCAGGGACTGGATCACCTGCTCGTGGGAGGACGGGATCACCTTGCCGCTACCCGTCGTGACCTCATCCAGCTGGAACAGGCTGGCCCAGGTAATAAAGACCACCAGCAGGGCAAACAGCGACCATGCCACCAGCGACGAACGCGGCAGGCGGGGGTCCTTCAGCCGGCTGTTAAAGCGGGAGAAATCATTCATGCCACGCCCTCCGTTTTCAGTTTAACCGTGCGCTGCGGCGCCTGCTGCGGGGCCATTCCGTGCTGGCGTAAAATGGCATCACGAGGGCCATCCATCACCACTTTGCCGTTTTCCAGGACGATGATGCGGTCAACCAGGTCCAGAATCGGCAGACGATGCGTCGCCACCACCAGCGTCCGGCGCTTACCGAGCCACTGGTGCAGATGCTGGATAAACTGCTTCTCGCTGACCTCATCCAGCCAGGCGGTGGGTTCATCCAGCAGCAGAATATTCGGCGAGGTGATCAGCGCGCGCGCCAGCAGCAGCGCCTGACGTTGCCCGCCGGAAAGCCCCGTTCCGCCCTCATTGATGATGGTGTTCAGCCCCATTTTCTGCTTGCGCACAAACTCCAGCGCGCCGCTGTTGACCAGCGCCTGATGGATTTCCTCGTCTGTCGCCAGCGGATTACCCATCAGGATGTTGTCGCGTACGGAGCCGAAGAACAGCCGCGCCTGCTGGCTGAGCAACTGCATGTCGCGGCGCACGTCGGCCGGGTCAAGATGATTGAGAGCAATATCGTCCAGCAAAATGCTGCCCTGCTGTGGCTCCTGCATTCCCGCCAGCAGATGCAGCAAGGTGCTTTTCCCCGAACCATTCCGCCCGAGCACCGCCACGCGCTCCCCTGCGCGAATGCGCAGTTTGCTGATATTCAGCACGGTAAGCTTCTCTTCTTCATCGTAATAAAACCCGACGTCGTCCAGCCGATAATCACCGCGCAGATGGGCTTTATGCACTTTTTTGCCGTGCTGGGGATCGTCAATCGGGCGCTGCATCAGGTCATCCAGTCCCTTGCGGGCCACCTTTGCCGACTGCCAGCGGGAGAGCACGCCGGAAATCTGCGACAGGGGCGCGATGGTGCGGGACGCCAGAATCGAGGTCCCCACCAGCGCACCGGTGGTCATGTCGCCGCTGATAACCAGATAACACCCCACCAGCAGCACCACGGCGTAGACGATAGACTGCACCTCCTGGGTCCAGGTCAGCAGCAGCCCCGTCAGCCAGCGCTGCTTCATGCCGACGCTCGCGGCAACGTCATTGGTGTTATTCCACTGGTTCTGGAACCTCTGCTCGGCGCGCATTAGCTTGATGTCCTCAAGCCCCTGCACCGCTTCCACCAGCGTGGCGTTACGAATCGCCGATTCACGCATCCCTTCGCTGGAGAGTTTTCCCAGCGGGCGCTGCACCAGCAGGCCGGGAATGAGCAGCAGCGGTACGGCCAGCAGCACCACCAGCACCAGCGGGCCGCCAATCATCCACAGAATGAAGACGAACAGCAGGAAGAACGGCAGATCGGAGATAGCGGCAATGGTGGTGGAAGTGATCAGCTCCCGCACCGACTCCAGCTCGCGGATCTGGGCGATAAACGACCCGGTCGATTTCGACCGTGCGCCGTTTTTAATCCTCAGGGCGTGGGCAAACACGCGCTCGGAAATACGCAGGTCGGCGCGTTTCCCTACCACGTCCGAAATATGCACCCGCAGCATGCGCATGATGAATTCAAACACGATGGCGATCATCACACCGCCAAACAGCACCCACAGCGTGGCCTCCGACTGGGACGGCACCACCCTGTCATATACCTGCATGGAAAAGACCATGCCGGAGAGCGCCAGCACGTTGGCGACCAGCGCCACCAGCATTATGTCGCTGTAACGACGCCAGTCTTTCAGCGCCAGCTGCCAGAACCAGTTTTTCTCATAGGGTTTGATGTAATCATCCACGCGCGCATCCGGCGTGGACTCCAGGGGACGCAGCACCATCAGCCCCTTTAACCGCGAACCGAGTTCGTCGCGCGTCAGCGTCGTCTCCAGGCCCCCGTCGCCGCTAAACTGCACGCTGACGTTCCCTTCGTTGTCCATACGGTTGATGACCGCAATTTGCCCGCCGGTGAACTCCGCCAGCAGCGGTAAACGCCACGGATCGAGCGCTACGGCTCCCGCCGCCACCCAACGCATCCCCAGCCCAAGCTGGCGCGCCATCTCCTCCAGCACCAGCTGGCGTGGAGACTGGCTTTCATGGTTAATCGTGACCCGAACATGCTCCGCCGAAAAATCCAGCCGATAATATTTCGCGATGATGAGCATGCCCTGCAACCAGGGTTCGTACTGCGGATGTGTCTTCATAATGCTACGTCCTGTTCAGGGCGATGATTTCGCACTGAAATGATACCTTTCCGGGATGATTAGAAATCGAACACTGTCTAAACGAGCCCGCAAAATAATCTTGTGAAATATAGGGTTATGGCTATTCGTGTAAAGAAACGCAAAAGGCCGCGAGGAGCGCTCCCCGCGGCGTTGTTTTACGCAATTAACAGTTGATGATTGGCCAACAGCGTCGCCAGATCCGTCTGCACGCCGTTCAGCGTCACCAGCGTGGTGGGCGTGAACTGACCGCCCGTCCCGTCCAGGTCAACCTGGATCTCGGTGTTGCTGCCGTTTTGCACAACGCGGATGTAGTCGGCGATGTTGCCCGCGCTGCTGTCCAGCGTCGCCACGCCGTTCACGTAGCTCGCCGAGCCGGTGCCGGTATAGCCGCTGTCGGAAAGCAGGTCGCGCAGATCGATACGGTCCGTATCCGCCGTCCCTTCCCAGGTGCCGACGGTAAAGCCGTTCACCACATCGCTACCGTTGCCGCCCGTCGCGTCAGACGCGTTGATCAGCTTATAGAGCAACGTATCGTGACCGCCGCTGCCGATGTTGAAGGTGTCGTTCCCGCCCCGGCCTTCGAACTGGTTATCACCGCTGTTGCCGGTGATCACGTCGTCATAGTCGGAGCCGTTAATCCCTTCAATATTCAACAACCGCGTGGTACCGAATCCGGTGTCCTGCGCCGTTGAGAGGCGCAAATCAACGGTTATCCCAGAGGTGGCATTACGATAATCCACCACGTCCATGCCGCCGGTATTGCTCCAGGTGTCGTAGTCGGAATGGGTATTCCAGCCGCCGGAGCCGTTATAGGTATAGGTCCCATCCTCTGCGATAAAGGTGTCGTTATACCCGGTACCGGTAATGGTTCCGCTGTGGCCGCCAGTGGCCGCTTCGGCGGTGAGAACATAACCCTCTTTGCCGTTGCCCGCGTCCAGGCCGGTCCAGGTGACGTTATCCGAGACGCCGTTGGTGATCTTCACGATCTCCGCCGAGTAGGTTTCGTTCGGATCCAGCCCGTAGAAACTCACCAGCGCAGAGGTATCGTTCGAGCCAATGCCGGACTGAGCGTTGATGATCTGCGAGGCCACCAGCACGCCCGCAGCGTTATACAGATTGACCGTGTTGCCGTAGTACGCGTTGATGCCTTCGCTATCGACAATGTGCAGATGCATCGCGGTACCGTCAGCGATCTCCGCATTGTTCTGCACCAGCACCACCTTACCGTTCTGCTGAGACACCAGCAGATCCTGCGCACCGTCCCAGTTGTAGTCCACCGCGGCGACGCCGGTGACGTTGGCCAGCCCAGAAGCCAGCTGGCTTGAAGTCCAGGTTGAGCCGTAGCCGTTGTTGGTGAACAGGGTCGCCGTCTGTGAGCTGCCGTAGGTGCTGAGCTTGATGATGTCCATCTGCCCGTCACCGTTCCAGTCTACCGCCACCGACAGATAGCCCGCCGTGGCGTTAGAGGCTTCCACCGCGCTTTTGGTCGTGGAAAGCTGCCCGGTACCGTCGTTGTAGTAAATCACACCGCCGTTGTTGTTGTAGCTGCTGCCGAGGTACAGATCCATGTAGCCATCGCCGTTAAAGTCCGCCCACGTCATGGAGGCCGCCGTGGTGGTATTCGAGGCGTTGGCCACAAACACGTTGGTCAGGTTCTGGCCAATGGAAAGCGTACCGTTCCCGTTGTTGTTAATCACGGTGAGCGAGTACGCCCCGCTGCGGTTGGTGTGCTGCACGATGTCCACGGTACCGTCGTTGTTCAGGTCGACGCCGGAGATTTCACGCCCGGAATCGAACTGGCCGTAGAATCCACCTTCCCCGCCGGTGCCGTCCGGCGACAGAACGCCGTTGGTATTCACCAGGTAGGTCAGGGAGTCCATACCGGCATCGCCGTACGCCAGATCAAGATAGCCATCGCCGGTTTTATCGTAGGCAATTACGCCGCCGTACCAGATGGTGGTTCCCATCGCCAGCTGGCTGGCGGTGTAGCTGCTGCCATCGTAGGTCCACATCACCTGCGTAGAGCCCGCGTAGGTGTTCTCCGTCGCAAAGATATCCTGCGTGCCGTTACGGTCAAAGTCGGCGGCGGTCTGGCTCACCACGTAATAGCCACGGGTGTTGCTCAGCGTATTGCCGGCATAGGTCGAGCTATCGCTGCTGGAGTAAGACTGGCCGTTAGCAATGATATTCCACAGCCCGCTGCTGTTCATGCCGAGAGTCATGGTTGAGTTGTTGCTGTTCCCCGCAGTGGTCGCCCAGTCGGTATTCACCGAGGTGGTATCGATCACCAGGCTACCGGTTGCCGTACCGGTGGTGTTACCGTTGCCCGCGCTACTCTTCACCTGCGCGGTTACGTCGTAACTCGCCACACTCAGGGCATCGCTGTCCGGGATCTGTAGATACCAGGTATTGTGATCCGGGTCGACGACCACCGCACCGCCGGTCTGGGAGGTGTAGGTTTTCCCGTTCACCGTCACCACCAGATATTCACCGTTCACCAGGTCTGCGGAGACCGTACCGCTGACAATCGGCGTGGTATCCGAGGTGGTCTGGGCAGTAATCGCCGCCGTGGTGGTCGGGATGCTGGTATCGACGTTCAGCACAAAGCCATCCGATTCCGTGTAGTTACCGGCTTTGTCGGTGACGCGCAGAATGTAGGTGTGATTCCCGTCGAGCAGGCCGTTGTCCTGATAGGACCAGCTTGCGCTGCCGTTCATCGTGACCTGACCCAGCAAGATCCCGTCCCGGTAAAGCTGCACGATTTCGCCATCTTCCGGAGCGCGGTTAAGCGTACCGTTGATCAGCGGCGAGGTATCGTCCGTCGCGACTGATGCGCCGTACGTGCCTGTACGTTCACCTTCCTCGTCGGTATAGCTGACCACCGTTCCCACCGTGTCAGGCGGCGTGGTATCAACCGTTACCACCTGCGAAGAGGTTGAGCCGACGTTGCCCGCCTGGTCGATGATCCGTACCTGGTAGGTGTAATCTCCGTCCGCCAGATCGCGGGTATCCGTATAGCTCCAGCGCTGGTTAGTGACGGTAGTGTCAATCCAGGTATTACCGCCGTCGAGGCTGATCTGTACGCGCTCGTCGCTGGCCAGCGCGCTGCCCAACGAGCCGTTGATCGTCAGCGAGGTGTCCATGGTGATGAAATCACTCCCGGACTGCCCGGTATCTTCGCTGATGCTGTCAATGGTGATGCCGTACTGCGGCGCCTGGGTATCCACCGTCACGTCCTGCGTGGTGGTGGCCCCGACGTTGCCCGCCTGATCGACAACCCGCACCTGATAGCGGTAGTCGCCGTCGGCCAGGGTGCGGGTGTCGTTATAACTCCACCGGGTGCCGCTTACCGTGGCGTAAACCCAGGTGGTGCCGCCATCCATGCTCACCTGCACATACTCACCCGCCCCGAGTTCGGCCCCGAGCGTCCCGTTGAGCGTGTACGAGGTCGAACTGGTCAGGAAGTCGTTATTGTCGAAGCCGGTATCGACGGTGATGTTATCCACGGTAACCGTAATCGCCGCATCCGGCGCGACCGTATCGACCGTCACCTGCTGATGAGCGCTGGCACCTACGTTGCCTGCCGCATCCACTACACGAACGTAGTAGTCATAGGTCTGGTTACCCAGCGTGCGGCCGTCCACGTAGTACCAGCTGTTGCCAGTGACGATCACGTTCTGCCAGGTGACCCCGCCGTCGATGCTGATCTGGGCATATTCGCCGTCGGCCAGCGTTGCGCCGAGCGAGCCGTGCAGCGTCAGGGAGGTGTCATTGGTGATAAAGTCGCTGCTGCTCAGGCCGGTATCGTCGCTGATGCTGTCGATAGCGATCGTTTTGCTGGCGTCCGGCGCGACGGTATCAATGGTCACCACCTGGCTGGTAGTGGCGCTGATATTCCCCGCGTCGTCAATCACCCGCAGCTGATAGTTGTAGTCTCCGTCGGCCAGCGTGCGGCCGTCAACGTAGGTCCAGCTCAGGCCGCTGACGCTCACGTCAGTCCAGGTTGCGCCACCGTCGAGGCTGATCTGAGCGTGGTCACCGCTGCCCAGGGCCGCGCCGAGCGTCCCTTTCAGGCTGATCTGGTTGTCGCTGGTAATAAAGTCGCTGTCGGACAGGCCGGTATCCTGCGAGACGGAATCCACGGTAATAGTCGCCGCCGCAGGCTTCGTCAGATCGATTACCACGTCCTGGCTGTCCGTTGCCCCAACGTTGCCTGCATTGTCGATCACGCGCACCTGGTACTGGTACGTACCGTCGGTCAGGGTACGGCCATCGGTGTAGCGCCAGGTGGTGCCGGTGACGGTCAGGTCAATCCAGGTAGTACCGCCGTCAAGGCTGATCTGCGCTTTCTCGTTATTGCCGAGCTGCGCGGTCAGGGAACCATTCACCACCACCTGGCTGTCGTTGGTGATGAAGTCATTCGCGCTGAGGCCGGTATCGTTTTGCAGGGAATCAATGCTGATCCCCATCGACGGTGCGGTGAGATCCACGGTAACGGTATGGTTATCGCTGGCGCTGTTGCCGATGGCGTTGCTCACCTGCGCGTTAATCACGTACGAACCGCCGTCCGCCAGCGCGGTCACGTCTGCGCTGCCGACCGTATAGCTCCAGGTGCCGTCATTTTGAACGGTAGCCGTGTAGGTTTTACCGTTAAGCGTAATGGTCACCGTCTGGCCCGTTGGCGCATCGGTGGTGCCGCTGATAACCAGCGGCGTGCCGTGCTCGGCGGCGTTGACGATATCATCCTGCGCAAAGGTGTTAATGGCGATGGTCGGCACGTCGCCGTTCAGCGTCACGTCGTGCGTTGCGCTGCCCGGGTTACCTGCCTTATCGCTCACCGTAGCCGTAATGGTGTAATCCCCGTCGCTCAGTCCGAGGAAGTCGCGTCCCGGCACGAAGACGGACCAGGAGCCATTCGCCGCCACGGTCGCCTGATAGCTGTGGCCGTTGAAGGAGACGGTCACCGTCTGGCCCTGCTCCGCGGTGGTGGTCCCGCTGATGGTCTGTCCCGCCAGCTGCTCGGCGTTGTTGACGATATCGTCATCGGCCACGGTGCTGATGGTCACGGCTGGCGCGACGGTATCGACCGTTAAGGTATGCGTCGTCTGGCCGTTATTACCCGCCTTGTCGTTCACCGACGCGGTGACCGTCAGCGCGCCTTCGCTCAGGTTGGCAAGATCGGCGGCCGGGACGTCGAGCGTCCAGGTGCCGTCGTTTGCCACAAGCGCAGTGTAGGTTTTCCCGCCCAGCGTGACGGTCACCGTCTGGCCTGCTTCCGCGCTGGAAGAGCCGTGTACGGTGAGCGGCTGTTGGGCTTCCGCCGCATTCAGCACATCGTCGCCCGACAACGTGTTCACGCTAATCACCGGCGCGGTGGTGTCCACGCTGATGGTGTGCGTCGCCGAGGCGCTGTTCCCGGCGCTGTCCTGCGCCGAAACAGAAACCTGGTAGCTCGCGCCGTCGGCCAGGGTGCCCACGTCGGCGGCCGGTACGGTGGTTGTCCAGGAGCCATCGCTCTGGATAGTGGCCGTATAGCTCTTACCATTCAGGGTGATAGTGACCTGCGTGCCGTTAGCAAACTGCGCGCTGGAGCCGTTGATGACCAGCGACGCCCCCGCTTCTGCCGCATTGATCACGTCATCACCGCTGAGGGTGTTGACGGTCAGCGCGACCGATGCGGTATTTACCACCACGTCATGGGTCTGGGTGCTGCTGTTGCCCGCGCTGTCGGTGATTGTCGCGCTGAGGGTCACGGTGCCGTCGGTCAGGGCAGAAATGTCGCTGGCAGGAACGCCCACGCTCCATTTGCCACTGGCGTCAACGGTGGTGGTGTACTGGTTCGAACCTATCGTGATGACCAGCTTATCGCCGACGCTGGCGCCGGTTGCGGTGCCGCTGATGACCTGCGCCTGCCCGTGCTCAACGCTGTTGATGACGTCATCGCCCGCCACGACGTTAAAGCTGACGGTCGGCGGCGTAGTATCGAGCGTAATCGCTTTGCCCGCGCTGCCCGGGTTACCCGCGGCGTCACTCACGCTCACCTGCACGGTGTAGCCGTTATCCGCCAGAGTGGACAGATCGGCGGCCGGCACGTTAATGCTCCAGACGCCGCCCTGCTGAACCTGTGCGGTATAGCTGTTTCCACCGAGGTTAACGGTTACCGTCTGACCGACTTCAGCCGTGGTGGTGCCGGAAATGGCCACGCCCGCAGCCGCTTCGCTGCCGTTGATCACGTTGTCGCCGGCTACCGTGTCAATGGTCACGGTTGGCGCCGTGGCATCGACGCTGTACTCCCGGCCCGCAGACGCGCTGTTGCCGTTCACATTGGTAACGCTCACCTGCACGCTGGCGTCGCCGTCTTTCAGACCCGCAAGATCCGAGGAAGGCACGGTGGCCGTCCAGTTGCCGTCGGCATCGACTTTGGCGGTGTAAGACTTGCCGCCAAAGGTGATGGTCACGGTCTGGTTCTCTTCCACATTGGAGGTGCTGCCGGAAAGCACCAGATCCGCGCCTTTCTCCGCCGCGTTAATCACGTCGTCGGTGGCGATGGCATCAATGCTGATCGCCACGGCTGCCAGATCGACGGTGACGTCGTGGCTGATAGAGACCGGATTGCCCGCCGCGCTCTGGCCTGCAACGGTCACGGTAACCGTGCCCGCAGCCAGGGCCCCGACGTCTGCTGCCGGGATCGCCGCGCTCCAGGTACCGTCTGCCAGCACGGAGGCCGCATAGGTTTTGCCATTGACGGTCACGGTGAGCGTAGTGCCTGCCGCCAGTCCGTCGCTGGAGCCGGTGACAATCAGGTTCTGTCCATGCTCGATGCTGTTAATCACATCGTCGCCCGCGACGGTATCCACGCGCAGGCCCGGCAGGCTGGCGTCGATAGTGATATCGCGCTCGCCCGTTCCCGTATTGCCATGGTCATTAGTGACGGTTGCTGACACCGTTAAATCGCCATTGCCCAGCGCGGTCAGGACGGATTCCGGCACGTTAACGGACCAGGTCAGATCGCTCTGCACCGTCGCGGTATAGGTGTTGCCGCCGATGTTCACCGTCACGGTGTTACCGATGTCCGCGTTCGCCACCTTACCGGTAATGGTCTGGCCTGCGGCCACTTCCGCCGCGTTGATGACGTTGTCCCCCGCCACGGTGTTGATGGTGACGGTTGGCAGCGCGGTATCGACAAGCAGGTTCGCCGTAGTGCTGATGCTGTTGCCCACGCCGTTGGTGGCCGTCGCGCTCAGGGTGTAGCTGGCTTCACCGAGGCCTGACAGATCCGCAGCCGGAACCGTCAGGCTCCAGGTGCCGTCTGCCGCAGTCGTCGCCGTGTAGTTTTTACCGTTCAGGGTCACGGTGACCACGGTGCCTTCCGCCAGGTTGGCGCTGGTGCCGCTGACGCTCAGATCCTGGCCTTTTTCAACGGCGTTCAGGACGTTGTCATCGCTGATGGCGTTGAAGCTGACCGACGGCAGACCGGTATCGACGGTCACATTATGCGTGCCGCTGCCGGTATTGCCCGCCGCGTCGGTGACTGACGCAGTGACGGTCACGCTGCCGTCGCTGAGGCCTGAAATCACATTCGCCGGAACGCCCACGCTCCAGTTACCCGCCGCATCCAGCACGGTGGTGTACGACTGGCCGCCGATGGTGACGGTGACGGTGTCGCCCGCCGCCGCGCCGGTGGCGGAGCCGCTGATAATTTGCGCCTGATTGTGTTCAGCCACGTTAATCACATCGTCACCTGCAACGGTGTGGATGGTCACCGCAGGTACGGTGACGTCCACCGTCAGGGTGTGGTCAACCGACGCCGGGTTACCCGCCTTGTCGCTGACTGAGGCGGTGACCGTCACGCTGCCGTCGGTTAATCCTGCCAGATCCGCCGCCGGAACGTTCAGCGTCCAGCTGCCGTTCGCGCTGACGGTTGTGGTGTAATCTTTGCCGTTCAGCGATACGGTCAGCGTCTGGCCTGCTTCGGCGGTACTGGTGCCGGAGATTGCCAGGTCTGACTGAGCTTCCGTGGCGTTCAGGATATCGTCGGTGGCAATCGTGTTGATGGTCACGGACGGCGCGGTAGCATCCACGCTGTACTCACGGCCCGCCGAGGCGCTGTTGCCGTTCACGTTGGTGACGCTCACCTGCACGCTGGCGTCGCCATCCTTCAGGCCAGCCAGATCCGCTGACGGCACGGTGTAAGTCCAGTTGCCGCTGTCGTCCACGGTGGTGGTGTAGATCCTGCCGTTCAGACTGATGGTCACGGTCTGCCCGGCTTCCACGTTGGTGGTCACACCGGACAGCACCAGATCCGCGCCCTTCTCCGCCGCGTTAATCACGTCGTCGGTGGCAAGCGCATTGATGCTGATGGCAACGGTAGTCAGATCCACGGTCACGTCGTGGCTGATGGTGATCGGATTACCCGCCGCGCTGTCACCGGTAACGCTGATTTTCACGGTGCCTTCCGGCCACGCGCTCACGTCGGCGGACGGGATCGCCGCGCTCCAGGTGCCGTCTGCCAGTACCGTTGCCGCGTAATCTTTACCGTTGACGGTAACCGTCAGCGCCGTGCCCGGCGCCAGCCCGTCGCTGGAGCCTGAAACAATCAGGTTCTGCGCGTGCTCGATGGTGTTGACCACGTCGTCACCCGCCACGGTATTCACGCGCAGGCCCGGCAGGTTAGCGTCGATAGCGATCTCGCGTTCGCCGGTGCCGGTGTTGCCGTGGCCGTTGGTGACGGTCGCCGTCACGCTCAGGCTGCCGTTGCCGAGTGCGGTCAGCACGTCAGACGGCACGTTGACGGACCAGGACAGATTATTCTGCACCGTTGCGGTGTAGCTGTGGCCGCCGATAGTCACGGTCACGGTGTTGCCCGCTTCGGCATTCGCCACGGTGCCGCTCAGTGTCTGGCCTGCCGCCACTTCCGCCGCGTTGATGACGTTGTCCCCCGCCACGGTGTTGATGGTAACGGTTGGCAGCGCGGTGTCGACAAGCAGGTTCGCAGAACTGCTCACGCTGTTGCCAACGCCGTTGGTGGCCGTCGCGTTCAGGGTGTAACTGGCCTGACCGAGACCGGCCAGATCCGCAGCCGGAACCGTCAGGCTCCAGGTGCCGTCTGCCGCAGTTGTCGCCGTGTAGTTTTTACCGTTCAGGGTCACGGTGACCACGGTGCCTTCCGCCAGGTTGGCGCTGGTGCCGCTGACGCTCAGATCCTGGCCTTTTTCAACGGCGTTCAGGACGTTGTCATCGCTGATGGCGTTGAAGCTGACCGACGGCAGACCGGTATCGACGGTCACATTATGCGTGCCGCTGCCGGTATTGCCCGCCGCGTCGGTGACTGACGCAGTGACGGTCACGCTGCCGTCGCTGAGGCCGGAAATGACGCTGGCCGGAACGCCCACGCTCCAGTTACCCGCCGCATCCAGCACGGTGGTGTACGACTGGCCGCCGATGGTAACGGTGACCTTATCGCCCGCCGCCGCGCCGGTGGCGGAGCCGCTGATAATCTGCGCCTGATTGTGTTCAGCCACGTTAATCACGTCGTCGCCTGCCACGGTGTGGATGGTCACTGCCGGAACGGTGACGTCCACCGTCAGGTTGTGGTCCACCGACGCCGGGTTACCCGCCTTGTCGCTGACGGCCGCGGTCACGGTGACGCTGCCGTCGGTTAATCCTGCAAGGTCAGCTGCCGGCACGTTCAGCGTCCAGCTGCCGTTCGCGCTGACGGTTGTGGTGTAATCTTTGCCGTTCAGCGATACGGTCACCGTCTGGCCTGCTTCGGCGGTGCTGGTGCCAGAGATTGCCAGGTCGGACTGCGCTTCTGAGGCGTTCAGGATATCGTCGGTGGCAATCATGTTGATGGTCACGGACGGCGCGGTAGCATCCACGCTGTACTCGCGTCCCGCAGACGCGCTGTTGCCGTTCACGTTGGTGACGCTGACCTGCACGCTGGCGTCGCCGTCTTTCAGACCGGTCAGATCCGCAGACGGCACCGTGGCGGTCCATTTACCCTCAGCGTCCACCGTGGCGGTGTAGTTCTTGCCGCCGAAGGTGATGGTGACGATCTGGTTTTCTTCGACGTTCGAGGTGGTGCCGGAGAGCACCAGATCCGCACCCCTCTCGGCGGCGTTGATCACGTCATCGGAAGCGATGGCGTCAATGCTGATGGCGACGTTTGCCAGATCCACCGTCACATCATGGTTAATAGTCACCGGATTGCCCGCGCTGCTCTGGCCTTCAACGTTCACGGTGACCGTGCCTGCGGCAAGGGCACTCACGTCCGCAGAAGGGATCGCCGCGCTCCAGGTGCCGTCTGCCAGCACGGTAGCCGGATAGGTTTTACCGTTTACGGTGACGGTCAGCGCCGTACCCGCCGTCAGGCCGTCGCTTGAACCCGTGATAATCAGATTCTGCCCGTGTTCGATGCTGTTAATCACGTCATCGCCCGCTACGGTGTCCACGCGCAGGCCCGGCAGATTCGCGTCGATAGTGATATCGCGCTCGCCGCTGCCGCTGTTGCCCACGCCGTTCGTGACGCTGGCGGTCACGGTCAGATCGCCATTGCCCAGCGCGGTGAGCACAGAATCCGGTACGCTGACGGACCAGGTGAGATTGTCCTGTACCGTTGCGGTGTAGCTGTGGCCGCCAACAGACACAGTCACGGTGTTGCCCGCTTCGGCATTCACCACTGTGCCGCTAATGGTCTGGCCGGTTGCCAGCTCCGCTGCGTTGATCACGTCGTCGCCCGCCACGGTGTTGATGATGACGCCAGGCAGCACGGATTCCACGTTCACGGTGTGCGAGGTGCTGGAGCTGTTGCCGACGCTGTCCGTCGCGGAGGCCGACACGGTGTAAAGCGCTTCACCCAGTTGCCCCACCTCGCTCGCCGGAACGGTTGTGGTCCATTGGCCATTGGTGTCCACCGTGGCGCTGTACGCTTTGCCGTTGAGCATCACGGTGACCACCGCGCCAGCTGCCAGCCCGGAAGCCGTACCTGTGATGGTCAGATCCTGCGTTTTCTCGCTGCTGTTGATCACATCGTCACCGGACACGGTGTCAATGGTCAGCACCGGCGCGGTGAGGTTGACTTCAACCTCGTGCGTTGTGCTGTTGCTGTTTCCGGCTTTATCGGTCAGCGCCGCGGTGATGGTGTAATCCCCGGCGGCCAGGGCACTCACGTCCGCCGCAGGCACGCCCACGCTCCACCTGCCGGAAGTGTCCAGGGTCGCGGTGTAATCTTTGTTATTGATGGTGACGGTCACCACGTCGCCCGCCGCCGCACCGGTCACGGAACCGGTGACAATCAGCGCCTGCGCATGCTCGGCGCTGTTGATCACGTCGTCGTCGGAAACGGTGTTAATGGTCAGCTGTGGCACCGTGGTATCCACCAGCACATCGCGGTCCGCCGAGGCCGGGTTACCCGCCTTATCCGCGACGGCTGCCGTGATGGTGTAATCGCCGTCGGTAATCGCGCCGATATCCGCAGACGGTACGGTGACGCTCCAGCTGCCGTTCGCCTGTACGGTGGTGGTGTAGTCCACGCCGTTCAGCGTCACGGTCACGGTCTGGCCCGCTTCGGCGTTGGAGACACCGTTAACGACCAGATCCTGCTGCGCTTCGGCCGCGTTGATGATGTTGTTGTCGCTGACGATCTCGATGGACACCGTCGGCGCGGTGGCGTCCACGCTGTATTCGCGGCCCGCCGAGGCGCTGTTGCCGTTCACGTTGGTGACGCTGACCTGCACGCTGGCGTCGCCGTCTTTCAGTCCGCCCAAATCGGCAGACGGTACGGTCGCCGTCCAGTTGCCACTGGCATCCACCGTCGCAGTGTACAACTTGCCGCCGAAGGTGATGGTAACGGTCTGGTTTTCTTCCACGTTGGTGGTCGAGCCAGACAGCACCAGGTCCGCGCCTTTCTCAGCCGCGTTGATTACGTCGTCCGAGGCAATCGGATTAATGCTGATGGCGACTGCCGCCAGATCCACTTTCACGTCGTGGCTGATGGAAACCGGGTTACCCGCCGCGCTCTGGCCGTCAACGGTCACAGTGATTGTGCCTGCGCTCAGCGCGCCGACGTCCGCCGCCGGTATAGCCGCCGTCCAGGTGCCGTCCGCCAGCACGGTTGCCGCGTAGGTTTTGCCGTTGACGGTGACCGTCAGCGCCGATCCGCTCGCCAGCCCGTCGCTGGAGCCGGTGATAATCAGGTTTTGACCATGTTCGATGCTGTTGATCACATCGTCGCCTGCTACGGTATCCACGCGCAGGCCCGGCAGGCTGGCATCAATCGTGATGTCGCGTTCGCCGGTGCCGGTGTTGCCGTGGCCATTGGTCACGCTCGCTGTTACGGTCAGATCGCCGTTACCGATAGCGGTTAAGACGTCAGACGCCACGTTAACCGACCAGCTCAGGTCGTCCTGAACCGTCGCGGTATAGGTGTTGCCCCCGATACCGATCGTGACAGTGTCACCGCTCGCCGCGCCGCTCACTTTCCCGCTCAGGGTTTGTCCGGAAGCCACTTCCGCCGCGTTAATCACGTCGTCGGTGGCAACCGCATTAATGGTGACCTGCGGCAGCGCGCTGTCGACCAGCACGCTATGGCTGGTATTCGCGCTATTACCCGCGGTATCGGTCACGCTGGCCGTCACGCTGTAGCTCGCTTCGCCCAGTACCGAGACGTTTGCCGCCGGAACGGTGACGCTCCAGTTACCGCTGGCATCGGTGGTGGCGGCGTAACTGATACCGTTCAGGGTTACGGTGATGCGGGTCCCGTCCGGCTGGTTGCTGGTGCCGGAGATCAACAGGTCCTGGCCTTTTTCGGTCGCGTTGATCACGTCGTCAACCGCCAGGGTATTGATGGCAATCACCGGCGTGGTCAGGGAGACGTCAAACGCGTGCGTCGCGCTGGTGCTGTTGCCCGCTTTATCGGTGAGTGTCGCGGAAATCGTCTGGTCGCCGTTAACCAGCGCGCCCACGTCCGCCGCCGGAACGCCCACGCTCCAGTTACCGGCACCGTCCAGCATCGCGGTGTAGTCTTTGCCGTTCAGGGTCAGGGTAATCACATCGCCCGCCTGCGCGCCCGTCACCTTGCCGGTGACAATCAGCGCCTGGCCGTGCTCGGCAATATTAACAATGTCGTCGCCCGCCACAATGTTGAAGGTAATCTGCGGCACGGTAGTGTCGACCAGCACGGACGCCCCCGCGCTGGCCGGGTTGCCCGCTTTATCGGACACGGTCACCGTGACCGCCGCGCTGCCGTCGGCGATCCCCGCCAGATCCGCCGCCGGAACGTCCAGCGTCCAGCTGCCGTTCGCCTGCACCTGGGCGGTGTACTGATTGCCGTTGAAGGTCACGGTGACCGTCTGGCCTGCTTCGGCAGTAGACGTCCCGCTCAGGGTCAGATCCTGCGCCGCCTCTGCGGCATTCAGCATGTTGTCGCCGCTGATGGTGTTGATGGTGACCGCTGGCGCGGCGGTATCGACGCTGAATGCCTGCGAGGAAGAGGCCGCGTTGCCGTTCACGTTGGTGACGCTGACCTGTACGCTGGCGTCGCCGTCCTTCAGGCCGCTCAGATCGGCAGCCGGTACGGTGCAGGTCCAGTCGCCGTTGGCATCGACCGTCGTGGTCCAGGTTTTACCCGCAAAGATAATGGTAACGGTCTGGCCCGCTTCAACGTTCGAGGAGGAGCCGGACAGCACCAGATCCTGGCCTTTTTCTGCCGCGTTAAGCACGTTGTCGTCCGTCACGCTGTTGATGCTTATCGCCACCGGGGCGAGATCGACATCCACAACGGTACCGATATTCACCGGGTTGCCGGAGGTATCCTGCGCGCTGGCGCTGATGGTGAGCGACCCGTCCGCCCACCGGGAGACGTCGGCAGCCGGAACCGCAGCCTGCCAGGTGCCATCCGCCAGTACCGAGGCGGAATAACTCTTGCCGTTGATGGTCACGGTGACGGTGCTACCCGCCGCCAGGTCGGTGCTGGTGCCGGAGATAACCAGGTTCTGCGCGTGTTCAATAACGTTAATGACGTCGTCACCGGCGACGGTATCAATGCGCAGGCCGGGCAGCTGGGCGTCAATGGTGACATCCAGGGAAGACGATCCGGTATTGCCGTGCGCGTTCGTCACGCTGGCCGATACGGTCAGGTCGCCGTTGCCGAGCGCGGTTAACTGACTCTGGGTTAACGGCAGGCTCCAGGTGAGATCGTCCTGTACGGTGGCCGTGTATGTCTGCCCGCCGAGGATAATCGTGACGGTATCGCCCGATGCCGCGTTAGAAACCTTTCCGGTCAGGGTTTGCCCTGTGGCCACTTCCGCCGCGTTGACGATATTGTCGCCCGCGAGGGTGTTGATGGTGACCACCGGCAGCGAGCTGTCCACCAGCACATCGTGCGTGGCAGCGGCGCTGTTGCCCACATTATCGGTGACGCTCGCCGTCACGGTGTAATTGGCTTCACCCAGCGCGCTCACCGCAGAGGCGGGGACGGTAACGCTCCAGTTGCCGCTGGCGTCGGTGGTGGCGGTGTAGTTGATACCGTTCAGATTAACGGTGATGGTGGTTCCTTCCGGCTGGTTGCTGGTACCGGAAAGCAGCAGATCTTCACCCTTCTCTGCCGCATTGATCACGTCATCCGCGGCCAGCGTGTTAATACCGATAACGGGCGTCACAGTATTGACCACCACATCCACTGAACTGCTGCCGGTGTTGCCGGATTGGTCGGTCACGGAGACGTTAATGGTCCAGGTGCCGTCCGTCAGCCCCTGAACGACGGACGCAGGCAGGCCGAGGCTCCAGTTGCCTGCCGCATCCACCACGGTGGTGTAGTCCACGTTATTGATGGTGATGGTGACCAAATCGCCCGCCGCCGCGCCGGTGACGGAGCCGCTCAGGATCTGCGCCTGAGCATGGGCCAGCTGGTTAACGGTGTTGGTGTCGGTGACGAAATCGTTGATGGTCACCTGCGGCACGGTGGCATCCACCAGCCCAACGCGGTCCGCGCTGCTGCTGTTGCCCGCCACGTCACTGACGGTGGCCGTCACGGTGACATTGCCATCGGTCAGCGCGCCTACGTCGGCGGCAGGCACGTTCAGCTGCCAGCGACCGTCCGCCTGTACCGTGGTCTGGTAAGATTTACCGTTCAGCGTCACGGTGACCGTCTGGCCCGTTTCAGCGGTTGTGCTGCCGCTGAGCACCAGATCCTGCTGCGCTTCTGCCGCATTAATGATGTTGTCGTCGGTCAGGTTATCAAGCGTAATGGCTGGCGGCTGCGTATCGACGATCACCACGCGTGAGGCGTCCGCGCTGTTGCCGTTGACGTTAGTCACGCTGACGCTCACCTGCGCACGCCCGTCGATCAGCGTTTCCATCGCGCTCGCCGGAACGGTCAGGTGCCAGGAGCCGTCCTGCTGCACCTGTGCAGTAAAGGTTTGATCCGCGAATTTCACCACCACGGTCTGCCCGGCCTCCACGCCCTGCGTCTGACCAGAAAGCGTGACATCCGCGCCTTTTTCCGCCGCGTTGAGCATGTCGTCAGTGGTTACGGTATCGATGGTGACGGCCACCGCATTCAGGTCAAGCTCGATCGGGTGTTCAGCCGCCACAGTGTTGCCCCAGGCATCTTCCGCGCTGACGCTGACGGTCATGCCTCCCGCCGTCCATGCCTGAAGGTCCGCCGCCGGCACGCCAATCTGCCAGTTGCCGCTGGCGTTAACCGTGGTGACGTATTCGACATTATTGATGGTAACGGTGATCTGTGTGCCTTCGGCCAGATGAGTGCTGGAGCCGGTTACGGCCAGATCCTGCTGCTGCTCGATGGCGTTAATCACGTCATCGCCAGAGATCGTGTTCACGCGCAGGCCCGGCAGTTCGGCGTTGATGTTGATATCACGTTCGCCGGTGCCGGTATTGCCGTGCGCATTGGTGACAGAGGCGCTGAAGGTTAAATCGCCGTCGCCAAACGCCTGGAGGTCGGCCGATGGGATTGTCACGCTCCATTTCAGGTCGCTGCCAACCGTCGCGGTATAGCTCTTGCCGCCCACGGTGACAGAGACGGTATCGCCCGCCGCCGCGCCGGTGACGCGTCCACTGAGGGTTTGGTCAACCGCCGCTTCGGCGTTATTGACCAGGTTATCCCCGGCAAAGGTGTTGACGATCACCTGCGGCAGCACGGTGTCTACCAGCAGATTCGCCTCGGCGGAGCCGCTGTTACCCACGCTGTCGGTGCCGCTGACGCTGACGGTGTAAAGGGTATTCGCCAGATCCAGCACGTCGGAAACCGGCACCTGAACGGACCAGCGACCGTTCTCAACGGTGGCCTGATAGTTAACGTTGTTCAGCGTCACGGTGACAGCGCTGCCGTTCGGCAGATTACTGGTCCCGCTCAGGCTCAGGGGCTGCATGGCCTCCTGCGCATTCAGGACGTTATCCTGGCTGATGGGGTCAAGGGTAAATTCCGGCGGGTTGCCGCTCAGCGTAATGCCGTGCGTCGCGCTGCCGGTGTTGCCCGCCGCATCGGTCACGGAGACCGAAATGCTGTGGCTACCTTCCCCCAGCGCGCCAATGACGGAGGCAGGCACGCCGACGCTCCAGCTGCCGTCCGCCTGGACGGCACCGGTAAAGGTCTTGCCGCCAACGGTCACGGTGACAATGTCGCCCTCCGCCGCGCCGTTCGCCTGGCCGGAAATAATCTGCGCCTGCCCCTGCTCGCTGGTGTTCAGAATGTCGTCGCCCGCGACGGTGTTGATAGTGACCACTGGCGCTGCGGTATCGACCGTGAAATCGGCGGTGGTGGATGACCCGTTACCCGCTTTGTCGCTGACGTTTACCGTCAGGGTGTGCTCGCCGTTAGCCAGCGCCTGTACTTCACTGGCCGGAAGCGTAACGGACCAGCTGCCGTCGCTGCCCACGGTCGCCGTGTGATTTTTGCCGTTCAGCGTGACCGTCACAATCTGGCCCGCTTCCGCATCGGTTTTCCCGGTCAGCGTCAGCGGCTGATTATGTTCAGCCGCGTTGATGATGTTGTCCTGGGCGATCGTGTCGACAGAGATCACTGGCGAGGCGGTATCCACGCCAATCGTCTGGCTGCCGGACACGGTGTTGCCCGCCGCGTCTTTTCCGCTGACGTTGACCGTCCAGGTACCATCGCCCAGCGCCTGTGCGTCGGCAGCAGGGACCTTCACGCTCCATGCGCCGTTTGCCCCCACTTCTGCGGTATAGGTTTTACCGTTGAGCGTGACGGTAAGCGCCGTTCCCTGCGCCAGGTTTTTGCTGGTGCCGGACAGCGTAAAGCCAGCGGCCTGCTCGCTGGCGTTGATCACGTTATCGCCCGCCGTGGTGGCGAGCGTCACGCTGGTATCCGCTGTAGAAACGGTTACGGTAATACTGCCCGCAGAGGTCGTTTTACTGCCGTCGATCTGTACGACGGACCAGGTATGTTCCCCGTCCGCCTGGGTCGGGAGTGTTACCGTCCAGGTGCCGTCCTTCGCAACCATGGTGCTGGCGATGGTGCTGCCGTTGCCGTCTTTAACCTGAATGGTCGCGCCCGGCTGCCCGGTACCGCTGAAGGTGGGGGTGTTGTCATCCGTGACCTCTTTTGCACTCAGCACGCCCTGCTTGTCACCCGCGTTGTCCGTCAGCAAAAATGTCGGCGTGGCGCTTTCGACTTCTTTTGTATTATCAATAACCCTGGTTTTGGTTTCGCCATCGCCGCCGTGAGCCAGCAGTGCGCCGATCGCACCGCCCCCTAACGCCGCACCGGCAATCCAGCCCCACGGCGCATCGCTTAAGACGCTTCCCTGCTCCAGGAAAGGTTCAATGCTGCTAATGGGTGCAGCCTGGGCGGTTAATTCGGTGGCGGCAACGCCTGATGCTTCCCCGGCATCGGCAAATGAAATATGCGTCAGCTCCTGGTTATCGTTAAATACCAGCTCGGAATGATTATGGGTTTCCGTGTCTTCGACAAAATAATTATTGCAGCGGATCACGCTGCCATCTTTCATATAAATGAGGAGGTCATTCCCCTGGCGGACATAACGCACCACGTCCTGAGCAGAACCCTGAATTTCAATCACGCTCGGTGAGGAAATAGAGACCGAGAGATTCCCCTCTCCGGTTAATTTCGTCTTCTCTGCCGTTTTGCGAATGATGACATCAACAACTTTTGCGGTACTCATATTCTTCTCCTTGCAGGTGCGCGTATTCCTGTGGATATGTCCACCAGAGGGATGTAGCTATCCTTGGGAAAAATCACCCATTATTGTCTGACTTATTTCGCGCAGAAAGGCGCGCCTTTTTTTAACTTAAATCAGGTAATTTCGCGGCAGCGTTTTTCTCTATTCCGATAAGCGGCAAGAGATTATCCACCGCAGAGGCGTAATTAATCGCCGCACTCCAGCCATCGTATTCAGCCATTATTTTCGCTGAGGTGGCAGACCAGACATCCTGCTCCACGCTGAGCAGATCGTTAATGCTGCGCTTGCTCAGGGTATATTCATTTTTGTAGACATCGCGGGCGCGCAACGCATTTTCCAGCTGACGCTTCCCGGCTTCCATTCGTCCACGCGCCCCGGTCCAGTCGGCCTGTGCGACGGAGGCTTTTTGCAGGACATCAAAACGGGCCTGATCGACCTGGGACGATGCCATTGCCCTTGCGCCCTCGGCCTGACGGACGCGCGCCGAGACCGCGCCGCCCTGATAAAGCGGTGCGTCAATATTGAGCTGGATCTGATCATCCCAGTACGCGCGATTATCAGACTCATAGCGGGTGCGGCCCCCTTTCAGGCTTAAGGTCGGCCAGTGCTGAGACCTGGCGGTTTCTACGCCGTACTGGGCTGAACGCTCCATGTTCTGCGCGGCCATCACCGTTGGGATCAGTGAATAATCAATCCGGTTGAGAGAATCCGGCTCCACGGCCAGACCTCCCGGAACCGGTGAATAGCGTTCAGCCTGTATGCCAGTTAATACCGCCAGCCGCGCGCGGGCGCTGTTCAGAGACGCATTATACTGCTCTACCGTCGCCTGCATCCCGGCGATACGGGTGCGGGTCTGAAGCTCATCAGAGGTGGAGCTTACGCCAGCATCGGCGCGGAGTTTTGCCAGTTGCTCAACGTTTTTAAGCGCCTGCACGTTCTCTTTTGCCGCCTGCAACAGATCGCTGTAGCGTTTTACTTCCACATAGCTGAGGGCCGTTTTTTCCGCGACGGCAGACATCGTGCTCATCAGCTGGTAGCGATAGCTGTCACGCTGAGCTGAAGACTGGCTGATGCTGTTATTGGTCTTGCCAAAATCGTACACCAGCTGCGTCAGGCTCAGGCCCCAGGCTGCGGAATTTCGCAACGAGCCGCTTGAATCGGTGGTCTGGCTGTGACCCGTACTCCCGTTCAGGGCTATTTGTGGCATCCAGCCACTGCGCGCTTCGTCTATTTGTGCCTGGCCGATCCCCAGTTGCGCTGCCTGCTGGCTCACCGAGGGGTCGCGATCGAGAGCGAAAAGAATACTTTCTTTCATCGTCATTGCCGCAACGGGAGATATCCCCGCCTGGCCGTTATTTGCATTAGCCGCAGTCACCACCAGCGAAATTAAGGTCAGGGAGACAGATAATCTGAGCAACCTGTTATTGCATTTCATCTTCATAATATCCCCGACTCCAGGTGATAGCCAAATAAATACCCAGGAAGAGGTACAAATAATTCTTCAGAAATCCCTCACCTCTTCTCGATTAATTTGGGTAATAGTTCCCCAAGCCCATTTCAATTGAGATGAGAGCCGTTCAATCTCTTTTTTTCTTTTAAGAATTTACTTAAATATTTATTGATTCGCAGCATAACAAAATGTGATATGAGCAACCACACCCGCATTGTTAATGCGGTGTTACAAATAAGAAAAAAGATGGGGTTTCTGGACAAAACGTTATAAAAGGCCTTTCAGATGAAACAAATAAACCCCCTGTAATATAAAGAAAATTCTAAAATGCCCCGGTGTACATTTTTGCGTTAATTTCACCCCGAATCAGACACAAAGATTTTCAAAGAAATGTCAACTTAAGTAATACACCGAATAAAATTGAATTATTTTACTTTAAAAACAGAAACTAATAGATATATGCACTAATTTATAATTACAAATTAGCCAAACATTCTGGTTAGAGCCAATAATCCGGCAGCTTAAGCCAAATTTTCAAGTAAAACATAGCGATAACAACATACCTAAAAGATACATACATGTTTTTGATGACTGATTAATGCGATATCAATAATCACATCATTAAACTGTTTTTGGATAACATCCCGCACCTGTCGCGATTCCCTTTCCTGCAAAATGCTGTAAACTGCGATTTATTGCGACATTTTGCAGGATACTGCCCCATGCATAAAACCGCCAGACAGAAATATGTGCTTGATATCATTACTGAGCAAGGCCAGGCCAGCATTACCGAGCTGGCAGAGCGATTGCAGGTTTCGGCGGACACCATCCGTCGCGATCTGACCGACCTGGAAAAACAGGGACTGGCACAAAAAAACCATGGCGGCGCCATCGCGCTGAATCTCTCGACGATGACCCGAGTAAGCAGGAATAGCTTGCTCCCTGAAATTAAGCAGCGGCTGGGTAAACAGGTTGCGCAATGCGTGCCTGCGGGCTCGACGCTTTTTCTGGACGCCGGAAGCACACTGCTGGCCGTTGCCTCTTTCCTTCAGGGGCCGCTGACCATCATCACCCCTTCTCTTGATATCGCCCAGCAGGTTAGCGATCGGGAAGATATTGACCTGATCCTGCTCGGTGGAAAGTGGGATCAGAAACAACGCCTGTTTGCCGGAAGCGCCACCCTTTCCCTGCTCTCTCGCTACCGGGCGGATATTGCCATCCTTGGCGCATGCGCCATCCATGCCGAACTCGGATTGAGCGCCAGTCAGGAGGCGGATGCAGAAGTGAAGCGTGCCATGCTGGCCGCAAGCCAGGCGCACTGGGTAGTCGCCGACCATCTAAAACTCAACCAGTGCGAACCGTATCTGGTGTCAGGGTTATCCGAGATTCATCAACTGTTTTTAGATCGTCCCTGGGCAGAGCTCGGGGACCATAGCGCCTTGCAGGTTACCGTTGGCGCGCATTAACGTGGAGAAGGTCATGAATAAAGTGAAGACAATGAATATTGCGCTGATCGGGTATGGTTTTGTAGGTAAGACGTTCCATGCCCCGCTGATCCAGTCCGTCGAAGGCCTGAAGCTGGCGGTGGTCTCATCCCGGGATGAAGAGAAAGTGAAACGCGATCTGCCGGACGTCCTCGTTGTTGCCACGCCGGAAGAGGCCATTCAGCACCCGGATATCGACCTGGTGGTTATCGCCTCCCCTAACGCGACCCATGCGCCGCTGGCCACCCTGGCGCTCAATGCCGGCAAGCATGTGGTAGTGGATAAGCCGTTTACGCTTGATATGCAGGAAGCGCGAGATCTGATTGCGCTTGCGCAAGAAAAACAGCGCCTGCTCTCGGTCTTCCATAACCGCCGCTGGGATAGCGATTTTCTCGGCATTAAGCAGGTGATTGAGCAAGGCCGTATCGGTAAGGTGAAACATTTTGAGTCGCATATCGATCGTTTCCGTCCGGAGGTTCGCGTGCGCTGGAGAGAGCAAAACGTGCCCGGCAGCGGCCTGTGGTTCGACTTAGGCCCGCATATGATTGACCAGACGCTACAGCTTTTTGGTCTGCCGCAGTCGGTACAGGGCAACATCGCCACCCTGCGTGACGGCGCGGAGATTAACGACTGGGCGCACGTGGTGCTGAATTATCCGGAACACAAAGTGGTCCTCCATTGCAGCATGCTGGTGGCGGGTGGCGTTGCCCGCTTTACCGTCCACGGCGATAAGGCCAGCGTGGTGAAAGCGCACATCGATCAGCAGGAAGCCCAGCTGCTGGCAGGCGTCGTTCCGGGTAGCGAAAGCTGGGGTGAAGACAGCGACGCTATGGTGCTGTTTAATGCCCAGGGTGAAGCCAGCGCTATCCCTGCGCCAAAAGGCGACCAGCGGCAGTACTATATAAACGTGCGCGATGCCCTGAACGGCAAGATTGACAACCCGGTCCATCCGGTGGAAGCCCTGGCGGTGATGGCGGTGCTGGAAGCGGCGGTAAAATCTTCGGAAACGGGTTCAACTCAGGAACTGGACTTAACGGCGCAGGAGCGCGCGCAACTGCAATAAGCCGCAAAAAAATGCCCTGCGGGTTCGCAGGGCATTATCGGTTACTGGCGCTTTTTCGGCATCATGCGCAGCAGCGTGTTGTCCTTCCAGAAGTAGTGATGCATCAGCGCGGCAAAGGCGTGCAAACCAATCACGAAGTACCCCAGATTCGCCAGCGTTACGTGCCACTCCTTTAGGGTATCCACCAGGTCAAAATTCCCCTCCGCCGCATGCGGCATCGTCAGGCCAAACGCAAACCAGTCATTTCCCCGGTTATACATCATCACCATGCCAATCAGCGGCAGCGCAATGAACAGCAGGTAGATTACCAGATGCCCGAGATGGGACAGCCCGGTAATCATCGCTTTTGGTTTCGGTTGAATAGGCGGAGCCGGGAATTTGAGGCGGATAAGCAGGCGCGCCACCATCAGCACCAGGATGCTGATCCCGCAGGAAACGTGGATCATATTAATAAGCGGACGATCGGTTCTTGGGAACCACCCTCTGAACTCCATGGCGCAATAGGCCATAATGACTAACAGAAAAACCAGCCAGTGAATGCTGATTTGCAGACCCGTATATTTTGTGCGCATGTTGTTTCCCGATAAAGAATCATTATCGCGCCAACATAACCACCTTTCCTGAAAATGTGAACCCCCTCGCATGGAGGGGGCTCCTGATTACGACTGCAAATAGACAACCTGCGTCTGCAAATACTCATTAAGACCGTGTTTGCCATCCGCCCCGCCGATACCGGATTTACGCCAGCCTGCATGGAAGCCCTGCATCGCTTCAAAGTTTTCACGGTTAATGTAGGTCTCGCCGAACTTAAGCCCCTTAATGGCTTTCATCGCGACGTTCAGGTCCTGCGTATAAACAGACGAGGTTAAACCGTAGTCGCTGTCGTTGGCCATGTTCAGCGCCTCTTCCAGGGTGTCGAATGCCACCACTGGCAGCACCGGGCCAAAGGTCTCTTCGTGCATGATGGCCATATCCTGACGTACGTCCAGCAGCAGCGTTGGGGGATAAAAATACCCTTTGCCTTCTGCCGCTTTACCGCCAAGGACCACTTTAGCCCCCTCCTGCACCGCGCGCGCCACCTTCTGCTCCACGCGCTCCAGCGCGGCGGCGTTGATCAGCGGCCCCATGGCAATATCCGTTCGCTCAGCCGGATTGCCAAACTGGACGGCTTTCATTGCCTCGCCCAGACGATTCACAAAGCGGTCGTAGATCCCCTTCTGGACATAGACACGTTCCGCACAGTTACACACCTGTCCGGTATTGATGACGCGTGAATCCACAATGGCCTTCACGGCCAGCTCGAGGTCGGCATCGTCCATCACGATGGCCGGGGCTTTACCGCCCAGCTCCAGCCCCACTTTGGTGATGTTTTTCGCCGCCGCAGCCATGATCTTTTCACCTGCCCCGACGCTGCCGGTCATGCTGACCATCGCCACTTTCGGGTTCCCGGCCAGCTCCTGTCCGACGGTTTCACCCCGGCCCAGCACAAGGTTAAAGACGCCTTTCGGCAGGCCAATCTCATCGACGATTTTGGCAAACGCAATGGCGTTGTTTGGGGTAAATTCGCTCGGCTTGATAACGATGGTGTTACCGGTGAGCAGCGCGGGAGCGAGCTTACGGGCAATCAGGAAGAAGGGGAAGTTCCACGGCAGAATGCCGGTGGTGACGCCCAGGGCACGCTTAAACACCAGAATATTTTCGCCCGGACGGTCGCTCTGAATGATTTCCCCTTCATAACGGCGCGCCCACTCGGCCATATAGTCGATATAGTCAGCGGTAAAGTTCACTTCCACTTCCGCCAGCTGCTGGATCTTGCCGCCTTCGGCCACAATCAGCGCGCTGATTTCACTGACGCGCTCGCGGATCCCGGCGGAAATTTTGCGTAGCCAGCTGGCGCGTTCAATAGCAGGCAGCGCCTCCCAGCCAGCCTGCGCGCGATCTGCCGCGTCAATGGCCTTGCGGGCGTCCTCGGCGCTGCCATCGGGAATACGGGAAATGACCTCTTCCGTGGCCGGATTGATCACGTCAATCCATGCATCACCCTGCCAGGCAACAAACTGTCCATCAATATACATAGGATGTTGTACGGGTACTGTCATAACCTGCTCCTGTAATCACACTGTTTTTAACAAGTAAACTTAATGTTAAAAACTATAATTACCGGGGCAATTGCCTACTCTATGAGTCTGTTTTTGTGAGATATCTCATAAAAGAAACGGGTCAGCCCGTTTCCAAAATCACAAATCGGCAACACAGGATGCCCGTTTGCGTAAAAGATGGCGCAAACGGGCAGAGCATCACAGCAGGGAACGGCTCACCAGCGCGTCGGTGAGAATGACGTCGTTTCGCAAGATCTGCCACGCGGCGTCCACGTCGGCAGGGATATCGACATGGGCAATGAAATCACGTCCCGCCGGACCGTAGCCGTTGATGTCGTCCCTGAGTCGCGGAAATTCACCCAGCACCAGCGACAAGTAGCGCTCTACCGGCCATAACCCCTCGACCGGGCCGCTAAACACCAGACCGTCGTCGCTGTTTTGCAGCACGGGCGTCAGGCCGGGATGACTCACCCATGCGGGCGATGCGGCCTCGTCGCGGCATACGCGGGCGAACGTAGCCATTGTGCGACGCTGCATCGTCGGGTCCTGCACCACCAGCACCCGGGCGGCGTTCAGTCTGGCTTGTTTCATCAACGCCCGGCTGAAGCGGGCGTTTTCGCCACAGTTGGTCGACTGATCCTCAACGTGAAGATGCTCGGCCGGAATGTTCCAGAATTCACGGGCGATGTCGGCCAGAATAGCCGCCTCAGCACGCCCGGTGGTGGGTATCCTGTTATAGCGGGGGTGTTTCGCAATCGCGGCGTAGAGGAAGGTCGTCGAGTGACCGATCCCGCCGCTGATGATCAGAGGAACACCCTGTTCAGCCGCGATTTTACAGGCAGCATCAATCGCGGGGATCACCGCATTACCCGCCAGAATCACCAGATCAACGGGCTGGTTGTCCTGATAGTCGTCCTGAGCAAGCCACGCCCCAACGGTATTCACGGCGTCGAGGGTTGTGCCAGGCAGACAGGGAAAAAGTGCCATTGTCATCGTTACCTCCTTACAGCATACAGAGCCTTCGATTATCCCCCTTTCTTTGCGTCATGCTATGGCATGAATGCTGAAAAAACGGGCCGGGATGTGCTCAAAAAGCACTCACATTTGATTAACATGAGAAAATCGTATTCACTTGAATTATGATTTGCGTCAGCCTTAGAATCATTAGCCCGCTCACAATTCAACTTTTAGAAAGGTAAACCCCGTTATGCGCCTGCCCCAACGCGACCCTTATGCTCCTCGCGAGTGGCAGCCACACGAGAAACCCGCCCTGCTGGGTTCTCCTTCCACCCCGGAACATCCAACGTCGAAACGAATCGCCTATGGCGTGGTCGGCCTGCTGGTGTGTCTGACCGGGGCGCTGGGTAACGCGGTCGTCACTGCCAATCTGCAAAATCTGCAAGGCACCTTTGGCGCCTGGTCGACTGAAATCGCCTGGCTCCCCGCCGTCTATGTCATGACCAACGTCTCCATCAACCTGCTGCTGGTAAAATTTCGCCAGCAGTACGGTTTGCGCGCCTTTACGGAAGGCTTCCTGGTGCTGTATGTGCTGGTCACCTTTTTCCACCTGTTTGTGAACGATCTCAGCTCCGCGCTGATGGTACGGGCGGCACACGGGATGGTCGCCGCCGCGCTCAGCTCGCTCGGCATTTATTACCAGATCCAGGCCTGGCCCGCGAAGCACCGACTGAAGGCGCTGACCATCGGCATAACAGGGTCGTCGCTGGCTATCCCGCTGGCGCGGCTGTTCTCCACCGAGCTGTTACAGCTTGATGAGTGGCGCGGGCTGTACTTCTTCGAGCTGGGTCTGGCCCTGATCTCCCTGGCCTGCGTGATGGTGCTCAAGCTGCCGCCGGGCGATCGACGCAAGGTCTTCGAGAAGAAAGATTTCATCACCTTCTTTTTGCTTGCGCCCGGCATGGCGCTGCTGTGCGCGGTTCTGTCGTTAGGGCGTCTGGACTGGTGGTTTGAAGCGCCGTGGATCGGCTGGGCGCTGGCTCTCTCGCTGGTGCTGATTGTCTCCGCGATCGTGTTTGAACATAACCGCAACAACCCGCTGCTTAATACCCGTTGGCTCTCCAGCGGCAGCATCGTACGCCTGGGGCTGATCATGCTGCTGATCCGCATCGTACTGGCGGAGCAGAACACGGGCGTCATCGGCTGGCTGCAATATGTAGGCTTACAGAATGAACAGATGACCCATCTGGCGTGGGCTATTTTCGCCGGGATCGTCTGCGGTATCGTCACCAGCTGTCTGACGATTAAGCCCACTAAACTGGCCTGGCCGATTATCACCTCGCTGGCGCTGATGATCGTTGCCTCGCTGCTGGACAGCCAGTCCAACAACCTGACCCGGCCAGATCAGCTTATATTCAGCCAGTTCCTGCTGGGCTTCGGCAGCGCGTTCTTCCTTGCGCCTGCGATGCTGGCCGCCATTGGCGGGGTGATCGCCGATCCGCGCAATCTGGTCAGCTTTTCCGTGATGTTTGGCATGAGTCAGAACCTTGGGGGCCTGCTGGGGTCCGCGATCCTCGGCACCTTCCAGACCTGGCGCGAGAAGTACCATTCCAGCCTGCTGGCTGACCAGCTCACCACCCTTAACCCGCTGGTGAACGAACGGATTCAGCTTTACACCCAGATGTACAAAAGCCTGATTGGCGACAGTTCCCTGCTGGGAACTCAGGCCATTACCCAGCTCCAGACGGTGACGACGCTTGAGGCGAATATTCTGGCTTACAACGATACTTATCTCCTGACGGCGAGCATTGCCACTGCCACGCTGGTCTGGATTTTATGGCGCTTGCTGCGTCTGCACATCACCGCCCGTATGGCCCTTAAGAACGCCACTGGCAACAAGTAATGACTATTTTTCAGGAGAAGTTATGAGTCAGCAGGATGCCGCCAAAGAGCAGGCCAACACCCGCAAAAATGTGCGCGTCGTTTCCATTTTCACCGCCGCGGCTATCGGCATTGTCGGGGTACTGGTGATCCTTTATGCCTGGCAGCTGCCCCCGTTCACGCGTCATGCCCAGTTTACCGATAACGCCTACGTGCGCGGCCAGACCACGTTCATCAGTCCCCAGGTAAACGGCTACATTACCGAGGTCCATGTTCAGGATTTCGCGCAGGTTAAAAAAGGCGAGCTGCTGTTGCAGATAGATGACCGCATCTATCGCCAGCGCGTCCATCAGGCCGAGGCGCAGCTGGCAATGAAAATTGCAGCCCTGAATAACAACCTGCAACAGCGCAAAAGCGCGGAAGCGGTGATTGCCAAAAACGAGGCGGCGCTGAAAAACGCCCGTGCCCAAAGTCTGAAAACCCAGGCGGATTTGAAACGCGTGAAAGAGCTGACCGCGGACGGCTCCCTCTCCATTCGCGAGCGCGATTCGGCGCTGGCCAGTGCCGCCCAGGGGAGCGCCGATATCGACCAGGCGAAAGCAACGCTTGAGATGTCGCGTCAGGATCTACAAACGGTCATCGTCAATCGCGGTTCGCTGGAAGCGGACGTTGAGAACGCGAAAGCCGCGCTGGAGCTGGCGCAGATCGATCTGCAAAACACCCGCATTGTCGCGCCGCGTGACGGTCAGCTCGGGCAGATTGCGGTGCGTCTGGGGGCGTATGTCACCGCCGGGACGCACCTTACCACGCTGGTCCCGCCGCAGCACTGGGTGATCGCAAATATCAAAGAGACGCAGCTGGCGAATTTACGCGTCGGCCAGCCGGTGAAATTCACCGTCGATGCCTTAAACGATAAAGCCTATCAGGGCCGCGTAGAGAGCATATCCCCGGCCACAGGGGTCGAGTTCAGCGCTATCACCCCGGACAACGCCACGGGCAACTTTGTTAAAATCGCCCAGCGCATCCCGGTACGCATTGAGGTACTCGGTGAGCCGGAGGCGTACCGGCTGCTGCGTCCTGGCATGTCGGTGCAGGTGACCATCGACACGCGGGAGGCGAAACAATGACCCTTCGCCCGATAGCCGGCCTGCTGATAATGACTATCCTGGCGGGATGCCAGTCGGTAGACGTTGAGCCCGCCAAATCGTCCCTGCACATACCGGCCCAGTGGCGCGCGACGTCGGGGCCAGCCAGCCCGACAGAGCAGCTCTGGTGGCGAAATTTTCACGACAGCAATCTGAATCGCTATGTGGATCAGGCGCTAAAGAATAACAGCGACGTGCTGATTGCCCGCGAGCGGATTAACGAGTACCAGGCCCGGGTGTACGCCGCCGACGGCAGCCTGTTCCCGTCGCTTGACGCGGGCGTGACCGGGACGCGCGCGCGTTCGCAGTCCGCCGTCACGGGGCTTCCGGTATACGGTACGTTGTACAAAGGCAGCCTGACCGCCAGCTACGACGTGGATATCTGGGGCGTCAACCGCAGCACCTCCCGTGCCGCTGAAGCGTCGCTGGAGGCACAAAAGGCGGCGGCCGCGGCGGCTGATCTTACCGTCGCATCCTCGGTGGCCTCCGGGTACGTCACCCTGCTGTCGCTGGACGAACAGCTGCGCGTTACCCGGTCCACGCTGAAGTCGCGTGAAGAGGCGTTCAACCTCGCCAAACGACAGTTTGAGACGGGATACAGCTCTCGCCTTGAGCTGATGCAATCGGATTCTGAGCTGCGCGCCACCCGCGCCCAGGTTCCACTGCTTCAGCACCAGATTGCGCAGCAGGAAAATGCGCTTAGCCTGCTGCTGGGCAGCAACCCGGGTGACGTTGCGCGCGGTGAAAGCTTTGATGCCCTGACGCCGCTGAAACTGCCCTTCCAGCTGCCGTCGACGCTACTGAACCGGCGCCCGGATATCGTCCAGGCTGAACGTCAGCTGATTGCGGCGGACGCGACGCTGGCGGCATCGCGCGCCAGCCTGCTGCCGTCGATCAACCTCACGGCCACGGGATCGGTGCAGGATCGCACGCTGTCGGGATTGCTGGATAACCCGCTACAGCTCTGGAGCGTGGGCGGCAGTATTCTTGCGCCGCTGCTGAACCGTCAGGCGCTGAATGCGCAGGTAGATATCTCTCAGTCCCAGCGGAATCAGGCGCTGTATAGCTACGAAAAAACCGTGCGTAACGCGTTTGCTGAGGTGAATGACAGCCTTGATGCCATCACCCGCTATCAGGAACAGCTTACCGAGCTGCTGGCACAGCAGACGGTCGCGCAGGAGACGCTGCGGATTGCGCAAAACCGCTACCGCAACGGATACTCTTCTTATCTGGATGAGCTCGATGCGCAGCGCACGCTGTTCTCGGTGCAGACCAGCGTGGTACAGGTGAAAAACAACCTGCTGCTGGCGCAAATTGATTTGTATAAAGCGCTGGGCGGCGGTTGGGTCAGTGCCTGAAAACATGCCGGGTGGCGGCTATGCCTTACCCGGCCTACCTGCTCTACATGTTCTCCCGTAGGCCCGGTAAGCGCAGCGCCACCGGGCAACGGTTTTAGCCGGAAATCTGCTCCATCGCCTGCAAGATACGCTTATCCGAAATGGGATACGGCGTTCCCAGCTGCTGAGCGAAGAAGCTGACGCGCAGCTCCTCGATCATCCAGCGGATCTCCCGCACGTCGTCGTCATCGCGACGCGCCGGCGGCAGTTTGTTGAGCCACTGCTGCCACGCCTGCTGCACGTTTTCGACTTTCAGCATCTGCGCACGATCGCGATGCGGATCGACCGCCATTTTCTCCAGACGCTTCTCTATCGCCTGCAAATAACGCAGCGTATCGCCCAGACGCTTAAAGCCATTGCCGGTGACAAAGCCGCGATACACCAGCCCCGCCATCTGCGCCTTGACGTCCGACAGCCCCAGGGCCATGGTCATATCCACCCGCCCCTTCAGGCGCTTGTTGATATTGAACACGGCGGTAAGGATCTGCTCAACCTGTTTGGCAATCTCCACCACGGTGTCGTTCAGCTCCGCGCGCACCTTTTCATGAAGCTGAGCAAAGCCCCCTTCCGTCCAGACCGGACCGCCGGCCTCGTGGATCAGCTTATCCACACCGCAGGAGATGCAGTCGTCGATCAGGTCCAGCACCTTACCGTACGGGTTAAAGTAGAGTCCCAGCTTGGCTTTGTTCGGCAGCTTCTCGTGCAGATACTTAATCGGCGACGGGATGTTAAGCAGAAGCAGTCGACGCAGCCCGCGCCACATCATCTGCTGTTGCTCCTGCGGATTGTCAAAGAGCTTAATCGCCACGCTGTCGCGCTCATCCACCAGCGCGGGCCAGGCTTTCACCTTGTAGTTCCCGCGCTTCTGCTCGTAGCTTTCCGGGAGCTGACCAAAGCTCCAGATGTGCAGCCCGCTCTGCTCAATGCCGTCATCGGCCACCGCAGAGAGCGTCTCCTGGACTTTACCTTTCAGCGCCTCTTTCAGCTCCGTCAGAGAACGGCCTTCGAGCAGCTTTTTGTTTTTATCGTCCACCACGCGGAATGTGATTTTCAGGTGATCGGGCACCTGATCCCAGTTCCAGTCGTCGCGGTCGATGGTGGTTCCGGTCATGCGGCGGAACTCACGCTCCAGGGCGTCCAGCAGCGGCAGCTCCAGCGGTGTGACGCGGCCTAAAAACGCTTCGGCGTAGTTCGGCGCCGGCACAAAGTTACGCCGCACCGGTTTAGGCAGGGATTTGATTAACGCAATGACCAGCTCGCGGCGCAGGCCGGGGATCTGCCACTCAAACCCGCTCTCTTCCACCTGGTTTAACAGCGGCAGCGGAATGTGCACCGTCACACCATCGGCATCCGCGCCCGGCTCAAACTGATAGGTCAGACGCAGCTTGAGGTTGCCCTGATGCCAGAAGTTCGGGTAATCGAGTTTGCTGACCGACTCCGCGCCCTCTTTGATCAGCATGCTCTTTTCAAAGTTGAGCAGGTCCGGGGCCTCTTTGCTGGCTTTCTTCCACCAGCTGTCGAAATGGCGCGCCGAGATCACATCGTGACTGATGCGCTGATCGTAAAACTCAAACAGCGTCTCGTCGTCCACCAGAATGTCGCGACGGCGGGACTTGTGCTCAAGCTCTTCCACCTCGGCGCGCAGCTTCAGGTTTTCGCGGAAGAAGGCATGACGCGTCTGCCAGTCGCCTTCCACCAGCGCGTGGCGGATAAACAGCTCGCGACTCAACGCCGGATCGATCTGGCTGTAGTTAACCTTACGCGCGGCCACCACCGGCAGGCCGTAGACGGTGACTTTTTCCGTCGCCATCACCGCGCCCTGCCCACGCTCCCAGTGCGGCTCGCTGTATGAGCGTTTCAGCAGGTGCTGCGCCACTGGTTCAACCCACTCCGGATCGATACGCGCGGCGATACGCCCCCACAGACGGCTGGTTTCCACCAGCTCGGCGACCATGGTCCACTTCGGCGGCTTCTTAAACAAACCGGAGCCCGGGAAGATGGAGAAACGCGCGTTGCGTGCGCCGGTATATTCCTGCTTATCCGCATCCTTCATCCCGATATGGGACAGCAGGCCGGTCAACAGGGCGATATGGATTTCGCGGTACTCCGCCGGTTCACTGTTCACCGGTATACCCAGCTCTTTCACCACCTGGCGCAGCTGGGTGTAGATATCCTGCCACTCGCGTACGCGCAGATAGTTGAGGAAATCCACCCGGCACTGACGGCGGAACTGGTTCGAGGAGAGCGCTTTTTGCTGCTCGCCAAGGTAGTTCCACAGGTTCACAAAGGCGAGGAAATCGGACTCTTTATCGTGGAAGCGACGGTGTTTTTCATCCGACGCCTGCTGCTTATCCATCGGACGCTCGCGCGGATCCTGAATGGAGAGCGCCGAGGTAATGATCATCGCCTCGCGCACGCAGCCGTGTTTTTGCGCCTCCAGCACCATGCGCGCCAGACGCGGGTCGACCGGCAACTGGCTAAGCTGGCGGCCCAATGGCGTTAGCTTGTAGGCCGTCGCCTGTTCGTCGGTGGTGATGGCCCCCAGCTCTTCCAGCAGCCGCACCCCGTCCTGAATATTGCGCTTATCCGGCGCTTCCACAAACGGGAAGGCGGCGATATCGCCCAGCCCCAGCGCGGTCATTTGCAGGATAACGGATGCCAGGTTGGTCCGCAGGATCTCCGGATCGGTAAACTCAGGGCGCGACAGGAAATCGTCTTCCGAATAGAGACGAATACAGATCCCTTCCGACACGCGGCCGCAGCGGCCCTTACGCTGATTAGCCGACGCCTGCGAAACCGGCTCAATCGGCAGGCGCTGAACTTTGGTGCGGTAGCTGTAGCGGCTGATGCGCGCCGTACCCGGGTCGATCACGTATTTAATGCCCGGTACGGTCAGCGAAGTTTCGGCCACGTTGGTCGCCAGCACGATGCGGCGCCCGCTGTGCGGCTGGAACACGCGGTTCTGCTCGCTGTTCGACAGGCGCGCGTACAGCGGCAGGATCTCAGTATGGCGCAGATCGCGCTTGCTGAGCGCATCGGCGGTATCGCGGATCTCGCGCTCGCCGCTCATGAAGATCAGAATGTCGCCAGAACTCTCGTTGCCCAGCTCGTCGACGGCATCAAAGATGGCCTGAAGCTGGTCGCGCTCGGTATCGTCCGCCTCTTCCACAATCGGGCGATAGCGCACTTCCACCGGATACGTGCGTCCTGACACCTCGATAATCGGCGCATTGTTGAAATGTTTTGAGAAGCGCTCCGGGTCGATGGTCGCGGAGGTGATGATGATTTTCAGATCCGGACGCCGGGGCAGCAGCTCTTTCAGGTAGCCGAGCAGGAAGTCGATGTTCAGGCTGCGCTCGTGCGCTTCATCGATGATGATGGTGTCGTACTGCATCAGCAGACGATCCTGCTGGATTTCCGCCAGCAGGATACCGTCGGTCATCAGCTTAACCATGGTGTTATCGCTGACGTGGTCGCTGAATCGCACCTTGTAGCCGATGCAGCCGCCCGGCTCCGTTTGCAGCTCTTCCGCAATACGGTTCGCCACGGTGCGCGCCGCCAGACGACGCGGCTGGGTGTGACCGATCAGCCCTTTCACCCCGCGGCCCAGCTCCATGCAGATTTTCGGCAGCTGAGTGGTTTTACCTGAACCGGTTTCCCCCGCGACGATCACCACCTGGTGGTCGCGTACGGCCTCAAGAATGTCCTGTTTCTTCTGGCTGACGGGCAGATTTTCCGGATAGGTAATCTCCGGACGTGCGGCTTCACGCAGCACAACTTTCCCTGCCGCCTGTTCAATCTCGTTGGCCATCTCCTGGTAAATGGCCTGTTGTGCATCAGGATTTTTAACCTTCTTAACGCCGTGCAGACGGCGCGCAAACCGCTGTTTATCGCGCAGCATCAGCGAATCAAGCTTTTGCATCAGCATCGGGAAGGTCAATTTTTGGTGTTCTGTCATAGCGTTAACGGGCAGTGCACTGCCGGATAAAATCTCTTTTTAATGATTGGTATAGAGTACCACATCAGCGCTTTTCGCGCCTTATTCAAAAAATTCGAACATAGGCTTCGATATATTGCGCTATCCCTGTGGCAGGATTGTGAATAAAGTGTCAACAAGCAACGGGGCAACCCCCTCAATCAAATACAAAACAGGAATTTCCCATGAGCAAAGTATTAGTGTTGAAATCCAGTATTCTGGCAGGGTATTCACAGTCTGGTCAGCTGTCTGACTATTTCGTTGAACAGTGGCGTGAACAGCACAGCGCGGATGAAATCACCGTGCGTGACCTGGCGGCAAACCCAATTCCTGTGCTGGACGGCGAGCTGGTTGGCGCGCTGCGTCCGAGCGATGCGCCTCTTACCCCACGTCAGCAGGAAGCCCTGGCGCTCTCCGACGAGCTGATTGCTGAGTTGCAGGCGCACGACGTTATCGTGATCAACGCCCCAATGTACAACTTCAACATTCCTACCCAGCTGAAGAACTACTTCGACCTGGTGGCACGCGCTGGCGTAACCTTCCGTTACACCGAGAACGGCCCGGAAGGTCTGGTGAAAGGTAAACGCGCTATCGTCCTGACCAGCCGCGGCGGTATTCACAAAGACACCCCTACCGACCTGGTCGCACCGTACATGACGCTGTTCCTGGGCTTCATCGGCATTACCGACGTGAACTTTGTGTTCGCTGAAGGTATCGCTTACGGCCCGGAAGTGGCCACCAAAGCGCAGACCGACGCGAAAGCCGCGATCGACAGCCTGGTCGCTGCCTAAGTTTTCCCCCTCTCACCGCCCGGTGGGAGGGTTTTTCTTTTCCCCCGTATTTCGTTATCATCCGCACCCACTCTCCAGCCCGGCGGCCTGATGTCTGTCATTATAGATACGTTTATTGCACCACCCTGTCACGACAACATTGAGATCCTCTGGCAGGACGAGCATCTGCTGCTGATCAATAAACCTTCCGGTCTGCTCAGCCTGTCGGGGAAAAATCCGCAAAACCTCGATTCCGTCCACCACCGTCTGGTTCAAACCTTTCCCGGCTGCACGCTGGTGCATCGCCTTGATTTTGGCACTTCGGGTCTGATGGTCATTGCGCGTAACAAAGCGATCAACGCCGCGCTTTGCCACCAGTTCAGCCAGCGCGCCGTGAATAAGGTTTACACCGCCCTGCTGTGCGGACATGTGGAACAGGACGAAGGGACCGTGGATGCGCCAATTGCCAAAGATCCGGCGCTGTTTCCGATGATGACGATCTGTGCCCGCACCGGTAAGCCCGCTCGCTCCCGCTATCGGGTGGTGGAACGTATTTACCAGGATACGACAATGCCGCTGACGCGGGTTGAGCTTACCCCGGAGACCGGGCGCACCCACCAGCTGCGCATTCACTGCCAGCAGTTAGGCCACCCTATTCTGGGGTGCGATCTGTATGGTGGTCTGGAATGGCCGGGGGCGGAAGAAACGCCCCGGCTGATGCTGCATGCAAGCGCTCTGAATTTTATTCATCCGCTGAGCGGCGAGACGATGAACGCCCGTCACGCCGCGCCGTTCTGAGCGGGGATTACCACATTAAATCGTCAGGGATTTTGAAGTCTGCGTACGGATCGTCTTCGTCCTGCTCTTCCTGACTCAGGGCGCTGTTTAGCACAATGCTGTCCGCATCGCGCTGGGCAATTTTATCCGCCACTACCGCCGGGATAATCGCGTAATCACAGTCGCCATTCGCGTTAATCACCAGTCGGGCAATCGCCAGACGGCCGTTGATCAGCTGGGTTTGCGTCTGCTTATCGACCTCGATTTTTTTGATAAGGTTGCCGTCGGTAAAGTTAAAGGTAATGTTGCCCTTCGCCACGGTGATGCGGTTCATCTCAATCAGCTGCTTCACCTGCGCCCTGAACTCTTTTGCCAGCACCGCCTGTTTTTGCTGTTCGCTCAGCTGCTTATCACGCTCCAGCTGGGCTTTCTTGTTCTCTTCAACAGCCTCTCTCGCCTCGCGAGCCTGGACGCGGGATTTTTTCGCCGTGCGCTGGACCTTCGCCATCTTTTTACTGCTGACTAAGCCCGCTTTCAGCATCTGCTCTTGTAGGGTGAGTTTTGTCATGTTCGTTTAAACCGGTTGGAAATGTCGGGGGATTATACCTGAATCGCGCAGTTCATGAAGAACCCTCATGTTGCAGTGAAATTAAGTCACTTCCCCTGCGCCAGTGGCTCAGGCATAAATTATGCATTGATAACGTTCCGGCAACATGAACTTAGGATGCATAACCAAATGAGTCAGGCTTTCACATTTACCCTTAAGCGCAGTTGCTTTGATGAAAATTATAACCCGTCAGAAAACACGCGTACCACCACCAACTTCGCCAACCTGGCGCGTGGCGAGAAGCGTCAGGAGAACCTGCGCAATACGCTTGTGATGATCAACAACCGCTTTAACGCGCTGGCGAGCTGGGATAACCCGAAAGCTGACCGCTATGCCGTCGAGCTGGAGATTATTTCAGTCGATATGAATATCGGCGGCGATTTTACTTTCCCGGCCATCGAAATTCTGCAAACGACGATCGTGGATAAAAAAACCCACGAGCGCATCGAAGGCATCGTCGGAAATAACTTCTCATCGTATGTTCGTGACTATGATTTCAGCGTCCTGCTGCTGGAGCATAATAAAGACCGGGCCCGTTTCTCCCTCCCCGAGAATTTTGGCGAGCTGCACGGCAATATTTTTAAAAGCTTCGTTCATTCTGCGGAATATCAGGCGAACTTTAAAAAAGCGCCGGTGATCTGCCTGAGCGTCTCCAGCAAAGACACCTATCGTCGTACCGGTAACCACCACCCGGTGCTGGGCTATGAGTACCAGCCGGACGGCGAGTCGCTAACGGAACAGTACTTCGCGAAGATGGGCCTGAAGGTTCGCTATTTCATGCCGGAAAACAGCGTCGCGCCTTTTGCCTTCTTCTTCACCGGCGATTTACTGCGTGATTACACCAATCTGGAACTGATCGGCACCATCAGCACCATGGAGACGTTCCAGAAGATCTATCGCCCGGAAATTTATAACGCCAATTCCGCTGCGGGACAGTGCTATCAGCCCGACCTGAATCAGCAGGATCACTCATTAACCAAAATCGTCTATGACCGTGAAGAGCGCAGCCGTCTGGCCATTGAACAGGGTAAATATACCGAAGAGCGGTTTATCAAACCCTATAAAACCCTTCTTGAGCAGTGGTCTCAACACTTCACGCTTTAATTTTATACGGATAAAAGGTTCTTTTATGAAAACATTGCTCCCGACATCAACGGCTGGCAGCCTGCCGAAACCCACCTGGCTTGCGCAGCCGGAAACGCTCTGGTCGCCGTGGAAACTCCAGGACGAGGAATTACTGGCAGGGAAACAGGATGCGCTGCGGTTGTCTCTGGATGAACAGATCCGCGCCGGGATTGATATCGTCAGCGACGGGGAACAAACCCGCCAGCATTTCGTCACCACCTTTATTGAACATCTCAGCGGCGTGGATTTTGAGAACCGTCAGACGGTGCGCATCCGTAACCGCTACGATGCGAGCGTGCCGACCGTGGTAGACGCGGTGGCGCGCCAGAAACCGGTGTTTGTTGACGACGCGAAATACCTGCGCCAGCTGACGGACAAGCCGATCAAGTGGGCGCTGCCCGGCCCGATGACCATGATCGACACGCTATACGATGCCCACTATAAAAGCCGTGAAAAGCTGGCCTGGGAGTTCGCTAAAATTCTCAATCAGGAGGCTCGGGAGCTGGAAGCGGCTGGCGTTGACATTATTCAGTTCGACGAACCTGCCTTTAACGTCTTTTTCGATGAGGTGAATGACTGGGGTATCGCCGCGCTGGAGCGCGCCATTGAAGGGCTGAAATGCGAAACCGCGGTACATATCTGTTACGGGTACGGCATCAAAGCCAATACGGACTGGAAAAAGACATTGGGCTCCGAGTGGCGCCAGTATGAAGAGGCATTTCCAAAGTTGCAGACCTCGACGATCGATATCATCTCGCTGGAGTGCCACAACTCGCGCGTGCCGATGGATCTGCTGGAGCTTATCCGCGGTAAAAAAGTGATGGTCGGGGCAATTGACGTCGCCACCCAGACCATCGAAACGCCTGAAGAGGTGGCCGATACGCTGCGCAAGGCGTTGCAGTTTGTTGATGCAGACAAGCTTTATCCGTCCACCAACTGCGGTATGGCTCCCCTTTCCCGCCAGGTCGCCAACGGTAAGCTGAAGGCGTTAAGCGCCGGGGCTGACATTATCCGTCGCGAGCTTGCCCGCTAACCTTCAGGTTTGCCAGTACAGCGGCGTACCGAATCGCTCAATATAGTAATCAATCACCGCCCTGACGTTCAGGGGCGGATGACGCGCGTTCGGGTAAATCGCCGCAATCGTCAGTGGCTCCGTATTAATTGAACACTCCATTTCCGGCAGCAGCGCCACCAGCTCACCGCTTTTGAGCCGTTCGCTCACCATCCAGTCCGGGAAAAGCACAACGCCCATGCCGCCCAGCGCCGCAATCAGTAGCGTTTCCGCGTTATTGGAGGTCATCAGCGGTACGATGGGATAGTGAACCCACGCCTCGCCCGGCTGCCGGATCAGCCAGCGGTTAGGCCCGGACGAGCCGCGGTAAACCAGACAGTGGTGACGGCTGAGATCGTCCGGCCCCTCGGGCGCGCCATGTTTTCGCAGATAGTCCGGCGAGGCCGCCAGATGATAGAACTGCTGCCCGAACACCCGGGCGTGAAACGAGGAGTCCGTCAGCGCGCCGATGCGAAAAATAACGTCCGCGGCGTCACGGTGCGGATCGATAAAATCGTCGGTGAGGGTCAGTTCAATGGAGAGACGAGGGTAACGCGCCAGAAGCCCCGGCAGGCCCGGCGCGATGTGCCTTTGTCCGAAAAAGACCGGGCCATTGATACGCAGCGTGCCCGACGGCTCGCGGGCGCGTTCATCCAGCTCGCGTCGCGCGTCCTCCATATTCCCGGCCATCGCCCGGGCATAGCGCACAAAAAGATGCCCGCTCTCTGTGGGCATAATCGCCCGCGTGTTGCGGTAGAAAAGCTGTTGCCCGAGGGCGTCCTCAAGCTGGTGGATCACGCGTGAGACCTGCGACGGAGAAATCCCTTCCCGCCTCGCCACCACGGAAAAATTCTGCGTTTCATAAACGTCGATGAAGATCAGCAGCGCGCGAATGCTGATATGTCCGGCATCCATCATTAATGCATTTCCTGCAAAGGTGTTTCCTGTATTATGGCATTTTTCTCAATGATGTTCAGACGTAATCTTCTCCGCCTGGAAAAAGGAGAAAAAGCGTTATGCACATTATTTTAATTTTACTGGTGATTGCCGGCGGCATGGGGCTGTCCGTGGAAGCCGGGCTGCTGGGGCCGCTGGGCGCAGAGGTGGGCGACCTGTGGGCGGCGTTCAGCATATTCAGCGTGGGAACGGGGCTGACGTTTCTGCTGATGCTGTTTTTCAGCCCGCGCAACAGTCCCTCATTTTTTGCGCAGCCTTCATGGCACCTGTTGGGCGGCGTGCTCGGCCCGGTTTACGTCATCATTCTCACCATTGCCACGCCTGCGATCGGCATTGCCATGACGATGATCGGCATTCTGGCAGGCCAGGTTTTTAAAAGCCTGATTATTGACCACTATGGCCTGCTGGGTACGCCGCACCGCAGGATCGATACAAAACGCATTATTGCGCTGGGATTTATCATCGCCGCGCTCATTCTCGTGGCGCAGGGGTAACGTTATGACAGTAATTATGATTATTCTGGCGGTGATTGGCGGCGCAACGCTGAGCATTCAGGCTGCCATTAACGGGCAATTAGGCAGCAGCGTGGGGGTATTTAAAAGCGCGTTTCTGACGTTTTCCGTCGGCGCGCTGGTGACCGCCCTGCTGATCTTCTTTTTTGAGCCGAAACAGGCGGTCAGCCTGATGGATGTACCCAAATGGCAGCTTCTGGGGGCCCTCTGCGGCGTGCCCTATATCGTGATTATGGTGCTCGCAGTGCAGTGCATCGGGACCGCCGTTGCCACGGTAGCGGTTATCCTGGGCCAGCTGGCCATGAGCATGCTGATTGATAACTTTGGCTGGCTGAACAATGAAGCCATTCCGTTTTCAGTGAGCCGTTTCGGGGCCGTCGTCTGCCTGAGTATTGCGCTCTTCTTCATCTACTCAAGCAGTAAACCTCAGCCCGAAGAGGATTAACCGCCCTCTTTGCGGGTAAAGAACAGCGTCACCGTGGCGACGGTGACGCCAAATTTCTTCATCTCGGTTTTATTAAACAGACGGGTGCTGTCCTGCAAATACATCCAGTCATCAAAGTGCAGCAGCCAGGTTTTGCCGTCCGCCTTCACGTTCATGCTGTAGCGCCAGTTAAGGGCATTGCCCGCCGCCTGGCCTGTCGCGACACCTTCTATGTCACCCGCCGTGCCTTCATAGCGATTCTGCCCAACGCGGCGGATATGCCAGACGCGCTGCTGCTTCTCGCCGTCATCGTAGACAAAATGTTCATTCAGGGTCAGCGTATCGCCGATAACATCCCCGGCGATCTCGACGTGAAAACGACGGATCTGCTTACCGCTGCGATCCTGCACCATCCCCCACGCCTCGGTTTTCCCCTGGAAGTAAGTAAAAATATCAAGCCGTGGCTGCTGCTGACGATACTCTGTCACCTCGGTGCTACATCCGGCCACCAGCATCGTCAGGGCAAGCGCCATTAACAGGAAACGTTTCATTGTGGTCCTCCGATTAACTGCTGACGCAGTTCAGGATACTCGCTCAGCCAGGCTTCACTCTGCGGCTCCTGCTGCAAAATGCCCTGCGCCTGCCACTGGTCGCGGGTCGCCTCAACCAGGTCGTCACCATCGATGTCCCGGGCATAGGTGATAATCAGCGCATTATCGCCGTCTAACCCTGTATAGCTGCCGTCGTGCGTCAGAAGCTGAGAGGTATAAACGGTAAACGGCCCCCAGACGCTCGCCGATCAGGTAGGCCACCGGCCCGCCCAGGGTCGCCAGTACCGTCAGCAACCAGCCCGGCAAGGTGGTCGTGCGGGTCAGTTGCGTCCAGACGGTGGCAAACATTAGCCACAGCGCCACCATCCATAGCGGCATCAGGGACGCGCCCGTGAACGCAATCAGCCCCGTCAGCGCCCAGAGCGCGTCCAGTAGAGGTCAAACCCGATGGCCAACAGAAATACCTGCCCGTAGCGCTTCATACGCGTTCCGCAGTCAGCTGCACCACGCTGATGGTGCGGGCATTAAACCCGGCTTCACAGTAGCCGAGGTAGTACAGCCACATCCGGCGGAAACGGTCATCAAACCCGAGCTTTTCAATCTCCTGCCAGGCGTGAACGAACCGCTGACGCCAGTGCGCCAGCGTGCGGGCGTAGTCCGGCCCCATATCGAAGAGGTTACGCACCACAAAATCGGTATGGCGGGTCATGAGTTCATTCATGGCGGTGATGCTGGGCAAAAAGCCGCCGGGGAAGATGTAGCGCTGAATAAAATCGACGCTTTTGCTGTAGTCGCGATAGCGTTGATCCTGAATGGTGATGGCCTGAATCGCCATCCGCCCGCCTGGACGCAGACGCGCCTGGCAGGTGCGGAAAAATGTTGGCAGGTAGCGTTGACCGACGGCCTCAATCATCTCAACCGACACCAGCTTGTCGTAGACACCGGTTAGATCGCGGTAGTCGCAGAGCAGCACCTCAACGCGATCCTGCAACCCTGCCCGGGCGATGCGCGCGGTGGCCCAGTGGTACTGCTCCTGCGACAGCGTGGTGGTGGTCACCCGGCAGCCGTAATGACGGGCGGCATATTCCGCCATCGCCCCCCAGCCGGTGCCAATCTCCAGCAGATGATCGTTTGCCGTGAGCGCCAGCTGGTCGCACAGCCTCGCCATTTTCGCCTGCTGAGCCGCGGTCAGATCCTGCTCGTCCCCGCTAAACAGCGCGCTGGAGTACAGGAGATGTTCATCAAGGAAATGGGCGTAAAAGGCGTTGCCCAGATCGTAATGGGCGGCGCAACTCCCGCGCCTGCGCGCGGGAGTTGCGCCGCATCCAGTGCCGCAGCCGCTCCACCGGTTTCCCGAGCAGGCGAAACCCTTTTTCCAGCTTTCCGAGGATTTGGCTATTGCGCGCAATCAGCTCCAGCAGCGGCGTCAGGTGGGGCGTCTCCCAGTCGCCATCCATCCACGCCTGTGCCGCGGCGAGGCTGCCCCCGGTTAAAATGCGCCAGTAGACGCCCGGAGCAAGTACCTGCACCTCAGCGTGAAGCGCGGCGGAGGCGTCGCCGAACTGGAACGTCTGCGCGCCTTCACGCAGCGTCAGCGAGCCACCGCGCAGGCCATTCAGCAGGCGGAAGAGCAACCATCGCGCGACGCGGACGTTGCGCGGGATATCGGGTTCAAGCGCAAAGACGGGATTGGTCATGAGCGTTCACTCCTGCTGAGGGGATGGTTATGCAGCGGCACGCGCTTCAGCCACAGCCTGAGCGCCTGCCAGTAAATGGCGAAAACGGTTTTGAGGGTCATCAACGGGATCCGCGCCAGCAGCGAACGCAGCGCCGTGCGCGTCAGCGGGACCCGGCGCAGCGTCAGGGTGGCATCAAACACCTTCGTCTCCTGATGGTTTTCGATATGCATGCGCAGCGTGCTGTCCGGGCTGTTGAAGCGCCAGTGGTAGATCATATCCATCGGATTAAAGGGCGAGACGTGAAACGCTTTCTCCGTCGGCGGGGCGTCCCGCCCCGCTACCGCGTAGTAATGTCGTTCATTCCACGGCGTGTTACGGACTTCGGCGAGAACCCAGCGCAGGGTGTCTTCCCCGTCATAGCAGTAGTAAAAATTGACCGGGTTGAAATGAAAACCGAAATAGCGCAGCTGAGTCAGAAGCATGACCCGCCCCGCCGGACGTTCGCCGGTCAGATTTTCCAGACGCTCAAGGACACGCGCTTTGAGCGGCGTGCCCAGCGGGTAATCCGCATCATAAAATGCCGCGGGCGCAACGCGGTTACGACGCACGCCGACAGAGGGCAGCGCGTCCAGCTCATCCAGATCGAGCCAGGCCATAAACACGCTGTAGGTAAAGTGGTGCGCTTTCGGCGCAAGCCGACGATGGCGCAATGTACCGTGGTAAAGGCAGCTGTTCATCTCAGTTGCCCTCCCCGGTCGCGATAGCGTTGACCACGTCCAGCGCACTGCGCACGCCATCTTCGTGGAAGCCGTTGTACCAGTACGCGCCGCAGAACCAGCTCCGCTGGCGACCGTTTATTTCGCCTCGCCGGGCCTGAGCTTGCCAGCTTTGCGGGTTAAAAAGCGGATGCTCATAGACAAAGCGGCGCAGCACAAACCGTTCCTCCACCGGCGTTTCCGGGTTGAGGGTGACGCAAAACAGCGGGCTGCCCGGCGGCAGTCCCTGCAAGATATTCATGTTGTAGGTGACGCAGGCGCTGGACCGATCCTGCTCGCTGAGGCGGTAGTTCCAGCTCGCCCACGCGCGTTCGCGCACCGGCAGCCAGCGCGGATCGCGGTGAAGCACCACCTCGTTACGCTGCCAGCCGATATCCCCCAGCACCTCGCGTTCAGCCTGCGTTGGGCTGGCGAGCATCGCCAGCGCCTGAGCGGAGTGGCAGGCGAAGATCACCTGATCAAAAGTGTCTGTTACGCCCTCACGCGCAATATCAACCCCACGATCGTGGCGAATAACCTGCTGCACCGGCGCGTTAAGGTGCAGCGTCAGGCGATCGCCGAGCGTATCCAGCATCGCGCGGATATACTCCCTGGAGCCGCCTGGCACCACGTACCACTGCGGACGATGGGTAATGTCCAGCAGACCGTGGTTTTCAAAAAAGCGTAAAAAGAGCGGCAGCGGAAAGCGTTTCATCTCCTGTAGCGACGACGACCAGATAGCCGCCCCCATGGGCAGGATGTAGTGGCGCGCAAAAAAGGGCGTAAAACGGTGCTGGCGCAGGAACGTTTCCAGCGTGGCGGAACCATCGACTTCGCCCCGGAGCGTCTGTTTCGCCAGCCGGTTAAAGCGCACGATCTCCTTCAGCAGCGTCCAGAAAGCCGGGTTGAGCAGATTACGTCGCTGGGCGAACAGCGACGTCAGCGTGTGCCCGTTGTACTCCAGCCCGCTCTGCGGGTTGTGCACCGAAAAGCTCATCTGCGTTTTTTGCCCGCAGATGCCCAGTTCGCTGAGCAGCCCCATGAAGCGTGGATAGGTGCGGTCGTTGTAGACGATAAAACCGGTATCGATGGCAAAGCTGCCCTGCGGCGTATCGACATCCACCGTTGCGGTATGGCCGCCCGGCGTGGCCTGCGCCTCAAACAGCGTGACCTGATGATGTCCGGCGAGCCGCCAGGCACAGGTTAACCCGGCGATACCGCTGCCGATAATTGCGATTTTCATGGTCGCACCATCCTGCGCAGCAGTGCGCGCTGAAGTACATCGGGCAGGCCGGAAAGCACGCGCAGCGCCAGGCTGAACCCGGCGGGAAACGCGATGTGATCCTTCCCTTTTGCCAGACCGCGACGAATGGCGTGGACGGCGTCCCCCACGCTGACCCGGCCCGGCATCGGGAAATCGTTTTTGCGGGTCAGCGGCGTGTCGACAAAACCGGGTGAAACGACCGTGACGGCAATCCCTTTCGGTTCCCAGTCGAGGCGCAGCGTATCGGCGAACCAGGTTAACGCCGCCTTGGAGGCGCCATACGCTTCGGCTCGCGGGAAGTGAAGCCAGTGCGCCATCGAACTGACCAGCACCACGCGGTTGCCGGATACCAGCTGCGGCTGCAACGCCGCAAGGCAGTTTACCGGCCCGATGAAATTGGTGGTCATGACCCGCGCCACCAGCTCGGCATCCACCTCGCCGCGGTCGAGATACTCGCAGGTTCCGGCGCAGAGAATCACCGTGTCGGCAGTACAGTCCGCCAGCGCCTGGCGACAGGCGTCCCTGTCTGTCATATCGAACAGGCGCACCGTAATGTTGGGGCTGTGCTGATGCACGGCTGCCAGACGTTGCGCATCGCGCCCGCAGGCAATCACCCGGTAACCATCGTCGGCAAAAGATTTCGCCAGCCCCGCCCCGATGCCCGAGCTTGCGCCGGTGATCAGAACCGTTTTCATGATTTCACTCTTCGCTTCACGCCGCGCACGGCCCAGCCGAGTATCGGGAGATGTTCGTAAATCATCTCTCCGGCATCGTAGTAATCCCGCTGGCGAACAATGCGATCGTCGCGCATGTCTACCACGGAGCAGCCCGGCAGCTGGCGCATTGCCCCCCCGGCGATACGCGGGTGCGACCAGTGCATCATCCAGGTGACCACAAAGCGATCGCCCTGCTGCAACGGTGCATCGACGGTAAAGCGACAGTGCTGGACGTTAGCCAGCAGATGGGTGAAATAGCGCTGAATCGCGAACACCCCGCTGTGTTCGCCAAAGGGATCGATAAGCGTGGCATCGGCGCGATAAATCCCCGCCAGCGCCGAAGGTGGCTGGGTATCCAGCGTGGCGTAGTAATCAACGAACCGACTGATGACGGACGGCAACGTGCTCATGGGTCACATCCTGGGTGTAAACAACGTAGCGGAATCGCTAATTTAAACTTACACAATTAACTTTATTTGTCCAAGTTTACGCAGATATATTTTTTATTCTTATTATTTTTCAGTTACATGGAATGTCACCACGCACAACCATTTTGTGAAAAATATGAATTTCGCCGCCAGGCTGCCGTTTTTTTAGGGATAACCTTAAGGCAAAGGTGCCATTTATCTTCCAGACTTATCCTTTTAATTCATAAGGATGTCACGCGATGAAACATTTACTGATGACGCTCTTTTCCAGCCCGGAATCCTTGTTGCAGGTCATGAGTCACCAGGAAATTATCGAAGCCGTAGAGGATGGCGACCGCATCATCATCGATCAGGATGGAAACGCCTCGGTTAACTACAAAAGCCACGAGGTGCGGCAGGACTTTCTGCGCCATGTCAACGCGCTGAAGAGGGCCTGAAATGGGAACGGCAATATTCATGGTATTAATGGTATGCGGGTACTGGTACACCAGCCGCGACCTCTCAACACGGTTTAAAATCAAGCGATCCTTTGGCTGGGACGTCTATTTTCTTGTTGCGCTGTATGGCTGTATTTTTGTTCTTCAGGGAGTGATCGCCACCGGCCTGCTGTGGCTGCTGTTGTTCGCCCTCTCCGCCGCCGATAACACGTTCCATTTCACGTCAGCAAAATATGCCGACTGGCAAATTGATTTTATGAACTGGAGCTTCCTGGGGATTCAGGCCCCGGTGGTGGTGATGCTGACCTTCGCGATCCTGTTTTGTCTCTACCGCTCGAACTGGGCCGGAAGCGCGCGGCTGGACGGCGATGGCCGGAAAAAATTGTACAAGCGGCTGGCGCAGTCGAGCGGGATTGAACAGCTGCTCTATCAGTGCATGGAGGAAGGTGAACTGGCGCACGTCACGCTGAAATCGCGGCGGATCTATATCGGCATGATCCATACCGCCACGCTGGAGTATGAAAAAACGGCCAATATCGTGCTTATTCCGATGCTGAGCGGCTACCGTGACGGGAAGAACATGCAGCTCTGTATCGAACATAACTACAGCAAATGGTATGCCGAGCATGACATTACGCTCGATTCGGAGCCCAAAAGCGCCATGGATTTTCGCAAAGTGATCATGCTGGATCAGATCGAGAGTATTTCGCTGTTCGATCCGGCAAGCGCCAGCGCGCTGGCGATGCGTGAATAAAAAAAATGGCGCCTTATCGTAATAAGGCGCCAGGATTAACCAGGATGAACGCTAAACTTATGGCGTGACAATATTGAACCAGAAGTCAAATGTGTCCATGTAGCTCAGCATCTCTTCCAGCTTCGCTCCGTCTCCGCTCACCTTCACGTCACCCTTATCCATCGCCTGCTTCAGCGTCTCTTTCTTAAGGATGATGTCGTTCAGCGTGGTGCGGTCCAGGGTGATGGTTGCGTCGGCATCCTTCGCCTGCGCGTTGGCGGTATGGTTCAGCACGCCGTTTTCCAGCTCCAGCTTGTATTTGCCGCCATCCTTACCGAGATCGATGTTAAAGACCGCTTTCGCGTTACCGGCCCGCACCCCGTTGATGTGCACGCCCAGGTAGTCGAAGAACATTTCCGGGGTCATCGCCCGCACGGTATCCGGGCTGGCGGTGTTCGGCGTCGGCAGCTTCTTCACGCCATTACGCAGTTCCTGCGCGCCGGTCAGGTAGAAGTTACGCCAGGTGCCCGCTTCCGCCTGGTAACCTAACTGCTCCAGCGCGTCGGCTTCCAGATTACGTGCCGCAGCGTTCTGCGGATCGGCGAAGACAATTTTGCTGGTCACCTGCGCCACCCAGCGGTAGTTGCCCTGCTGATAGTCAGCTTTGGCTTTCTGCATGATGGCATCGGCCCCTCCCATGTATTCCACAAACTTCTTCGCAGCCTGTTCAGGCGGCAGTTCGTCGAGGGTAGCCGGGTTGCCGTCGAACCAGCCGAGATAAAACACGTAGGTGGCTTTGACGTCGTGGCTGACGGAACCGTAATAGCCGCGGCTAGCCCACTGTTTTTCCAGCGATTCCGGCAGTGTAAATTCAGCGGCGATCTCGTCGCGGGTCAGCCCCTTGTTTGCCATACGCAGGGTCTGGTCGTTGATGTAGCGATACATATCGCGCTGGCCTTTCATCAGCTTGACGATATTCTCGTTGCCCCAGGTCGGCCAGTGGTGCTGCGCAATAATCACTTCCGCGTCCGCGCCCCAGCGCTCAATGGCGGCGTTGATGTACTTAGACCAGGCCAGCGGATCGCGGATTTTCGCGCCGCGCAGGGAGTAGGTGTTGTGCAGGGTATGGGTCACGTCCTCTGCGGCTTCGATCATTTTCTTCTCTTTGACATACCACAGCATTTCGGACGGGGCTTCTGAGCCCGGCGCCATCATAAAGTCGTAGGTCAGCCCGTCAATCACTTCCTGCTGGCCGGTATGGGTAATGTAGTTGGTCGGCGGGATCAGGGTCACCGTACCCGCAGAGGTGGTGGTGCCAAGACCCGCCCCCACCTGGCCTTTTGCATCCGGCTTCAGCAGGTTGCCGTACATATAGCTCGCACGGCGGCTCATCGCATTCCCGGCCATAATGTTTTCGGAAACCGCTTCTTTCATAAAGCCTTCCGGGGCGTAGATCTTCACTTTGCCGGACTTCACGTCGGCTTCGTCAACCACACCGCGCAGGCCGCCGTAGTGGTCGACGTGACTGTGGGTGATCACCACAGCGACGACCGGTTTCTTGCCGCGGTTTGCATAGTAGAGATCCAGCGCTTCTTTCGCCGGTTCAGCGCTTAACAGCGGGTCGATAACGGTGATGCCCTTCTCGCCTTCAATGATGGTCATGTTGGAGAGATCGAGATTGCGGATCTGATACACGCCGTCGGTGACCTTAAACAGCCCGCCAATGTTGATCAGCTGTGACTGACGCCACAGGCTCGGGTTTACCGTATCCGGGGCTTTTTCACCCTCTTTCACGAAATCATATTTCGCCGGGTTCCAGATAACGTTCCCCTGCTCGCCTTTAATCATGTTTTGTGGCAGCGGGGCGATAAAACCTTTATGGGCGTTCTCAAAGTCGGTTTTATCGGCAAACGGTAATTTGTTATACAGGGCGTTATTTGCCTGCCGGGTTGTGGCAGTGGCATCCTGCGGCTGCACTTCCGCAAACGCGGAAAGCGACAGCGACGTCAACACACCGGCAAGCGCCAGATGTTTAGCAATTAGGGTTAATTTCATTGAATGGCCTCGTAGATTAATTGCGCCGCCTGGATATTTACTGTTGGCGGATAATTTTAATGCGAACTCATTGACGACCATTCTAATCAGAATACTTTCTCATCATAGTCCCATATGGGACTGGTTATTTATCGGTTCGTAATCCGGGGGCTATTGCTGCTATACTCGCTACCACGGCAGACGTTGCGGGGAGAGGCTTAGCGTGAATTTTCAGGATATCCATACCTATTATCAGCAACTCAATATTGGGCAATTCTTTCCGCACATGCTTTGTAAAGGCGAGGCCTTAACCGTTGCCGCAAATAAAAAATTCACCATCGAGCCTGGCTATATCTATTTTTGCACTGAAGGGTCGCTGACAATATTAATGCCTGATGATGGCCTAAATATTGGCAATACTATCGAGTATATGCCGATAGGGTTAATGGAAAGGTATTGTCCACTGGCGAAGTATGAATATCGCAGCAGTGCGAAGGTGAAGCTGGTGAGAATAGCCTGGGCCGACTTCGACCAGCTATTTTTCGAGGGCGGATCTGAGCGCATGCAGGCGCTGGCCACCATACTGACCTACATGTCCATTTTCACCATCGACCTGCACAATGAACGCAGGCAGGTCACCAGCTACCAGACCATCAAACCGATGCTGTACCGCTATCTCTATCGGCAGGAGACCCACACGGGAGAGAATGAGGGCCTGGCGCTGTTTATCATTAAGCGCACTAACCTGTCACGCACGCATGTCTTTCGCGTGCTGGCAGATCTCAAAGCCGGGGGCTATATCACCATGAAGCGCGGAAAGCTGGTGTCGATTGACCGGCCCCTGCCGGAAGCGTATTAAGCTCATCTTCACGCCTTGAGCAACATGCGGGAACGAACGGCCTTATTTATCCCGGCCAGCCGACTTGGGCCGTAAATTCTCATCGAAGACCAGCCGTTTGCGTCCGGGCTCTTCTTCCCGCAGCGGCTCCACCTGATGCAGCGTCTGCTTACAGCGATCCACCAGTACCTGATACTCCCGCGTGCCCTGCTTTTTCCACTCTATTTCCTGCGCGCTTAACTCACGAATCGCTTTCGCCGGACTGCCAAGAATTAAGTGATTCGCAGGCATCTCCGCTTTGGCCTTCACAAACGCCGCCGCCCCGACGATGCTGTTTTCGCCGATCGTCGCCCCGTCCATCACGACCGCATTCATCCCCACCAGCGCATTACGGCGGATAATGCAGCCGTGCAGGATCGCGCTATGGCCGATATGCCCGTCCTCTTCCACCACCGTGTCCTGCTCCGGAAAACCGTGCATCACGCAGTTATCCTGGATGTTCGCGCCGTCTTTCACCACGATCCGGCCAAAATCACCGCGCAGGCTGGCGTTAGGGCCCACGTAAACACCTTTTCCGAGGATCACGTCGCCAATCAGCACCGCGGTCGGGTGAACATAGCTCTCTTCAGGCACGACCGGCGTCAGACCATCAATTTGATAAACAGGCATACCCTCTCCTTATGTGATATTCAGACCACCAAAGCGCTGGTGATAAAGCGTGCCGGGAGCGGGCAGCTCGCCCACGGAGGTTTCCCCCTTCTCACTGACAAACGCCAGGGCTCCCGCCGCCACGCGCTGGTAGATGTTAATACACAGCTGTCGCGCGCTCTGTCCCGCCCAGTGCGCAGGAAGTAACTCCTCCGGCAACAGCGGATCTTTCAGCACCACGCGACGATAAAAATGAATGAGTAACAGCTGGATCTGGAAGCAGCGTTCCGGGGTCAAATCCTCAGGCGGCGCCTCTTTCAGCAGTGGCAGCAGCGGACGGAACGAGTTGATAAACGTTTCGTACATCGCGTTTTGTTCGGTCAGCTGCCAGCACTCTTCCACACGGGATCGTAGCGCCGCGCGTGACAAGGCCAGCGGCGAATGGGCTTCAAAGAAAATGACGTTTTCCGCCACGCCCGCGTCATGCAGCAGAGACTGCACGTCCGCCAGGTTCTGCGACGGCGAGGCCATCAGGCTCGGCGCAAGCGTGCCGAACCCTTGCCAGATGAGCTGTTTTTTCACGTCCGCGAGCGTGGTTTTATCCAGCCCCTCGGAAAGAAGCAGCAGCCATTTACCATCCCACGCCGGCAGTTCCGCACGGTAGATTTTATTTTCCGCGCGGCGGGTCAAACGCAGCCCCTTGTCGCTGAGACGGTAAAAGCTGCGACGGCCAATGCGGGACACGTCCAGCCAGCCCTCTTTGTTGAGGCGAAACAGCGCGGTGCGCACAAAGCGCTCCCCGAAACCCATCCCTTCCAGCAGAGCCGCCAGGCTGCCGAGCCAGATCTCTCCGCCGCGATGGGAAAGCGCATCGCCATACAGCGAGGAGATAAGCGACGTTCCGCTGACGGGAACAGAGCTGACTGCGTGCTGGATAAAGGCATCAAGTTTATTCATGTGATTCATTCTGTTGTTATTTTTTTCCTGGATGAATCATAGCATACGAATCTGGGGTGTACCCTCACCCTAACCCTCTCCCAAAGGGAGAGGGAACTTAATACACCCTCTCCCTTTGGGAGAGGGCTGGGGTGAGGGAAATTCAACCGTTGGCTGCCACTTTACGCAAATCAAACACCCGGCAGGCTTTACCCTCGGAGCGCGGTATACTGCCGCAGTTCACGATCATCACGTCGGTCGAGATCCCCACCATCGATTTAATCCGATGACGCAGCTGATGGCAGACCTGACAGCGCTGTTCATGGGTCAGCGTTAAGCTGCTCTGTTTCAGCTCGACCTTCACCGAAAGTGAATCAAGATGCCCGCGGCGGTTCACCTCCAGCTGATAGTGCGGCGAAAGGTGTTCGAACTTAACGATCTCCTCTTCCAGCTGTGACGGGAAGACGTTAACCCCGCGAATGATGAGCATGTCGTCGCTGCGCCCGCTGATGCGATCCATCCGGCGCATGGTGCGTGCGGTGCCCGGCAGCAGGCGCGTCAGGTCGCGGGTGCGGTAGCGGATCACCGGCAGCGCCTCTTTGGTCAGCGTGGTGAACAGCAGCTCACCCTGCTCGCCGTCGGCCAGCGGCGTGCCGTCATTCGGGTTGACGATCTCCGGGTAGAAGTGATCTTCCCAGATGGTCGGGCCGTCAGCGGTTTCAAGACACTCCATCGCTACGCCCGGCCCCATCACTTCGGAGAGACCATAGATATCCAGCGCGGTAATGCCCAGCCGTTTTTCAATTTCGCGGCGCATCGCCTGCGTCCACGGCTCGGCGCCAAACACGCCGACGCGCAGGGAACAGGCGCTGGCATCACCGCCCATCTGACGCTCCAGCTCTTCAATCAGGTTCAGGCAGTAAGACGGCGTCACCATGATCATATCCGGCTGGAAATCGCGGATCAGCTGCGCCTGCTTCTCCGTCTGGCCGCCGGACATCGGGATCACCGTCGCTCCCAGACGCTCGGCACCGTAGTGCGCCCCCAGCCCGCCGGTGAAGAGCCCGTAACCGTAGGCGACGTGAATTTTATCCTTCGCGCTGCCCCCGGCGGCGCGCAGGGAACGGGCGACGATATTGGCCCAGTTGTCGATATCATTCTGGGTATACCCCACCACGGTCGGCTTTCCGGTGGTGCCCGACGAGGCATGGATGCGTACCACCTGTTCCATTGGCACCGCAAAGGTATCAAACGGGTAGTTGTCGCGCAGATCCTGCTTGGTGGTGCACGGGAATTTTTGCAGGTCCGCCAGCTCGGTGAAATCGTCAGGGTGAACGCCCGCGGCATCAAACTTGCGTTTGTACATCGGAACGTTGTTGTAGGCGTGGTGCAGCGTCCACTTCAGGCGCGCGGTCTGCAACGCCTGCAATTCATCAATGGACGCGGTTTCGATCGTATCAAGCTTTGTTGTATTTATCATCGCAGGGTACTCACATTATTGTTCGCTCAAACACGCTCAAGGATCATGGCAATGCCCTGACCCACACCGATGCACATCGTACACAGCGCGTAGCGCCCGCCGCGTCGGTGCAATTCATTGCTTGCGGCCAGCGCCAGTCTGGCACCGCTCATTCCCAGCGGATGACCTAGCGCGATCGCCCCGCCGTTCGGGTTGACATGCTCCGCGTCATCCGGCAAGCCCAGCTGACGCAGCACACCCAGCGCCTGTGCGGCGAAGGCTTCATTAAGCTCAATGACGTCCATATCGGTGATACTGAGTCCGGCACGCTCCAGCACCTTGCGGGTGGCGGGCACCGGGCCTAATCCCATCAGGCGCGGCTCGACGCCCGCTGTCGCCATGGCCACAATGCGGGTGCGCGGGGTTAACCCCTGGGCAAGCGCCATCGGCTCGCTGGCGATAATCAGCGCCGCCGCCCCGTCGTTGACGCCAGAGGCGTTCCCCGCCGTCACCACACCGTTCTTACGGAACGGGGCTTTCAGCGCGGCAAGCTGTTCCAGGGTGGTTTCGGCGCGCGGATGCTCGTCCACGCTCACTTCCGTTACCGCACCTTTTTTCCCCGCCACCTGTACCGGGATAATCTCCTGCGCCAGAACGCCATTCTGCTGCGCCCGCGCGGTGCGCTGCTGGCTGCGCAGGGCAAATGCGTCCTGATCGGCACGGCTTATATTTAACAATTCCGCTACATTCTCTGCCGTTTCCGGCATGCTGTCAGTTCCGTATTGCTGATGCATGAGCGGATTCACAAATCGCCAGCCGATGGTGGTGTCGAAGATCTCCGCCTGACGCTGAAACGCCGCCGTGGCTTTGCCCATCACGAACGGCGCACGGGACATGGATTCGACGCCACCGGCGATCAGCAGATCGCCATCCCCGGCCCTGATGGCGCGCGCCGCAAAGCCAATGGCATCCAGACCGGAGCCGCACAGGCGGTTAATGGTGGTGCCGGATACCGTCTGCGGCAGCCCGGCCAGCAGCGCCGACATGCGCGCCACGTTGCGGTTATCCTCCCCGGCCTGATTCGCGCAGCCGAAGATCACGTCATCTATGCGCTCCAGATCGAGCTGCGGGTAACGCGACAGCAGCGCACGCAGCGGCACGGCACCTAAGTCATCGGCGCGCACGCTGGATAATCCTCCGCCGTAGCGACCAACCGGGGTACGCACCCCCTCACAAATAAATGCGTCACGCATCAGGCTTCTCCTGTCACACTGCCGCCAGTGCGGTGCGATTTCCCGCGAAAAAGAGCGACGGTTTTCTGGTGTTGGTTCTGAATTTCAATGTCGTAGACGCCGGTAAGTTTGCCCTGATGCTTCACCCGCGCGGTGGCGGTGAGCTTATCTCCGGCAAAGCCCGGACGCAGAAAATCGATGGCGCAGCCTGAGGCCACCGCCGCCAGCCCCTGACTGTTGCAGGCGTAGGCAAAGGCCGTATCGGCCAGCGAGAACAGCTGTCCGCCGTGGCAGGTTTTATGCCCGTTGAGCATCTGCGGGGTGATGGTCATGGTCACCACCGCGTAGCCCTCGCCCATGTCGATAATGTCCATCCCCATCGCCTGCGCGCAGGCGTCCCGTTCATACATCGCGCGGGCGTTATGCCAGGCGTTATGACTCATAGCTACTCTCCAGAAGCGCACGCTGGCGCAGCAGTGAACAGGGGCGATAGCGTTCCTCGCCGTAGTGACGTTGCAGATTCTCCAGCAGCGTTAACAGACGCTGCCAGCCAAGGCGCTCGCCCCAGGCGATGGGCCCGCAGGGATAGTTGACCCCTAAGCGCATGGCGGTATCGATGTCTTGCTCGCTGGCGACCCCTTTTTGCAGGGCGTCCAGCGCTTCGTTGGCAATCATCGCTACCGTGCGCCAGACCAGCAGGCCGGGGTAATCAGCAATCTGTACCACCCGTTTCTCCTGATGCTGCAACCAGTAAATGGCTTTCTGCGTGGCGGCGTGCGGGTTGCCAGGCGCGGCGGCTATCACAGCTACATCCCGCTCGATGCGGTCGACCACCACCACCGGGCAGCCGTGGCGCAGCGCCAGCGATTGCGCGGTTTCACCCTGCGTTTCGATCAGCAACAGATCGTCAATTTCCGTGACACCGTCACTTCTTCGCTGTACGCGCATCGGGCTGAAGCTGTCGCTGACCGGGGCGAGCCAGCTGACGGCGGGTTTCTCCTCCAGCCAGCGGTAAACGCCCTGCCCGCTTTTCTTACCCAGACGCCCCGCCAGCACCAGCTCCTGCTGCACCAGCGACGGCAGAAAACGACGCTCCTGCCAGAAGGCGTTAAACACGGAGCAGGTCACGGCAAAGTTGACGTCCTGACCAATCATGTCCGTCAGCTCAAGCGGCCCCATCGGGAAGCCTCCGCCGTCTCGCAGGGCGGCGTCGATCACCTCGGGCGTTGCCACCTGCTCTTCCAGCGCGCGCCAGGCTTCCGAGTAGAACGGGCGCGCCACGCGGTTGACGATAAATCCCGGCGTGGACTGGCAGCGTACCGGCTGCTTTCCCCAGCTCAGCGCCAGCTCGCACAGTGCATCGGCCACTTCGGGAGAGGTCGCAAGCCCGCTGACCACTTCCACCAGCTTCATCACCGGGGCAGGATTGAAGAAGTGCAGCCCGGCGACGCGTTCAGGGTGGTTTATCTCCGCCGCAATCGCGGTAACGGAAATGGACGAGGTATTGCTGGCAAGCAGCGTCTGCGGCGGGCAGATCTCTGCCAGCTGGGTAAACAGCGCTTTTTTTACCTCAAGCCGCTCGGAGGCCGCCTCGATCACCAGATCGGCTTTCGCCAGAGCACTGATAGTCGTCACCGGCGTCAGGCGGGCGAGGATCAGTTCCCCGGCGTCGGCAGAGAGTTTTCCGCGCGCAACGCGAGAGGAGAGCCGCTGACGAATGCCGTCGATGGCGCGGGAAATCGCCGCTGCATCAATGTCGTACACCAGAACCGGATGACCGTGGCTGGCTGCCACTTCGGCAATACCGGCGCCCATGGTGCCGCTGCCAATGACGGCGACCGTATGGATATTCACCATCTTATTTCCCCGTAAAGTTCGGCGCGCGTTTTGCCAGGAACGCGCTGACGCCTTCCCGGTAGTCGTCGCTGCGTCCGGCCAGACGTTGATAGTCGCGCTCCAGATCAAGCTGGGCGTCGAGGGTATTGGTTTCGGCGGCGTTAATCGCCTGCTTGATCAAGCCCAGGCCAAAGGTCGGCTGCGAGGCAAAATGCAGCGCCATCTGCTGTGCGGTGACGGAGAGCTGGTCGTCGTCCACCACCTGCCAGATCATTCCCCAGGCCTGTGCCTGCCCGGCGCTGAGCTTATCGCCCAGCAATGCCAGCCCCATGGCGCGGGCGCGTCCGGCCACGCGCGGCAGCAGCCAGGTGCCGCCGCAGTCCGGTACCAGCCCGAGCTTGCTGAAGGCCATCACAAAGCTGGCTGAACGGGCCGCAATCACCATGTCACAGCCGAGGGCCAGCGTGGCCCCCGCGCCCGCCGCCACGCCGTTAACCGCGCAAATCACCGGCTTCGGCAGTTTTGCCAGGCGGCGCACCAGCGGGTTGTAAAAAGTCTCAACGGACATGCCCAGATCGGGCGCGGGGCCGTTCGGGTCGACGTTACGGTCGTTAAGATCCTGCCCGGCGCAGAAACCGCGTCCTGCCCCGGTGATCAGCAGGCAGCGGATGGCGTCATCGCGCTCGGCCTGCTTCAGGCATTCGGAAAGCTGCTGGTGCATGACGTCGTTAAAGCTGTTCAGGCGCTCCGGGCGGTTCAGCGTAATGGTCATTACGCCCTGCTCAACATGGCTCAGAATAGATTCCACAATTAGCGTCCTTTAAAGTCTGGGGTGCGTTTTTGTAAAAAGGCGTTGATACCTTCCCGGCGATCGTCGGTGGCCGCGAGCAGCGCAAACAGCTGACGCTCCTGCGCCAGCCCGGCCTGAAGCGGGACTTCCTGCGACTGGCGAAGCGCCTGCTTCGCCGCCTGTAGCGCCAGCGGCGAGTGGCGCGCCATCAGCGCCGCCTGCTTCAGGGCGTACTCCAGCGTCAGCGAGGCCGGGTAGACGTCGCTGACCAGCCCGGCGCTGAGCGCCTGAAGCGCCGTGATGCTTTCGCCCGTCAGCACCATTTTGCTGGCCAACGATTTGCCCACGCTGCGGATCAGCCGCTGGGTGCCGCCTGCGCCCGGCATGATCCCGAGGGTGATTTCCGGCAGGCCAAAACGGGCGTTATCGCCGGCAATCACGACATCGCAGAGCAGCGCCAGCTCACAGCCTGCCCCCAGCGCGAAGCCGTTCACGGCGGCAATCAGCGGTTTGGTGAAGGCGTTGATCCGCGCCCACAGCTGCGGGCGGATATCGTTCAGGGTGGCGGGCAGGTCTTTCTCCGCCATTTCGTTGAGATCGGCCCCGGCGGCAAAGCAGCGTTCGTTGCCGGAAATCACACAGACGGCGATCTCAGCATCCGCGGCGGCGGCCTCAAGCTGCTCCGCGATTTGCAGGAGCAGCGCATTGTTGAGCGCGTTGCGCGCCGCCGGACGGTTAAGCGTCAGCTGCAACACGCGGCCATGACGGGTGACAATCAGTTCACTCATGCCATCCCCTTCGCATCAAAATCGACGATAACATCGGCGGTTAACGGCAGCGCCTGACAGCTCAGCACATAGCCTGCGGCCAGCTCGTCCGGCTCCAGGCTGTAGTTGGTCGCCATATCGACTTTTCCGCGCAGCACTTTGCATTTGCAGGTGGCGCATACGCCGCCCTTGCAGGCGTAAGGCAGATCCGCCCCCTGACGCAGGGCCGCGTCAAGAATGCTCTCGTCGTCCGCCGTCAGGGTGATCTCCCTGTCGCGCCCGTCCTGACGGACGGTGACCTTCTGCCCGTCGGCCTGCACGCTGGCTGTCCGTTTAACGGCGGTACCCGGCGTGTTAAAGCGCTCAAGATGGATCGCTTTTTCCGGCATACCCAGCGCTTGCAGCGCCGCTTCGGCCTCATCCATCATCGCCGACGGGCCGCAGATGAAGGCTTCATCGTACTGACGGAAATTCACCAGCGTTTTTGCCAGCGCCTGGAGCTTTTCCCCGTCAATGCGGCCATGGAGCAGATCGCTGTCGAGCGTCTCCTGGCTGAAGATGGCGATCAGCTGCAAACGCTGCGGGTATTTATCTTTCAGGTCCGCCAGCGCCCGGCGGAACATCATGCTCTGGCTGCTGCGGTTGCCGTAAATCAGGGTGAAGTGGCTGTGGGCTTCAGTGGCCAGCGTAGCGGACATAATCGCCAGCATCGGGGTGATCCCGGACCCGGCGGCAATCGCCAGATAGTGGCCTTCGCGTTCGGCCTGCGGCTGATAGCCAAACTGCCCCTGGGGCACCATCACCTCCAGCGCCATGCCCGGTTTGATCTCGTCCCGGGCATAGCGGGAAAAACGTCCGCCCTCGATGGCTTTGACCGCCACGCTGATCTCACCGCACGCGGTGCTCCGGCAGATGGAGTAGCAGCGGCGCAGTTCATCCCCGCCAGGACTGGCTTTCAGGGTCAGATGCTGACCGGGACGGAAGCGGTACGCCTCCTGTAACGCCTGCGGCACCGCGAAGGTAATGGTCACCGCGTCGCGGGTTTCGGGTTCTACTTTTGCCACTGTTAATGAATGAAACGTTGTCATGGCAGCCTCAAATACATTTGAAATAGTCGAAGGGCTCACGGCAGGTATTGCAGCGATAGAGCGCTTTGCAGGCCGTAGAACCAAATTCACTGATAAGCGAGGTATCGGTGCTCGCACAGCGCGGGCAGCTCACCTCTGCGGGAACGTGGGCATGGCAGCTATGGCCGACAGGCGGGCTGATGCCATATTCACGCAGGCGCCTGCGTGCATCGTCGGTCATCCAGTCGGTGGTCCAGGCTGGCTCCAGTTGCAGCACAATATGTACCGGGCTAAAGCCGTTTTCGGTCAGGGTTTCGCGGATCGCCCCCAGCAAATGCTCCGTTGCCGGACAGCCCGAATAGGTTGGCGTGAAGCCGATGACCCAGCCTTCCCCCTGCGCCTTCACGCTGCGCACCATGCCTAAGTCGGTGATGGTCAGCACCGGCACTTCCGGGTCGGGGATCTGGCTTAACAGCGCCCAAATCTGCGGGATTTGTGCAGGCGCGATGTCGACGAGGCGTTGCATGGCGTCCTCCTTTACCACTGCTGGCCGGGGTAAACGCGCTGGAGATACTGCATCTCTGCCAACATCGGCCCGAGGTGTTCAGTATGTAGCCCCTTCTTGCCGCCCGTGCGATACGCCACCTCTTCGGGCACGCGGAGGGTGGCTTCCGCCAGGCCAGCAAACACTTCGCGCTCCCACGGGTCCCGCAGGTCGCGCGGATCAACCGCCACGCCGTCATCAATTAGCGCCAGCTCGACGTCGTCGGCGTCGAACAGTTCAGCCGTAAAGCGCCACAGGCTATCCACCGCCTGCTGCATTTTTTGTGCGGAGGTTTCTGTTCCGTCCCCCAGCCGCACCAGCCAGCCGCGGCTAAAGCGCAGGTGATAGCGTGCCTCCTTAATGGCTTTTGCCGCGATGGCGGCAAGCTGACTGTCGCTGCTATGGATCAGCCGCTCGTAGAGCGCCACGTTCCACGCATCCATCAGATACTGACGGGCAATGGTGTCAGCGAAGCTGCCGTTTGGTTGTTCCACCAGCAGCAGATTGCGGAACTGACGCTCATCGCGGCCATAGGCCAGGGTGTCTTCATCGCCCTTACCCTCCCGTTCAGCGGCGTAGGTCAGGAAATTGCGCGCCTGCCCGAGCAGATCAAGGCCGATATTGGCGAGCGCCAGGTCAATTTCCAGCTCCGGCGCATGGCCGCACCAGGCGCCCAGACGCTGTGAGAGCACCAGACCGTTGTCGCCCAGACGCAGGGCATAAGCAGATACGTTCTTCATCCCCAACCTCACATATGCTCAATGCCATCAGGGATGGTGTAAAACGTCGGATGGCGGTAGACCTTGCTTTCCGCCGGATCGAAAAACTCCCCGCTCTCTTCCGGCTGGGAAGCGACGATTTCACTCGCCTTCACCACCCAAATGGAACAGCCTTCGCTGCGGCGGGTATAGGCATCGCGCGCGTTTTCCAGCGCCATGCGGTCGTCGGCAGCGTGAAGGCTGCCCACATGCCGGTGCGACAGCCCCTGCTTCGAACGGACAAAAACTTCGTATAACGGCCAGTAAACATTGCTCATGGTTGATTCCTCTTATGCGGCCTGGCGGGCGCGTTGTTTTTCCGCGTGGGCCAGAGCGGCTTCACGCACCCATGCGCCGTCGTCCCAGGCTTTACGTTTTGCGGCCAGACGTTCGTGGTTGCAGATCCCGCGCCCGGTGATCACCTCGTCAAATTCCTGCCAGTCGATTTCGCCGAAGCGGTAGTGGCCGCTCGCTTCATCGAAACGCAGGTCGGGGTCCGGCACGGTCATACCGAGCATCTCCACCTGAGGCACCGTGTTGTCCACGAAGCGCTGGCGAAGCTCATCGTTGCCAAAGCGTTTGATCTTCCAGGCCAGGCTGCGGGCGCTGTTTGGGGAGTTGTCGTCGTTGGGTCCGAACATCATCAGCGCGGGCCACCAGAAACGGTTGATGGCGTCCTGCAACATCTGCCGCTGGGCTTCGCTGCCCTGCGCCAACGCCATGCAGGCCTCAAAACCCTGACGCTGGTGGAAGCTCTCTTCTTTACAGATTTTCACCATCGCCCGGGCATACGGACCGTAAGACGTACGGCACAGCGCCACCTGGTTCACAATGGCCGCCCCGTCCACCAGCCAGCCAATGACGCCGATATCGGCCCAGCTCAGGGTCGGATAGTTGAAGATGGAGGAGTATTTCATCTTGCCGTCGAGCATCTTTTGATAGATGTCCTCCCGGGCGCAGCCCAGCGTTTCCGCCGCGCTGTAGAGGTACAGGCCGTGTCCGGCTTCGTCCTGCACCTTCGCCAGCAGAATGGCTTTCCGGCGCAGCGTCGGCGCGCGGGTGATCCAGTTTCCTTCCGGCAGCATGCCGACAATCTCAGAATGGGCGTGCTGTCCAATCTGGCGGATCAGCGTCTTGCGGTAGGCATCCGGCATCCAGTCCTGCGGCTCGATGGCCGTCTCCTGTGCGATGCGTTGCTCAAAGCGTTGTTCTTGCGTCACATAACCACCTTTGTGATTCGTTAAATCACCACAAATAGCAAAATGGTGAATCATTTGGTTTCTTAAAAGTTACACAAAGGTTAAATATAACCCCAAGAAGCGTTTGTTTATTTTGTGACGACGCTCGCAAGCCTTTTCATGAAAGGCCGATAACGCAAGGCTTCTGGGTGGTCAGGTTAAGCAATACAGATCACAGCGTTAACAATTCATTAAAACTCAGCTTGATTTTTATGATTCACGATCAAACTATTGATAGTGAAATCACGAAACATCTGGAGAGAAGAAATGCAGCAGTTAGCCAGCTTCTTGTCCGGCACCTGGCAATCGGGCCGGGGCCGCGAGCGCAACATCACCCACGCCATCAGCGGGGAAACGCTATATGAAGTGACCAGCGAAGGGCTGGATATGGCGGCCGCGCGCCGTTACGCCATTGAACACGGCGGAGAAGCGCTCCGTGCAATGAGCTTTATCGAGCGCGCCGCCATGCTGAAGGCGGTGGCCAAACATCTGCTGAGCCAGAAGGATCGCTTTTATGCCCTGTCAGCCCAGACCGGCGCGACGAAGGCCGACAGCTGGGTGGATATTGAAGGCGGTATCGGCACCCTCTTCACCTACGCAAGCCTCGGCAGCCGTGAGCTGCCGGACGATACCCTGTGGCCGGAGGATGAACTGATCCCACTGTCGAAGGAAGGCGGCTTTGCGGCACGTCACGTGTTAACGTCGAAATCCGGCGTGGCGGTGCATATCAACGCGTTCAACTTCCCGTGCTGGGGGATGCTGGAAAAGCTCGCGCCCACCTGGCTTGCCGGGATGCCCGCCATCATCAAGCCCGCCACCGCCACCGCGCAGGTGACTCAGGCGATGGTGAAAGCGATCGTCGAGAGCGGACTGGTGCCCGACGGCGCCATCAGCCTGATCTGCGGTGGCGCGGGCGATCTGCTGAACCAGCTCGACAGCCAGGACGTGGTGACGTTTACCGGATCGGCCAGCACCGGGCAGAGTCTGCGCGTCCACCCGAATATCGTCGCGCATTCCATTCCGTTTACCATGGAAGCAGATTCTCTCAACTGCTGCGTGCTGGGTGAGGACGTGACGCCGGAACACCCGGAGTTTGCGCTGTTTATCCGAGAAGTGGTGCGCGAGATGACCGCCAAAGCCGGACAAAAATGTACCGCCATCCGCCGCATCATCGTGCCGGAAGCGCAGGTTGACGCCGTCAGCCAGGCGCTGATTGCGCGGCTGGAGAAAGTGGTCGTCGGCGATCCGGCCCAGGAAGGGGTGAAGATGGGGGCCCTCGTCAACGGTGAGCAACGTGCTGACGTGCAGGAAAAAGTCGATCATCTCCTTGCCGCGGGCTGTCAGATCCGTCTGGGTGGTAAAGCTGATTTGCAGGCGGCTGGCGCATTCTTCCCGCCCACCCTGCTGTTCTGCCCGCAGCCGGACGAAACCCCGGCCGTCCACGCCATCGAAGCCTTTGGCCCCGTTGCAACCCTGATGCCCTGCCGTAACACCGAACACGCCATGCAGCTGGCGCGGGCGGGCGGCGGCAGCCTGGCGGGAACGCTGGTTACGGCAGATACCCGCGTGGCGCGGCAGTTTATTGCCGGGGCAGCGCGCGCCCACGGACGTATTCAGATCCTCAACCAGGAATCCTCGAAAGAATCCACCGGCCACGGTTCACCGCTGCCGCAGCTGGTGCACGGTGGTCCGGGACGTGCGGGCGGCGGCGAAGAGCTGGGCGGCCTGCGCGCGGTGAAGCACTATCTTCAGCGCACGGCCATTCAGGGCAGCCCGTCCATGCTCGCCGCGATCGGTAAACAGTGGGTCCGTGGCGCGGAGGTGCAGGAAGATCGCGTTCATCCCTTCCGTAAATACTTCGAGGAGTTACAGCCGGGCGACAGCCTGCTGACCCCGCGTCGTACCCTGACGGAAGCGGATATCGTGAATTTTGCCTGCCTGAGCGGGGATCATTTCTACGCCCATATGGACAAAATTGGCGCGGCGGAGTCGATTTTTGGTGAGCGCGTGGTACACGGTTATTTCCTGATTTCCGCCGCGGCGGGGCTGTTTGTCGATGCCGGGGTTGGGCCGGTTATTGCCAACTACGGCATGGAAAACCTGCGCTTTATTGAGCCGGTCAAGCCGGGTGATACCATTCAGGTGCGCCTGACCTGTAAACGTAAAACGCTGAAGAAACAGCGCAATGCCGAGGAAAAACCCACCGGCGTGGTGGAATGGGCGGTGGAGATCTTCAACCAGCACCAGCAGGCCGTGGCGCTCTACTCCATCCTGACGCTGGTGGCGCGCCAGCAGGGTGACTTCTGACCCACCTCTTTCTTGCCGGGTGTCGCTCCGCTTACCCGGCCTACAACTACCTGACCGGGGTGTGATATCCCCCGGTCTTTTTTTAACCTGGCAAGACTGACAAACAACCTGGCAGATGCAGGCAAACGCTTTTCGTGCGCGCCTGTCAGGATAAGGCTGACACAACACAATAAACACAACAAGATGAGGTCTGCGATGGGAAGCAATTCTTCTTTTTCTGCCCGTAGAACGGCACTGGCCATGGCCGTTGCGCTCTGTTGCGCCTGGCAATCCCCTGTTTACGCTCACGGCAGCGAGGCGCATATGGTCCCGATGGACAAAACGCTTCAGGCGTTTGGCGCGGACGTGCAGTGGGATGATTACGCCCAGATGTTCACCATCGTCAAAGACGGTGCCTTTGTGAAGGTCAAACCCGGCGCAAATACCGCCATCGTTAACGGCAAACCGCTGACGCTCCAGGTGCCCGTGGTGATGAAGAACAATAAGGCGTTTATCCCGGAGACCTTTATCAACGATGTTTTTCAGTCCGGTCTTGATCAGACATTCCAGGTTGAAAAAAGCCCCCACCCGTTAAACGCGCTGACGGCTGATGAAATCAACCAGGCCGTAGCCATTGTGAAAGCCTCTGCGGATTTTAAACCCAATACCCGCTTTACCCAGATTGCGCTGGCTGAGCCAGAAAAGGCCAAAGTCTGGGACTTTGTGCTTAACGGCACGGCGGTGGATGCGCCCCGCCAGGCCAATATCATCATGCTTGATGGTAAACACATCATCGAAAGCCGGGTGGATCTGAAGGACAAAAAGATCCTCCGCTGGGAGCCGATCAAAGACGCGCACGGCATGGTGCTGCTGGATGACTTCAATACCGTGCAGCAGATCATCAATGAAAGCCCGGAGTTTGCCGCCGTGCTGAAAAAGCGCGGCATTACCGACCCGAAGAAAGTGATCACCACTCCGCTTACCGTCGGCTTTTTTGACGGCAAGGATGGGCTGAAACAGGAAGACCGCCTGCTGAAAGTGATCAGCTATCTCGACGTGGGCGACGGTAACTACTGGGCGCACCCGATCGAAAACCTGGTTGCGGTGGTGGATCTCGAGCAGAAGAAAATCCAGAAGATTGAGGAAGGCCCGGTCGTGCCGGTTCCGCTCACGCCGCGCCCTTATGATGGCCGCGACCGCGTTGAAACTGTGAAAAAACCGCTGGAAATTATCGAGCCGGAAGGCAAGAACTACACCATCACCGGGGATAGGGTGCACTGGCAGAACTGGGATTTTCATCTGAGCCTGGACTCACGCGTCGGCCCGATAATCTCCACCGTGACCTATAACGACAACGGCAAAAAGCGACAGGTGATGTATCAGGGATCGCTCGGCGGCATGATTGTGCCGTACGGCGACCCGGACATCGGCTGGTACTTTAAAGCCTATCTGGACTCCGGCGATTACGGCATGGGTACCCTGACCTCCCCGCTGGTGCGCGGCAAGGATGTTCCGTCTAACGCCGTGATGCTCAACGAAACCATCCCGGATTACACCGGCGCGCCAATGGAGATCCCCAGGGCGATCGCCATTTTCGAGCGTTACGCCGGGCCGGAATATAAGCATCAGGAATTAGGTAAACCCAACGTCAGCACCGAACGCCGCGAGCTGGTGGTGCGCTGGGTCAGCACCGTGGGTAACTACGATTACATCTTCGACTGGGTATTCCACGAAAACGGCACTATCGGCATTGATGCAGGGGCTACGGGCATTGAAGCGGTGAAAGGCGTGCAGACGAAAACCATGCATGATGCCACCGCGAAGGATGACACCCGATACGGAACGCTGATCGACCATAATATTGTCGGTACCACCCACCAGCACATCTACAACTTCCGTCTGGATATGGACGTGGACGGCATCAACAATAAGCTGGTGGCCATGGATCCGGACGTCAAACCGAACACCGCTGGCGGACCGCGCACCAGCACCATGCAGGTTAATCAGTATGATATTGATACCGAAAAGCAGGCGGCACAGAAGTTTGACCCGGGCACCATCCGCCTGCTGAGCAATACCAGCAAAGAGAACCGCATGGGCAACCCGGTCTCGTATCAGATCATCCCTTACGCGGGCGGTACACACCCGGTAGCGTCCGGCGCGAAGTTTGCCCCGGACGAGTGGATTTATCACCGCCTGAGCTTTATGGATAAACAGCTGTGGGTGACGCGTTACCATCCCGACGAGATGTACCCGGAGGGAAAATACCCGAACCGTTCCACGCACGATACCGGCCTCGGCCAGTACAGCAAAGATAACGAGTCGCTGAACGACCAGGATAACGTCATCTGGATGACCACCGGCACCACCCATGTCGCCCGTGCCGAGGAGTGGCCGATAATGCCGACGGAATGGGTGCACACGTTACTCAAGCCGTGGAATTTCTTTGACGAGACGCCAACGCTCGGCAAGAAAAAAGAGCAGAAATAACCCACCGACCGGGCGTAATGCCCGGTTTTTCATCCGCTTACTTGCTGAATTACTCTCCCCGATTATAGTTATTGTTACCTCGCTTAATCCTTTTGCATTTCTTGACACACTTTCACCAGGATTCGAAGTCCCCACAAACAACGTCACAGTTTACTGAGAGGTTTTAGGATGAGAATCAATGAGATCGTCAGGAGTCTCGCGCTGGCGGGATGTTTTATTTCTGCCAGTTCCGCCTGGGCCGCAGAAGCACCTAAGGATGCCACCGCAGCAACGCAACAGGCCAACAACGCACTCTTCAACCAGCTTCCTTTCTCCGATAACACCGATTTTACCAACGCCCACAAAGGGTTTATTGCCCCGCTGCCTCAGGACATTATCAAAGGTGAGCAAGGCAACACCGTCTGGGATCCGCAGCAGTACGCTTTTATCAAAGAAGGCGATAAGGCGCCCGACTCGGTTAACCCGAGCTTATGGCGTCAGTCCCAGCTGATTAACATCAGCGGTCTGTTTGAAGTGACCGAAGGCGTCTACCAGATCCGTAACCTCGACCTGTCAAACATGACCATTATTGAAGGTAAAGAAGGCATTACCGTGGTCGACCCGCTGGTGTCGGCGGAAACGGCCAAAGTCGGGATGGATCTTTACTATAAAAATCGCGGTAATAAGCCTGTGGTCGCCGTTATTTACACCCACAGCCACGTTGACCACTATGGCGGCGTGCGCGGCGTGGTGGATGAAGCAGATGTGAAGTCCGGTAAGGTGAAAATCTACGCGCCCGCCGGATTTATGGAGGCCGCCGTCGCGGAGAATATCATGGCGGGTAACGTCATGAGCCGCCGCGCCAGCTATATGTACGGCAACCTGCTGAAGCCGGATGCGAAGGGCCAGGTCGGCGCGGGTCTCGGCACCACCACCTCCGCCGGGACGGTGACCCTGATCGCCCCGACCAATATCATCGAGAAAGATGGTCAGAAAGAGGTGATCGACGGCCTGACCTATGATTTTATGCTCGCGCCGGGATCGGAAGCGCCTTCTGAGATGCTCTGGTATATCGAAGAGAAAAAGCTGATCGAGTCAGCGGAAGATGTCACCCATACCCTGCACAACACCTACTCCCTGCGCGGCGCGAAAATTCGTGAGCCGTTGCCATGGTCGAAATACATCAACCAGGCGATTGTACGCTGGGGTGATAAAGCCGAAATCATTATGGCGCAGCACCACTGGCCGACATGGGGCAACGACAACGTGGTTAACCTGCTGAAAAGCCAGCGCGACCTGTATCGCTACATCAACGACCAGACCCTGCGCATGGCGAACGAAGGGCTGACCCGTGACGAGATTGCCGCCAACTTCAAACTGCCAAACTCCCTGGCCAATACCTGGGCAAACCGTGGCTATTACGGTTCTGTCAGCCATGACGTTAAAGCGACCTACGTGCTCTATTTAGGCTGGTTTGACGGCAACCCGGCGACCCTGGACGAACTGCCGCCTGAAGAAGCCGCGAAGAAATTTGTGGACTACATGGGCGGTGCGGATGCCATCCTGAGCAAAGCGAAAACCGACTTTGACCAGGGGAACTACCGCTGGGTGGCTCAGGTGGTCAGCAAAGTGGTCTTTGCCGATCCAAATAATCAGGCCGCGCGAAACCTGGAAGCGGATGCGCTGGAGCAGCTGGGTTATCAGGCTGAATCAGGCCCGTGGCGTAACTTCTACCTGACCGGCGCCCAGGAGCTGCGTAACGGCGTGGTGAAAGGACCGACCCCGAACACCGCCAGCCCGGATACCGTGCGCGCGATGACGCCAGAAATGTTCTTTGACTATCTGGCGGTGCACATTAACGGTGAAAAAGCGGCGGATGCAAAATCGGTGTTTAACATCGACCTCGGCAGCGACGGCGGTAAATACAAGCTGGAGCTGGAAAATGGCGTGCTGAACCACACGGCGAACGCCGAAGCGAAAGACGCTGACGCGACCGTGACCCTCAACCGCGATACGCTGAATAAAATCATCCTGAAAGAAGTGACGCTTAAACAGGCGCAGGATAACGGCGATATCAAAGTGACCGGCGATGCCGCAAAACTTGATGCCATGCTCGGTTACATGGATAAATTTGAATTCTGGTTTAACATTGTGACCCCGTAAAGGCAGCACTCGCGGGCGGACGTTCCGCCCGCTCAAGGAAAATTCTCTTCAATGGAAAAAAGACATCCAGCCACACCCGAACCCGCGATATGGCCTACCCGTAAATCAATGGTTGTTCACGGGCTGGCCGTGAACCTGCCGTGGCTCGCCTTTGTGAATGCCAGCTTTGCCCTTATGGTCCTGCTGCGCAATTCGCTGTTCGGCCATATCGATGCCCTCCTGCACATCAGCCCCCCTCTGCGGCAGATGATTGACGCCTCCATGCTGGGCGTGGTGATCCTTTCCGTGGCGCTGGTGATCATGGCCTGGCGCCACATCCGCGGCGTCAGCGCCGTTTTGTTTATGTGCAGCCTGCTGTGGTCGATAAGTTGTTACTGGTTTATCAACGTGTTACAGCTTCCTCATCCCTGGCCTATATTCGTTACCCTGCTGATGGCCGGTATGACCGCGCTCTATTTTCACCCGGTGGCACTGCTCTGCTTCACCGTTCCGCTATGGGTAAGCCTGCCCGTTGCCAGCATGCTGCTGAATCAGGAAATTAATTATCGCTTTGCCGGGCTGTGGGTGGTGTTCACGTTCATTCTCGTGTGCGGGCGCTATATCCTGTTGAGCTGGTTTGAAGAGGCGTGGCGTCGCAACCAGCAGAATCAGCGTTTAATTTCACGGCTGGATGCGCTGGCCCATCAGGATCCGCTGACGAAAACGGCCAACCGCCGGGCGATGGAGCTGGTGCTGGAAAATGCCGTAGAGCAAGGCAAACGCTTCGCGGTGCTGATGCTGGATGTCGATTACTTCAAACTGTATAACGACACCTACGGTCACCAGGCGGGAGATGCCTGTCTCGCACGGGTGGCAGAGGTGCTGAACACTTCGGTGCGCACGCCAGAGGATGTGGTTTCGCGCTACGGTGGCGAGGAGTTTGTGGTGATCCTCTTTGACTGCGAAGAAAGTATTGCTGAGAAAGTCGCCGCGCGGATCCAGGCTGGCCTGCGCACCGCAGCCATTCCACACAGCGCGTCGAAGGTGAGTGAATGTGTGACGGCGAGTATAGGCATTGCAGGCTATTCCGCAGGGCTGGCTGGCCCGGAAATCATCGCCCGCGCCGATGCGGCGCTGTACAGGGCGAAAGAGGCCGGGCGGGATCGGTGGTCGCTGTAAGTTACGCCGGGTGGCGCTGCGCTTACCCGGCCTACAAAACCAACCTTTTCCTTGCTCCCGTAGGCCGGGTAAGGCGTAGCCGCCACCCGGCGTTTTTTTAATACCGCACACACACCGACTTGGTTTCACACCAGCCGTCCAGCCAGTCGGGGCGGAAATCATCGCCCGCGCCGATGCGGCGCTGTACAGGGCAAAGGAGGCCGGGCGGGATCGGTGGTCGCTGTAAGTTACGCCGGGTGGCGCTGCGCTTACCCGGCCTACAAAACCAACCTTTTTCCTCGATCCCGTAGGCCGGGTAAGGCGTAGCCGCCACCCGGCGTTTTTTTTAATACCGCACACACACCGACTTGGTTTCACACCAGCCGTCCAGCCAGTCGGGGCGGAAATCATCGCCCGCGCCGATGCGGCGCTGTACAGGGCGAAGGAGGCCGGGCGGAATCGGTGGTCGCTGTAAGTTACGCCGGGTGGCGCTGCGCTTACCCGGCCTACAAAACCAACCTTTTTCCTCCATCCCGTAGGCCGGGTAAGGCGTAGCCGCCACCCGGCGTTTTTTTAATACCGCACACACACCGACTTGGTTTCACACCAGCCGTCCAGCCAGTCGGGGCCGAAATCGCGCCCGGTGCCGGACTGCTTCATGCCGCCGAACGGCAGGTTGGCGTCTATCAGCGTGTGGCTGTTCACCCACACTGTTCCGGCCTGTAACCTGTCGGTATACGCCAGCGCTTTACTGATGTTCTGCGTCCAGACGCTGGCCGTTAAGCCATATTCAGTGTCGTTCGCCAGCTGAAGCGCCTCTTCCCCATCGGCCACACGAACCAGGTTCACCACCGGCCCGAAGACCTCTTCACGCGTCAGTCGCAGATGATTATCCGGGTTGACCACCAGCGTTGGCGAAACGTAATAGCCTTTGCCGTCTGGCCCCCGGTTCCCGGCGATCAGCTCCGCATTGTGCGCCTTCGCCTCATCCAGGAACGCCTGAACCTTATCGCAGTGGGCGCGCGACACCAGCGGGTTGATAAACGCCTCCGGCGACATGCCCGGCCCGACGCTGAGGGATTTCACGGCCTGTTCAAACCCGCTGACCAGCGTGTCGAACAGCGGAGCCTCAATATAAATGCGCGAGCTGGCCGCGCAGACCTGCCCCTGGTTCAGGAAGCTGCCGGTCATCAGCCCTTCAATCACCCACGCCGGGTCGGCATCTTTCAGCACGATGGCCGGGTTTTTGCCGCCCAGCTCCAGCGTCACGCCCGTTAGCGTGTCCGCCGCCGCGCGGGCAATCTGCTTGCCCGTCGCCGTCGAACCGGTAAAGCTCACTTTGGCAATGCGCGGGTGCGAGGTCAGCGCCGCGCCACAGACGGCGCCACTGCCGGTCACCACGTTGAACACACCCTCCGGGATCCCCGCCTCGCTCGCCAGTTCCGCCACCCGTAACAGGGTGAGCGGCGTGGTTTCCGACGGTTTGATCACGATGGAGCAACCTGCCGCCAGCGCGGGCATCACTTTCCACATGCCAATCATCAGCGGGAAGTTCCACGGCACAATCCCCGCCACGACTCCCACCGGCTCTTTACGCGTCCACGCCTGATAACGCGCGCCCTGCGGCAGTGGAATCGAGAGATCGAGAGTTTTACCGGCAATTTTGGTGGTCAGCCCTGCCGTGTAGCGCATCCAGTTCAGGGTGCAGCCCACCTCGAAGGCGCGGGAAATGTTAATCGATTTCCCCTGCTCCAGGGTTTCGAGCTGTGCCAGCTCTTCGCCATGCTGTTCCACCAGATCCGCAAACCGCAGCAGGATGCGTTCCCGCTCTGCCGGCAGCCGTCCGGCCCAGCTTCGGGCGACAAAGGCGCGCCAGCCAGACATCACCGCACGATCGACATCATCGACGCTGGCATCGGCGGTGGTGGCGATAACCTCTCCGGTCGCCGGGTTGTAGACGTTCAGACGCTTTTCGCTATCGGATGCCGCCTGACGCCCTTCGATCCACAGGCCGTGCTGGCGATCTAAAAACTGCTGCACGCCCGGCAGGATGGCGACGTGTGATTCGGACATAGGATACTCCTTCGTTATGCTTCGCAGGGTGTGTATGCAGTCTAAGAGGGGATTCGCATTCCTGCTTTTGTCTGTGTGACATTCGCTTTGCCAGCTGTGACAGGGTCCGCAAATCGTGATAATTCCCGCTTATATCGCTGTAACCGTTGAGTGTTCTTTCCTATAGTCAGCCTCGTAGCCCTGACAAAATGCAACATAAATGCAACAATGCGAAAACAGTGACGGTGCAGCGAGAACATCAATGGCGTGTGCAAGCGAACAGGACATTTTTCAGCAGTGGCTGGCGCAAATTAACCAGGTTTGTGGGCGCTTTGCGGCACGTCCGTTAGAGGGGGCGTTTCTCGGCGAGCTGGAAACCAGCTACACCCAAAGTCTGAAGCTGAGCACGGTGACCGCCGCAGGCGTTAACCTGTTTCGCACCCGTCAGGAGATCAAAAACGGCAACGACGCCTGGTTCTACACCGTGTTTCAGCTGGAAGGCAGCGCCGGAATCGAACAGGACGACCAGCGCGCGATGCTGAAAGCCGGGGATATCACGCTGATTGACGCCTCCCGCCCGTGCTCCATTTACTGGCAGGAGCGTTCCCGCCAGATTTCGCTCCTGCTCCCGCGACAAATCATTGAGCAACACGCGCGTTTTCAGGAAGTGAGGTGCGCGCTGCCCCTCTCCCGCAGTCTGCCTACCGTACAGCTGAGCTACCGACTGCTACAGGAGAGCATGGGCAATGCCGATCTCAGCGCCAGTGAAAGCGAAGCGGCGCTTGAGGCGATGGTGTGTCTGCTGCGTCCGGCCTTCCAGCAGCATGACGAGGTGCTGCCGCGCAAGGAGCGTCAGTTCCGCCACGTTTTGTCCCTGATTGATGATCATATTCAGTCGGAGGCGTTAAGACCGGAGTGGATAGCCTCAGAGAGCGGCATGTCCGTGCGTAGCTTGTACCGCATGTTTGCCGGGAAAGGGCTGGTGGTAGCGCAGTATATTAAGAACCGTCGCCTCGATTTATGCGCTCAGGCGCTGCGTTCCATCAGCGATGACGAAAAGCTGGCGGGGATTGGCTACAGCTGGGGTTTCACCGACCATAGCCATTTTTCCACCGCCTTTAAGCAGCGTTTCGGGGTTTCGCCGGGCGAATACCGCAGGCGTTATCGCTAGCTATTTTTTCAGCCACTTGCCGTTAATTCCCTTCACGTACTCACCCGGCTGCGCGCGGGCCACCAGCTTTTGTCCCGCCATTTTCGCCACCTCGTCGACGGGTAAATTATTACTGTCAGCCAGCTGCTGGTAACTTTCCGTGCGTGCGGCGTTGATACGGTTCACCAGCGCCAGGGTTTCAGCGTCGTGCTGAACGGGCGCAAGATAGCCGCTCAGGGTTTCCCCTACGCGCCCCTGGGCACGCGCATCGTTGAGCGTAAGCGTGGCGGCGTGAACGTTCATCCCCAGCGCCAGTAACATCAGAGCTAATCGTTTCATGACATCCTCAGAACAGATCGCTGCGGGATTTCAGCAGGGCTTCAACGTCTTTATCCACCTTGATATGGATTTCATGCTCGATTTTCACGTTCATGTTGATGGTGATCGGCTCTTTGGGCGCCGCCACTTCAATGCGCGGCGTGCAGCCTGACAGCAGCGCGACGACGGCCACGGTGAGTACACCAGCCCTCTTTTTCATTGTTGTTCCTCACTTTCCTTGCCTGTCGAACCGCGGAGAAGGGGTATCGCCGCATGTTGCTCAAACCATGTTTGCAGATTGTCCCCAAAGCGCAGGCTGCGCCAGAGGGTAAAAATGTTCTCTTCATGGGTGTAATTCAGGTTTACGAAACTGCTTTTGCCCTCGACGCGGCTGGTGCCTTTAATGGCCGCCTGCATGGTTAACACACCCAGATTATCCACATTGAGTTTTGTCCACGACTGCGAAATTTCCATATAGCGGAGCCAGTTGATCGCCGCCCCGGCAACCATGTTGTCTTTCACAATGGCATCCGCCGTGTCCTGGTCGATGCGCAGCGTCATCGGCCCCGGGTTGGTCAGCCAGCCATCTTTAATGATCCATTTTTCATTGTCCAGCCAGAACGGCAGCGCGCCGCTCACCGGGCCGGACATGGCAAACTGCTTCGGATTCACCGCGCTTATCAGTTCGCTGGAGGAAATATTATCCACGCGCAGTAAAGCCGGATCATGCTGCGGCATTCTCAACTGCTGCATGGTGATTTTCCCGCCGAGCGCTTCCACCTTCACGTTGGTGAGCAGGAGCGGGTTCGCTTCGGTCCAGGGATAATCGCCCTGGAGATCCGCGGTGATATTTCGGGCTGTGACCAGGTTTTTCACCTCGTCGATTCGTAACGTTACCGGCCCGCGCGTGCCCAGCGACCAGGTACCCTGGCTTAAGCGGAACGGCAGAACAAAATCCACGCCGTTGATCTCGTTATCCGGCATCCATGCGCTGCCCGCTTTCAGCACCCCGTGCCCCCCGGCCTCAAACCCCTGATCGGGGGCCGCGGAGAAAGCCACCTGCGCGTACATTTCGCCGCCGCGCAGGGTCATTTTCCAGTCTGGCGGGATCAGCGGCTGAAACACCGTAAGAGACTGTTTTGGCCACCAGGCCTGACCGCGAAGGCGTTCGCCGTCCCAGCGTCCATTCACCTGGACCGGGCCGATGTCGTCCGCATGCAGGTTCCCTTTAAACTGGAACACCGTCGGGTCTGTCCCGTCAACGCTGAAGGTCAAAACGGACGGCGGCAGCACGCTTCCGCCTGAAAAGCTTGTTTGCCCGGCGTTAAGCGCGAGCGCGCCGCTAAAGGTGGGGTTATCCGGGTCCCGCGACCAGCGCACCGGGTGATCCAACACCAGGCGCGGCTTGCTGACCAGCATCGTACCGTACTGCAATTTGTCGAACCCCGTGGAAAGATCGGTCAGTTCGATAACGTTGTCGCGCCACTCCCCGGTTCCCCGGACATCCCAGCGCGCGTTCATTGGCGTGAAATTCCCTTTACCCCAGTAGCGCCACTGCCACAAACCGTTGTCCGGTAAAAAGTCGTTAGCCTGGCCGTCCAGATGCAGCTCAAAATCGCCCATTTCGTTTTCATGCGCCCGCAGAATGGCTTGCAGGCGGCCGTCCACGCCCTTCTGCGTGAGCTTCACGCCCGCCAGCGGCCAGCGGATCTCATCGATATCCAGCGAGTCGATGATGCGCCCGCGCGAGCGCAATAAAGCGCCGGGTTCAAACGTAAGCTGCGGATCGTAAAGGCTGCCGGTCAGCATCGCCGGGAGCCTGGCATACAGGATCAGATCGTTTTGCTTGGCTTCCCCGCTCAGGTGCAGCGGCATAGCGCTGTTATCCATACTGAGCGAGCCGGGACCGATATTCAGCACCGCGTTGCCCTTACCCGCATCCCCCTGGGTCAGCACGTTGAGCCGCCCCGTGAAGGTGGCTTTCTCCAGCCCCTGCTGCCAGTTATCCACTTTCAGCCCGACGCGTCCGCTCATTGGCACGCCGGAGGCTAACCAGTTCCAGCGTCCGTCGCTGATGGTCAGCTGCTGAGCGGTGATCTGCCACGGTAAATCGAGCAGCGGCTCGGGGTTGTCCCGCGCCATGACCACCAGCTGGCCCTGATTGTCCTCCCAGTCCAGATCGGCATCGACCAGCGAGGATAACTGTGGCACGTTAAAGGTCGCGACCGTATGCCCTTTCACCGGCACGCCGTCCGGCACCAGCGGCAGGGTAAATTCACCGACCAGCTTCACGGGCTGCGGCTGATCCGGCAGTTGCACATCGAACTGGCTGATGGAAAGGGTCTGGCCGCGCAACTGCCCCTTAATGCTCACCTGCTCGCCGTTATAGGTGATGTCCTGGCGGGCTGGCGTCAGAGAAGCTTGCAGTTCACCCTCCCACTGCTGCCAGGGAGAAAGGGTAAAGCGATGGATGGTCAGCCAGGTGTTGGGCAGGATGGCCTGCCACTGCGCCAGCGTTTTCGGCGCCACCGTAGATGGCGCCGATTGCGGTAATTTGCTCAGGCAGACAGAGTTAAGTTCAAGTGCGCCAATATCCAGATCCCAGCGGCTGGGGTGTGACAGAGTCACGTTTTCCACGCGGGCAATTTCACACTCTTCTACCAGATAGCGGAGATCGGGGATGATCAGGGCGTGACGCGTGAGCCGTGGGCTTTTTTCAAACGCGATGCGCGTTCCGACGGGGAGCCAGATCCCGGCGAGCGTGGGTACCCACTGGGCGAGCGTCATCAGCAGCGTCAGCGGCACAAGAAATAGCAGCAGTAATAGCGCGATTGCGGCTTTGTATTTACCCTTCATGGGCAGTTAATATCCTGATTTTGCGAAAAAAATAAGCCGTTCTTGCCGCTCATTGTCGCATGTTTAGCCAGTCAGTTGAAGGTAATGCCATTTTTAAGAGTAGATGCTCTACAATAATTCATAGAACTTATTGATTTCAATGAATTTTGAAAAATTGTAAGATAATTTTAAACATGCTAACGTGGTTCCAAAATCACTGGAGAAAGTCTTATGAAACTCGCGGTATATAGCACAAAGCAGTACGACAAAAAGTATCTGCAACATGTTAACGAGACGTACGGTTTCGATCTTGAATTTTTCGACTTTCTGCTAACTGAAAAGACGGCTAAAACCGCCCACGGCTGCGAAGGCGTGTGTATCTTCGTTAACGACGACGGTAGCCGACCGGTGCTGGAAGAGTTGAAAAAACAGGGCGTGAAATACATTGCCCTGCGCTGCGCGGGCTTTAACAACGTCGATCTCGATGCCGCCAAAGAGCTGGGTCTGAAGGTCGTTCGCGTCCCGGCCTATTCTCCGGAAGCCGTGGCAGAACATGCGGTCGGGATGATGATGTCGCTCAACCGTCGTATTCACCGTGCCTATCAGCGAACCCGTGATGCTAACTTCTCTCTGGAAGGGCTGACCGGCTTTACCATGTACGGTAAAACCGCAGGCGTCATCGGTACCGGCAAAATTGGCGTGGCCGCCCTTCGCATCCTGAAAGGATTTGGCATGCGCCTGCTGGCGTTTGATCCGTACCCAAGCGCCGCTGCGCTGGAGCTGGGCGTGGAGTATGTCGATTTGAAAACGCTCTTCTCGCAGTCTGACGTTATCTCCCTGCACTGTCCGCTGACCCCGGAGAACTATCATCTGCTTAACCAGTCGGCGTTCGACCAGATGAAAGACGGCGTGATGATCATCAATACCAGCCGCGGCGGGCTGATCGACTCTCAGGCGGCTATCGAAGCGTTGAAAACGCAAAAAATCGGCGCGTTGGGTATGGATGTGTATGAGAACGAACGCGATCTGTTCTTTGAGGATAAATCTAATGACGTGATCCAGGACGACGTGTTCCGTCGCCTGTCTGCCTGTCACAACGTGTTGTTCACCGGACACCAGGCGTTCCTGACCGCCGAAGCGCTGATCAGCATTTCGGAAACCACGCTGGGGAATTTGCGTCAACTCGAAAAGGGAGAAGCGTGCCCGAACGCGATAGTGTAAGCCTGGTAACCCGGGTGGCGGCTACGCCCTGCCCGGCCTGTGGATTGCGTTAATTGTAGGCCCGGTAAGCGCAGCGTCACCGGGCTTTTTGGCTTCAATCCTGCCACGCGCAGGATAGTCTTAGCTGACGTTTGCCGTTCTGATTTATCCAGTGTCCCGAAACAGGTAATAATTTCGCTTAAATAAGTTTGATTTTTACCTCATACCCCTCGAGGCCTGTCATGGCTTCACGAGCGATAAACTCAATTTCAGACACTTCCTGCCCTGTTTTTTTACGTAACTCTGAAATTTTTTTGGTTATAAGCGCTGAAATTTCTTCTTCTGCCTTGTGCGTCAGTGCGTCAACGTTCATGTTTACCTCTTGCAACCGTTTACTGTTTCCATTCTCCAGCAGGCGACAGCTAACGATTAACTGCCTTTCACCATAACTGTATGTAAAGAGTAGACTATCTGTGTAACGTATGCTGCCGTCGCATTTAAATATGCATTTAGATTGCATTATTTAAACAAGGTGTTATTGTCCCAAAGCCTTAGAGCACAAAATAGATAAATATAAGAAAAGCTTTGACTCACACTCGCCCCGCATCAGGGGCATTTTTTTGGCTGTCTGTAAGCAAAAAACCCGCCAGAAGCGGGTTTTTGTGTTATTTGAGAAAATTATTTAAAGACTTCTGCGACGGCCTGGAAGTTAGGGCCATGCTCGCGGGCAGCGATGATGACGTAGTATTTCCCGCCCTTCTCGTCTGCCAGTTTTGAGAGTTTTTGATGAAGATCTGAAGGTGAAGAAATTTGTCCACCTGAAGCCCCTACAGATACATTACCAAGGTATTCAAGCTTGAAGTGGTGCGCTTCATCCTTGGAAATCATATCTGCCGCAGATGCGCCGAAGCTTGCTACTGTTAAAGCCAATACACTCCCTAATAGTGCTTTTTTCATATCATTCCTCCTGTTGATGAATCTATATATTTAACATTAGCAGCAAATATGTAAATGATCCGTATCAATATTGTAGAAGGATTGAGCATCACGACCAGCCATCACTGACCTGAACAGCGGGTACAGCAGGTTCATCTACTATACTGACCTGTGCAGTCGCCATTTATCTGCCGGTTGCGCCTGAAGCAATTGAAACTTACCTGTACCATGACCATCAGGAGAACAATATGCACACGAGTAAAACCCTGAAAAGGCTGCTAGCCGTATCAGCAGTTGCAGCAATGTTCAGCACCGTTGGCGTACAAGCCCAGACAACCAGCGCCGCGCAAACTCAAACTGCGGGCCAGGCTCAACCGGACGCCAGACTCAGCTCCGGCGACGAGAAAGCATTGAAGGACATGGCGCAGGCCAATATCAACGAAGTTGCCGCCGCCAGGCTCGCCCTCGACAAGGCCCAAACCAGTGAAGTGAAAACATTCGCCCAGAAAATGGTCGACGATCACGGCGCCGCGCTGACCAAAGTCAAGACCGTTGCCCAGAAAAAGGGCGTGGAGCTGCCGACCGAACCAGACGCCGCGCATAAAGCCCTGAACTCAAGGCTGGAAAACCAGCGCGGTGACGCTTTTGACAAAATGTATATGGAATATGCTGGCGTGAAGGACCACGAGAAGGTGCTGTCGAAGCTTAAAAGCGACGCCAGTAAAATCGACGATCCAGATGTGAAGGCTCTGGCCAACGAGCACACTCCGGTCGTTGAGCAGCATCTGAAGTCCGCCGAGCAGATGTCAACGCGTGCTGGCGCATCAGCCGATAAATAACGCGTCGGTAAAACGACTGCTACTGCAAAATAAAGTGGGGCCCGCAGGCCCCACGCTTATTTCCCCTTCCTGATGAATTATTCCGGCAAGGCGTAGACCACCACCTGATCGCCCACCTGATCCTTCAGGATCGTATTCCCGCCTGCCACGAAGGCCACATACTGGCGACCTTTATATTCATAAACAGACGGGTTCGCTACCGCCGGAGCTTCGGCCTGATCGGACCACAGCTCTTCACCGCTCTCGACCGAGTAGGCACGCACTTTGGCATCCATTGAGGCACCGATGAAGATCACGCCGCCCGCCGTCACTGCCGGACCGCCAATGGTAGGTGAACCCCAGCTTTCCGGCATGAAGAAGCCATACTGCTGGGAGGCGCCAACCGGACGACGCCATTTCACATCGCCCGTGTGCATGTCCAGCGCCACGATTTCACCAAACGGCGGTTGCCAGCACGGCATGCCAAGCCAGTTGCTCGCCACCAGCAGACGCATACCGTACGGGGCGCCTTCCTGTGGGGCAAAGCCGCTTTCGTTGCCGGAGTCTTTGTCTGCGTTATCGTAATCCTCACGGCTGTACAGCTTCACGTACTGGACGATATGCGAGGTGTTGACGATGGCGATCTGTTTTTGCGGATCGAACGCCACCCCACCCCACTGGACGCCGCCGGCGCTATCGGGATAGGTGAGCGTGCCTTCGCCTTTGGTGGTCGGCGGGGTATACATTCCTTCATAGGTCAGGTTATCCCACAGACGGGAGCACTGGCCGCCACCGACGATATCCGCCAGCTTCCAGATTTCCGGTTTTTTCGACTGGTCGAGCAGCGGCGCGGGTTTGGTCGGGAATGGCTGCGTGGGCGAGAGAACTTCGCCCTGAACCGACCCATCACCCTGCGGAACCGGACGTTCTTCGATTGGCCATACGTCCTCCCCCGTCAGGCGGTTAACCACAAACAGGAAACCCTGCTTGGTGGCCTGCACCAGCGCCGGGATCTGCTTGCCGTCTACGGTGATGTCCATCAGCGTCGGGGCGGAGTTGATATCGTAATCCCAGACGTCGTGGTGTACCCACTGACGTGACCAGACCACTTTACCGGTGTTGATGTCCAGGGCGGTGGTCGAGGTGCCAAGCGGAATAGCGTCCACGCGGTTGCCGCCCCAATAGTTGGGAGACGGCGATGAGACCGGGAGATAGACCAGCCCGTTGGCCTCATCGGCGGACATGTGCGTCCAGACGTTGGCAGTACCGGTACGCTTGCGGATCTCTGCCGGGATCGCCTCAAAGGTCCACTCAAGCTTACCGGTCTGGGCGTTGACTGAAAATACGGTGCCCGGAGGGGCTTCGGCATAGGCCCAGTCCTTCCCGGCCCAGCCCACCAGCAGATGGTTGCCGACAACGGTTGGCGGTTGCAGGACAGAGAGCGGATACTTCGCGTTAACGGTATTCCACTGGTTCAAATCCAGCACGCCGTTGTTCGCAAAGCCGCTGCACGGTTTGCCTGAATCGGCGTCCAGCGCAAAGAGCTTGCCGTCAACGGTGCCCATATAGACCATCTTCTGGCATGCCTCACCTGTCACCGGATTTTTGGCCTGCCAGTAGGAAACGCCGCGATTTTTCAGCACCGGCTGGGTCAGCGCCTTGCGCGACGATTTGGTGTCATAGTGCCACTTCTCTTTACCCGTCCCCGGATCCAGCGCAATCAGGCGATCGAATGGCGTGCCGATATAGAGCGTATCGTTGGCGAAAATGGGCGTTGCGGACCAGACGGTAGCTGGCGTATCGCCTTTACCATCCGAGACGTCGCCGGTATGGAACTCCCAGACTTTCGTTAATTTCCCGACGTTATCCGCCGTAATTTGGGTCAGGGGACTGTATTTCTGCGCGTTAAGCTGGCCGTGGAAGCTGTCCCAGGTGGCGGTGCCGGGCACCAGCGGCGTCGCTGGCTGGCTGGCCGAGGCGACTCTCTTTCCATCACCGCTGCCGGTTGAGGCATCGTCGGTGGTTTTTGTGGTTCCGGGCGCCTGCTGATCGGCCGCATCAATGTTCAGTGATTCCTGTGTCCCCTGCGAGGCTTCAGCGGCCTTATCCTGCGCCTGTAGCGCGAGCGGAGCGACCAGCAGCGCCAGCGCCGTCATGCTGACTTTTATGAAGGGATAATGCTTATCGTTGTGCACGGGCGGCTCCTCAGCTTCTGACGGGATGGTTGTAACGAGCGGAATGGCTGCTCAGCATAATCAGACCAATCAGGCCGACCACCATGGCTGCCGTTATGATGAACTGGTGCAGCAGCGCGGCGGCGAAAGCAATACCCGCCAACACCACCAGGGTGACAATAATCAGAAAAACGCGCGCCCCGCGACGCGATGCCGCACGTAACATAAAGGTCAGGATCGCCAGCACTACGCTGGCAATGACCACGCCCAGTGCGCCAATGGTGCCAGTGACGCCGGTAAGCGGCGTCCACCAGGCGTATAGCGCCACCGCGAAGGCTATTATCGCGGTCAGCAGCAGCAAAATGCTACCGACCCGCGAGGATTGAGAATGCAACATACCAGGAAACCCCCTCTAAAATGCAAAATTGACCATTATTAAGGCGTTTTCGTGAATATATACCCCTGCTGCCCGCCGCTATTAAGGGAACGCGACGTGTGGAGCGGCGGCATATTTCACTAAACGTAACTGAGTATAGAAGAGGATTTTCTTATGGGGCGTTTAATAGCAGGCATACGACGTCCTGAACCCCTTCGCCACCATAAAGAGAGCGTTATGTTACAAGACGGTTCGAAAGCTACGAGCGGGTTACGCGATTGTCTACATTCTGTTTTTTAATTTCAGGCATAACGGGATAATTTCACGCCCAATAAAATAATTAAATAAGCCCCCCTTCAATATGATGGCGCCTTATGGTACTTAATAAAACAGGGTGTTTATTCTTTAATTAACAGACGTGCAGGCAGGGAAAGTCAGTCGTTATTTGTCCGTTAATTTAACAAATCCCTTTCTTAATTAACCGCCTGTTAAAGCATCGTCAAAGAATAACGATAGTTATTGCAGGCATACACATAAGGTTTTCGGTATGCAACATCAAACCCCTCCCACCCGTGACGTAATGGCGCAGCGACGACTACAGACAGATAAAAACTAAATAAGTCGTCGCCCCTCTAACAACGCGGTAAAATATGATGAATAAAGCCACAACTCTCTCAGCTAATATTACAACACGCTCTAACTGGCACTGGCAGGATAATATCTGGACGCTGGGCCTTTATGGTACAGCCGTCGGAGCGGGAACACTGTTCCTTCCCGTGGAAATCGGCACCCGTGGTCCGGTTATTTTTCTGGTTATGCTCCTGCTGGGGCTGCCGTTATCCCTGATCCCCCATTTACTCCTTTGTCGTGTATATATGCGTGAAGAGAAGACTGAAAACGGCACGTTGCCGATCTTCGGCTCCTTCTTCAGCGGAAGGGGTGAAAAGCTGATCACCCTGTTCTATTGTGTGACCTTCTTCCCGGTAACCCTGGTTTACGGGGTGGCGCTGATTAATGCGCTGAGTAATTTACTGGTGGAGCATCTGCATATTACCGCCCTCAGCCGTGGGCCATTGTCGTTTATCGTGGTTGCTGCGCTGTATGTGGTGCTTAGCAAGGGCCGGGACAGAGTCGTGGCCATTATGAGCGCACTGGCGCTGCCGTTCGCGGCATCTGTACTGCTGATCGCCGTATCACTTATCCCGGGATGGCATCTGTCTAACCTGACCGATACGGCCGCTGAAATGAACGCCACGCCGCTGCCGGTAACGCTGAAAAATATCTGGCTGACGCTGCCGCTTATTACCTTCTCGTTTTGCTGCGCGCCTATGGTCTCCCCGCTGAGCTCTTACTACCGGGAGAGGAAAGCGGAGGGTGAGAAAAAGGCACTGTTCGTGATCCGTATCGCCTACTTAGCTATCTTCGCCAGTATCCTCTTTTTCGTGCTGAGCTGCGTGCTGGGGATCCCCCATGACAACTTTGTGCGAGCGAAGGCGGAAAACCTGAATGTGCTGTCGGTGATGAAGGGAAACGGTGATTTCAGCCTGATTTACCACATTGCCCCGCTCATCGCTATCATCGGTATGACGAAATCCTTCCTCGGCGTAGGTCTGTCGGTCGCACAAACGTTTGGCCAGTTGGCTGCCAGCGTATCCGGCAAAAAGGCCAACGCCAGCAAGCGGCTGGCCTCTCTGGCGCTGTTCCTGCTGACCTATGGCATTGTTTATGCCAATCCGGATGTGCTCAGCCTGATTGAAATGTTCTGCGGACCACTGATCGCGGTGATCCTGTTCCTTATCCCGGCGTACCTCATATACACCCGCCCCTCGCTGGCAGAGCTTCGCGGCGTGACGGTGTTTTTGGTCGTATTGGGGGGGCTGGCAACGCTGTCTGCATTGCTCTGGACAATGCTTTAGTCTGAACGCCGTTTGACTGTACCCATATACAGTAGTATTGTACGTTCAGGCTGAATCACATGCGTAATATCCATAAGGTAAACAATCATGTTTGTGGAACTGGTTTATGACAAGCGAAACGTACAGGGGCTGGAAGGAGCCAGGGAAATCATTCTGGCCGAACTGACAAAACGCGTGCACCGGATTTTTCCTGATGCCAGCGTGACGGTTAAGCCAATGCAAGCGAACGGCCTGAACAGCGACGCCAGCAAAAGCGACCGTGAAAAGCTCAACCGCATGCTTGAGGAGATGTTCGAAGAGTCGGACATGTGGTTAATACAAGAGTAACCGGGCGCAAAGCCCGGTTCTGGCTTCGGGAGACAAAGAGCATACAACGTTAACTTTGCGTAATTTCTTCCGCTATCGCGACGTACCGATTTACGCCTCCATGGTTCCCCCAGCATAATCCCACCGATCCGATTGTAAGACATATCCAGCGCGCGCCACATTTTCTTCCTGCCCTGTACTTTCAGTCTGACTGACTGGAGGTTTCTGTGTGTGGCCTTTTATGAAGAATCCGGTTTGGGGTTATTCGAGGTAGCCCGCTGAAAAGGAAACGTGAGCAAGCTCATCCGCTATGAACGAGGAACGGACGATCTAAGGGGTGTTCATTTCCTGGCCATTCGTTTGCCAAGAGCAAAGCAGACCATTGGCAGGGGAAGCGTCACTACCAGCAGCATCCATAGCAAAGTATATACTGTGTCCACCCCGTCATTTTGCAGATTGGTATACAGCTTTACCGGTATACCCTGCGGGAAATAAGCAAAGATCATCACGATCCCGAACTCGCCTACCGCGCGAACCCAGGCGAGTGTTACGGCAGAAGCCAGCCCAGGCAATGCCAGGGGTAATGTAAGAAAACGAAAGCGGTTCCAGGGAGAAGCTCCCAACGTTTGTCCCGCTTCAAGAATATTTTTGGGAACAGTGGCAAACGCCGAACGCGACACCACGATAAAATAAGGCAAAGCGCCGTAAACCTGAGCCAGCACAAACGCCGCCGGATTATTTACCAGCGTAGCTCCCAACAGTGAAAGCCAGCGGCCAATCACGCCATAAGGCCCGAAAGCCGAAACCAGCAAAATTCCCATTGCCAGCGGTGGCGTCAGCAGAGGGATCATCACCAGCAGTTCACCGATCAATCGTTTTCGACCCGTGGCTTGTGACAGCCACCATGCCACCGGCATGCCGATAAGAATGATAATTCCGAGCGCCAGCACACCCAGTCCCATTGAGACGGCAATGGCGCTGTCGTCGCGCCAGGCCAGCTTCAGATGATGCCAGGGCGTGACGCTAATCAGCGTGATAAAGGGGATACTTAACAGCAGGATAGCGGGCAGAGATAACCACCCCGCCACCCAGCCCGGTTTTCTTAGCGGGCGTATAAGCTGTCTCCTTTAGGTTCGGCGTAGCCAAACGCTTTGAACAATTTCTGCCCCTCGGCGCTTTGCATGAACGATACGAACTTTTGTCCCTGTTCTACACCATTCGGCGCGTTTTTCAGCACCGCCGCATAGAACACCATTGGTTGAGTGTGCAGAATTTGATCCTGGCCTTTGCTGTCTTTAATGGTAAAACTGACGGTGTCATACCACTGTTTCGTCATCGCCGGGTTGCTGAGGTTTATTTCATCCGGCAGCGCGACATACGGCAAATGCGCTGAGCGAACTTCACTCTCGTATCCCGCTGCTGCATCCACCTGACCGCTTTCCAGACGCGCCAGCAGCCCTCCTTCCTGATGAGTCTGCTGTGGGTTTTGCAGCGAGCCTAAAATTTTATCGGTGATGCCCGGCATGTTGTAATACTTTTCCGCCAGCATCAGGCTAAACACAATATTCTGGCCTTTTGGGTCGACATAAGGATCGGTGCGGCCAAATAAGACATCTTTCTGCGTCAGCAGAGTCAGCCACGAGCCGTCTTTCTTTCTGTTGGCCTGTTCAAACTGCGCTGCATGTTTACCCTCAGGACTGTAAGCGACCACCATGCTGGTACTGGCGACAGGGACCGCCTCATCTATCAGCCCGGCGTCTTTGAGAATTTGCATCGGCCCCGGGGTGATGGAGACAAACACATCAGCCTCAATTTTGTGGCTTGCAAGCAGGCGTGCCATCCCGTATGCACCCTGACCCTGCCCCTGATAGCCGTCGTTATTTGCTCTGGAAAAAGCCGGACCTAACCCCTGGTCCATTACTTTGCCCATGGAACCGGCATAAGTCACCCTGATATCCTTTGCCAGCGCCATGGATGGCATTTGCAGCAGCGCAACCGCCACCAGCACAACCTGCATTCGTTTCCTGGCCATAAACACCCTCTCGTTATATATTCTTTTATATATCGAATTTTCCAGAAAAATCACCGCAATGACAACCTCCTCAAGCGCGCCGTTGATGCAAGGTTGAATAAAAGGAAATCGGTCTGGGTGGTGCATGGTCGACTTAGTCAGATGTTGTCATCCAATTGTGGGCAATTGTTCATGAAACATGCTGCGTAAACTCCTCGTGGCTTTGCGTAGAAGAATCTTGAACTCATTGTCATCAATGTCTTTTGCACAGTTGTAGCCCAGCTCGCTATATAGTTAAATATATAGCGATTAAATAACTTCTGAGGGTTGTATGAATTTGTATATGTTTTATGTCGGCGGAAATGCCGGTAAATCCAATATTGAGGTCCACGACATCCAGTTTGTGGCGGCACGTAAGCCCAATGATGCCTGGCCTGCACTGCGTGAAGCATGGTTTGGTGATAGTGATAAAATTCATATAGACGGCTATAGCCGTATCACGTGGGCCGACGGATACTCTGTCACGCTTTCCCCGGAGCCGCCCCAGTCTACGAAGAGATTATTTTTCGTCAATGCGGGTGGTTACAGGCCGGATACGCTTGCAGAACTGCACGAATATGATCTGTTCGTCGCCGAAAATGCCCGGCAGGCTAAGGAGAAAGCATTACTAACGCTACTTTGCGGTGTCGATCAACAACATAAGGATAATTTAAAAGAGGTTGATGATTGCCTGTTGCTTGAAAAGGTTGGAGGGTTGTTTATTCATCTGACACCCTGCGATACAGGGCACCGCGATCTTCCAGAGTGGCAGGGATATTTACCGATAGGCGCATGAAACTGCATAAAGAGACGCATCGCTTCAGGATGAAACAGGTCCCCTTTTAGTATTGCTCAGGATGCCCCTCGAGTCTGAGGGCGTCCTGTTCATTGAATATTTACGCTTTTGCGTCTGGCTGTTTTATTGCATATCCAACATACGTCTTCTTTAACTGATCCAATGTTTCCGGCACCAGGCTCGTCACCCGTTCAAACCGGCACTTTATTCGTTACCAGGATGGCAATGGCATGGCGGCCATCGCCGTGTCGTTGCCGCTGGTGGGGCCGAAGCGCATTTCGGAACAGGTGATGGCCAGGATAGCGATAAGCTGATTAGATCAGAATGTGTAACTCATGCTTACCGAGACGCTACGCGGTTCGCCATAGACGGCAGAGTCATCGAGGTAGGAGTAGTATTCGCGGTCGAACAGGTTACGAACGTTTGCCTGCACCGCCAGCTGTTTCGTCAGCTGATACTGCGCGAACAAGTCGACGAGCGGATAGCTGCCCTGATAGAGGCGCTGCGTCTCGCCGTCCGGACCGGTGACATCTTTGTACACCTGATTCTGCCAGTTCACGCCGCCGCCTACGGTCAGATCCGGAAGCGCCGGGACGCGGTAACGGCTGAACACCTTAAGCTGCGTCTGCGGCGCAAAGCTGTTGAAGCGGCCATCTGAATCACGGGCAACATAGCGGGTCGCGCTGAAGGTAAGCTGTAGATTGTCGGTAACGGCACCGTTCACCTCAAATTCCGCCCCTTTGCTCACTGCGCCTTTGGTTGCGCGATAAGCTTGTTCGCTGGATCCATTAACGAATACCCCGCTGATTTCCTCCCCCGCGTTCTCCTGTTCTATGCGGAATACGGCAACGTTGGTGGTCAGTCGACCGTCCATCCAGTCTGCCTTCAGGCCGGTTTCATAATTTTTACCGGTGACGGGAGAGAGCCATGCACCCTCTTTCGTGCGTTTGGTTTGCGGGGCAAAAATTGAGGTATAGCTGGCGTAAGCGGAAAGGCTGTCGTTGATGTCATACACCAGCCCGCCGTAAGGGGTGGTGTTGTATTTACGCATATCGCCGCTGCTGCCATCTGAGCTGTACTGGGTATAACGTGCGCCAACGATTAGCGACAACGGATCCGCCAGCGACAGGCGTGCCGCCGTATACGCCGATTTTTGCCGCACGATATCATCCGCATTTTGATACCAGTCGCCCCACTCCGGCTCGGCCACGCTGCCGTCCCAGCTGTTGTTGAAGATGCCAATCTGAGCACTGTCCATTGGCCCGTCTTTGCTGAAGGTAGCATTGTGCTGTCGGCTATAGTTGGCTCCGGCCATCAGCTGATGTTGACGCCCGAGAAGTTCAAAAGGCCCGCTGGCGTAGGCATCAAAGGCGTCCAGAGTGCGCTTGCCGCGATCCTTACTACCCCAGCCTGATGCGCCTTCTCCGGTGGTGGCGTCCGGATTGCCCATCACATAAAGCAGGGTATCATTGAACGTTTGCTCGCCGTGGGTTCCATTGAAACGCACCGACCAGCCGTTATCCCAGTTATGGGTGAGGTTAGCAAAAACTTTACGCGACTCAACGGAGTATCCCGTCCAGTCTGCCGAGGTATTGACGTTGCGATCGTAATGGGTACGGCTGCCGTTACTGTACAGGCTGGGTAATCCGCCCCAGGTCGGGTTGGCTGTGTTTGTTTGCTGATAGTCCCAGCCCAGCGAGGCCGTCGTGTGTTCCGTTACATCGCCTTCAATGACGCCATAGAGAAATTTCTTGCGCTTGCCATATCTGTCAAGCCAGCTGTCCTGATCCTGATAACCTGCCACGACGCGCCCACGCAGGCTGCCATCGGAATTGAGGGGCGCGGAGATGTCGCCCACATAACGCTGTTTGTTCCAGCTTCCGTAACTTGCGCTGACGTTGCCCCTGAAGGTTTTACTGTCGGCACGTTTACGCACCATGTTCACCGTTGCTCCCGGATCGCCAGCGCCGGTCATCAGGCCGTTTGCGCCACGCACAATCTCTATACGATCATAAATGGCAGTATCTTCCTGCGCATCGCCAAAGTTCCACGCGTCGCCCATTGATGTGGGGATCTCATCGTAGGCGAAATTGGTGATTTCAAAGCCGCGGGAAAAGTAGCTGGAACGCTCGCTATCAACCTGCTGCGACGAAACGCCGGTGGCATTGGTAAGTACCTGGTCAATGGTTTGCAGGTCTTGATCCTGCATACGCTGGCGCGTCACGACGCTGACTGACTGGGGGATATCGCGCGGGGTCAGCAGCATTTTGGTGCCTGAACGCGTGGTTTTTACCGCATAATCCTGCTGCGAGTCGGCGCTCCCGTTCCCGTCACCGTAGACAACCATCTCTTGTTCTTGCGTATTTTCATCCGCCTGTGCCGGATGCATGACGGCGGACATTGCCAGCGCAAGCAGTGAAAGTGAGAAGGAAGCAGGAATTAACCCTGCGGGCGCTTTCGCGCGATTAGCCCTGCCTTTAAAAATCATCATGTTACCTGTCTGTTGTTGTCGTTATGTGCAAATCATTCATCCAAATAAGAATGGAAATGATAATTATTTGCTTTATTATGCACAGGTAATTTTGTAAGTTAAATGTAAATAAATGTATATTTATCAAAATCAGCGCGGCTCGCGCATGACAGGAACAAAAAATGAACACATTCCATTGGCTAAAAGGAAAGACATGGGGCTTAAGCATTCTTACCGCGGCGTTAACCCTGAGCGCAACGGCGTCAGCAGCCCTCCCGGGTTCGGCTGAGCTCAAGCAGCGCGAACTCGCTGACGGTCTGTATGAGATGGTTTACTCCCCAACGGCAAACGCGTTGTACGTTGCGAGCGCACAGAGTTTCAAAAACGTCAACGGCGGGGTGCTCTATAAACTGGATCCCACAACGCTTGCCACGCAAGGTGAAACCCACACCGACCTGAAAAACTTCGGCATGGCAGCGGACGATAATGGCAAGGTCTACTACACCACCAACACCCTTGATGGCGGGGTATCGAAAGTGGACGTGCAAAGCGGCAAGGTGCTACAGCGCCTGATGTTTGAAGGCAAAGACAAGGATGGCGACCCGGTTGGTGCGCGTGAAATCCTCTTCCACAAGGGACAACTGTTTATCGGCGGCGTTGCCGACCCTGGGTTTATCTCCGTGGTTGATGCCAACACCATGACGCTAAAAGCCCGAATCGAAAATGCCGGGAAATGGGTGACGGGGATTATTTATTCGCCGCTGACAGACCGCCTTTATGCCGCCAATGGCGGCGGTGAAATTCTGGTGATTAACCCGGAGACGTATAAAATCGAACAGCGCTGGACGCCGGGAGATAAAAAAGCGTATTTGTTCCTGAATATGGCAGAAGATCCGGCCACCGGGCGCCTGTTCGTGACTGATGATTCAAAAGCCAAAACCACACTGGTATTTGATGAGCGCAGCGGGAAAGTTATCAAGCGTCTTAAAGGCGATGCGCTGGGAATTAAGTTTAACGCTGAGCGCAACGAAATTTTCATCACTCAGCGCGAATCCAGGAAGGTGTTGCAGCTTGACGCCGGGAGCTATGCTGTGAAAAACAGCTGGACGTTCACCAGCCATCCCAACAGTCTTCTGGTAACACCGGACGGTAAAACGTTATACGTAACCGTGAAGCAGGACTTCAATGACGACAACACGACGAAAGGCCCGGATAGTGTGGTTCGTATTTCATTAAATTAAACAATATACAGCCATCCTGTGAGGGATGGCTGACTTATAAACGTGGACGCTGAAGCAGTATCTTTAGTCCGGCCAACGGATAAAGCCGAGTTAAAGCGCCAGATGTTCTAAAGTCGCGGGGATCCTTACTGGGTAAAAGTAAAGGTGTAGCTACGTGAAGCTGACCCCTATCCTCCTGCAAATTTCGCAGAATTAAGGATTCATTTTGGGAAAGAAAAAACCGGGCCTCGCGCCCGGTTCTGTTCCCACACTAAAAAGCCTTACGCACTCAATCCGCGATTCTCCAGCATCGGTTCGATCTTCGGATCGTGCCCGCGCCAGTTCCGGTAAAGTTCAGCTAAATCAGTGCTGTTGCCGCGGGACAAAATCGCCTCGCGGAATTTCTGTCCGTTCACGCGTGTCAAACCGCCCTGCTCGACAAACCACTGGTAGCCATCGTCCGCCAGCATCTGCGTCCAGAGATAGGCGTAATAGCCCGCCGCGTAGCCGCCGCCGAAGATGTGGGCGAAATAGCTGCTGCGATAGCGCGGCGGTACGGCTGGAAGATCCAACCCCTCTTTTTTCAACGCGGCGGCTTCAAAGGCTTCCACGTCTTCAACGGGCTCCTGAATGCCGTGCCAGTTCATATCCAGCAGCGCGGCGCTCAATAGCTCCGTCATGTCATAACCCTTATTAAACTGGGTCGCATTGAGCATTTTTTCCCGCAGCGCATCCGGCATCGGTTCGCCGGTTTGATAGTGACGAGCAAAGTGCGCAAACACCTGCGGATGGCTGGCCCAGTGTTCATTGATTTGCGAAGGAAATTCAACGAAATCACGTGGCGTGTTGGTGCCTGAAAGCGTGGCATAGCGCTGGCTGGCAAACAGGCCATGCAGGGTATGGCCAAACTCGTGGAACAGGGTAATCACATCATCCCAGGAGATCAGCGCGGTCTGCCCGTTCGCCGGTTTTTGATAGTTGCAGACGTTATAAATCACCGGACGCGCGGCAAACTCATAAGACTGCTCAACAAAATTCCCCATCCACGCGCCGCCCGCTTTGGAATCACGCGCGAAAAAGTCGCCGTAGAACAGCGCCATGCCTTCACCCGTGTGGTCGAAAATCTCCCACACGCGTACATCCGGGTGGTAAACCGGAATATCGAAACGCTCGACAAAGCGGATACCGAACAGCTGCGTGGCGGTCCAGAATACGCCATCTTCCAGCACGGTATTGAGCGCGAAATAGGGTTTGATCTGCGACTCATCCAGCGCGTATTTCGCTGAGCGCACGCGTTCGGCATAAAACGCCCAGTCCCAGGCCTGTACCGTAAAACCACCCTGCTCGTCGTCGATGACCTTCTGAATATCCGCCTGCTCCAGCGCGGCCCTGCCGCGTGCCGCAGGAACTATCCCGCGCATGAATTCGAGCGCGGCTTCCGGCATTTTCGCCATCTGATCGGCAATGCTCCAGCTCGCATAGTTGTCAAAGCCGAGCAGCTGCGCCTGTCTTGCCCGTAACGCGGTAAGCCGACGGATCAGCTCGCGCGTATCGTTTTCGTCGCCTTTCTGAGTGCGTTCCCAGCCCGCGCTGAACAACTTTTTACGGGTCTCGCGCAACGACAGCGCCGCCAGCGCGGGCTGTTGCGTGGTATTCAAAAGTGGGATCAGCCAGCGATCCGTCAGCCCTTTTTCTGCGGCAGCGTGAGCCGCGGCAGCCACCTCCTCCGCACTGAGCCCGTCAAGCTGGTGAACATCGTCCACCACCAGCCCTCCCGCCTTGTTCGCCGCCAGCAGGCGCTGGTTGAACTGGCTGGTCAGGGTGGCGGCTTCGGTATTCAGGGCTTTCAGCTCGGCTTTTTCATCGGCATTCAGACGCGCGCCAGCAAGAACAAAGTGCTGATACATCTCCTCCGTCAGTCGTCGGGATTCGGCATCCAGCGCCTCGCGATCCTGCCAGACGGCTTCCACGCGGGCGAAAAGCGTATCGTTTAGCCAGATATCGTTCGCCAGCCCGGCCAGTTCGGTGGAGAACTGCTCGTCCAGTGCCTGAAGATCATCGTTGGTGTGTGCGGACGTCATGGCGAAGAACACGCTGCTCACGCGTGACAGCATGGCCCCGCTCTTTTCCAGCGCCAGCACGGTATTGTCGAAGTCCGGCGCGGCGCGCTGCGCGATAATCGCGTCAATGTCTGCACGCTTCAGGCGCATTGCTTCATCAAATGCCGGACGATAATGGCTGTCGTTAATCGCATCAAAACGTGGCGCCTGATAAGGCAACAGGCTAATTTCAAAAAAAGGATTGTTGACCGACATCGTTTACTCCTGAGCACGGTATTTCTCCCCAGAGTAGGCCAGCCTGCGCCGGCCTGCAATGGCGTCATACAAATGTTGCCTTAACGACGTGCCGGAGAGCGTGCTATGTTAGTACAACACAAAAAGCGTTGAGGAACAGTGAGATGATTATTTTAGTTACCGGGGCGACAGCGGGTTTTGGTGAAAGCATCACGCGTCGCTTCGTCGCCAACGGACACAAAGTGATTGCAACAGGGCGTCGTCAGGAGCGTTTGCAGGAGCTAAAAGACGAGCTGGGTGACAGCATTCTGACCGCGCAGCTGGACGTGCGCAACCGCGCCGCCATCGAAGAGATGATTGCCAACCTGCCTGCCGAATGGCGTGAAATTGACGTGCTGGTCAATAACGCTGGCCTGGCACTGGGCATGGAGCCTGCCCACAAAGCCAGCGTGGAAGACTGGGAAAACATGATCGACACCAACAACAAAGGGCTGGTGTACATGACCCGCGCCGTGCTGCCGGGCATGGTTGAACGTAACCGTGGCCATATCATTAACATCGGTTCCACCGCCGGAAGCTGGCCTTACGCGGGCGGCAACGTCTATGGCGCGACCAAAGCCTTTGTCCGCCAGTTCAGCCTGAACCTGCGCACCGACCTGCACGGAACCGCGATCCGCGTGACCGATGTTGAACCGGGTCTGGTAGGAGGAACTGAATTCTCCAACGTGCGTTTCAAAGGCGACGACGCGAAAGCGGATAAAACCTATGAAAACGCGAATGCGCTGACGCCGGAAGATATCACCGAAACCGTCTGGTGGGTCGCGAATCTGCCGAAGCATGTCAACATCAATACGGTTGAGATGATGCCCGTCAGCCAGTCCTATGCCGGACTCAGCGTGCATCGCGGTTAATTTACCCCACCCGGCCTGCGGGCCGGGTATGTGATGGCAGGGAAAAGAATGGTAGTATGTTCAGGTTAACTCTCTGAGAAATCACAACCCATGGCCGCTGAATCGCAACTTAATCCTACCCAGCCCGTTAATCAGCAAATATATCGCATCTTACGCCGTGATATTGTCCGCTGCCTGATCCCACCGGGAACGCCACTCTCAGAAAAAGAGGTTTCGGTACGTTTTGACGTTTCCCGTCAGCCCGTACGTGAGGCGTTTATTAAGCTCGCAGAAAACGGCCTTATTCAGATCCGCCCTCAGCGCGGCAGCTACGTAAATAAAATTTCGCTTTCGCAGGTACGGAATGGCTGTTTTGTTCGCCAGGCCATCGAGTGCGCCGTGGTGCGTCGCGCCGCGTCGCTCATCAACGATAACCAGTGCTACCTGCTGGAGCAAAACCTGCATCAGCAACGAATCGCCATCGACCGCAAACAGTTAAACGACTTTTTCCAGCTGGACGACGAGTTCCACCAGAAACTGGCGCAGATCGCCGAGTGCCAGCTCGCGTGGGATACCGTCGAAAACATCAAAGCTACCATCGACCGCGTGCGCTACATGAGCCTCGACCATGTTTCTCCGCCAGAGATGTTGCTGCGCCAGCATCATGATATTTTCAGCGCGCTGGAAAAACGCGACGTGGAAGCCGTAGATAAAGCGATGACGCTTCACCTTCAGGAAATTAGTGAGTCAGTTCAGTTAATTCGCCAGGAAAACCGCGAGTGGTTCAGCGAAGAATAAAACTTCGCCGCCCCCTTTCGGTTGCGGCGAAGTAATTAGCGGACCACTAATACCGGAATAGTGGCGTAGCGCAGGATAGTTTCAGCATTCGAACCCAGCAGATGGGTTGTAATGCTCGGATTTTTTGATCCGATAACAATGACATCATATTTCCCCTCTTTGCTGAGCTTGATGATTTCATCGCGTACGTTGCCGAAGCGAACTTCACAGTCAATATTGTCCGGGGACATATCAAAGAGCCGTTTCAGCGCCTTCATCTTCTTATCAGACTCGGCGGTCATATACTCTTCGAACTTCTTAATATCGGCATTGAACCCCCGCAGTAACGAACGGCTGCTGTTAGGGAGAATGTTGACCAGGGTGATCGTCGCGCCTTCCGCCTTCGCGAGGTTGACCGCGTGGCGTACCGCTTTATCGCTCAAATCCATTTCAAACACATCAACAGGCATCAAAATTTTCTTATACATAAGCCTGACTCCTTTTCCGATGAAGGGTTATTTTCTGCCTCCAGAATGACATTGTGGATATAAACAAAGCCTAAACACTTGCACCCGGAAACTATCAATTAAGGAAAATAACTGTCCGCTTTGTAAAGTGGTGTCCTGAACCGTCAACGCCTGCATGAAATAAGAAAAAAGTGTGAGCTTGATCAAAAGCAAATAATTTCGTTAAAGAGAGGCGTATTAATAGTGCCCCGTGAACGGCAGCCGTTGAATTAGCGCCGTAACGGATAAGTACGAGAGGAGAAAATACCATGATGACATACGACCGTAACCGAAATGCAATCACCACTGGCAGCCGCGTCATGATTAGCGGCACAGGCCAGTTCGGCGTGATTAAAGCGATCCACAGCGACGGCCTTAATGCCGAGCAGGTGCGCCGTGGTAAAACGGTTGAAGTCGAAGGATGCGAAGGTAAGTTCGAACCGATTGAGCTGATTCGCCTGGGGATGCACTAAGCTGCGCCCCGACATGCCGCCGCGGACGGCGGCATGTCATCGCGTTAAAGCCGGGAGGCGTACTCAGCAACCGTGGCCTTCGCGCCTTTTTGCAGCAACGTTTGATAGGCCTGCATGACCGCAGCCACAAACACCGCGTCCTTCGGCAGCTCGTTACCGAAAATAGCCTCAATGCCCAACAGCGCGCTAACGCGGCTTTCGCCTTCAGCGCTACCGTTTACCGCCGCCTGAATCACCGCCAGCTGCGGATCGCTCACCTCAATCGCGTTACCCTGCTCATCCACACCGCCGACATAACGCATCCAGCCCGCAACACCGAGGGCCAGCAGCGGGAAGGGTTTCTGGTGGACAAGGTGCCAGCGCACGGAATCGAGCATCCGCTGCGGCAATTTCTGGCTACCGTCCATGGCGATTTGCCAGGTGCGGTGACGCAGGGCCGGATTGCTGTAACGTGCGATCAGCTGGTCGGCATAGTGAGCTAAATCCACCCCCTTCACTTTCAGCGTCGGCGCCTGCTCTTTCAGCATCAGCGCATGCGCGGCTGCGCGATAATGTTCATCTTCCATGCAGTCGTTAATGTGCTGATAACCGGCCAGGTAGCCGAGATAGGCCAGGAACGAGTGGCTGCCGTTAAGCATACGCAGCTTCATCTCTTCAAACGGAATGACATCAGAAACCAGTTCCGCACCGGCCTTTTCCCACTGTGGACGTCCGGCGACGAAATTATCTTCAACCACCCACTGGCGGAACGGCTCGCAGGCGACACCTGCCGGATCGCGTACGCCGGTCAGCTGTTCAATTTTATCCAGCGTTTCAGCCGTGACGGCGGGCACAATACGGTCCACCATGGTTGACGGGAAGGTGACGTTCGCTTCAATCCAGTCGGCCAGTTCGCCGTCAACAGCGCGCGCGTAGGCGCAGGTGACATTGCGCATCACATGGCCGTTTTCCGGCATGTTATCGCATGACATCACGCTGAATGCTGGCAGCCCCGCCGCCTTACGCCGCGCCAGCGCTTCAACCACTACGCCTGGCGCAGATTTCGGCTGATGGGGGTTTTGCAGGTCGGCAACGATTAACGGATGATCGAACATCAGTTGTCCGGTTGCCGGGGAGTGGCAATACCCTTTCTCGGTGATGGTCAGGGAAACAATGGCGACCTGCGGATCGCACAGCGCCGCCAGCACGGTTTCAAGGCCGTCGACCTGCGCATGCAGCGCATTTTTGACGACGCCGACCACGCGCGCCGTCCACGCATCGGCAGACATCTCTGCTACGGTATAAAGATTATCCTGTGCCTTCAGATCGGCGATCTGCTGTTCGCCGCCAATCAGGTTAACTTCGCAGTAACCCCAGTCGCTGCCCTGTTCTGCGGCGAGTATATCGGTGTACACCGCCTGGTGCGCACGGTGAAACGCGCCAAACCCTAAATGAACAATGCGTGCCTTGAGGCTGTCGCGATCGTACTGAGGACGCGTTGCCTTCGCCTGTAATAAACGGTTTTCCATGATTGAGACTCGTTAATTATGAACGCTGAGATCCGCAGCCGCTCTGGTGACAGTGCGGCTGCGCCGGTTGACTAAACCAACTAGAATGGCAGTGTCATTACTTTATCCTGCCGATCACAATACTGGTTATGCTGCCATGAACATTGATTTACATTAACTTTCGGCCAAGTGGTGTGATATAAAAATCAAGTTGTGTGACATCTGGCAAAAGATATAAACCAGATCATACAGGGGTGCGCACCGTCTGCTCGCCGGACCGGACCGTCGGCTCACGCCACAACCTGTCGTAGGAATAGCCTGTTAAATCTTCCACGACCCGGCGAGCTTCGGCGGATACGCGTTGGGGAGAGCCGTTGGCTTTCAGGCGATCCAGCTCATCCACAAAGATTTTGTGCGTACGCTTGTTCAGGTTGAATGTCAGAGCCTGCCACAGGGCCAGGATAAGCAAGGCAGCAGTGCCGATGAACATCAGCATTGCGATGGTGTGGATGGCTTCGGTTGGCTGTGTCTGGCTCCCTTTTACAAATCCGCCGCTTTGTAACAGGAGACCCACAATAAAGGTGGCAATAGCGACCGTGGTTTTTCGGGAAAATGTCATTACCGCGGCAAACAGTCCCTCACGACGCTGACGGCTGACCATTTCATCGATATCTGGAATGAACGGGAACACGTTCCACGGTGTAAACTCAAGGACGCAGCGCCCCACCTGATACACCCCGGCCAGAATGACCAGCGTCGCGACGGTATTCAGCGCAGGGATCTGGTACACGGCAAAGAAGCCCCCCAAACAGAGCAACATCAGTGAATAGGCAAATACATATAGCTTTGATGGCCCATATCTGATGATCCCTATACCCGCAATTAACGTGACGGGCAGCCCCACAATACTCATCGACAGCAGCGTGCCTGCCAGTGAGGAAGAGACATTCAGACAGTAGACGCAGAAAAATACAAATACCGTGTTGTAGACATCTTTGCCGGTAAACGACAGCAGATAGATGGCGAGATGTTTCCTGAAGGCCCGGATTTTCAGGGTGGAACCATACTCCTTAAAAAGTCGTCCAAAGGCAGCCAGCTTCTCCCCTGCTGTTTGTGGGCGTGTGTTTTTTTCCAGCCCGGAGAGCATTTCCGGCGTCAACTCGCGTTCCCAGGTCACTTTCCACGAGATGAATACACATACCATAAACAGTACAGCAAAAATAACGCCGTTTATGAGGTAGGCATGGGCGCTGTTTTCCCCGAAATAGCCGATCAGTAATCCGGGAATAAATGTCGCCAGAAACGTCCCGGACGCTGAAAGAAACATGCGACAGGTAGAGAGTTTGGTCCGCTGGTTAAAGTCTTTTGTCATTTCTGACGGTAACGTTTCCCACGGGATCAGTACCATTGCAGCAATAATTTCAAATGCTAGATAGACGGCGAGATAAAAACCGTATGTCATGCCATCAAGCCACAGCAATGCATAGACCAGCATCAACGGTGCACCGATCAGCAAAAAGAAACGTCGGCGACCAAATTTTTTACCAAAATAGTTTTTGTAAAAATGGTCAGTGAAACTTCCCATAAACAAACTAACGATAGCATCGACAATGCGCGCTATAGCAACAATAGACGCCGCTTCAACCGGTGACAACCCAACAAATGTCGTATAGAAGAATAATAACCAGGCGCCGATAACGGTAAAGGCACCGCCGCCCATAATATCCGTTAGTCCGTAGCCGATACTAACCGGAATAGTAATTTTTTTTGCAGTACGAGACATGTTCCATCCCCACTCAGTGAGTAGAATTTAGAATCTGAAATAGTTTTCAGCATTATCATGGCAAATATTTTTAACCATCTTCGTTAGGATGGCGTTATTATCCGGAACTTCACCACGCTCCACCCAGCCGCCAATGATATTGCACAAAATACGACGGAAATAATCGTGGCGAGTATACGAAACCAGACTACGGGAATCGGTTAACATACCGACAAAATTCATTAATAGCCCCTGATCCGCAAGGCTATGTAGCTGGTTTTCCATTCCGCGTTGAGTGTCGTTAAACCACCATCCGGAGCCAAACTGTATCGGCGATTTAACGCCCAATTCCGCAGTCTGAAAATTAGCGATAGTCGTCGCGACAATATCGTTATAGCTGGCGTTGAGGTTATATAGAATGGTTTTGGGCAAAGCTTCAGCCTGCGCCATTGCATCCAGGAGTTGGTTGAGATTGGCCGCAAGATTCGACTGATCGGTCAGCGAGTCAAAACCAGTATTACTACCCAAAGAACGGTACATGCGGGAATTATTATTGCGAATCGCACCGAAGTGTATCTGCATTGCCCAGTTATGCTGCCTGTAATTATGCGCCAGCATAATAAAAATGGCACTGTCAAGAATCGCATTATTACGGGCGTCCAGATTTTCACCCCGGCGCTTTCGGGCAAACACGGATTCAACCTGTCTTTCATCTGCTGACTGAAAATGGATCTCCACGGGTCCGTGATCGGAAATTCGGCACCCCATTTCGTGGAACCAGGCAATACGCTGGCTCATTCCCTTAACAAAATCGCTGAATGTCTGGATTTTAGATCCTGTCGTCTCACCTAATCGATCGATAAAGTCGGCAAACTGTTCCGCGTTCTGCGCAAAAACATCGTCCGGACGAAAGGTCGGTAATACCTTAACGTTGAACGTCGCGTCATCACGCAATAATTGATGGTAGCGTAAATCATCAAGCGGAGCATCTGTCGTGCAAATAACTTCTACCCTGGAGCGTTTAATGAGTTCCCTCGGCGTAAAATCAGGCTGCTGCAATAGCAGATTACAGTGCTCCATTATTTCACGCCAGTTATGCCTGCCCAGCGGTTCGTCACAGTTAAAATAGTGGTGAAGTTCTAAATGAGTCCAGTGATAGAGCGGATTTCCATAGCTCGCTTCGACCGTTTCAGCCCATGCCGCAAATTTATCCTCCGCCGGGGCATCGCCCGTAATGTATTTTTCGTCAATACCGTTGGCGCGCATGGCGCGCCATTTATAATGATCGCCAGCCAGCCAGAGTTCGGCAATATTATCGAGATTTTTATTCTCGAAGATATCTTTCGCGTCCAGGTGACAGTGATAATCAATAATTGGCAGCGCTTTCGCGACGTTACGATAAAGTTCAACACCTCTCGCATTGCCAATCATAAAGTTATCGTTAATAAAACTCATGACAGGGCTCCATATTTCCGCTGCTTCGCTGCGGTATCGCTCTGGCGCAGGGGTTCAGCTGCATCTTCCACCAGGCTCAAATCGCGGTCGCGCACTTCTGGCATCAGCAAAGCGGAGACCAGCCCAATCAGCGAGTACGCCACCAGCATCGCCACAATCGGCCACCAGGACCCGGTCATATTGCAGAAGATCCCCGCCAGCACCGGACCAAAGCCTACCGCCACGAGACCGCCCGCCTCTTTGGAGATCGCCATGCGGGTAAAGCGGTTTCGCGAACCAAACATCTCCGCCATGGTGATGTTTTCCAGCGCAAACAGCCCGAGCACCGCAAAGTTATGAATAACGATGATAGAGAGCATAATCACGCCCGGCGCGTAACTCTTATCGACGATAATCGACAGCATCGGGTAAGCCAGAATAATGGCTGAAATGTTAAGGATGATATATGGCAGACGGCGCCCCACTTTATCGGACAGCCAGCCCAGCAGCGGGATGGAGACGAAGCCAAGAATCGAGCTGATCATCAGCGCATCGGTTGGGATCGCCTTATCAAATAACAGCGTCTGTACCAAGTACCCGGCAAGGAAGGTCTGGATAAGCCCAGAGTTACCGGCCTGACCAAAGCGCAGCCCCGTCGCCAGCCAGAACGATTTGCTCTTAAACATCGCGCCGACCGAGGTATCCTGCGCAGCAACCGGCGCAACGGATTCGGCATCGTTTACCTTCTCAAACACCGGGCTCTCTTTAAGGTTCATACGCAGCCAGATGGCGAAGATCATCACAACCACGCTGGCGAGGAACGGCACGCGCCAGCCCCAGGCAATAAGTTCTTCACGATCGAGGGCAAAGAACATCACGGCCCAGATCGCCGTGGCGCTCAGCGTCCCGCAGTTGGTGCCCATGGCCACCAGCGAGGAGATGATGCCGCGTTTACCCTTCGGGGCGTATTCGGCCAGCATGGTGCCTGCGCCGGAGATTTCAGCCCCCGCGCCCAGCCCCTGAATAATACGCAGCGTCACCAGCAGCACCGGTGCGAAAATCCCGATCTGCGCGTAGGTTGGCAGGACGCCGATTAAGGTGGTGCAGATCCCCATCATGGTGATGGTGATAAACAGCACTTTTTTACGGCCAATTCTGTCGCCCATTCTGCCGAAGATAAATGCCCCGACAATACGCGCGATGTAGCCTGCGCCGTAGGTGCCCATCGCCAGGATCAGCGCCATGGCCGCGGACTGCTCAGGGAAGAAAATTTCATGAAACACCAGCGCGGCGCCAAGGGAGTAGAGCTGGAAATCCATAAACTCCAGGGCGGTGCCCAGCCAGCCAGATACGGCGGCTTTCACCAGATCTGACGTACTTCTTTGAGGTTGTGCTTGAGTCATAATGGCTATCTCTGCAAGGTAAGATGCGTACCACTGAGAGCCTGTCTTCGCAGGCTCTTAACCGCGTGAATTATTATTGGTCGAACGTGAGCAAGACTTTGCAGCACTGCCGCTGGTCTTTTTCAAACAGTTCGATGGCGTCTGTAACGTGGTGATAGTCAAATGTATGGGTGACCAGTTTTTCAGGGTCGATCAGCCCTTTTTCCAGCCAGTCAATGACCACCGGGAATTTGTTGGCATTCAGGCGTGAAGAGAAGATCGACAGCTCTTTGCCGGTGATCCCCTGCTGCACGATCTGGCTCGGGTCGCTGGAGAAGCCCATCAGCACGATGCGCGCCGCCGGAGACGCCAGCGTAATCGCTTCCTGTAAAATGGACGGATGACAGGCAGCATCGATGATTAACGTCGGCTTGATGCCTTTTTCATCCAGCGCGGCCTGTAAAGAATGCTCGCCGTTGTTGAAGACCCAGTCTGCGCCGCTGCGTTGCGCCATCTCCAGCCGCTCATCAATGCGATCCACCACGATGACCTGCTTCACCTTGTAAACGCCCTTCAGCGCCTGCACGGTGACCAGCCCCATCGGGCCTGCGCCGTAAATCAGCGCCACGTCCTGTTCGGTGGGTTTCGCCTGCCCCGTCACGTTGGCGGCAATGGTGAATGGCTCAACCATCACCGCGTGGTGGTCAGGGATCGCATCCGGAATGCGCCAGGCATTTTTCGCCGGCACCACGGCGTATTCGCTGAAGCCGCCGTCACGGTGGACGCCCAGCACCACCAGCGAAGTACAAACGTTCGGTTTTCCAACGGAACACGGGTAGCAGTGCCCGCAGCTGATCACCGGATCAACCGAAACGCGCTGGCCCAGTCGGGTGCCCTCCACGCCTTCGCCAACCGCGTCTATTTCGCCAAAGAACTCGTGACCGATTACCCGCGGGTATTTCGCAAACGGGTTATGCCCGCGATAGATATGGCTGTCTGAACCGCAAATACCGGCGAGCTTAATTTTGACGCGGACGTCGCCTGCGCCCGGCAACGGGAGAGGACGCTCTTCAATCACCAGCACATCCGGCTGTTGGATCACTACGCTTTTCATCATTCGCTCCTCGTTTACCAGTTCCAGAGGGTGCCGTCTTCCAGACGAGCCACCGGCAGATAAGCCGGATCGTACGGGTATTTCGCCGCCAGCTTCTCATCAAACTCAATGCCCAGCCCTGGCTTGTCGCCCGGGTGCATATAGCCGTTATCGAAGCGCCAGCTGTGCGGGAACACTTCCAGCATCTGCTCCGAATACCCCATATACTCTTGCACGCCAAAGTTCGGTACCCACAGGTCAAAATGCAGCGCCGCGGCGTGGCAAATCGGCGACAGATCCGACGGGCCGTGTGAGCCGGTACGCACCTGATAAAGTGAGGCAAAGTCCGCAATGCGACGCATCCCGGTGATGCCGCCCGCATGGGTTATGGTGGCGCGGATATAGTCAATGAGCTGCTCTTCAATCAGCTGCTTGCAGTCCCAGATGCTGTTGAACACTTCCCCCACCGCAATTGGCGTGACGGTGTGCTGGCGGATCAGGCGGAAACACTCCTGGTTTTCAGCGGGAGTCGGATCTTCCATCCAGAACAGACGGTACTCTTCAATGCTTTTGCCGAATCGCGCCGCTTCGATGGGCGTCAGACGGTGGTGCATGTCGTGAAGGAGATGTTCATTGAAGCCGAACTGACTGCGCACTGCGTCGAACAGTTTCGGCGTGAAGTCGAGGTATTTTTCAGTGGACCATAGCTGCTCTTCCGGCCAGGCGCCCTTGGTCGCTGGCTCATACGCCAGCCCTTTTCCTTTTGCCATGCCGTAGGTGGTTTTCATTCCCGGCACGCCGCACTGCACGCGAATTGCCTTGAAGCCCATCTCTTTATGACGGGCATAATCTTCCAGCACGTCGTCAATGGTGTGCCCGGTGGTGTGACAATAAACCATCACCCCTTCCCGGGAGGCTCCGCCCAGAAGCTGATAGAGCGGCATGTTCGCGGCTTTCGCCTTAATGTCCCACAGCGCCATATCCACGGCAGAAATCGCTGACATGGTGACCGGACCACGACGCCAGTAAGCGCCTTTATAGAAGAACTGCCAGATATCTTCGATGCGGTGCGCATCGCGGCCAATCAACTGAGGGCACAGGTGATCTTTCAGGTAGGAGGCAACGGAAAGTTCACGTCCGTTCAGCGTGGCATCACCCAGGCCGACAATGCCCTCATCGGTGGTGATTTTAAGGGTGACAAAGTTACGCCCCGGGCAGGTGACAAATACTTCAGCCCCGACAATCTTCATAATCCATTTCCTTACATCGCTCGTTGTGATGCAGGAAATTTACGCAACTACACTACTACCATACAAGTATAATGATCGTAAAATCAGCGGGCGATCACACTATAAGGACGCTTATGCGCGTCCCCAACCGGCCACGATGATCAACATGCCGCACAGGGCAATCAGCGCGCCTGCCCAGTCATACAGGCTTAGCCTGACGCCATCGACAACGCGCAGCCACAGCAGCGCGGTACAGACGTACACTCCGCCGTAGGCCGCATATACCCTCCCGCTGGCGGCCGGATGCAGGGTGAGCAGCCAGACAAAAAGGGCCAGGGACACACCCGCCGGGATCAGCAGCAGCGCGGAAGCGCCCCGCTTTAGCCAGAGCCACGGCAAAAAGCATCCGATGATTTCGCACAGCGCGGTCGCGAAAAAAAGCAGCGTCGTTTTGAACATTTTTCTCGTTTCGTGAGGATTGATTTAGACATCATACGCGATAATGTTCACATCGTTCCCATACCTGCCGCGCGGGTATGACACCCTTTCGGATTGGTGTAGAATCCAACGGGGTAATCCGATTGTCTGCACCCGTTTAAAGGAAACGCTATGACTACATTAAGCAAACGCCTTTGTCTGACAGCCGTACTGGCGCTGTCATCGTTCGCCTTCGCCGCAACGGCATCAGCCGAAACCAGCAAACTCATCATTGAGTCTGGTGACAGCGCGCAAAGCCGTCAGAACGCCGCCATGGACAAAGAACAATGGAATGACACCCGCAGCCTGCGTCAGAAAGTGAATAAGCGCGTGGAAAAAGAGTGGGATAAAGAAGACGTCGCGTTTGATGCCCGCGACAAATGCCAGCAAAGTGCCAACGTCAACGCCTATTGGGAGCCTAACACCCTGCGCTGTCTGGATCGTCGCACTGGCCGCACGGTAGCACCGTAATGTCGACGCCGTGTGACGTTAAGCTCCGTCCGCTGGAGCGCGAAGATTTACGCTTTGTTCACCAGCTCGACAACAATGCCAGCGTGATGCGCTACTGGTTTGAAGAGCCTTATGAGGCGTTTGTCGAGCTGTCCGATCTCTACGACAAGCATATCCACGATCAGAGTGAACGCCGGTTTGTGGTGGAGTGCGAAGGTGAGAAAGCCGGGCTGGTTGAACTGGTTGAGATCAACCACGTTCACCGTCGAGCGGAATTTCAGATCATTATTTCACCGGAGCACCAGGGGAAAGGTCTTGCGTCGCGGGCGGCAAAGCTGGCGATGGATTACGGGTTTAACGTCCTGAATCTCTACAAGCTTTACCTTATCGTCGACAAAGAGAACGAAAAAGCGATTCATATCTACCGTAAGCTGGGCTTTATGGTGGAAGGTGAACTGATCCATGAGTTCTTTATTAACGGCGAATACCGTAACACCATCCGCATGTGCATTTTCCAGCATCAGCATCTGGCCGGGCATAAGTCCTCCTCCGCCAGCCTGCTTAAACCCACCGCGCAGTAACCTGCGCGGTTTTATTCTCAATAATATTCAATGCTGTTTTTGATGGTGTACTTGTGCTCAACGGCAGGTTTGACGCTGTCATCGGTGATCACCAGCTCACAGCTCACCGGGTTATTGTGGCGATCGTAATCACAGCTCTGCTTTACATTGCCCATCGGTTTATCGTTCAACAGGCTTACCGCCGTATAATCCATGCGCTTGCGCAGATCTTTCGACGGCACCGACTTGACCGATAAACGCTTGTCGCCGGAAACTGTAGTTTTACCCAGCGGGTAGCCGTCGGCGTCATACTGGTACTTCACTTCCATCTCTTTGCTGTGCGCGGCAACCACAAACCCGTTATCGTCGGTGTCCCACGTCAGGCCGGCAGACGGCAGTTCCGCCAGCTGACATTTTCCCTGCAACTTTACCTTCTGCTGCTGGGTTTCCGCATCGACGTAGTAGTTAGCATCCAGCACCAGCGCAACGCCCGTATTAGCGTCGAGATCGTGCAGTTCAAGCGTATCGAAACACCCTTCCGTTGACATCGTGCCGGTCACACGTTTAGAGACTTCACCCTTATCGTTGAACAGCGTCTGGGTAAAATCCTTCACCGGCCCGCGCAGAGGATCAAAGTCAAACTCGTTCGAAAAACTCGCCATCTCCGGCGTAAATGACAGCGGCGCGGTGTTGTTGTCGCATCCCACCAGTACCGTTGCCAGTAGCGTTATCGCTGCGTATTTGTTCACATCATTTACCGTTCAAAGAGAGATACAATCATATTAGCAAATACAGCAACTTACATAACAGCACTTCATTTGATTCTTTGCGTTGTATAAATCCGTCGTTTGCATTGACGAGACCTGCCAAAGTGGCTACTTTGGGCGCGGAAGATTCCACACTATTATAAAATTAGATTCTTAAATTTTCGGGTTAACATCATGATTTACGACTGTTTTTTATACTATGACGAAGATATGTTGCTCGACATCAGATTACATACTCTCGCTGATGTCGTTGACCGTTTTGTCATTGTAGAAGCAACACACTCTTTTACGGGCATACCGAGAGAATTGCATTTCGATATTACAAAGTTTGCCAAATTCAAAGACAAAATCATTTACGTGCCTTTTGACGCGCAGC